>JBFWYG010000022.1:55104-59767 GCA_050186725.1 Gammaproteobacteria bacterium | reverse complement strand
GGCACGACCGCGATGCCCGCCTGCTCGAGCAGAAGCTCGGCGAGAGCGACATCGTCGTCGATGTCGCCGCGCCGGTCGATGACACCGCGCATGTCCGGGAACACGAAGAAGCTGCCTTCGGCGGGGTGCACGTCCACGCCCCGGATCAGCGCCAGCTCGCGTAGCACGAAATCGTGACGGCGCCGGTATTCCGCGTTGCGCTCTGCAAGGAACGCCTGGTCGCCATCCAGCGCCGCGCAGGCCGCGGCCTGCGCGATGGAGGTCGGATTGGACGTGCTCTGCGACTGGATCTTCTTCATCGCCGCGATCAGCGGCGCCGGGCCCGCCGCGTAGCCGATACGCCAGCCAGCCATGCCGTAGGCCTTGGATACGCCGTTCACGATCACCGCGCGCTCGTGCAGGCGCGGGACGGCGTTCAGGATGTTGACGAAGGCGTCGCCGTTCCAGCGCACGTGCTCGAAGATGTCGTCGCTGACCACGATCACTTCCGGGAACTCGAGCAGCACGGCGCCGAGCGCCTCCAACTCGCGATGGCTGTACACCGCGCCGCTGGGATTGGCCGGGCTGTTCAGGATCAGCAAGCGCGAGCGCGGACCGAGCGCGCCGCGCAATTGTTCCGGAGTGATCTTGAAATGCTGCTTGAACTTGGTGCGGATGATCACCGGGTCGGCGCCGGCGAGCCGCGCCATGTCAGGGTAGGACACCCAGTAGGGCGCCGGGATCAGCACCTCGTCGTCTTCGTTCAACAGCGCCTGCATCAGGTTGTACAGGCTGTGCTTGCCACCGCAGGACACCAGCAGGTGCTCGGGTCGGAAATTGAGGCCGTTGTCGCGCGCGAACTTGCGCAGGATCGCGGCCTTGAGTTCCGGCGTGCCGTCGACCTCGGTGTACTTGGTGAACTCCGCGTCGAGCGCGGCGATGGCGGCGTCCTTGACGTGCGCCGGCGTGTCGAAATCCGGCTGACCGGCGGCGAGATTCAAGATCTCGCGGCCGGCGCGCGCCAGCGCCGCGGCCTCGGCGGCGACCGCCAGGGTCGGCGAGGTCTTGACGCTCGCCGCGCGTTGTGAAGGTCTGACGTCCACCGGGACGACGCTCCTGGCTCGAGTGAATGGGCTTGCCGCGGGTCGTGTAAGATGAGGTCCGCCGCGACCTCGCCAGCACGCCGACCGATGAGCAGCAATATCGACGAACGACCGCCCAGCCGCAAGTTCGAATTGGTGTCGCAATTCGCACCTGCCGGTGGTCAGCCCGAAGCGATCGCCAAGCTGATCGAAGGGCTGGAGGCGGGGCTCTATCACCAGACCCTGCTGGGCGTCACGGGTTCGGGCAAGACCTTCACCATCGCCAATGTGATCGAGGCGGTGCAGCGGCCGACCATCGTGCTGGCGCCGAACAAGACGCTGGCCGCGCAGCTCTACGGCGAGATGCGCGAGTTCTTTCCGCACAACGCCGTCGAGTACTTCGTCTCCTACTACGACTACTATCAGCCGGAGGCCTACGTGCCGGCGTCCGACACCTACATCGAGAAGGACGCCTCGATCAACGATCACATCGAACAGATGCGCCTGTCGGCGACCAAGGCGCTGCTCGAGCGTACCGACGTGATCATCGTGGCGACGGTGTCCGCGATTTACGGCTTGGGCGAACCCGACGAATATCACTCCATGGTGTTGCACCTGCGGCGCGGCGACATCATCGACCAGCGCGCCATCCTGCGGCGCCTGACCGCCCTGCAGTACAAGCGCAACGACGTGGTGCTGGAACGCGGCACCTACCGCGTGCGCGGCGAGGTGATCGATATCTACCCGGCGGAGTCCGAGCGCGACGCGCTGCGCGTGGAGTTGTTCGACGACGAGGTCGAGAGCCTCGCCCTGTTCGATCCGCTGACCGGCGAGGTGGTGCGCAAGCTGCCGCGCTACACCATCTACCCCAAGTCCCATTACGTCACCACCCGCGAGACCGTGCTGCGCGCGGTGGAGACCATCAAGGAAGAGCTCAAGGAACGGCTCGAGCAGCTGCGCGGCCTGAACAAGCTGGTGGAAGCGCAGCGGCTCGAGCAGCGCACGCGTTTCGACCTCGAAATGATGGCCGAACTCGGCTACTGCAACGGCATCGAGAACTACAGCCGACACCTGTCCGGGCGCGCGGCGGGGGAGCCGCCGGCGACGCTGTTCGAATACCTGCCCAAGAACGCGCTGATGGTCATCGATGAGAGCCACGTCACCATTCCGCAGCTCGGCGGCATGTTCCGCGGCGACCGCTCGCGCAAGGAGAACCTGGTCGAGTACGGCTTTCGCCTGCCCTCGGCGCTGGACAACCGGCCGCTCAAGTTCGAGGAGTGGGAGCGGCTCGCGCCGCAGATGATCTTCGTCTCGGCGACGCCGGGCGGCTACGAGGGGAAGCATGCCGGCCGGGTGGTGGAGCTGGTCGTGCGGCCGACCGGGCTCATCGATCCCCAGGTCGAGGTGCGGCCTGCCGGCAGCCAGGTGGACGACCTGCTGTCCGAGATCAACGCCTGCGTCGCACTCGGGCAACGGGTGCTGGTGACCACGCTGACCAAGCGCATGTCCGAGGATTTGACCGACTACTTGGGTGAGCACGGGGTCAGGGTGCGCTACCTGCACTCGGACATCGACACGGTCGAGCGGGTCGAGATCCTGCGCGACCTGCGCCTCGGCGAATTCGACGTGCTGGTCGGCATCAACCTGCTGCGTGAGGGGCTGGACCTGCCGGAGGTGGGGCTGGTGGCGATCCTGGACGCCGACAAGGAGGGCTTCCTGCGCTCCGATCGCTCGCTCATCCAGACCGTCGGGCGGGCGGCGCGCAACCTGGAGGGCCGCGCCATCATGTATGCCGACAGCGTCACCGGTTCCATGCAGCGCGCCATGGAGGAGATGGAACGGCGGCGTGAAGTACAGATCGCGTTCAACGCCGAGCACGGCATCACGCCTACCGGCATCAGCAAGCAGGTCGCGGACATCATGGAGGGCGCCTACGGACCGGCGGCCGGGCAGCCGCGGCGCGCCCAGGCACAGCGCGCGGCGGCCGAGAAGCGCGCACCCTACGCCGGCCTGAGCGAGGAGGGTGCGTTGAAGAAGGTCAAGCAACTCGAGGAGCGCATGTACCGCCACGCCCGCGACCTCGAGTTCGAGGAGGCCGCCCGATTGCGCGACGAGATCGCCGGCATCAAGCGCACCGTCCTCGACATGCCGGCGGTGTCGGCGGACTGAGCCAGGCCGCTCCGCGCGGCTGGTGACAGTGGCGCGATTTGTGTATTCTTTGCGCCCCTTCGCGGTACGGAACATGTCCCGGTCAATGTGTACCGGCCCGTGCCGACAATGCGAAGGCCGAACGACAGGCGCGTAGCTCAGCTGGTTAGAGCACCACCTTGACATGGTGGGGGTCGTTGGTTCGAATCCAATCGCGCCTACCAATCAGACCTCGCGGGTCGAGCATTCACGACCTGCCGCGAAGCGGCGGCGAACGTGCACTGGTGAGCACGTCGCGCGCCGCCCAGCTGCGGTTGCCAGGATGGCGCGTCCCGCCCTTTCGATGGCCGCTCGTACAGGCCACGGAGAACGATCATGCCGCAAATCACCCTTCCCGACGGTAGCCAGCGCCGGTTCGACGCGCCCGTGACCGTGGCCGAGGTGGCCGCAGCCATCGGGCCCGGCCTCGCCAAGGCCGCGCTCGGCGGGCGAGTCGATGGCCGCGAGGTGGATACCTCGTTCGCCATCGCCGAGGACTGCCACCTCGCCATCATCACGCCCAAGGACGAGGCGGGACTCGAGATCATCCGCCATAGCACCGCGCACTTGTTGGCGCAGGCGGTGAAGCAACTCTATCCCAGCGCCCAGGTCACCATCGGCCCGGTGGTCGAGGACGGCTTTTATTACGATTTCGCCTACGAGCGGTCGTTCACGCCGGAAGACCTCGAGCGCATCGAAAAGCGCATGGAGGAACTGGCCGAGGCCGACATTCCCGTGCAACGCAGCGTCATGGCGCGTGACGCGGCGGTCGATTATTTCAAGGGCTTGGGCGAGCACTACAAGGCCGAGATCATCGCTTCCATTCCGGCCGACCAGGAAATCTCGCTCTACGGGCAGGGCGATTTCACCGACCTGTGCCGCGGGCCGCACGTGCCGAGCACCGGGCGATTGAAGGCCTTCAAGCTGACGAAGATCGCCGGCGCTTACTGGCGCGGCGACTCGAACAACGAAGTCCTGCAGCGCATCTACGGCACCGCCTGGGCCGACAAGAAGGACCTCGCCGCCTATCTGAAGCGCATCGAGGAAGCGGAGAAGCGCGATCATCGCAAGCTCGGCCGCAGCCTGGACCTGTTCCACTTCCAGGAAGAGGCGCCGGGCATGGTGTTCTGGCACCAGAGGGGCTGGGTGCTCTACCGCCTGGTCGAGCGCTACATCCGCGACGTGTGCTACGCCGACTACCAGGAAGTCCACACCCCGCAGGTGCTGGATCGCTCGCTGTGGGAGAAGTCCGGGCACTGGGACAAGTTCCACGACATGATCTTCGCGACGCAGTCCGAGAACCGCGAGTACGCGGTCAAGCCGATGAACTGCCCGGGCCACGTGCAGATCTTCAACAATGGCCTGCGCAGCTACCGCGACCTGCCGTTCCGCCTCGCGGAGCTCGGCATCGTCCA
>JBFWYG010000022.1:3705-55004 GCA_050186725.1 Gammaproteobacteria bacterium | reverse complement strand
TGGGCCGAAGAGGTTGCGGAAACCCTGAAAAATCAAGGATTCCGCTGCGACGCGGACTTGAGAAACGAGAAGATCGGGCTTAAGATCCGCGAGCACACCTTGCAGCGCATCCCCTACCTCCTCGTCGTAGGCGAGCGGGAAATGGGCAATAAAACCGTGTCCGTGCGAGCGCAGAGCGGCGCCGACCTGGGGGAAATGTCCCTCGAGGCGTTCTGCTCGCGGCTCCGCAACGAAGTTGCGCAGCGCGGCCACAGCACTTTGGAGGATTGAGGTATAGCCGCCGACAAGAAGAACCGGGTCAACGGGGACATCAACTCTCCTCAAGTGCGCCTGATCGGCGCCGAGGGTGAGAACCTCGGTATCGTCACCATCGACGCCGCGCGCCGCGAGGCAGAAATCCACGAACTCGACCTGGTCGAGATCGTGCCGACTGCTGACCCACCCGTGTGCCGGGTGATGGACTTCGGCAAGTTCCTGTTTGATCTGAGCAAGAAACGTCACGCCGCGAAGCGCAAGCAGAAGCAGATCCAGGTCAAGGAAATCAAGTTCCGACCTGGCACGGACGAAGGGGATTACCAGATCAAGCTCAGGAATCTGAAGCGCTTCCTCGAGACTGGTGACAAGGTGAAGGTGACGCTGCGTTTTCGAGGGCGGGAGATGGCCCACCAGGAACTCGGTTCACAAATGCTGAAACGGGTGGAGAGCGACCTGGGGCCATTGGGCAACGTGGAGCAATTTCCGAAGCTGGAAGGGCGACAGATGGTCATGGTCATCGCGCCAAAACGCAGCTAGCGGGCAGTGGAGTAGTGGGTAATGCCGAAATTGAAGAGCAATCGTGGCGCGGCGAAGCGGTTTTCCAAGACCGGTAGCGGCCGTATCAAGCGCCGCCAGTCGTTCAAGAATCACATCTTGACCAAGAAGAGCCCCAAGCGTAAGCGGCAGCTGCGCCACGGCGCCCTGATCGCACACGCCGACGAAGCGGCGGTGCGTCAGATGCTGCCCGGTCTGTGAATGGTCTAGCGGTTTAAGGATTAGTCAGCAATGGCACGAGTCAAGCGTGGTGTCCAGGCGCATGCCCGGCACAAGAAAGTCATCGAACAGGCCAAGGGCTACCGCGGGCGTCGCAAGAACGTCTATCGCGTCGCCAAGCAGGCTGTCATCAAGGCCGGGCAGTACGCCTATCGGGATCGTCGCCAGCGCAAGCGGCAGTTCCGCGCCCTGTGGATCGTCCGCATCAACGCGGCGGCCCGCGGTTTCGGCCTGAGCTACTCGCGCTTCATCAACGGCCTGGCGCGCGCCGGGGTGCAGGTCGACCGCAAGGTCCTGGCCGACCTCGCGGTGCACGACCTCGGCGCCTTCGGCGCGCTCGCGGAACGCTCCAAGCTCGCGCTGGCCGGCTGAGGTCGGTCCCGCGTTGCCCTGAAGGGGAAAGGTTCGCCTTTCCCCTTTCTGTTTGTGGTCCTCGAATGCCCCCGTCATGAGCGACATCGAAGTCATCGTTGAAGAAGCCGGCACCGCGCTGGCGGCGGCGGCCGACCTGGCCGCGCTGGACGAACTGCGCGTGCACTTCCTGGGCAAGAAGGGGCGCATCACCGCGCTGCTGAAGACCCTGGGCAGCCTGCCGGCCGAGCAGCGCCCGGCTTTCGGCCAGGCGATCAATGACGCAAAGGACAGGGTCAGCGGCTTGGTCGATGCTCGGCGCGAGGCGCTGGAGTCCGCGCGCCTCGAGCAACGTCTGCGCGACGAGCGCATCGACGTGACCTTGCCCGGGCGGGGCGATGTCAGCGGCGGGCTGCACCCCGTCAGCCTGGTCATCGAGCGCATCGAGAGCATTTTCCGGCACGCTGGCTACGACGTCGCGCGCGGGCCCGAGATCGAAGACGATTACCACAACTTCGAGGCGCTCAACATTCCCGCCCATCATCCGGCGCGGGCGATGCACGACACCTTCTATCTGGCTGACGGCCGGCTCCTGCGCACGCACACCTCGCCAGTGCAGATCAGGGTCATGGAGCACAGCGCGCCACCCCTGCGCATCATCGCGCCCGGCCGGGTCTACCGCTGCGACTACGACCAGACCCACTCGCCGATGTTTCACCAGGTCGAGGGGCTGTGCATCGACGAGCATGTGACCATGGCGGATCTGAAGGGCACGCTGGACGTGTTCCTGAAGACCTTCTTCGCGCGCGACGACCTGCAGATCCGCTATCGGCCGTCCTACTTCCCGTTCACCGAGCCGTCCATGGAAGTCGACATCAAGCTCGAGTCGCGCCACGGCATCAGCAACTGGCTCGAGGTGATGGGCTGCGGCATGGTGCATCCGAACGTGCTGAACAACGTCGGCATCGACCCCGAGCGCTACACGGGCTTCGCCTTCGGCCTCGGTGTCGAGCGCCTGACCATGCTGCGTCATGGCATTTCCGACCTGCGGCTGTTCTACGAAAACGATATCCAGTTCCTGCGCCAGTTCGCCTGAGCGCGGCGCGCGACACGGCAGAGCCCGATGAAACTCAGCGAACGATGGTTGCGTGAATGGTTCGAGCCCGGCGTGGACCGGGGGGCGCTAGCCGAGCGTCTGACCCTCGCGGGTCTCGAGATCGACGGCATGACGCCGGCGGGGCCCGCGCTGTCGGGCGTGCTGGTGGCCGAGGTACGCGCGACGGCGCGCCACCCCGATGCCGACTCATTGAGCGTCTGCACAGTGTTCGATGGGCTGGCCAGTCACCAGGTGGTGTGTGGCGCGGCGAACGTGCGGGCCGGCCTCAAGACCGCCTATGCGCCGCCGGGCGCGGCGATCGGCGATGGCCGGGTGCTCAGCGAGACGACGATTCGCGGCGTGACGTCGCGCGGCATGCTGTGCTCCATGGCCGAACTCGGGCTTGGCGACGATGCCGAAGGCATCGTCGAACTGCAGACCGACGCGCGGCCTGGTGAAGCGCTGCATGCCGCGCTGGCCCTCGACGACGTCATCCTCGAAATCAACCTCACGCCGAATCGCGGCGACTGCCTGTCCGTACTCGGTGTCGCGCGCGATCTCGGCGCGCTGCATGACCACCGCGTGCCGCCGCCGACCGTGCCGCCCGTCACGCCGGCCTGCGAGGCCGCGGTGGAAGTGCGACTCGACGCGCCGGCCAGCTGCGCGAGCTACGCCGGACGAGTGATCACGGGCCTGGATCCGCGCGCCCGTACGCCGCTGTGGATGGCGGAGAAGCTGCGCCGCTCCGGGGTGCGCTGCATCCATCCGCTGGTCGACGTGACCAACTTCGTGATGCTGGAACTCGGTCAGCCGATGCACGCCTTCGACCTCGCCAAGCTCGCCGCCCCGGTGGTGGTGCGCGAGGCGGCGGCCGGCGAATCCATCGTGCTGCTCGACGGCAACGCGCTCGAACTCGCGTCCGGCAGCCTGCTCATCACCGACACGAGCGGCCCGATCGCGCTCGCCGGCATCATGGGCGGCGCCTCGACCGCGGTGTCGGACGGTACCACGGCGGTGTTCCTCGAGAGCGCCTACTTCGATCCCATCCGGCTGGCGGGCGCGGCACGCCGCTACAAGCTGCACACCGACGCCTCGCAGCGTTTCGAGCGCGGTGTCGATCCGAGCGGACAGGCGCGGGCGGTGGAGCGCGCCACCGCACTGATCCTCGACATCTGTGGCGGCACGCCCGGTCCCTGTGTGGTGACCCGCGTCCCGGCCGCCGAGCGACCGCCGGTGCGCATCGCCTTTCACCCTGCCAAGGTGGAGCGCCTGCTCGGCGTGACGATCGAAGCGCCGCGCATCGTCGCCATCCTGCGCAACCTCGGCATGCAGGTGGACGACGGAGGCCTGCCCTGGCAGGTCGACGTGCCGCCCAGCCGCTTCGACGTCACGCTGGAAGCCGACCTCGTGGAGGAAGTGGCGCGGGTCAACGGCTACGAGCACATACCCGTGCGCCTGCCGCTGACCGCGGGTCGGCCAGCGAGCGTCGACGCGGCCTCGCGGCGTGACACGCGCACGCGCGGTTTGCTGGCGGCCCGCGGGTATTTCGAGGCCATCACCTACAGCTTCATCGAGCCCTCGCTCGCGCGCGCCTTCGAGCCCTCCGCCGAGTCGCTGGCGCTCGCCAATCCCATCTCGAGCGAAATGTCGCTGATGCGCCGTTCGCTGTGGCCTGGGCTGGTCCAGGCGGCGCTGCACAACCGCAATCGCCAGGTCGACGACATCCGCCTGTTCGAAATCGGCATGGTCTTTCAGGGAGACGGCGCCGACCTGCGCCAGTTCGACCAACTCGCCGGTCTGCGCACCGGTGCCGCACGCCGCCAGCACTGGCTGGAGAATGCGCGGGACTGCGACTTTTTCGACCTCAAACAAGATGTTGAGGCGGTTTTGCAGATCCTGGATCAGAACCAGGTCGAGTTCGCGCCCGCGACCCATGCCGCCCTGCATCCGGGGCAATGCGCCGCGCTGGTACGGGACGGCCGGGTGCTGGGCCACGCCGGTATGCTGCATCCGGCCCTCGGCGCGCGGCTCGGTTTCGACAAGCCGCTGTTCTTGTTCGAGATTGTCGCAGACGTGGAGAGCGAGGCGCCGGTCGCGCAGTTCCAGCCCATCTCGCGCTTTCCGGCGGTACGCCGCGATCTCGCCGTGGTGGTCGACGAAGCCGTGCACGCCGCAGACTGCCTGGCGGTGGCTCGCGAAGCCGCGGGCGCGCTCCTGCGTGACCTTGAGTTATTTGACGTGTATCGAGGCCAAGGCATTGATTCGGGCAAAAAAAGCCTGGCTTTAGGCTTGATCTTTCAGGCCCTTTCGAGCACTCTTACCGACGACGAAGTCGAGCAAGCGGTAAGGCGGGTCCTCGTGCAGCTGCGCGAGCGCCTTGGGGGAACCTTGAGGGACTAATTCTGATGGCGTTGACGAAAGCCGAGATGGCCGAGCGTCTGTTTGAGGACCTGGGCCTCAACAAGCGCGAGGCCAAGGAACTTGTCGAGGCCTTCTTCGAAGAAATCCGCATGTCTCTGGAAGCAGGGCAGCAGGTCAAACTTTCCGGATTTGGCAACTTCGATCTTCGTGACAAAAACCAGCGGCCGGGACGAAATCCCAAGACCGGTGAGGAGATTCCCATCACTGCGCGTCGCGTCGTGACGTTCAGACCCGGCCAAAAACTAAAAGCCCGAGTAGAAGCCTATGCTGGAAGCATCGAACAATAACGAACTGCCCGTCATTCCTGGCAAGCGCTACTTCACCATTGGCGAAGTGAGTGAACTGTGTGCGGTCAAGCCGCACGTGCTCCGCTATTGGGAACAGGAGTTCCCGCAACTGAAGCCGATCAAGCGGCGCGGCAACCGGCGCTACTACCAGCGTCAGGACGTCATCCTCATTCGTCAGATCCGCAGCCTGCTCTACGAGCACGGATTCACCATCGGCGGCGCGCGTCAGAAGCTCTCTGGCGACGAGGTCAAGGCTGATTCGAGCATGAGTCAGCAGATCGTGCGCCAGCTGCGCATCGAACTCGAAGAGGTGCTGGACATTCTGCGACGCTGACCCGGCGTCGCGCACCGGGCGCGCCACGCGACCCGGCCCGGTGCACAAATGGGTGGTCATCCGCGTCGATTCCAACTAACCTTTACCCGCCCGGCGCTCCGCCGGGCTCAGCGTCGATTTTGAAGCTCGTCGGGGCGTAGCGCAGCCTGGTAGCGCATCTGCATGGGGTGCAGAGGGTCGGAGGTTCGAATCCTCTCGCCCCGACCATTCAATCGACATTGGCAGGTAGCTGGTTGAAGCGCGCTGTGTTCCGTTCCTCGAGCAGCGACGCCTCGGCGCCGACCCGCGCCGCGCCGCGCCGTGCACTCGCTCCCTCGTTCCGCCTCGGCGCCGGCAGCCTGCTGCTCCTCGTCCTCGCGCTCGCCGCCTGCGGTGCAGGGGACGATCCCTATGCCGCTTTTCGCAACGGGCATTACGACCGAGCTTTCAAGTCCTTTCTGCGCCGCGCCGATAATGGCGACAGTGCCGCAATCAACTTCGTTGGCGTTCATTACTATCTCGGCCTCGGGGTCCCGCGGGATTTCGCCCAGGCCGCGGTCTGGTTCGAACGGGCGGCACGGGCGGCGAACGCCGACGCGCAGCGCAACCTGGGCGTGCTGTACTTGCGCGGCTGGGGAGTGCCGCGCGATAACGTCACGGCCTATGCGTGGCTGTTCCAGGCGGTGAGCCAGGGTAACGGTCGAGCGCGCGAGTACCTGGAAATGGTCGAGCATCAGATCACGCCGAACCAGACCATGCAGGCCAGGGCCTGGATCGCCGACCAGTTGCAGTTGCCGGGGGAGCCGCGGCTCAAGGCGCGGCCGCGCCCATGATCAACAGCAGAGGCGGGAAGTAGAACAGACATGTGTGGAATTGTGGGAGCTGTCGCCCAGCGCGACGTCGCGCCGATCCTGGTCGAAGGGCTGAAGCGCCTCGAGTATCGCGGCTATGACTCGGCCGGCATCGCCACGGTCAAGGACGGCGCCGTGCAGCGCGTGCGGGTGGCTGGCAAGGTGCGCGTGCTGGAAGAGGCGCTGCAGGACGAGCCTCACGCCGGCGGCCTCGGCATCGCGCACACGCGCTGGGCCACCCACGGCGTGCCTTCCATCCGCAATGCCCACCCGCACGTGTGTCGCGAAACGGTCGCGCTGGTGCACAACGGCATCATCGAGAATCATGAACGGCTGCGCGCGGAACTCACCGCCGCCGGCCACGCCTTCACCTCCGACACCGACACCGAGGTGGTGGTCAACCGCATCTACGACTACCTGCAGGCGGGCGATGACCTGCTGGCCGCCGTGCAGCGCACCACCGCCGACCTCGAGGGCGCCTACGCGCTCGGCGTGCTCTCGACCACCAGCACCGATCGCCTGGTGGTCGCGCGTCGCGGCAGCCCGCTGGTGATCGGGCTCGGCATCGGCGAGAACTTCGTGGCCTCCGACGTGTTCGCGCTCCTGCCCGTCACGCAGCGCTTCATCTTCCTCGAAGAGGGGGACGTGGCCGAGATCACCCGCGAGCAGGTGCGTATCTTCGACGCCGGCGGCAAGCCGGTGACGCGCGCCGAGTCGCTGTCCGAACTGTCGGCCGACGCGGCCGAGAAGTCCGGCTATCGGCACTTCATGCTGAAGGAGATCTTCACCCAGCCGCGCGCGGTGGCCGAGACCCTCGAGAGCCGCATCGAGCACGGTCGAGTGCTGGACGAGACCTTCGGCTACGGCGCGACGGCGGTGCTCGACCGGGTGAAGTCGGTGACCATCGTCGCCTGCGGCACCAGCTACCACGCAGGCCTCGTCGCGCGCTACTGGATGGAAGGCCTGGCCGGCGTACCCTGCACGGTCGAGGTCGCGAGCGAGTTCCGCTATCGCCGCCCGGTGGTCACGCCGGACGCCTTGTTCGTCACCATTTCGCAGTCGGGCGAGACCGCCGACACCCTCGCCGCCCTGCGCGAGGCCAAGCACTGGGGCTACGCCCATTCGCTCGCGGTGTGCAACGTGCCCGAGAGTTCGCTCACCCGCGAATCGGAGCTGGTGCTCATGACCCGCGCCGGTCCGGAGATCGGCGTGGCGTCCACCAAGGCCTTCACCACCCAGCTGGTGGCCCTGATGCTGCTCGTCATCGCGCTGGGCCGTCGCCACGGCATGAGCGAGGAGACCGAGCGCGCGCTGGTGCATCAGCTGGAAACCCTGCCCGGGCGCCTGAACGGCGTGCTCGAGCTGAACGATCGCATCGCCGATCTCTCGCAGGCCTTCGCGCACAAGCATCACGCCCTGTTCCTCGGTCGCGGGTCGATGTACCCGGTGGCGATGGAGGGCGCGTTGAAGCTGAAGGAGATCTCCTACATCCACGCCGAGGCCTACCCGGCGGGCGAGCTCAAGCACGGCCCCTTGGCGCTGGTCGACGAAGACATGCCGGTCATCGCGGTGGCGCCCAACAACCAGCTGCTGGAGAAACTGAAGTCCAACTTGGAGGAAGTGCGCGCCCGCGGCGGCCAGCTCTACCTGTTCGCCGATTCGCGCGTCGAGGTCGGCCGTCAGCCCGACATCCACGTGCTGGACGTGTCGCCGGTGGACGATGCCATCGCACCCATCGTCTACACCATCCCGCTGCAGCTCCTGGCCTACCACGTCGCCGTTATTCGCGGTGCCGACGTCGACCAGCCGCGCAACCTCGCCAAGTCGGTGACGGTCGAGTGAGGCGCCGACGCCCGGCCGGGGCGAGGTCATGACCATCGCCGAGGGCGGACACGACGCCGGCAAGGTGCTCCTGGTCGACGATGACCAGGACATGCTGAAGCTGCTCTCCGCCTGGCTGTCCGCCTCCGGCTTCACCGCGCTGACCGCGTCCTCGGGCAGCGAGGCCCTGCGCCAGCTGGCCGCCGCGCGGCCCGACATCGTGGTGACCGATCTGTTCATGGAAGAGATGGACGGCATGACGCTGGTGACGCACGTCCACGCCGAGAACCCGCTCACGCCGGTCATCATGCTGAGCGGTTCGGCGCAGATCCCCGACGCGGTGCGCGCCACCCACCTCGGCACCTCGGCATTCCTGACCAAGCCCATCGCCAAGCAGGCCTTTCTCGACGAGGTGATGAAGCACATTCGCCCGCGCAGTCGCGCCGGTGATGCGCGTTTCGGCGCCAACCTCATCTACCGCAGCGACGTGATGGCGGAACTGCTGGAGCAGGCCGAACTGGTCGCGATGGGCGACGTGACGGTGTTCATCAACGGCGAGACCGGCACCGGCAAGGAAGTCCTGGCGCGCGCCATCCACGATGCCAGTCGCCGTCGCCAGCATCCCTTCATCGGCGTCAACTGCGGCGCCATTCCCGAGCAGCTCCTGGAGTCGGAGCTGTTCGGCCACGAGAAGGGCGCCTTCACCGGCGCCAACAACCGCCACGATGGACTGTTCCTCGCGGCCGACGGCGGTACCCTGTTCCTGGACGAGATCGGCGACATGCCGCTCGGCCTGCAGGTCAAGCTGCTGCGTGTGCTGCAGGACTTCGAAGTGCGGCCGGTGGGCGCGGTCAAGAGCATGCCGGTCAACGTGCGCATCATCTCCGCCACGCACAACGACCTCGAGGCGCTGGTCGAGAAAGGCGAGTTCCGCGAGGACCTCTACTACCGCCTGAACGTGGTGCCCTTGAAGATGCCGCGCCTGGCCGAGCGCGCGGAGGACATTCCGCTCCTGCTCGAGCATTTCCTCGCGCTGCACGCGCAGCGCGCCGGCACGCCGAAGAAGCGCTTCGCGCCGGACGCCACAACCTACCTGGCGGCCTCCGATTGGCCGGGTAACATCCGGCAGCTCGCGAACGCGGTGGAGCTCTGCGCGACGCTCTACACCGGCGACATCATTCCGCTCGCCATGGCGCAGCGCGCGCTGCGCCAGCGGCCCGCGCAGATGAAGACCTTGAAGGACGCCAAGGCCGACTTCGAGCGCAACTACCTGGTCAGCGTGCTGCGCATCAGTGGCGGCAATGTCGCCAACGCGGCGCGCATCGCCGGACGCAACCGCACCGAGTTCTACAAGCTGCTGAACCAGTACGATCTGGACGCGGCCAGCTATCGTGACGGCGGCGACGAGCAGTGAATCGCCAGGGCGGCCGCGGCCACGTGGGGAGCGAGGTATGAGTGAGCGCATCACCATCGCCATCGATCCCGACATCGCGGAACTGGTGCCGGGCTTCCTCGACAACCGCCGGCGCGATGTCGACAAGCTGCGCGCGCTGCTGGCGGCGGGCGCCTTCGCCGAGGTGCGCCTCATCGGCCACAGCATGAAGGGCGCCGGCGGCGGCTACGGCTTCGATGCCATCACCGACATCGGCGCGCACATCGAGCGCGCCGCGCTGGCGACCGACGGCGCGGAGATCGAGGCCGGCATCGCGGCGCTGGCCGACTACCTCGCGCGCATCGACGTCGTGGTGGGCGACTAGCCCGCCACGCAGGGCGCAGACGTGCAGCGCCATTCCTCTTCCGCGCTCTTCTACTTCGTCGCCGCGGCGCTGGGCGTATCGTTCTCCTGCGTGCTGGTGGTGCTCGCCTGGAACAACGCGCTGAAGAGCGCGACGCGCGATTTCACCTTCAACACCATCGCGGTGCGCAACGAAGTGGGCGCCAACGTGCGCACCGCGGACGCCATCGTCGCCGGGCTCGCGAGCTTCGTCGCCGCCGAGCGCGGCCAGGACGCCGAGCAGTTCCAGCACTACATCGAGGGCACGCTGGCGCGCTACGAGTTCATCTCCGGCATGGCGCACATCCGCGTCGAGCCGGGCGGCGCGCGCATCGTGCAGCAGGCTGGCCGTACTCGGGCCGACGAGGTGCTGCGGCTGCTTGCCGTCGACGAGCGCGCGCGGGAGACGGTCGACGCCGCGGTCGGCCGCGAGGCGGCCGTGCCGCTGGTACCGCGCGACGGGCCGGAGCTGCAGCGTTCGCTGTTCCTGGTGCAACCGCTGGCGGCCAGCGGCGCGCCCGACGCGGGTTATGACTGCGCGGTGCTGACGCTCGATCTCGCCGGCCTGGTCGGCGCGCAATCGGTCGATCCGAGCATCGCGATCGTCTTCTACACCGAGTCCGAGGGCGTGGCTGGCCGCCAGCTCGCCTACACCCGTGCCGCGGCGGGCGCCGACGACGCCAGCGACTGGGTGGTGGAATCGCTCAAGGAAGACAGCCCGGTGCGGCTGAATCGCCTGTCGGCGCGCCTGGTCACGACCCGCGAACTGCGCTGGAGCGGCATCGATTCGGGACTTGTACTGGTGGCGGCGGTGCTCGGTGTCGGTGTGACGCTGCTGCTGGTGGCGCTCGCCCGCGCACGCGATCTGCAGGCGCGTGAACTCGAGGCGCGCAATCGCGTGATCGAGGAACAGGTGCGGCAGCAGACGCGCGAGCTCGCCGTCGCCCGCGACCAGGCGCTGGAGGCGTCGCGCGTCAAGTCCGACTTCCTGGCGAGCATGAGCCACGAGATCCGCACGCCCTTGAACGCCATCATCGGCATGGCGGAGCTCCTGTCCGAGTCGCGCCTGTCCCACGAACAGGAGAACTACGTGGGCGTGTTCCGCAACGCCGGCGAGGCGCTGCTCGGCCTGGTCAACGACATACTCGATCTCTCGAAGATCGAAGCCGAGCAGCTGCAGCTCGAGGCCATCGAGTTCGATCCGCTCGCCATCCTGGAACAGGCGGTGGACATCCACGCCCTGAAGGCCGACGGGCGCGGCGTGGCGTTGGTGATCGACGCCGATGCCGAGCTGCCGGCGGCGGTGCGGGGCGATCCAGGCCGCCTGCGCCAGGTCTTACTGAACCTGATCGGCAACGCCACCAAGTTCACGGCCCAGGGCGCAATCGTGGTGCGCGCCCGCGGCCAGGATGTCGACGATGCCACGCTGCTGCGTTTCGAGATCGAGGATTCCGGCATCGGCATTCCCGCCGACAAGCTGGAGAGCATCTTCGGCAGCTTCACCCAGGTGGACAGCTCCATCACGCGCCGCTACGGCGGCACGGGGCTCGGTCTCGCCATCTGCCGGCGCCTGGTCGAAATGATGGACGGACGCATCTGGGTGGAGAGCGTCGAAGGGCAGGGCAGCGTGTTCCAGTTCGAAGTGAGGCTCGCGTCCGTGGCCCCTGCGCCGCCCCCGGCGCGACCGCGGCTGGCCACCGACCTGCACCTGCTGCTGGTCGGCGCCGAACCGGCGGGGCGCGCCGCGCTCGCGCGCCTGCTGGCGGCCTGGGGGCAGCACTGCGAGCAGTGCGCCACGGTCGACGAGGCCGAGGTAAGCGTGCTGGCGGCGCGCGCCGCCGGGCGGCCCTTTGCGGCCGTGCTGGTCGATGGCCAGGTCGAGCCGCGCCCTGGCGCGCTGGCCGGCGCCCTGCGCGCGCGCGGCGATGCGACCCGCGTCGTGCTGCTGTTCACGCCGTCCGCCGTGGCGGCGGGCGTGGAGGCGGTGCAGGGACTCGCGGCCGTCACCTACCTGGTCAAGCCGCTGAAGCGTGGCGCCCTGCTCGGCGCCTTGGATGCGCTGGTGGAGGCGCCGACGGCCGCGCCGCCCGTGACGGTCGCACCCTCCCTGTACCGTCGCGCCGCGCGCGTGTTGCTGGTCGAGGACAATCCCGACAACCGCCTGCTCATCAAGGCCTACCTGCGCCAGACGGGTTACCTGCTGGTCGAAGCCGAGGACGGCGCGCAGGCGGTGGCGCGTTTCCAGGCGGAGGCCTTCGACCTGGTGCTGATGGACGTGCAGATGCCGGTGATGGACGGCTACGCCGCGACGCGCGCCATCCGAGCCTTCGAACAGGCGCAGGGCCGCGCGCGCACCCCGGTGATCGCGCTGACCGCGAACGCCGTCAAGGAGGACATGGACGCGAGCCGCGCGGCCGGTTGCGACGATCACCTGACCAAGCCCATCAAGAAGCAGATCCTGCTGGACGCGCTCGCGGCGCACCTCTCCGAGCCCGCATCTGTCGCCTCGTGACGACAGAACAGTCCCCGGCGGCGCCACCACGGGGCGCCGCCGTCCGTGCCCGAGATCGCCGGCGTGCATGCTCACCTTGAATCAAGCCGCTGAAAATCAAAGAATGTGCGTCCCCGAGATGAGGACGACTAAAGGTCCTCGCGCCTTGCATCGATACCCTGGCACATCACTTGCCTTGACCGGCATATAAATGACGCGCAGCGCACGGCGGGTACCGCCGACCGAGACGCTGCACGCACTAACGGCGTTCGAACTGGCACAACGACCGACTGGGCACTAGAGCAGCATGTTCAGAATCTTCCGGCATTACGTCCCGCGTTCCCTGGTGCTCCTGGGTCTCGCGGAAATCCTCATCCTGTTCGTCTCGATCTACCTCGGCGCGACCTTCCAACTCGGCGGCAGCGCCCTCGGCGGCGCCGAGAGCCTGCCGCTGTGGAGCCAGGCGCTGGTGTTCGTCGCGGCCATCGTGCTCGGCATGACCGCGATGGGCCTCTACCACCGCGACCAGCACACACGGCCGAGCGCGCTGATCCTGCGACTGGGGCTCAGCTTCGTCTGCGGATTCCTGGTGATGGGCACCATCTACCTGCTGGTGCCGGACCTCATGGTCGGGAGGGCGATCTTCGCCACCGCGCTCATCTGCTCGTTCATCAGCATCGCCAGCTGCCGGCTGATCTGCGTGGCGGGCGACGACATCGACCAGCGCCAGCGCGTGCTGGTGCTGGGCGTCGGTGAGCGCGCGCGACAGATCGATGAGCTTAAGCGCAGCCCGACCCAGGTCGGCGCGCTGGTGGTCGGCTTCGTCGACCTGGGGGGCGACGAACGCCGCGTGCAGAGCGATCGCATCTACACCCTGGGGCAGCGCAGCCTGCGCGCGCTGGCCGAGGACCTCGACGTGCAGGAGATCGTGGTCGCGACCGACGATCGCCGCAAGGGCCTGCCGGTGGACGACATCCTGGAATGCAAGATGTCGGGGCTCGACATCATGCAGGCGGCCGACTTCCACGAGCGCCAGCTCGGCAAGATCCAGCTCGACGCGCTGCACCCGAGCAACGTCATCTTCGCCGACGGCTTCACCCAGGCCGTGCTCCGCAGCACCGAGAAGCGCGTGCTGGACATCGTGGTAAGCGCCTTGTTCCTGCTTGCCGCGCTGCCGCTCATGGCGGTGACCGCGGCGGCCATCTATCTGGAGTCGGGCGGCCCGGTGCTGTATCGCCAGGAGCGGGTCGGCCGGCGCGGCCGCGTCTTCACCCTGCTCAAGTTCCGCAGCATGCGCCAGGACGCCGAGGCCAACGGCGCGGTCTGGGCGCTCGCCAACGACATGCGCGTGACCCGCATCGGCAGCTTCATCCGCAAGACCCGCATCGACGAACTGCCGCAGCTGATCAACGTGTTGAAGGGCGACATGAGCTTCGTCGGCCCGCGGCCGGAACGTCCGCAGTTCGTCGCCGAACTGGCGCGCGCCATTCCCTATTACGACCTGCGTCACTACGTGAAGCCGGGCATCACCGGCTGGGCACAGATCCTCTATCCCTACGGCGCCTCGGTGGCCGACGCGCGCGAGAAGCTGCAGTACGACCTCTACTACCTGAAGAACTACAGCCTGTTCCTCGACATCAACATCCTGCTGCAGACCATCCAAGTTATACTTTGGCGCAAGGGCGCGCGCTGAGGCGCGCGACCGCCCTCCCGTGATTCCGGGCGCGGGCTGCTTCGCGGGCACCACGCGGGGCGCGCGCGCCATCGAGCCTGCCTGGGGACCGGCATGACCACCATCGCGGCGCTCTGCGGCGCACTCGGGGCAACGGCCTTCGCCGTGCTGCTGGTGCTGCTGCGCTCCCTGTCGCGCCAGAACCCGGTCGGCCGCGCCCTCATGCTGGCCTGCATGGCCTCGGCCGGCTGGCTGGGGCTGCAGGCCGTCACCTACCGCTTCGCCGCCGACCCCGCCGCGCTGCCGGGTGTGCTGTTCGCCGCGGAACTCCTGCGCGACCTCGCGTGGCTCGCCTTCTTCGCCCGCCTGCTCGCGACCGTCAGCGACGATGGCTTCCGCCACGGCGTGCGCCTCGGTGTGCGCGTGCTCGGGCTGGCCGCGGTGGCCGGCATGGCGCTCGCGCTCGGCGCCGCGCCGCTGGCCGCCCTGTTCGGACTCGATCCCGAGGGGCTCGGCAAGCTGTTCTTCTGCACCGTGCTGCTGGTCGCGCTCGGCACCTTGGTGCTCATCGAGCAGGTCTTCCGCAACACCGCGCGCGATTCGCGCTGGGCGCTCAAGCACCTGTGTTTCGGTGTCGGCCTGCTCTACATCTACGATTTCTATCTCTACGCCGACGCCGCGCTGTTCAACCGCATCGACCCGGTGCTGTGGTCCTCGCGCGGCGCGATCAACGCGCTGGTGACGCCGATGATCGCGATCTCGGCGGCGCGCAACCGCCGCTGGGACCTGTCGATCTTCGTCTCGCGCCACGTGGTGTTCCACGCCGTGGTGCTGATCGCGGCCGGCGCCTACCTGATGGTCATCGCCGCGGCCGGCTATTACATCCAGGCGGTCGGCGGCGAATGGGGCAGGGCCCTGACCGCCGCCTTCCTGGCGGCCGCGACGCTGCTGTTCCTGGCGCTGATCTTTTCCACCCAGCTGCGCTCACGGCTCAAGCTGTTCGTCGCCCGGCACTTCTATCGCAACAAGTACGAGTACGGGCAGGAGTGGTTGAACTTCACCCAGGCATTGGCGCGCACCACGCTCGAGCCGGACTCGCTGCACCAGACCATCCTCGGCGTGGTCTGCGACCTGGTGGACAGCCCGGGCGGCGTGTTGTGGTATCGCACCACCTCGGGCAGCTTCGCGGTCGCTGCGACGGTCGGCATGTACGAGGGGCTGGACCAGGAACTCGACGCGACCAATCCTTTCGTGGCGGCGCTGCTCGCCGAGCCCCGGCTGTGGGACATGCAGGACGAAGCCGCCATCGAGAGCAGCGAACTGCGCGCCGCGCCGGCGCTGCTGGTCGACATGCCGCGCCTCGCGCTGGTGGTGCCCATCGTGCACGGCGAGGAGGTCCTCGCGCTGCTCGCCATCGCCGAGGCGCGCAGCGGCCAGCCCTACGACTGGGAGGATCTGAACCTGCTGGGCACGGTCGCGCGCCAGGCGGCCAGCTATCTCGCCCTGCTGCGCGCCAGCGACGCGCTGTCCGAGGCGCGCCAGTTCGAGACCTTCAACCGCCTGTCGGCCTTCCTGGTGCACGATCTGAAGAACGTCGTCGCGCAGCTCTCGCTCATCGTCACCAATGCGCGTCGGCACGGCCAGAACCCGGAATTCATCGCCGACGCCTTCACCACCGTCGGCGACGCCGTGACCAAGATGAACCGCATGCTGGCGAGCCTGCGCCAGCGCCAGGCGGAAGTGGTGAGCGCGGACGCCGTGGACCTCGTGGCCCTGCTCGAACAGGCGGTGGCCAGTCGCGAGGGCGCCCGTCCCTGCCCCCGCTTCCTGCCCCCGGAGCGACCCGTGGCGGTGCGTGCCGCGCGGGAATCCTTGCTTTCGGTGGTGCAACATCTGTTGCAGAATGCCATCGAGGCGACCGCGCCCGAGGGCCGGGTGACGGTCAGCGTCGAAGTGCGGGACGCGCAAGTTCACACGCTGATCGCCGATACCGGCTGCGGCATGGACAGAGATTTCATCCACCATCGGCTGTTCAAGCCCTTCGACACGACCAAGGGCAAGGCCGGCATGGGTATCGGCGCCTACGAGAGCCGGCACCTGATCGCGTCGATGCACGGCGAACTCAGGGTCGAGAGCGAACCCGGCGTCGGTACCACCTTCACCATCGTGCTGCCCGGTCTCGACGCCGGCGCGGGCGAAGAACTGCGCGGGACGGTCAGGCACTAGATGAGCAAGCGAAAACTGCTGGTGGTCGAAGACGACCCAGGACTGCAGAAGCAGCTGCGCTGGAACTTCGAGGACTACGACATCCACCTGGCCGGCGACCGGCCGTCCGCGCTGGCCATGCTGCGCGAGTGCCAGGCGCCGGTGGTGACGCTGGACCTCGGCCTGCCGCCCGACGCCGCCAACGCCTCCGAGGGTCTCGCGGCGCTGCGCGAGATGCTCGAACTGGCGCCTCGCACCAAGGTGGTGGTGGTGACCGGCAACGACGACCGCGAAGTCGCGGTGCGGGCGGTTGCGCAGGGCGCTTACGACTTCTACGAGAAACCCATCGACCCCGACGTGCTCCGCCTCATCGTGGCCCGCGCCCACGCGCTGGCCGAACTGGAGGCCGAGAACGAACGGCTCGCCAAGCAGGGCAGCGCGCCGCTCGACGGCGTCATCGCCGGCAGCGCGACGATGCGCGAGGTGTGCCGCCGCATCGAGAAGATCGCGCCGACCCAGACCACCGTGCTGCTGCTCGGCGAGAGCGGCACCGGCAAGGAAGTGATGGCGCGTTCGCTACACGAGCTGTCGCAGCGGCGCGAGGCGCCGTTCGTCGCGATCAACTGCGCGGCGATCCCCGAGAACCTGCTCGAGAGCGAGCTGTTCGGCTACGAACGCGGCGCCTTCACCGGCGCCAGCAAGCAGACCCGCGGCAAGGTCGAGTTCGCCAACGGCGGCACCTTGTTCCTCGACGAGATCGGCGACCTGCCGGCGGCGCTGCAGGCCAAGCTGCTGCGTTTCCTGCAGGAGCGCGTGATCGAGCGCATCGGTGGACGCGAGGAGATCCCGGTGGACACCCGGGTGATCTGCGCCACCCACCAGGATCTGCGCGCGCAGATCGCCGACAGCCGTTTTCGCGAGGATCTCTACTACCGCATCAGCGAAGTGACGGTGACCATTCCGCCGCTGCGCGAACGCCCGGGCGACGCGGTGCTGATCGCCCGCGCGCTGCTCGGGCGCTTCAGCAGCGCGCACAACCGCCGCGTGAAGGATTTCAGCGACGCCGCGCTGCAGGCCATCCAGGCCCACCCCTGGCCCGGCAACGTGCGCGAACTCGAGAACCGCGTGAAGCGCGCGGTGATCATGGCCGACGGCCGCTACATCGAGCCGGGCGACCTCGAACTCGAGGCCGGTCAGGGTCTGCGCGTGCAGTCCCTGAAGGATGCGCGGGAGACCGCGGAAGCCGGCGCGATCCGCGAGGCCCTGGCCTACAGCGGCGGCCAGATCGGCAAGGCGGCCGAACTGCTGGGCGTCAGCCGTCCGACCGTCTACCACTTGCTGAAGAAGTACGGCATCGAGGCGTGAGACGCGTGCTCGCCGCGCAGGTCCCGACGCGAGGGGGGGCGCGCGTCGCGCGTCGCGCGGCGTGCCTGTTCGCGCTCGGCCTCGCCTGCGGCGCGACGGCGCGGGCGGCGACGCTCGAAGAAGCGGTGCAGGAAGCGCTCACCACCCATCCGCAGATCGGCGGCGCCGAGGCCGAGCTGCGCGCGGCGGGTCACGACCTGGACCAGGCCAAGGCGGCGCGCCTGCCGAGCGTCGACGTCGATACGCGGCTCGGTCTCGAGCACATCAACATCAAGCAGTTCAGCCGCTTCAACCCGGACGACAACTACCTGCGTCGCGAGGCCGGCGTGACCGTGAGCCAGATGCTGTGGGACGGGCTCGCCACGAGCGGCGAGATCGAGCGTCGCGTGGCGCTCCTGAACAGCGCCGAGCACAGCCTGGAGGACACGCGCAATTCCATCGCCTTTCGCGCCGTGCAGGCCTACTTCGACCTGATGCGTACCCGCGAACTGATGGCGCTCGCGCGCGGCAACGTCGAGTCGCTGGAGCGCGTGCTGGCCAACGTCGAAGCGAAGGCCACGAGCGGCGTCGGCAATCGCGCCGACGTCGCCCAGGCCAGCGCCCGCGTCGCGCTCGCGCACAGCACGGTGATGGTGCGGGACGACGCGCTGCGCGAGGCCGAGGCGCGTTATCGCCGCACGGTCGGCGAGCCGCCCGCCGAGCAGGCACGGCCGAACGTCACGTCGCCGGGTCTCGCGCGTGACGGAGAGGTGGACAAGTCGGGGCTGGACAGCGCGACCCGCGCCGCCGAAGAGCAGGCCGCGGTGGTCCATCCGGCGGTGTTGCGCTCGAGCGCCGATGCGGCCGCGGCCCTGGCCGCGCTGAAGGCAGCCCGCGCGCCCTACCAGCCGCGCCTGGACCTGCTCGGTACGCTGCGGCGCGACGCCGACCTGGGCGGCGTGCAGGGCACCCGCAACAGCGACACGTTGATGCTGGTGGCGCGCTGGAACCTGTTCCGCGGCGGCGCCGACCGTGCCGAGGAACTGGCCCGCGCCGAGCGCCGCACCGCCGCCGAACTGCGCCTCGCCGACACGCTGCGCGCGATCGTGGAGAACGTCGACATCGCCATGGAAAGCCTCGCCACCAGCGAGGCGCGCCTGGCCTTCCTCGAACAGCATGTACAATCCAGCCGCGCCGCGCTGGACGCATACCGCGCGCAGTTCGAGATCAGCCGCCGCACCCTGCTCGATCTGCTGAACGCCGAGGACGAGCTGTTCAGCGCCCGCTCCAACCAGGTGGCCGGCACCTATGAATTCCTCACCAACGTCTATTTCGTGGAAGCCAGCAAAGGGCTGCTGGCCAGCGAGTTCGACGTCGGTGAAGTCGCACCCTGAGTGCGCCGCGAGCGTGAGGACCCGCTAGGCATGTCGGTACCCCAAAGCCAGATTTCGAGCACGCCCGCGCTCGCCATCGAACCGAGCCTGGCCGACGATCCGCTGCGCGCCTGTCTGCATGTCATCACCCGCCTGCACGGTCGGCCGGTGTCGATGAACGCGCTGCTGGCGGGCATCCCGCTGGTGGGCGATCGCTTCAAGCCGGTGGACTTCCTGCACGCGGCGGCCTTTCACGGCTATTCCGCCCAGGTGGTCAAGCGCCGCCTGGAACGCATCTCGAGCCTGCTATTGCCCGTGACCTTGCTGCTCAAGGACGGCGGCGCGGTGGTGCTGACCAGGCGCCTGGAGGATGGCCGGCTGGAAGTGGTGGTGCCGGAGAGCGGCTTCGGCGCGCGCCAGGCAGCGGCCAGCGAGATCGAAGCGACCTACAGCGGCTACGCGATCTTCACCCAGCCGACGCTGAAGACCGACGCGGCCGAACTCGGCGATCCGCCCGAGCGCCAGCGCGGCTGGTTCTGGCGTTCGCTGCTGGCCTACAGCCCCTATTACCTCGATGCGATCGTCGCCGGCGTGCTGGTCAACCTGCTGACCGTGGCGGGCTCGCTGTTCGTGATGAACGTCTACGATCGCGTGGTCCCGAACAACGCCATCGCGACCCTGATGGTGCTCGCGACCGGCACCGCCATCGCGGCCGGCTTCGAATTCCTCGCCCGCACGCTCCGCGCCTACTACCTCGACATCGCTGGCAAGAAGGCGGATCTCGTCATCGCCGGCATCATATTCGCCCACGCGCTCGGCCTGCGCATGGCAGCGCGACCGCCGGCCGCGGGCGTGTTTGCGGCGCAGCTCCGCGAGTTCGAATCGGTGCGCGACTTCATCACCTCGGCGACCATGACGGCGCTGATGGACCTGCCGTTCATCGCTTTCTTCGTGTTCATCGTCGCGCTGATCGGCGGGCCCCTGTACGTGGTGCCGGCGATCGCCGTGCCGGTGGTGCTGCTGGTCGGGCTCATCGCGCAGTGGCCGCTCGCCCATGCGACGCGCGCCGTGCAGCGCGACGCCGCGCAGCGCCACGGGCTGCTGGTCGAATCGCTGGAGAGCGCCGAGATCCTCAAGGCCATGCGCGCCGAGGGCGGCATGCTGCGGCGCTACGAGGACTACACCGCGCTCGCCGCGCGCTCGTCGAACGAGGCGCGCCTGATCTCCACCCTGGTGGTGAATTTCGCGATCCTCGTCCAGCAGCTGGTGACCATCGGCGTGGTGATCTGGGGCGTGCACCTGATAGGCGAGGGCGAACTCACGGTGGGCGGACTCATCGCCGCGGTGATGCTCACCGGTCGCGGACTCGCGCCGCTGCAGACCGTCGCGGCGCTCATGATGCGTTATCAGCAGGCGCGTTCGGCCTACATCACGCTCGACCGCCTCATGCAGCAGCCGGTGGAACGCGCGGCGGGGCAGCAGTTCACGCGGCGCGAGACGGTGCAGGGCGAGATCGCATTGGCGGACGTGCACTTCAAGTACACCGGCTCGGCGGCGGATTCGCTGGCCGGCGCGAGCTTCACCGTCGCGGCCGGTGAACGCGTCGCGATCCTGGGGCGCGTCGGCTCGGGCAAGAGCACGCTGCTGCGGCTCATGCTCGGCCTCTATCCGCCGGCGCGTGGCACCGTGCGACTGGACGGCGTGGACATCGCCCAGCTCGATCCGGCCGACTTCCGCGCCCACATCGGCTACGTGCCGCAGGAGCCGATGCTGTTCCTAGGCACGCTGCGCGACAACATCGCGCTCGGCAGCCCGCAGGTGGACGACGAAGCCATCCTGCGCGCGGCGCGCATCGCCGGCATCGACGGCATGATCGCCGCTCATCCCGCCGGCCTGCAGATGCCGGTCGGCGAGCGCGGCACCGCGCTGTCGGGCGGGCAGCGCCAGGCGGTGGCCAATGCGCGCGCCTTTCTCTTGAATGCGCGCATCCTGCTGCTCGACGAGCCGACCAGCGCAATGGACAACTCCGCCGAGGTCCGTTACATCCAGGCGGTGAACGAGTACGCGCGCGGTCGCACCCTGGTGCTGGTCACGCACAAGCCCACCATGCTGAGCCTGGTGACGCGGGTCATCGTGATCGACGGCGGCAAGGTGGTGATGGACGGCCCGCGCGACGACGTCATTCGCCAGCTGACCCGCGCCGTGCAGGGCGGGGCGCAGCCATGAGTCGCGCGACCCGCGAAGATCTCGAGTTCCTGCGCGACGCGCAGGCGGCGCGCGTCGCCGACAGCCATTGGGCGGCGGGCAGCAGCCTCATCCTACTGGTGGTGTTCCTGGTGGTGGCCTGGTACTGGGCGAGCCACGCGCGGCTCGACGAGATCACCCGCGGCGATGGCCTGGTGGTGCCGTCCAGCCGCGAGCAGGTGATCCAGAGTCTCGAGGGCGGCATCCTGGTCGAGCTGCCGGTGCGCGAAGGCGACATCGTCGAGCGCGACCAGGTGCTGGTGCGCATCGACGACACGCGCTCCGGCGCCTCGCTGCGCGAAGGCGAGGCCAAGCGCCAGAGCCTGCGCGCCGAACTCGCACGACTGCAGGCGGAGGCCACCGGCGGTGAGCCGCAGTTCGCCGCCGATCTACCCGCCGAAATCGTCGCGCGCGAACGCCAGGCCTATTCCTCGCGCCTGACCGCCCTGCGCGCCGCCGAGCAGTCGCTGCAACACAACCTCGCACTCGCCGAGCAGGAACTCGCCATGACCGAGCCCATGGTGGCGCGCGGCGCGGTGTCGGAAGTGGAAGTGCTGCGACTGCGCCGCGGCATCATCGAACTCAAGGGGCAGATCGAGGATCGGCGCAACAGCTTTCGCGCCGAGGCGCGCGGCAACCAGGCGACGCGCGAGGCGGAGCTGGCGGGTGTCGAGGCGATCCTGGCGGCGCGCGCCGACGAGGTGAAGCGCTCGGCGCTGCGCGCGCCGGTGCGCGGCGTGGTGAAGAACATCAAGATCACCACCGTCGGCGGCGTGATCGGGCCGGGCCAGGACATCATGGAACTGGTGCCCATCGAGGACCAGCTGCTGGTCGAGGCGCGCATCAGGCCGGGCGACGTGGCCTTTCTTCGCCCTGGGCAGAAGGCCACGGTGAAGATCACCGCCTACGACTACACCGTCTACGGCTCGCTGCATGGTCATCTGGAGCACATCAGCGCGGACACCATCTTGGACGAGAATCCGCCCCACGAGCGCTATTACCGCGTCTACGTGCGCACCGACACCACCGAACTCGAAGGCAAGCGCGGGCGGCTGCCGATCATTCCCGGCATGGTCGCCTCGGTCGAGCTCATGACCGGCGAGAAGACGGTGCTCGAATACATCATGAAGCCGCTGCTCAAGATGCGCGACGCGGCGCTGCACGAGCGCTGAGCCCGGCGCCGCGCGCCGGGGCTTCAGCGCAGGAAGGTGATGTGGCGTGAGGAGAACTCGACCGCGCCTTCGGCGGCGCGCGCCTTCAGGAAGTCCACCGCCGCCGGCTCGTCGATCGCCGCGATCAGCGCAAGCTCGGCCGGACCGCCGCGGAACACCAGCTCGCTCTGGTGGTTGCTGTCCACCTCGGCCTGCTGGCGCGCGAGCTGCAGCGCGAACTCGAGCCGCTGCAACGGCTCGGAAAACGCCAGCACCATGGCCAGTTCGTCCATCGAGCGGATGCGCCGCGCGAACACCTTGAAGAGCTGCAGGGCGAGCGCCGGCCGGGATTTCAGCTGGGCCAGGAAGGCGGCCCGATCGAGCGTGATGAGTTCGCAGTCACAGGTCGCCGTGGCGGTCGCCGAGCGCGACAGCTCGTCGATCAGCGCGAGCTCGCCGAACAGGCTGCCGCGCCCGAGGTGGGCGAGGGTCAGGGTGTCGCCATTGCCGCGGCGCCGCGAGATGCGGATTTCGCCGGAGGCGACGATGTAGGCGTGGTCGCCACGCTCGCCTTCCTGGAACACCTCTTCGCCGGCGCGGTAGACCCAGCGCGTGAAGCTGTCCTGAAAGGGCGTGAGCGGCGTGTCGGGCGTGTGGCCGTGGGCCCATTCCAGGAAGCGCTGGCTGGTGCCGGCGAGCGGAATGATGTGGTTGCCGATCTCGTCGTTCCAGTACTTCTCCGAGAGCTGGGTGAAGCCCAGGCGCCGGTACATGCCGGCGGTCTCGTGGTTGACCACCACCAGCACGTGGGTCACGTCGTTGAAGCGGGTGATGGTCGCGGCCATGCGGAACATGGAGCGGATGACGTCGCGCCGCCGGCGCCAGTTCATACGGATGGCGAGCATGCCGGCGCTGCCGTAGCGCACCTGGGGCGGCTCGGCGAGGGCGTCGTCCAGCTCGGCCTCGCCGACGTCGAAACTGGTCTCGGCCTGCTGGCGGTATTCGCCGAAGTCGAACAGGTCGTCCACCGGCATGCCCGCGCCGGTGTCCTTCACCAGGCGCATGGCGGCTATCGGCTCGCTGCCGTCGTAGGCCACCACGTGGTACACGTCGCGCAAGGCATCGAAGCGATCGACCAGGCGATGGCCATGCAGCGGCTGACCGCCGAACTTGCCGTCCTCCATGACGAATACTTCGTGACGCAGCCACAGGGCGTCATCGATTTCGCGACTGGACTCGGCGATCTTGATCTTTATCGGCATCGCTGTCGCTGCGTTGGCAGAAGGTCCGCGCCTCGCGCGCCAGGCACGCGCTCCCCGAATGAGGCCGGAAGTGTCGGCGGAGTGTACCAGAAGCTCGGGAATCGCAAGCGGGCCGCCGGGCGTCGCGAGGGCTCAGATGTAGAGCGCCGCGAGCCGCTCGACGTAGGCCGCGGTGATCAGGTGCCGCCGGATCTTCATCGACGGCGTGAGCAGCCCGTTCTGCACAGTGAACGGCTGTTCCGCCAGGGCGAAACGCCGCACCCGCTCGGCCGGCGCGAGCGTCGCATTGAGACGCTTAACGACCGCCTCCAGGTGCGCCACGAAGGCCGGGTCACCGTCGGCGTTGCCGACCGTCAGGTGTCCGCCGTGGCGCGCGTTCCAGTCGCGCAGGAATTCCTCCCGGGGGACGAGCAGGGCCACGAGGTGCGGGCGGCGATCGCCGTACACCATGGCCTGGCCGATCTCGGGCTGCAGGGTCAGAAAGCCCTCGACCCGCTGCGGTGCGATGTTGTCGCCGCCGGAGTTGACGATGATGTCCTTCTTGCGGTCGGTGATGCGCAGATGCCCGTCCGCGTCGAGCTCGCCGATGTCGCCGGTGTGCAGCCAGCCGTCCGCCAGCGCCTGGCGGGTGGTGTCCTCGTCGTTGCAGTAACCGCGCATCACCAGTTCGCCGCGCACGCAGATCTCGCCGTCGTCGGCCAGGCGCAGTTCCACCCCGGCGAGCGGCGGCCCGACGCTGTCCAGGCGCGCATGCTCGGGCGGATTGCAGGCGATCACCGGGCCGGCCTCGGTCTGGCCGTAGCCTTGCAGCACCTGGACGCCGAGGGCGGCGAAGAAGCGGGCCACCTCGAGGTTGAGCGGCGCGCCGCCCGAGACGAAGAACTTCAGTCGGCCGCCGAGCAGCGCGGCGAAGCCCGCGCGCACCCGGCGCCCGGCGGTGCGGTCGAACAACCAGGCCCAGGGCGTGAGGCGCTGCCCGGCGACTTGTCGCGCACCGATGCCGACCGCGGTGTCGAACAGCCAGGCGCGCAGGCGTCCCTGGCGCTTCACCGTCCAGGTGGTGCGCGCGTGCAGGGTCTCGAACAGGCGCGGCACGACGGTCAGGATCGTGGGGCGCACGCTGGCCAGGTCGCCGAGCAGGCGATCGATGGATTCGCAGTAGTGGATCTGCGCGCCGATCGACAGCGCGGTGAACTGGCCGGTGGCGTGTTCGTAGGCGTGGGACAGGGGCAGGAAGGACAGGAACACCTCGCGCCCGTAGTCGAGCCGCGGATGCAGCCGTTCCCAGGCGCCCAGGCAGTTGGCGAGGATGCTGCCGTGGGTGAGCATCACGCCGCGCGGCCGGCCACCGGTGCCCGAGGTGTGGAAGATCACCGCGAGGTCGTCGCGCGCGATCCGCTCGATCCGCGCATCGAGCGCGCGCGGCGCGTGCGCGCCGCTCTGCAGCACAGCGTCCCAGGACACCACGCGCAAGTTCGGCGCGGGCGACTCGAAGAGGTCCAGCGCGATCAGGGTGCGGCAGCGCGCCGAGGCCACCGCCGCGGGCGCCAGCACCGCCGCCAGGGCGGCGCGCGAGACGATGGCGTAACCCACGCCGGCGTTGTCCAGCACGTGGCGATGATCGTCCTCGGTGTTGGTCACGTAGGCCGGCACCGCCACCGCGCCGAGCGCGAGGATCGCGAGTTCGGCTACCAGCCATTCCGGGCGGTTCTCGGCGACGATCGCCACACGCTCGCCGCGCAGGACGCCGAGCGCCTCGAGGCCTTGCGCGAGCCGCGTCACCTGCTCGAGGACTTCGCGCCAGGACAGCGCGCGCCACGCGCGGCCATCGCGCCGCCACAGGCAGGGCGCGTCACCGCGCCGCGCGGCGGTGTCCAGGAACAGCGCGCAGAGATTGGGCCAGCGCTGGTAGGTCTGGACGTCCAGCACGCCGATGCTCAGCGCACGGTGAACAGCGGATGCCCGGCGTCGCGCGCCTGCGCCAGCGCCTCGCTGGCGTGGGCGTGACCGAGACGCATCAGTTCACTGTGATGCTGCCAGTCCATCATGCTGTAGTGCGGTGCGATGGGCGGGGTCAGCAGCAGGTCGCGTGCGGTCATGTACAGCTCGAGCTTGGGCCGATGGGCGGCCAGGCTCTGGATCAGCACCTGGGCCGGACCGGGCGCGATGGGTAGCGGATAGCCGCGCAACCAGCGCAGCAGATGGCCGAGCCAGGTCTCGCGGGTGGGCAGGGTGGCGTAGTCGACGTCGTAGGTGCGACGGCGCGTGACGCCGAGATTGATCACGATGTTCGGGCCCCACTTCAACTCGCGCATGGTGGCGACCGGCACGTTGTCGATCAGCCCGCCGTCGACCAGCATTTCGCCGTCCTCGGTGTAGCACGGCGGCAGCAGGCCGGGAATCGAGCCGGTGGCGCGCACCGCGCGCCACAGCTGTCCGTGCCTGTGCACGTGCGCCTGGTTGGTCGACAGGTTGCTGGACAGGGTGAAGAACGGCAGCCACAGGTCGGCGATGTCGACCTCGGTGTAGTGCGCGGCGAGCGAGCGATCGAACTGGCCGTGATCGAGCAGGCTGTAGCGCGGCCAGGTCATGCGCTTCAGCGCACGCGAGCGCACGAAGATGTCCTCCAGCGCGGCGTCGACCTGCTCGGCGCTGGCGCCGAGCGCGAACGCCGCGGTCATCGCGCCGCCGCCGCTGGTGCCGCCCATCATGTCCATCGGCAGCCCAGCCTCGGTCAGCGCGCGATAGACGCCGACGTGAGTGGCGCACAGCGCGCCGCCGCCGCAGGCCACCAGGCCCACCGCCTGGCCGGCGAGAAAGCGCGCCAGGCGGCGATAGTCGGCGTCGGCGCGCAGCGCGACGTGGTGATGCATGCGTACCGGCCGGGTCTCGAACCAGCGCGCCGTGCCGCTGAGCGTGCCGCGCACCGGATGGACGAGCACCAGCCGGTGCGCATCGCTGTCGTGCACGCCGCGCGCGAGCCGCTCGACCGCGTTCAACGGCGCCTGCCAGCCTGGTCCACGTCGCGTCTGCGTGCCGATCAGCAGCACCTCGTCGGCTTGGCGCAGCACTTTCTCGCTCCACGGGTCGAGCGTCCGACCGCAGATGTAGACGATCAGCCCGTGCTGCGCCTCGAGTTCATTGAACCAGGTGGTGGCCTGCTCGGTGCCACGCGTGATGCTCGCCATGATCTCGGCGGGAATGGCCTCGCGATCGAGCACGGCGGTATGCGGCGCGATGTCCTGCAGGGCTTCGCGCAGCCGGAGCATGAACTGGCGGGGCGGCGCTTCTTCGCCGCAGGGCACCAGCGCGATGCACGCCGGCGGGGTGCGCTCGCGTGGCTTGAGGCTGGCGCTGGCGTGGGCGAGACGGCGCGCGAGCGAGGCGGCAATGCTGTTCCACAGCATGGGCAGGCGCGCCGACAGCGTCTGGAACTCCTCGCGGCCGAGTTCCAGCACCACCGCGTCGCGCGAGGCCCGCACGCTGGCCGTGCGCGGTTCGCCGGTGAAGAAGGCGATTTCGCCTATCGGGCTGCCGGCGCCGATCTCCGCGATCGCGCCGGGCTGACCATCGAGTTCGACATGGAAGCGTCCGGACACGACGATGAACAGCGCTTCCGCGCGCTCGCCCTGGCGCACCAGGATTTCGCCGCGGGTCACGAGCCTGCGACGCAGGCTGCGCGCGATCTCGCCCAGCGCCGCCGTTGGCAGGGCCTCGAAAGCCTCGACACTTTCCAAGCCTGTACCGCGACGGGACATGGCGTCGATCCGTTCAGATGCCCAGTTGGACGCGGCATCGTATGTCAGCGCCGCGAGGGCGGGCAAGCAAGCGCGCGCTTCAGTCCGACGGCCACGCGCCGCTATCGCAGCTGACGGCCACGCGTCCGTCACCCGTGTTCGCGAGGAAGCGCCATGTCCACCCAGCTCAAAGCCAAGACCTCCCCGATGCCTGCATCCGCGCCCGTCGGCGCGACGCGCTTGGCAGCTACGGTGCGCGACATCGCCGCGCTGCCCACCGCCTGCTTGCGGGTGGTGCAGGTGGCCAACGATCCCGCGGCCTCGGCTGGCGACATCGCCGAGGTGGTGAGCTGCGATCCGGCGCTCACCGCGCGCGCGCTCAGGCTGGTCAACAGCGCCGCCTATGCCTTGCCCGAGCGGGTCTCGACCTTGAGCGGCGCGGTGCGGGTGCTCGGTACCGACGGCCTGCGCGATCTTGCGCTCGCCAGCGGCGCGATCGGCGCGCTGGACAAGCTCACCTCACCGCTGATCGACATGGACGAGTTCTGGCGCACCAGCGTGCACTGCGCGCTGGTCGGCCGTGAACTCGGCACGATCTCGCGCCACGCCCACCCCGAGCAGTGCTTTCTCGCCGGCCTTCTGCATGACGTCGGCGCGCTGGCCATCGCGAGCCGCGAACCGGAGCACTGGCTGGAAGTGCAGCGGCGCGCGACGCAGGCGGTCGCGACACGCGCGGGCATCGAGCTCGAGGTGTTTGGCTTCACGCGGGCCGACGTCGGCGCGGAGCTGCTGCGCGCCTGGCGCTTGCCAGAGGCGCTGGTGGAGCCGGTGCGCTACCTCGAGCGTCCCGCCGCGGCGGGCGATTACATCGGTGACGCGGCGATACTGAACATCGCGCGCACGCTTTCGAGCTGCGAGGTCGCGGGCGCCGAGGGCGTGGCGGCGTCGCCGCCGGCCATCACCTGGAAGCTCGCCGGCCTCGCCGAGCATGTCGCCGCCGAGGTTCTCGACCTGGCGGACGCGCGCTGGTTCGAGGTGCTGGAGATCCTCGCGCCGGGCGGCGTGCAGCTGCGCTACTGAGCGCCGCGCGGCTAGAAGGTATAGCGCAGCTCGTAGTACACGCGGTCGCGCTGCTCGAACTCGCCCAGCACGCCGGTCGGCGGGCCACCGAACACATCGGCGCCGAGTACGCCGCGCCAGTGCCCGGAGATGTTCCAGGTGGTCTTCACCTCCAGCAGCCATTCGTCGCGGTCGAGGCTGCGGATCCACAGGATCTCGGGCGTGATGTCGTCGCCGAACCGCGTCGTGGTCAGCAGCACGCTGAAGCCGCTCTCGATTTCCTCGAACAACATGCCGGGCCGATGATCCTGCAGCCAGGTCTGGAAGAACTGCAGGTTGACGTTGTGGCCGTCGCCCGACCAGTCCGCGCCAAACACGTAACGCAACTCGTCGCTCTTTTCGAGGCCGTCCAGGTCGGCCAGCGGCAGCATGGTGATCGCGCGGTCGGTGGTCTCCACCGCCTCGGCCTTCAACACCACAGAGCCGAGATCCTTGGCCACGGTCGCGCCGACCTGGTGGATGCGGTCGTGGCGCGGGAAGAAGGTGAGGGCCGGCACCGGCGCCAGCGCGTCGAGGCGGCGCTGGTAGGCGGCCTGGCGATCGGGCGCGGTGTAATAAAAGAGCGCCATGTCCCAGCCGTTCAGCAGGTAGCTCAGCCGCGTGCCATAGCCCGAGTCCTGGCCGACTTCGCTCGGTATCTTGTCCTCGCGAAAGCGGGCGTCGACGCCGGGCGGCAGTTCGACCGGGAACAGGAAGAAGTCGCCGCCGAACTTGCCCAGCTCGTTCTTGGTGACGTAGGGCACGAAGATCAGGTCGGCGTGGAAGTCACCGTTGAAGTACTCGGCGCGCGCGGCCCACTGCGGAATGCGGATCATCTCGAAGTCGGGCAGCACGAATTCGCGGAGATCGAGCGCGGAGACCACGTCGGCGAAGAACAGGCCCACCATCTCGCCCCAGATGATGTGCTGCCGGCCGAGGCGAATGTCCCAGGCGCCGGCGTCGATGTCGAGGAAGGTCTCGTCGACGAAGGCGAAGATGTCCTGGTCATTGCGCACGCGGCGGTTGTAGAACTGGTTGAAGTCGAAATTCGGGTCGTAGCTGAAGTCGCCGCCCAACTGCCACTTCACCCTGTCGCTGAGGCGACCGTTGGCGCGCAGCTTGGTGCGGGTGCGGAATTTCGACAGGTGATCGGGCTGGGCCACCGTGTAAGCCATCTCGTTCTGCACGAACCCGGAGATCTTCACCGCGGGTGCGCGCGGCGTCGCCGGCGCGGCGGCGACAGCGGCCTCGGGCGCCTCGGACGCGGGCATCGGCGCAAACAGGTCGTCGGTCGAGGCCGGCTCGGCGGCATCTTCCGCCGGCGCGGGGCTCGCTGCGGCGGGGGCCTCGGCGGTGGGGATTTCTTCGACGGATGGGGTTTCTTCGGCGGGCGCGGTCGCGGCGCCGTCATCCGCGGCGGGCGTTTCGCTGGAAGCGCCGCCCGAGTCGAACAGGTCGTCCATGGATTCCTGCGCCAGGAGCGGGCCCGCGAGGGGATCGAAATCCTCGGCCGCGGCGCGGGACGCGCCGCCCAGCGCGCAGGCGGCGCCCAGCAGCGCGACGGCCAGGCGGCCGCCGGGGCGCCTGGAAAGCAGGGGGCTATGCGCCATTTCTATCGTTCCTCCCAATCGGCCGGCCTGCCCGGCGCCCAATCCATTGCCGTGGCTCTCGATCGCCACAATGCATGAAGAATAAAGGTCAACTAGCTGAATTTCAAATTAAAAAATTCCTGCCTTCAGTGGCCTGGACGACCCGCGGCGCGAGCGGTACGAGCGAATCGGCGAGCGCAGCGCAAGCCCCGCCAGGCGCTCTTCCTGCAAATTTTGGTAAACCAATGCCGCAGCCTGCCGCGCGCCACAGAAATCCCGGTGGCGGCCGATACTCTGCTGCACATGCGCCATCGCTCGCCAGGCCACGCCGCCAGAGTGTCTTTCAATTCCAGGAAAGTTGTTAATATAATCTTATAAATCATTGACCCATATGTATTAATAGCAGTGGGTCCGAAACGCCCAGTTTGCCATTCGAAGAGAGGGGCAGGAGCACGCAATGAATCGCTCTAAGCATGTCGTACGTCACTGGCTGGCCCGCGCGGGTCTGGTCGCCGCAGTGTCCACGCTCGGCGGTTGCGCGATCACCGAACATCTGCCCTTCGGCGGACCGGAAGCGGCGCCGACGGAAGCCGCTGGCGCCAAGGATTACAACTACATCATCGGTCCAGGCGACAGCCTGAGCGTGTTCGTGTGGCGCAATCCCGAACTGAACACCACCGTGACGGTGCGGCCCGACGGCAAGTTCTCGACTTCGCTGGTCGAAGATCTCGAGGCGTCGGGCAAGACGCCCACCGCGCTCGCGCGCGAGATCGAGAAGAAGCTCGGCGAGTACATCCGCGATCCGCTGGTCACGGTGACGGTCGGTGGCTTCATCGGTGAGTACGCCGAGCAGGTGCGCGTGGTGGGCGAGGCGGCCAAGCCGCAGGCGCTGCCCTATCGCAAGAACATGACGGCGCTCGACGTGATGATCGAGGTGGGCGGGCTCACCGACTTCGCCGCGGGCAACCGCGCGACCCTGGTGCGCAACGCGTCCGCCGGTGGCGAGCGCTACCGCGTGCGTCTCGAGGATCTGATCAAGGATGGTGACATCGACGCCAACGTGGCGATGCAGCCCGGTGACGTGCTGATCATTCCGGAGGCCTGGTTCTGAGTTCGCAACCCGTGGTCGGCAGGCGCAAGTGAAAGAACAGATACAACTCGCGCGCCGCTATGCGCGCATGGTCTGGCCCTACCGGTGGCCGGCGCTCGCGCTGGCCTCGGTGATCTGCCTGATTGGCTGGGTGTACGTGCTGTTCATCCCCAACAGCTACGAGGTGTCGGCCAAGATCTTCGTCGACACCCGGTCGATGCTGCGGCCGCTGATGCGCGGCCTGGCGGTGGACAACGACACGCTGGCCAGCTCGGCCAGCCTGATGAAGCGCACCCTGGTCACCCGGCCCAATCTCGAGGACGTCGCGCGCAAGGTCGACCTCGATCTGTCCGCCAAGACCGACCGCGAGTTCGACGCCATCGTTGCCGGCATGGCCAAGAAGATCAAGCTGAGCGGCACGGTGCAGGACAACATCTACGAGATCTCCTACGAGGACTCGGACGTCCAGCTCGCCAAGCGCATCGTCGACGAACTGCTCAACTCGTTTCTCGAGACCGCCCTGGGCTCGAACCGCAAGGACACGGCTTCCACGCAAAAATTTCTCGAGCAGCAGATCTCCGAGTACGAGAAGCGACTGCTGGAGGCCGAGCAGCGCCTGAAGGAGTTCAAGCAGCGCAACGTCGGCCTCATGCCGAGCGAGGGCGCATCCTATTTCCAGGACCTCGAGACCGCGCGCGCCAGGCTGCGCACCGCGCAGCTCGACCTGCAGGAAGCGGAGAATCGCAGCAACACGCTCCGCATGCAGCTCGAAGGCGAGGAACCCGTGCTCGGCATGATGGGGGACAGCAAGGGCCTGATGACGCCCGTTGGTTCGCAATACGACGGGCGCATCGCCAAGTACGAAGCCGCCATCGATCAGCTGCGCATGCAGTACACCGACAAGCACCCCGAGGTGGTCGCGACCCTGCAGCAGCTCGAGGAGCTGAAGAAGCGGCGTGACGAGGAGCTGGCGGCGGCGGCCGAGGCGCAGGCCGCCGACGGGGGCGCGGACCTGTCCGCTGGCGGCGAGAGCAGCCTCGTGTACCAGGACGTGAAGCTGGCGCTGGCCGAGGCCGACGCCGAGGTCTCCGGTCTGCGTGCGCGCGTCGATTCCTACGCGAACGAAGTGAAGATGCTGGAGAAGCAGGTCGACACGATTCCGGAAATCGAAGCCGAGCTCAAGCGTCTGGACCGCGATTACGGTCTGAACAAGGCGCAGTACGATGAACTGCTCAAGCGCCGCGAGGCGGCGCGCCTGTCCGAGGAAGTCGACCAGCGCGGCGACGACATCAAGCTCAAGATCATCGAGCCGCCGCGCATTCCGCTGTCGCCGGTGGGCCCGAAGCGCATCCAGCTGATGTCCATGGTGCTGGTGCTGTCGCTCGGCCTCGGTGGCGGCTTCGCCTTCCTGATGTCGCAGATCAATCCGCGCTTCTACTCGGCGGAAGACGTCAAGGAGATCGCCCAGCTGCCCATCCTCGGCACGGTGTCACTGGTGTTCAATGAGCGCCAGCGTACCGAGAGGCGCATGGAGATGATCGTGTTCGCGCTGGTGCTGTTCGGGCTGCTCAGCCTGTACGGCGGCTTGGTGGGGCTGGAAATGATGAACTTCGATTTGAACTCGCGCATCAGCAAGCTGGTCGAGAAAACCGCATGAGCTCCATAGAACGCGCGATGAACAAGCTCGCCGGCGTCGAGCCCGACGAGTCCGCGGCGCAGGCGCCCGAGACCCCGCCGGCGCCGCCGCAGGTGGAGACGCAGGCGCCACCGCCGGAGCCTGCGCCCGCGGAAGCCCGCGCGCCCAGCCGTGATCGGCAGCGCACCGCGCCGACGTCCAAGGCGCGGCCAGGCGACGTGCGCACCAAGAATTTCATCAACCTCGACCTCGAGCGTCTCGCCGCGGCGGCCTTCCTGACCCCCGACCAGACCATGACCCGGCAGTCGGAGGAGTTCCAGCACATCAAGCGCCGGCTGCTTGGCAACCTGGCGAGCGGCATCGGCAACAATGGTCGGCCACCCAACCTGATCCTCATCACCAGTTCCGTGCCGAGCGAGGGCAAGACCTTCGTCTCGACCAATCTCGCCATCTCCATCGCCATGGAAATGGACCACACGGTGCTGGCGGTCGATACCGACATCATGAAGCGTGACCTCACGCGCGTGTTCGGCCTGCTCGGCCGCCCAGGCCTGTTCGACATGCTGGCCGAGCCGGGCTGGCAGCTCGAGGATCTGCTGGTGCGCACCAACATCCCCAACCTGGTGGTGCTGCCCAGCGGCAACTACCGCGAGGGCAGCACCGAACTGCTGGCCAGCCTGCGCATGAAGGAACTCAGCAACGAGATCTCCGGTCGCTACTCCGACCGCGTGGTGATCCTCGATTCGCCGCCGGTGCTCGCGACCACCACCGCCACCGCGCTCGCGCCGCTCGCCGGGCAGATCATCCTGGTCGCCGAAGCCGGCAGCACCAAGCACGAGACCCTGCGCGAGGCCATCCAGATCCTCGACGCCGGACGCATCACCGGCATTGTGCTGAACAAGAGCAGGCAGCAGTCGGTGGCGGCCTACGACTACTACGGTTCGTACTACCGGGCAAAACATTGAGCGCGCCAGTCCGTCTCCCGTCTGCTCGTGTGCCCATGCCGCGGCTTCGCCCGCGCAGGCTCGCCGCGGCGCTCGCGCTGCTGCTGCCGGTCGGCGCGTCGGCGGGCGACTGGACCTTCGACCCGCGCCTGCTGATCGACACCACCTACACCGACAACGTGCTGCTGCAACCGCGGGGCGAGGAGGGCGACTTCGTCTTCACCATCACCCCGGGGCTGTCGGTGCGCGGTATCGGACCGCGCCACAAGACCGCCGTCGATTACAACCTGCAGCGGCTCGAGTATCTCGACAAGTCCGAGCTCGGCAGCACCAATCACCAGATGCAGGCCAACATCGACGCCAGCCTGCTGCCGGAGTGGATGTCGCTGCGCACCACCAGCAGCATGCGCCAGGAGCAGATCGACAACCGTGGCCTGGTCACGCGCGGCAACCGCGGCCCCAATGACAACCGCCGCGACGTGCTGACCTACGCATTCGCACCGCGCGTGGAGCATCGTTTCGGTTCGCTCGGTACCGCGCGCCTCGAGTACGAGCGCGCCATGATCGATCAGAAGAGCGGCCCGCAGGCCTTCAACGGTTTCGCCAGCGGCGGCAGCAGCGACGAGGACCGCTACAGCATCGACTTGAGTTCCGGCAACGACTTCGAGCGCTTTCCCACTTCGGTGTACGCCGCGTCGCGCGAGGTGCGCTTCGACAACGGCCGCACCAACCGCATCGCCAATGCCGGCCTGCGCGCGAGCTACGTGGTGAACCGCAAGTTCAAGGTCAATACGACCGGCGGCGTCGAGAAGAACTCGTCCTTTTCGGGGAGTGGGCGCCAGAGCGGCGTGGTGTGGAGCCTGGGCGGCACCTGGACGCCCTCGGTGCGCACCTCCTTCGACGCCAACTGGGGCGACCGCTACTTCGGCAAGACCTTCAACATGGCGTTCCGTCACCAGCATCGACGCCTGAAGATCGACGCCCGCTACGTCGAGGACGTGCGCACCGGCAGCGACTTCCAGCGCGAGCAGCTGCTGGTGCCGGCCTTCGATGACGCCGGCAACCCGATCATCGATCCGATCACCGACGGCCAGATATTCGTGCCGCTGGAGTCGCCGGGCTTCATCGACGACACCTTCGTCGAGCGGCGGCTGAACATCGGCCTGACCTACGCCCTGCGGCGTGGCACGGTGGGCTTCCGCATGTACCGCTCGGACCGTGATTTCCAGTCGCAGCGCATCGACGAGACCGTCGACGGCCTGGGCCTGGACTTCAGCCATAACCTGAGCCCGCGCCTGACCTTCACCGCGGGCGGCGCCTGGCACCTCACGCAGCGCGCCGCGTCCGATCCGCTCGGCCGCTACTGGGCTTTCTACCCCAGCCTGCGCTACACCCTCGGACCGCATACCACGCTGCGCCTGCAGTACGAGCACAGCGTGAACAAGGGCGCCTCCGGCAGCTTCGGCGGCGGCGGCGGCGTGTCCACCGGTGGCGGCTTCCAGTCGCCCGGCGTGCGCTTCTACACCGAGAACGCCATCTCGGCCGGACTGGTGTTCAACCTGTAAGGTGCCGACATGTACGAGTCGTTCTTCAACCTGACCGGCAGGCCCTTTCAGCTCAATCCGGACCCGCGCTTCTTCTACCAGAGCAAGACGCACAAGCGCGCGCTCGCCTACATGCGCTACGGGCTGCAGCAGGAGCAGGGCTTCATCGTCGTCACCGGCGACGTCGGCACCGGCAAGACCATGCTGGTCAACAGCCTGTTCCGCGAGCTCGAAGAGCAGAAGGTCGTGGCCGCCAAGATCGTGTCCTCGAACGTCAAGGACATCGACCTGCTGCGGCTCATCGCCGCCGAGTTCGGCATCGTCTTCGAGCGTGCCTCCAAGGCGACCTTGCTGGTCAAGCTCGAGGAGTTCTTCGTCGCCTGCCGGCAGGAAGGCAAGCGCGTGCTGCTGATCATCGACGAGGCGCAGAACCTGCCGCGTTCCGCGCTGGAAGAGATGCGCATGCTGTCCAATTTCGATCGCGACGGCGTGCCGCTGGTGCAGAGCTTCCTGCTGGGGCAGCGCGAGTTCCGCGGCATCCTGCGCGCACCGGGCCTCGAGCAGCTGCGCCAGCGCATCATCGCCGCCTACCACCTCAAACCCCTGACCGCGTCCGAGGTGAAGGCCTACATCGAACATCGCATCCGCAAGGTCGGCTGGAACGGCGACCCGGCGGTGGAAGACGTGGTCTACGAACGCATCTTCCAGGCCACCGGAGGCGTCCCACGCCGCATCAACACGCTGTTCGACCGCGTGCTGCTCAACTGCTACCTGGACAACTCGCATGCGGTGACGCTCGCGATGGTCAACCAGGTGTGCAATGAGATCGCGGGCGAGCAGGGCGACGACGAGGACGACGACGACGTCACCACCTCGCCGACCGAGGCCCACGCGCCGGCCGCGCGCGCGGCGCTCGATTTCGACGCCGACCACGAGATCATCGAGACCATCGAGCTCAGGGAAGACGTGCCGGCTGCGGCGCTGAAGATGCCGCCTCGACCTGTCGATATCCCGGTGCATGCGCTGAACCAGCTGTCGCCGGTGATGGTGGACGATGGCCCGGTCGCCCTCGGCTCCGCCGCCAACGCCAAGCGCGGCTTTCCGCTGTGGACTTCGGCGCTGATTTCGCTGCTGGCGGTGATCGCGATCCTGGGGATCTCCTTTGCCGTGTGGATGATGCAGCGCCAGTAGGGCACCGCCGCGCGGCCGCGCCGCGCTGTCCATCACGCTGACATTCGGGCCGCCCGCCGGTCCTCGGGCTCGACATGGCACACGACACGCCAATCCACTACAACGCGCTCTCGATCGACGTCGAAGAGTACTTCCAGGTCTCGGCGTTCGAGGCCTCCATCGCGCGCGATGCCTGGGAGCGCTGGCCGTCGCGGGTCGAGTTCGCCACCGGTCGCCTGCTCGACCTGTTCGCCGAGCGCGGCGTACACGCGACCTTCTTCACCCTGGGGTGGGTCGCCGAACGGCATCCGGCGCTGATTCGGCGCATGGTGGCCGAGGGCCACGAGGTCGCCTGTCACGGCTACCAGCACATTCGCGCCACCACCCAGAGCCGCGCGGCGTTCCGCGCCGACATCACCCTCAGCAAGCGTCTGCTCGAAGAGGCCGGCGGCGTCGAGGTGCGCGGCTACCGCGCCGCGAGTTTCTCCATCGATCGCAGCAACCTGTGGGCGTTCGATGAACTGGCCGCGGTGGGTTTCGCCTACAGCTCGAGCGTCTACCCCGTGCGCCACGATCTCTACGGTATCCCGGACGCACCGCGCACGCCGTTCCGACCGCTCGCCGGCGCGCCGCTGGTCGAGATCCCGGTGAGCACCGCGCGGTTCGGCACGCACAACCTGCCCGCGGGCGGCGGCGGCTATTTCCGCCTGCTGCCCTACGTGCTGTCCCGCGCCCTGGTGCGCAGGGTCAATCGCGCCGAGGCGCGTGCCGCTAACATGTACTTTCACCCCTGGGAATTCGATCCCGAGCAGCCGCGTCCGACCGGCGTGCCAGCGAAATCACGATTTCGCCACTACTTGAACCAGGGCCGCGCGCTGGCGCGCATGCGGCGCCTGCTCGAGGATTTTCGCTGGGGGCCGTTCCGTGACGTCTATGCGCGCGCCATCGCCGGACTCGAACCCGAGATACAGCATCGTGACCTCAGTGCAAGTTCGTGATTGCAACGCCGGCGACGGCGCTGCCTGGGACGCCTACGTCGCGGCGCACGCCCGCGCCTCCTTCTTCCACCAGTTCGGCTGGCGCGAGGTGTTCGAGCGCGCGCTCCGTCATCGCTGCCATTACCTGCTCGCCGAACGCGATGGCGCGGTGTGCGGGGTGCTGCCCCTGGTGCATGTGAAGAGCCTGTTGTTCGGCAGCAGCCTGAGTTCGCTCGCGTTCTGCAGCGAGGCCGGGCCGCTCGCCGCCGACGAAGAGGCGCTGGCCGCGCTGGAAGCGGCCGCGCTCGCGCGCGCCCGCGAGCTCGGCGTGGGTTCGCTCGAGTATCGCCTGCGCGCGCCGAGCGGACGCGAGCGTCCGACCAAGCATCTCTATCACACCTTCAGCAAGCCGATACTCGCGGGCGAAGAGGCCAACATGCAGGCCATTCGCAGCAAACAGCGCAATATCATCCGCAAGGGCATCAAGAACGGCCTCGAGTTCCGCGCCACCACGCTCGCACGTTTCTACCCGGTCTACGCGGAGAGCGTGCGCAATCTCGGCACGCCGGTCTTTCCGCGCGCGCTGTTCGAGGCGATCCACGCGGTCTTTCCCGACAGCACCGAGTTCGTCGAAGCGAGTCTCGAGGGCGTGGCCGTGTCCGGCGCGATGAATTTCTATCACCGTGACAGCGTGTGTCCCTATTACTGGGGCGGCACCTACGCGGCGCGGGATCTGAAGGGCAACGATTTCCTCGCCTGGTCCATCCTGTGTCGCGCCGCGGAACGAGGCTGCACGCTGTTCGACTTCGGTCGCAGCAAAGAGGGCACCGGCGCCTGGCAGTGGAAGGAGAACCTCGGCTTCGAGGGCGCGCCGCTGTTCTACGAATACGAACTGGTGCGTGACCGCGAGGTGCCGGAGAAGAACCCGCTCAACCCCAAGTACCGGCTGTTCGTCGAGGGCTGGAAGCATCTGCCGCTGCCGGTATCGAACGCGCTCGGGCCGTGGTTGGCGCGCAGCCTTGGCTAGCATCCTGGCGCTGCCGGCGGTGGATGCGCGCTGGCGTGAACGCCTGCCGCTGCTCCTCGTGGCCCTGCTCGCGGCGCTCGCCGCGCAGTACGCCACGCTGGCCGACATGGTCGGCATCTGGTGGCACTCCAGCACTTTCAACCACTGTTTCCTGATCCTGCCCATCGCTCTCGGTCTCGGCTGGACGCGCCGCGCCGAACTCGCCGCGTGCGCCCCGGGCCTGTCGTGGTGGGGCGTCGGCTATGCCCTGGCCAACGGCCTGCTGTGGCTGGCCGGCGCGACGCTGTCCATCGCCTTCCTGCAGCACGTCGCGCTGGTCGGGCTCGTCATCGGCGTCGGCTGGGCGCTGATCGGCAATGCCGCCTTCCGCGTGCTGCTGGTGCCGTTCCTGTATCTGTATTTCAGCGTGCCGGAAGGCGAGTTCCTGGTGCCGCGGCTGCAGGACTGGACGGCCGAGGTGCTGGTCAGCGCACTGCAGCTGACCGGCATTCCGGTCTATGTCGAAGGACGTCACCTGACCATTCCCTCGGGCAGTTTCGTGGTGGCGGAAGCCTGCAGCGGCATCAACTACCTGATCGCGACGCTGGCCGTCGGAACCATGTACATGTACCTCAATTTCCGCAGTCCCTGGCGGCGGGCCGCGTTCATGGGGCTCGCGATCGCGGTGCCTTTGATCGCCAACGGTCTGCGCGCCTACGGCATCGTGATGATCGCCCACCTGTCGGACTACAAGTACGCGCTCGGCATCGACCATTTCATCTACGGCTGGGTGTTCTTCGGCATCGTGATCTTCGCCTTGTTCGCGCTCGGCAATCGCTTCAGCGACATCGACCCCGACCTGCCGGCGCCAGCGGTCGCACCTGCAGCGTCTCGCGCCACGTCGCGCGCCGCGCCGCTCGCGCCCGTGCTGGTGGCGCTGGCCGCCGCGGCGTTCGCGCCACCGCTGCTGGTGCACGCCGCGAGCGCCAATCGGCCGCTCGCGCCGGCCATCGCGCTGCCGACGGTGGCGGACTGGCAGGGCCCGCGTGACGAGCGGCTCGATCTCGGCGCCGAGCGCGCGGGCGCCGACCAGTCCCTGGCGGGCGTCTACCAGGCCGCGGACCAGTCCGTGGTGTGGTTGACGCTTGATTACTTCCGTGGCGAGGGGCCGGGCAAGGAACTGGTGAACCAGGCGCAGCGCGGCTTCGATCCCAAGCGTTGGCAGCAGCTCGACTATGGCGTGGCATTCCCCGCGCCCGCCAGCGGCGTGGCGCAGGCCAACGCGGTGCGCCTGCGCCAGCTCGCGAGCGGCGAGGAGTACCTGCTGTGGAGCTGGTATGACACCAATGCTCAGCGCTCCAGCGCGCGCCTCGCGGTCAAGATGGCCCAGGCCGGCGCGCGCCTGCGCGGCGGGCCCGTCGGCGGCGCGGTGGTGACCGTCGCGACACGGGTCGAGGGCGGTGCGGACGGCGCGGCGGTGCTGAACCGCTTCCTCGCCTCGGGCGCGGTGGCGATCGAACGCCTGCACGTCGCGCCATGAGCGGGCGCGCTGACGCGATGCGGCCGCTGACCGTGATGCACGTTCTGTATCGCTTCAGCATCGGCGGGCTGGAGAACGGCCTCGTCAACCTGGTCAATCGCCTCGATGCGCAGCGCTACCGGCACTGCATCGTGTGCTTGAGCGACTTCGACCCGGCCTTCGTCCAGCGCCTCACCGGCGACAACTTCGAAGTGCATGCGCTCGCCAAGCGGCCGGGCAACGATCCGCGCGTCTGGTGGCGGACCTGGCGTCTCCTGCGAAGGGTGCGACCGGACGTGCTGCACACCCGCAACTTCGTCGCGCTCGAACTGCAGCTGCTGGGACTGCTGGCCGGCGTGCCGCGCCGCATCCACGGCGAACATGGCTGGGACGTGCAGGACCCCGCGGGCGAAGTGCGCAAGTACCAGCTCGCGCGGCGCGTGCTCGGGCTCTGCGTGCAGCGTTTCGTGGCGCTGTCCCGTGACCTCGAGGATTACCTGCTGACGCGGGTCGGCCTCGCGCCGGCCAAGGTCGAACGCATCGTCAACGGCGTCGACAGCGAGCGCTTCCTGCCGGCCGAACGCGCGCCCGGGCCGACGCTCGTCATCGGCACCGTCGGGCGCATGAAGGCGATCAAGAACCAGACCCTCCTGTGCCGTGCCTTCATCGCGCTCTGCGCGCGGCGCGCCGATCTGCGCGAGCGGCTCGTGCTGCGCCTGGTGGGCAGCGGCCCGCTGCGCGCGGACTGCGAAGCCCTGCTCGACGCGGCGGGCCTCGCCGTGCGGGCCCAGTTCGTCGGCGACTCCGACGCGGTCGCGGAAGAAATGCGCGGCATGGACGTGTTCGTCCTGCCGTCGCTCGCCGAAGGCATCTCCAACACCATCCTCGAAGCCATGTCGAGTGGTCTGCCGGTCGTCGCGACACGGGTCGGCGGCAACGCCGAGCTGGTCAGCGACGGCGAGAGCGGGGTGCTGATCGCGAGCGAGGACGAGGCCGCGCTCGCGGCCGCGCTGGAACGCTATGCCGACGACGACGCGCTGCGCCGGCGCCACGGCGCGCGCGGCCGTGAACTGGTGGAGGCGCGTTTCAGCCTGGCGCGCATGGTCGAGCGCTACGACGCGCTCTATCGTGCGCCGTGCGCCGCGGCCGCTACCCTGACAACCTTGAACGAGCGGCCGCGGGCCCGGGACTGATGGCATGTGTGGAATAGCCGGCATGGTCGACCTGCGCGGGCGGGCGGAGATTCCGGAGGCGCTGCTGCGGAGCATGACCGACGCGGTCACCCATCGCGGCCCCGACGAGAGCGGATTGCACCTCGAACCCGGCGTGGGTCTTGGCCATCGGCGGCTGTCGATCATCGATCTCGCCTCCGGCCAACAACCCATGGCGAGCGAGGATCGTCGCGTGTGGGTGACCTTCAACGGCGAGATCTACAACTTCATGGAGATTCGCGCCGAGTTGCAGGCCGCCGGCCATCGCTTCTGGACCCGCTCCGATACCGAAGTGATCCTCGCGGCCTGGCGGCAGTGGGGGGAAGCATCGGTGACGCGCATGCGCGGCATGTTCGCCTTCGCGGTGTGGGACGCCGACGCGGAGACACTGTTCCTGGCGCGCGACCGGCTGGGCGTGAAGCCGCTGTTCTACGCGTGGCTCGACGACGGCCGGCTGGTGTTCGGCTCCGAGCTCAAGTCACTGCTGCTGTGCCCGGGCATCGCGCGCGACATCGACCCGCTCGCGGTCGAGGAGTACTTCGCCTACGGCTACGTGGCCGATCCGCGCACCATCTACCGACAGGTCCTGAAGCTCGAGCCCGGTCATACGCTGTGTCTCAAGCGCGGCGCGCCGCCGGCCGCGCCCAAGCCCTACTGGGACATCCACTTCAGCCTCGATGCGCGCATCAGCGAAGCCGATGCCGCCCACGAGGTGGTCGAGCGCATTCGCGAGGCGGTGAACATCCGGCTCGTGTCCGAGGTGCCGCTCGGCGCCTTCCTGTCGGGCGGCGTGGATTCCTCGGCGGTGGTGGCCATGATGGCGGGCCTGAGCGAGACGCCGGTCAACACCTGTTCCATCGCCTTCGACGTAGGCCGCTTCGACGAATCGGCCTACGCCGCCGAGATCGCGCGGCGCTACGCCACCAATCACCACGTCAAGCAGGTCAGCGTCGACGACTTCGAGCTGGTCGACCGGCTCATCGACTACTACGACGAACCCTATGCCGACAGCTCGGCCATTCCCACCTACCGCGTCTGCCAGCTCGCGCGCGAACGCGTGACCGTGGCCCTGTCCGGCGATGGGGGCGACGAGACCTTCGCCGGCTATCGGCGCTACAAGCTGCACATGGCAGAGGAGGCGGTGCGCGGCCGGCTGCCGCTGGGTGTGCGGCGCGCGGTGTTCGGGCCGCTCGGCACGCTCTATCCGAAGGCCGACTGGGCGCCACGGGTGTTCCGCGCCAAGACCACCTTCCAGTCGCTCGCGCGCGACGCGGTGGGCGCCTATTTCCACACCATCTCGATCTTCAGCGACGAGATGCGCGCGCGCCTGTTCGCGCCGAAGCTGAAGCGCGAACTCGCGGGCTACCACGCCATCGAGGTGTTCCGGCGCCACGCCGCGCGTGGTCCCGACGAGCCGCTCGCGCAAGTGCAGTACCTCGACATGAAGACCTACCTGCCCGGCGACATCCTCACCAAGGTCGATCGCGCGAGCATGGCGCACGCGCTCGAAGTGCGCGAACCGCTCCTGGATCACAAGCTGCTGGAATGGGCCGCGACCCTGCCGCGCGATCTCAAGCTGCGCGGGGGCGAGGGCAAGTACATCATGAAGAAGGGCTTCGAACCTTTCCTGCCGCAGGACATCCTGTACCGGCCGAAGATGGGCTTCGCGGTGCCGCTCGCCACCTGGTTCCGCGGCGGCCTCAAGGCGCGCATCGGCGAAGTGGTGCTGGGCGATCGCCTGGCCTCGACCGGCTGGTTCGAACCTGCCTACCTGCGCGCGCTGCTCGAGCAGCACGCGAGCGGCCGACGCGATCACAGCGCGCCGCTGTGGACCCTGCTGATGTTCGACGCCTTCTTAAGGCGTCACGCGGCCTGAGCCGCCGCGCCACGCCATGGTCGCCGTCGCGCCGCTCGAGGTGCTGACCTACAGCTCGCTGTATCCGAACGCGCGCCAGCCGCGGCACGGCATCTTCATCCAGCAGCGCCTGCGCCACCTGGTGGCGGACTTCCCGGTGCGCCCGCGCGTGGTGGCGCCGGTGCCGTGGTTTCCCTTCAGCGGCGAACGCTTCGGTCAGTACGGCGTGTTCGCCGCGGTGCCGGACGCGGAAGACATCGAGGGCGTGCCGGTGCGTCACCCGCGCTACCCGGTGATTCCCAAGGTGAGCTGGCACGTGTCGCCGTGGCTCATGTACCGCGCGACCCTGGACGCGGTGCGGCGCTGGCACGCCGAACGACCGATAGACGTGCTGGATGCGCATTTCTTCTACCCCGACGGCGTGGCGGCGGCCATGATCGGTCGCGAGCTCGGCATCCCGGTGTGCATCTCGGCGCGCGGCAGCGACATCACCCTGATGCCGGAGCACGCGTTGCCGCGGCGCTGGATCCTGTGGGCGGCGGCGGCGGCCCAGGGGCTGGTCACGGTCGCCGCGGCGCTGAAGGAGCGCCTGGTCGAGCTCGGCGTGGCGGACGAGCGCGTGCTGGTGCTGCGCAATGGTGTCGACCTGCAGCGCTTCCAGCCGCTGCCGAGGGAGCCGCTGCGCGCCGAACTCGGGCTCGCAGGGCGGGTGCTGGTCTCGGTCGGCAACCTCATCGAGCTGAAGGGGCATCACCTCATCATCGAGGCGCTGCGCGAGCTGCCGGACACCACCTTGCTCATCATCGGCGACGGTCCCGACAGGCGCGCGCTCGAGCAGCAGGCCGCGACGCTCGGCGTGGCCGCGCGCGTGCGCTTTCTCGGGCTGGTCGCGCAGGCCGATCTGAAGCGCTGGTATTCGGCCGCCGACGCGCTGGTGCTGGCCTCGAGTCGCGAGGGCTGGGCCAACGTGCTGCTGGAGGCGATGGCCTGCGGTACGCCGGTGGCGGCGACGCGCGTGTGGGGCACGCCCGAAGTGGTAGCGGCGCCGGCCGCCGGCGTGCTGATCGAGGAACGCTCCGCGCGCGGCATCGTTGCGGCGCTCGAGCAGTTGCTGGCCGCGCCACCGGCACGCGAGGCGACCCGCGCCTACGCCGAGGGGTTCAGCTGGGAAGCCACCAGCCGCGGCCAGTACGAGCTCTTCCAGCGCATGCGCGCCGCGCGCTGATCAGGCGGCGGCCTCGTCGAGGTAGGCCGCGCGACGAAAATAATTCATCACCAGTCGGCCGAGGTATTTGGCCTCGCTGTCGTCCCACGGCGAGAAGCGCGGGATCTGGAAGCGCGGCGTGCGCCTGTCGGCGGTGCCGGCGGCGGTGGTGAGCGCGAATTCATAGCCGAGCTCCGCGAGCAGGCCGCAGTGCTCCGCGGCGAAGTCCTGGCCGGGACGGCCGTTGGGGTAGGCGAAGCACACCACGGGTTCGCCGAGGATGGCCTCGAGCTCGGCCTTGTTGGTGGCTATCTCGTCACGCGCCTCGGCGAGCGGCAGCGAACACAGGATGGGATGGCTGACCGTATGTCCACCGACCTCCATGCCCGCGGCGCGCAGTCGGCGTATCTCGTCCGCGTTGGCCATCAGTCCGCTGACCGTCGCGCCGCTGCGGGCGAGCAGATCCGAAGCGGCGTGCTCGCGTGCTGCGTGCGGCAGGTACTTGAGTTTTTCCAGCAGCCCGGGCAGGGCGGTAACCCGCGCGCCGCGCAGCGTGAAGGATTCGAGACCGTAGGGCGTGAGGTCGATGTCTTCCCCGGGCCAGGCCCGCAGCGCCTCGATCACGCGGTCGTTCCACATCATGCCGCCGTCGAGATAGCGGGTGGTGACGAAGAAAGTGGCCGGCACACCGAGCTCGGTCAGGATCGGCAGCGCGTTGGTCACGTTGTCGCGATAGCCGTCGTCGAAGGTGATGGCGAGCGCGCGCGGCGGCAGGGTGCCGGCGTACAGTCGGCGCACCGCATCGACCAGCGGCAGCACGTGAAAGCCGTCGCGCAGCCAGCGTACGCGGGCGCGAAAGCGCGCGCAGTCCGGCTCGCCCGGCAGCAGCGGGTCCTGCATCGCCGGCACGCGGTGGAAGTAGACGATGGACAGGCGACGCTCCACCAGGGCGGCGGTCAAGAGCGCGAGTTTGCAGCCGATGTCTATCATGGTGCGCGGCACGCGCGCGCTCGCGACAGGTGAGCGCGCATCAGGGTCGAAGGTCCGGCGTACGTTACCATAATCGCTTCACGGCGCCGGGCCTCGCCGCGCGGCGCCGATACATTCGAGACAGGCGGAATCACCACGCATCATGTTGTTCCTTTGCGGCATCGTTGAACCGCGCGGCACGCGCGACCTGGCGACGGATCTGAGCCTCATGGCCGGCGCGCGGCGCGCCGCGCAGGGCCGTGCGCCGAGCACCGTGGGTCTGCCGGGTGCCGCCCTGCTGCACGCGAACGGCACGCTGAGCCAGGCCAGCGCCGGCGCCTGCACCGTGCTGGTCTATCGGCCCTCGGCCGAGGAGCTTGACGGCGATCTCGCCAGCGCCCGCGCGCTGGCCGACACCTGGCAGCGCACGCGCACTTTCGACTGCGCCACGCTGCGCGGCGCCTTCGTCGCCGTGCTGTACGACGCCGAGGCGGGTGAACTGCGCCTCGCCGTCGATCGCTTCGCCACCTGCCCGCTGTACTACCACGCGAGCGAGACGCGGCTCGCGTTCGCGGTCGATCTGGACGCGCTCGCGGCCTTGCCCGGTGTACCGCGCGAGATCGATCCGCAGGCCATTTACGACTACGTCTTCTACCACTGCATTCCGGCGCCACGCGCCATCTACCGCGACGTCGCCAAGCTCGCGCCGGCGGCGATGCTGGCGTGGCAGGGCGGCGCCGCGAGCCAGGCCGGCTACTGGACGCCGGACTTCGCGCCCGATGGTCGTGATGGCGACGCGTTGGCCGCGGAACTGCGCGCACAGTTGGAGACGGCGGTGCGGCGCCGCGCGCGTCCCGGTTGCGGCGCCTTCCTGAGTGGCGGACTGGACAGTTCGACCGTGGCCGGCATGCTGAAGCGCGTGGCCGGCCGCGCGCCGACCTTCACCATCGGCTTCGACGCTGCGGACTACGACGAGTCGGGCTTCGCGCGCATCGCCGCCGAACATTTCGCCACCGAGCACCACGAGTACTTCGTCACGCCGGCCGACATTCGCGATTCGCTGCCGCGCATCGCCGCGCACTATGCCGAGCCCTTCGGCAATTCCTCGGTGCTGCCCACCTACCACTGCGCGCGCTTCGCGCGCGAGCACGGCATCGAACTGCTGCTCGCCGGCGACGGCGGCGACGAACTCTTCGCCGGCAACACGCGTTACGTCGAACAGCGCCTGTTCGAACGCTATTTCAACGTCCCGGCGCCGCTGCGCTGGCTGCTGGAAACCGGTTACCGGCTGTTGCCCTTCATCACCGCGCTGCCGGTGGCCGCCCGTGGCCAGAGCTACATCCGCCATGCGCGCATGGGGCTGCCGGATCGCCTGCAGGCCTACAACTTCCTGCACCGCTTCGACCCGGCCGGCGTGTTCGAGGGCGAGTGGCTCGCGCACATCGACCGCGACGCGCCGTGGCGCGGCTGGCGCGAACGCTACGCGGCACCGGCCGCCGGCAGCGCCCTGCAGCGCATGCTGCATCTCGACTGGAAGTTCACCCTGGCCGACAACGACCTGGTGAAGGTCACGCGCATGTGCGATCTGGCCGGCGTCGAGGTGGCCTATCCCATGCTGGACGACGACCTGGTGTTCCTGGCCGAGGGCCTCGATGACGCGCGCCTGCTGCCGGACGGCGAACTGCGCGGCTTCTACAAGCAGGCGCTCGCCGGCGTGCTGCCCGAGGCCATTCTCAAGAAGAGCAAGCACGGCTTCGGACTGCCCTTCGGCATGTGGCTGCGCACCGACGAGGATCTGAAGGCCATGGCCCACGACGCGCTCGGCGGGCTGGCCACGCGCGGCATCTTCCTGCCGGCCTTCGTCGAACAGGCGGAGCGGCTGAACCGCGAGTCCGACGCCGCCGGCTACTACGGCGAACTCGTGTGGATCATGATGATGCTGGAGTTGTGGCTGCGCGAGCACGCCTGAGCCCGCGGCTCCCCGCGCTATACTGCGGCGCCTCGACGAGAATCCCGCGGACGGCGCCATGCAAGCACGCTCACAACCCGTAGAACTCGCGCCCGGCGCCGTGGTGGGCGGCGCGCGGCCGACCCTGCTGGCAGGTCCCTGCGTGGTGGAGTCCTACGACATCTGCGCGCGCATCGCCGGGACGGTCAAGGAGGCGGCGCTGCGCCACGGCTTCGACTACGTGTTCAAGGCCTCCTTCGACAAGGCCAACCGCACCTCGGTGAAGAGTTTCCGCTCCATCGGCCAGGACGCCGCGCTCGACGTGCTGGCGCGCATCCGCGCCGAGTTCGAGGTGCCGGTGGTGAGCGACATCCACGAATCGCACCAGGCGGCGCAGGTCGCGACGGTGGTCGACGTGCTGCAGATCCCGGCCTATCTGTGTCGCCAGACCGACCTCCTGGTGGCTGCCGCCGAGACCGGTCGCACGGTCAACATCAAGCGCGGCCAGTTCATGGCGGCCGAAGACATGCGCCACGCGGTGCAGAAGGTGGTGGACGCTGGCAATGCGCGCGCGCTGCTGACCGAGCGCGGCACCTTCTTCGGCTATCACGATCTCGTGGTGGACATGCGCGCGCTGCCGCTGATGCGCCAGTACGCGCCGGTGATCTTCGACGTCACCCACAGCGTGCAGCGCCCGGGGGGCGGCGACGGTCGCTCTGCGGGCAATCCTGAATTCGCCGCCTACCTCGCCCGCGCGGCGGCCGCGACCGGCGTGGACGGCTTCTTCATCGAGACCCATCCGGTGCCGGCCGAGGCCCTGAGCGATGGGCCGAACATGATTCGCCTCGACGCGATGCCAGAGTTCCTCGCGATGTTGAAGGCGTGCTGGGAGGTGGGGCGGCGGTACGCGGGGTGACGGCGGCGGCGGTTGGGGCCCTGGGAGGAATGGCGGATTGAAATCCGCCCCACAGGGGCGGCTTCGTTGCAGCCGGGGAGCGCTGTAGGGCGGATTTCAATGCGCCACGCACGGCGCAAATGAACGTCTCAGTAATCGATCGCCTTCAGCACTTCGTACAGGCCGATGATGCCTATCGGCTCGCCGGCGTCGTTGGCGACGAACAGTGCGCGGATGTTGTGCTGCTCCATGAGATTCAGCGCTTCTGCAGCCAGGGCCTCGGGGCCGATGTGGCGTGGATTGACCGTCATGAAGTCCGCCACCGGCCGGCCAAGGAAGGCGAGGCTGCGGTCGCGGATGTGCAGCCGCAGCAGGTCGCCGGCGGAGAACGAGCCCGCCAGGCGGCCATCGGCGTCCACCACGCAGGTCACGCCGAAGTTCTTCTCCAGCACCACCGCCACCACTTCGCCGACGTTCTGCCAGGCGCGCACCACCGGCAGGCGCGCGCCGGTGTCCATGAGATCAGCGACGGTGGTCATGAGCTTGCGGCCCAGGCTGCCACCGGGATGGAAGAGCTTGTAGTCGTCGGGCTGGAAGCCGCGCATGGCGAGCAGGGTGACCGCCAGCGCGTCGCCCATGGCGAGCGCGGCGGTGGTGCTCGCGGTCGGCGCGAGGTTGAGCGGGCAGGCTTCGCGCGCCGCGCCCGCGTAGAGATGCACCGTGGCGCGTCGCGCCAGCTCCGAGTCGCGGTTGCCGGTCAGCGCGATGACCGGAATGCCGACGCGCTTCATCGGCGCCAACAGGCGAAGCACCTCCTCGGTGCCGCCCGAATTGGACAGCGCGATGGCGAGGTCGTCGGCGTGCAGCACGCCGAGGTCGCCGTGCAGGGCATCCACCGGGTGCAGGTAGAGCGCCGGCGTGCCGGTGCTGGACAGCGTCGCGGCAATCTTGCGCGCGATGAGTCCCGACTTGCCGAGCCCGGTGAGAATCACCTTGCCGCGACAGTTGTACAACAGCGCCAGGGCCTGCTCGGCCTCCGCGCCCAGGGTGTCGGCGAGATCGAGCACGGCCTGGCCCTCGGTCAGCAGCGCGCGGCGCATCTCCTCCAGGAGATTGAGCTTCGGATCGAGATTCTTCATGGGGCTTCCGGGTGGTGGGCGCTCGCACGTCGACGCGCCGGACGCGGCGCGCGACGACGCCGGCGAGGATAAGGAGTGCACGTCGGTTTGAGAAGCGCCGCGCGGTTTCCAAGCCGGCGCTCGACTGCCAGAATAGCGCCGCGATCAAGGCCGGCCACGCGCGGGCCGCTAACGACAACCACGCATCGTCCACGGCCCACCGTGCTCGATGCGCGCCGATCCCTTTCCCGTGGTGTTTAGCATGGCAGTCAATGATGATGTCCGCGCCATCCTGGCGCAGGTGCTGGGTCTTCCCGGCGGGGCCGCGAGCCTCGCGAGCGACACGCCCCTGCTCGGCGCGCTGCCCGAGTTCGACTCGATGGCGGTGGTGTCGGTCCTGACCGCGCTGGAGGACCACTTCGGCATCTCGGTCGACGACGACGAGGTGGAAGCCGAGATGTTCGAGACCGTCGCCACGCTGAGTGACTTCGTCGCCGCCAAGGTCGCCGGCTGAGCCGTCGTCCACCGCGCGTCACCGATCCTGCCCCATGGTGCCGCGCTACGTCGATGTCGCCGGTCGCCGCCTGTTCTGCCTGTGCCATGCCGCAGCCGGCACGCGCCGCCGCCGGGTGCTCGTCGCGCCGCCCTTCGCCGAGGAACTGAATAAGTCCCGCCGCCTGCTGGCGCTCACCGCGCGCGCGCTGGCCGCGGCCGGGGCCGAGGTGTGGCTGCCCGACCTGTACGGCACCGGTGACAGCGCCGGCGACGCGGAGGACGCCCGCTGGGAGGACTGGTGCGCCGATTTCGCCGCGCTGGACGCGCAGATGGCGGTCGCCTGCGGTGACGTGCCCGCCGCCTACCTCGCCGTGCGCACCGGCGCCCTGCTGCTGGCTGGCGCCGCACCGGTCGGGCTTACCGGCGCGCGGGTGCTGCTGTGGCAGCCAGTGCTGAAGGGCGCGCGCTTCCTGGAACAGTTCCTGCGCCTGAAGGTGATGGCCGCCAAGCTCGCCGGCCAGGCGCTCTCGCAGAAGGATCTGGACGCCGAACTCGAGCGCGTCGGGGTGCTCGAGGTCGCCGGCTACGCACTCGCGCGCGACCTGGTGCATGCCCTGCGTGCCGCTGTGCTGACGTCGGACGCCTTCAGCGGCGCCGCGGCGGTCACGGTGCGCGAATGCAATCCCGCCGACGGCGCGCAACTCGCGCTGCCCACCGCGCAGTGGCTGCAGGCGCTGGTTGCCGACGGCGTGGCGGCACAGGGCGCGGTTGTGGCCTGCGAGCAGTTCTGGGCCACACAGGAGATCGCGGCGCCGCTCCCTCTGGTCGAGCTGGCCGTGGCGGATCTGCTCGGCGCGGAGGCGGGCGCATGACGGCGGCGCAAGAGAGCGCGACGGTGTTCGACATCGCCGGCGAACCGGCGCTCGCCATCCTGCACGCGCCCGCTGCGCCCGCCGCGCTCGGCGTGCTGGTGGTGGTCGGCGGTCCGCAATACCGTGTCGGCTCCCATCGCCAGTTCGTGCTGCTCGCCCGCGCGCTGGCGGCGGCCGGTGTGCCGACGCTGCGTTTCGATTTCCGCGGCTGCGGTGACAGTGCCGGCGAGGGGCGGGACTTCCTCGGCATCGGCACGGACATCGCGGCCGCGGTCGATCACCTGGTGGCCCGCGTCGGCGTGCAGCGGGTGGTGATCTGGGGGCTCTGCGATGCAGCCTCCGCGGCCCTGATGTACGCCGCGCGCGATCCGCGCATCGCGGGCCTGGTGCTGCTCAATCCCTGGGTACACAACGTCGTGACCGAGGCCAAGGTCCGCCTGAAGAGCTACTACCTCGGCCGGCTGCGCAGCCCGGCGTTCTGGCGCAAGCTGCTCAGCTTCGAACTCGACTGGCGGGACAGCGTCGCGAGCCTCGTCGGCTACGCGCGCCGCGCGCTCGCACCGCGCGCGGCGGGACAGGACGCGGATGGCGAGGCGGGGCTCGATTTCGTCGAACGCATGCGGCGTGGCTGGCAGGCCTTCGATGGTCCGGTGCTGCTCGTCATGAGCGGCGACGACTTCACCGCGGCCGAGTTTCGCCAGCTGTGCGCCGAAGCGCCGGCCTGGCAGGCGCTCATG
>JBFWYG010000022.1:0-3605 GCA_050186725.1 Gammaproteobacteria bacterium | reverse complement strand
GCCGAGCGACTCGGCCTGTCGCATCGCGGCGGGAATGCGCACGGCGTCGATGCCGAACTGGCGCGGGCTGCCGGCCATCTTCATGCCGGCGCCCTTGAGCTCGAAATCCGGGTTGACGCGCAGCGCGACCCGCGCCGGCAGGTCGAGCGCCCGCGCCTGGCGCGCGAGGCGTTCGAGCTCGGTCTCCGATTCGCAGTTGACGCAGATGCCGGCGGCGATCGCCGCGCGCAGTTCCGCTTCCTGCTTGGCCGGGCCGGCGAAGCTGATCTCGGCCGGATCCATCCCCGCGTCCAGCGCCACCAGCATCTCGCGCTGCGAGGCGACGTCGAAGCCGTCCACCAGGCGGGCGAAGTGCGCGACCACGGCAGGCATCGGGTTGGCCTTGATCGCGTAGTGCAGCTCGACCTCGGCCGGCAGGCAGGCGCGGAGGCTGGCCACGCGCTCGCTCATCGCGGCGCGGTCGTAGACGTAGAGCGGCGTGCGGCCGGCGCGCGCCGCCAGGCGCTCGGCCGGCTGGCCGCCGATCAGGAGCTGGCCGTCGCGCGCGGCGAGGTTCGCGAGACGAGCGTGGCTGTCCTTGGGGGTGTCCATCGCGGCACTCATGCTGGCGGTCGTGTCACGATGCCACGAACAGCTCGGCGTAGTCGCTGGCGAGCTGCGGGCGGTTGATCTTGCCGTTGGGATTCTGCGGCATCTCGTCGGTCAGCACGATGCGCGCCGGCTGCATGAAGTTCGGCAGGGCCTGGCGGCAGGCGCCGGCGATGTCGGCCTCGCTCACCCGGCTCTCGTGCGCGGGGCGCACCACCAGCACGATCGCCTGGCCGAGTTCGGCGTGGGGCACGCCGACCGCGGCCACGGTCTCGACCCCGCCCATGGCGTAGATCACCTCTTCGATCTCCTCGGGGCTCACGCGGTAGCCGGAGGTCTTGATCATGCCGTCGGAGCGGCCGACGAAATACAGGTAGCCATCCTCGTCCATGCGCACCGTGTCGCCCGACCACACCGCCATCTCGGTCAGTGGAATGCCGGCCGGCTGGCCCGGGGCGGGTTTGAAGCGCGCCGCCGTGCGTTCGGGATCGTTCCAGTAGCCGAGCGACACCAGCGCGCCGCGATGCACCAGCTCGCCCGGTTCGTTGACGCCGGCACGGCTGCCGTCCGGCCGCACCACCATGATCTCGGCGTTGGGAATGGCCTTGCCCATCGAGCCGCGCCGTTCGTCGATCTTGTCCGGCGGCAGGAAGGTCGAGCGAAAGGCCTCGGTCAGGCCGTACATCAGGTAGGGCCGTGTGTTCGGCAGGTTGCGACGCAGCTTGTCCAGCACGCCGTCCGGCATCGCGCCGCCCGAGTTGGTGATGTAGCGCAGGGTCTCCTGCACTTCGACCGGCCATTCGAGGCCGGCCAGTTGCGCCCACAGCGGCGGCACGGCGCCGAGCCCGGTGATGCGGTGGCGGGCGAGCGCGCGGATCACGTCCTTGGCGAGCAGGTAGTCGAACAGCACGCAGGTCGCGCCGCGCAGCACCGCGCTGGTCAGCTGGTTCAAGCCGTAGTCGAAGCTGAAGGGCAGCACGGCGAGCAGTCGGTCCCGCGCGGTGATCTCGAGATAGCTCGACACGCTGCGCGCGCCGTCGACGATGTTGCGATGGGAGATGATCACGCCCTTGGGCCGCCCCGTGCTGCCCGAGGTGTAGAGGATCGCCGCCATGTCGTTGTCGACCCGCCGTGGCAGGTCGACCGCGGGCGGCGAGGCGGCGCCGAGGGGTGTCCAGGCCGACACCGGTACGCCGGCCACGGCCTCGGCCGGCGGCGCATCGGCCAGCAGCACGTGGTGCAGGTTGCGGCAGGCCGGCAGAGTCTCGGTCAGGTGCTTCAGGCGGTCGGCGCTGGTGATGAGCACGCGCACGTCGCAGTCGTTCAGGATGTGCTCGACCTGCGCCGGTTTCAGAATCGGGTTGACCGGCACCACCACGCCGCCGGCCGCGGTCACCGCGTAGAACGCGTAGGCGGTCAGCGGCAGCTTGGGCAGGAACACCGCGACGCGATCGTTCGTTTGAATGCCGAGCGCCATGAGCCGCGCGGCCAACGCGCGCACCTCGGCTGCGAAACCGGCGGCGCTCACTTCGCCGTGCTTGTCGTGCACCAGCAGCACGCTGTCGGGCGCGGTGGCGGCGGTTTCGAACAGGGTCTGGTGCAGCAGGTAGCCCATGGTGACGGTTCCGTTCCTGGTGGCGGCCGCGGCCGCCGGTCTATGCCGTGCGCTCGGCGCCCGGCTCAGCGCCCCGCCAGCAGCGCGGCCAAGTAGCGCGCCGGGATGGCGTAGGTGATGGCGCTCGGGTCGCGCAGTATGTCCTCCTTGCGCCCCTTCACGAACACCATGTTGATGATGCCGACCACCGCGCCGCTGTCCTGGCGGTAGACCGGGCTGCCGCTGTTGCCTGGATAGGCAATGGCGTCGAGCTGCAGCACCTCGTAGGGCGAGCGCAGCGCCAGCAGCTTGTCGGTCGACAGCTCGCGGGAGTTATCGGCCGGCATGGCGAGCGGCGTTAGCGCGGCGACGATGCCCTGGTGGGTCGCCGCGTTCAGGCCCAGCACGGGCCCGATGGGATAGCCGGTGAAGGCGATGGCGGTGCCCTCCGGGGGCGCGGCGCCGGCGTCGATGGCGAGGGTCGGCAGGGGCGCGCCGGGCAGGGCGAGCAGCGCGAGATCGTGGGCCGGGTCGCGCGCCACCACGCTGACGCTGCGCACGTCGATGTCGGTGCCGCGGCCGATGAGCACCACCAGGCGTTCGCGACTGGCCTCGTCCAGCGGACCATCGACCACGTGCAGATTGGTCGCGATCCGCCCACCGTCGCCGACCGCGAACCCGGTCCCGAGATAGCGCACCTGCGGCCGCCGCAGCTCGGCGAAGGTGCCGATGCCGACCACCGACGGCTTGACCCGCGCGATGGTCGAGACCAGGGCGTCCGCGGCCGGCGCGGCCAGGCTCCAGGCCAGGGCGGCGCAGAGCGCGGTCGCGCGCCAGGTGAGCGAGCGGCTGGCCATTCAGTAGTCCCCGCGCGCGGCGAGCTTTGCCTCCCAGGCGAGCGAGGTCTGCACGATGTGATCGAGTGCGGCGTGGCGGGGCGTCCAGCCGAGCACCTGCTTGATGCGCGAGGCCTCGGCGATCAGCAGGGGCGGATCGCCCGCGCGGCGCTCGGCCTCCACCACCTTGAGCGTGCGCGGCGCCAGGCGGTTCACCGTGTCCAGCACTTCGCGCACGCTGTAGCCGCGACCGTAGCCGCAGTTCAGCGTCACGCTGTCGCCGCCCGCCGCGAGATAGGCAAGCGCGTCGGCGTGGGCCGCTGCCAGGTCGGCGACATGAATGTAGTCGCGCACGCCCGTGCCGTCCGGCGTCGGGTAGTCGGTGCCGTACACGTAGACCTGCTCACGGCGGCCGTAGACCGCCTCCGCGGCGACCTTGATCAGCAGGGTGGAGCCGGGTGTGGACTGGCCGATCTCGCCGTCCGGATCGCTGCCCGCGACGTTGAAGTAGCGCAGGATCGCCGCGCGCATGCCGTGCGCCCGGCAGGTGTCGGCCAGCATGTGCTCGCTCATCAGCTTGGACATGC
>JBFWYG010000021.1:6140-60925 GCA_050186725.1 Gammaproteobacteria bacterium | reverse complement strand
CCGGACAGCCACTGTCGCCCCTGCCAGCGGGCGGGCAGGTACTCGCTCAGGTGCGGATCGCTGCTCGGCACCAGGAGCGCGTCGACCCCGCGCGCGCGCAGCACGTCGCGCACGCGCTCGATGCGCAGCCGGGCGGGGGAGGTGGGTGTGTCCATGGGCGCACCTTTCAGCATGAAGGATTCGACGCCCGACATTGCGGCGACGTCGGGACCGCTGTCAATGGCGCACGGTCGCGGCGCGGCGCGGCGGTATGATCCGCCGACCAAGATCTCTGCCCATCGACCCGCAACCCCGACCCGAGGATCTCCATGGCCATTCCCACGCCCAAACCCGCCTGGCTGGACGCCGACCTGGAACTGCTGGCGGACAACGCCACGCGTTTCTTCACGCGTGAATGCCTGCCGCACCAGGCGCGCTGGCGCGAGCAGCGGCGCGGCGATCGCGACATCTGGCTGAAGGCCGGCGAGGCCGGCCTGCTGTGCGCGAGCATTCCGGAGCAGTACGGCGGCGGCGGCGGGCACTTCGGTCACGAGGTTGCCATCACCCAGGCCCACGCTCACAGCCTGGCCGGCGGCTTCAGCAACGGCGTGCACAGCGTGATCGTCGCGCACTACATCCTGCGCTACGGCACCGAGGCACAGAAGCAGCGCTGGCTGCCGAAGATGGCGAGCGGTGAACTGGTCGCGGCCATCGCCATGACCGAGCCCGGCGCGGGCTCCGATCTGCAGGCCATCCGCACCAGCGCACGGCGCGACGGCGACTGCTACGTCATCAACGGCGCCAAGACCTTCATCACCAACGGCTACCACGCGGATCTCATCTGCATCGTGTGCCGCACCAGCGACGCGCCCGGCGCGAAGGGCCTGAGTCTCGTCATGGCGGAGGTCAAGGACCTGCCCGGCTTTCGTCGCGGGCGGCTGCTGGACAAGATGGGGCAGCACACGGTCGACACCTGCGAGCTCTTCTTCGACGACATGCGCGTGCCGGTGGGGGACCTGCTGGGCACGGAGGAAGGCCAGGGTTTTCGCCAGCTGATGGAGCAGCTGCCGCGCGAACGGCTCATCATCGCGGTGGGCGGCGTGGCGACGCTCGAGCGCGCCGTCACGGAGACGCTCGCCTACGTGCTCGAACGCAAGGTCTATGGTCAGCCCTTGATGGCGATGCAGAACACGCGCTTCGTGCTCGCCGAATGCCAGACCTTGACCACCGTCGCGCGCTGCTTCGTCGACGACTGCGTGCGCCGCGCGTTGACCGATGAACTCGATCTCGCCACCGCGGCGATGGCCAAGTGGTGGGTCACCGACACCGTCGGCAAGGTGGTCGACGCCTGCCTGCAGCTCTTCGGCGGCTATGGTTACATGAACGAGTATCCCATCTGCCGCATCTTCGCCGACCAGCGCGTCGGGCGCATCTACGGCGGCAGCAACGAGGTGATGAAGGAGCTGATCGCGCGCGCGATGGAGCGCGTCTGAGTCCTGCGGTTTGACAGGTCCTGGGGCCGCTCACAGAATCGAACTCCACCCGCGACAATCCAGGACGGCGGCCGCATGGCATTCGCGATCATCGCCAACGGCGCGCTGGGCGCCGCGCTCAGCGAGGCCCTGAACGATGCGGGCCTCGCGTGCAGCCTGCTGCCCGCGCCGCCCGCCGCGCACCTCGCCTCGACCTTGGTCGTCATCGCGCTCGAGAACGCACCCCTCGCCGAGGTGCTCGACCACCTGCGGCACTGTTTCGCGCTGGGACTGCCGGTGCTGGTGGTGAGCGTGGAGGGCGCGAACGTGGTGTTCGGGCCGCTGGCCGTGCCTGGTGTGAGCGCCTGTCTCGAATGCCGGCTCCGCGGCAGCGAAGCCGGCGCCGAGCCTTCGGCGCTGCTCGCCGCGCTTGCACGGCGTCGCGTGGGCGAGGCCGCGCGTCTCTCCCCCGCGACACTCGCCAGCGCCGCGAGCGCCGTCGCCGATCTGCTGCGGAGCCTCGACGCGCCGCAGCCTGCGCGGCGACCTTTCAGCGCGGCGCACGTGCTGGGGGACGAGCATGCCTACGCGCTGCCGGTCATGCCGCGCGGCGACTGCGTGAGCTGTCGTACTGCCGTCGAGCACGACGGGCCGCTCGCCCGCGCGGCGCTGGCCGACGTCGCCGTGCAGCTCGAACTCGAAGGCTTCGCCGCGGAACTCGGCTACAACCCGAGCCGCGCGCCACAGGACGACGCCTATCGGCGCGTCGGCATCATCGGCGGCGGCACCGCCGGCTTCCTCACAGCGCTCGCGCTCCGCGCGCGCCTGCCCGAACTCGAGGTGACGCTGGTCGAGTCGAGCAAGATCCCCATCATCAGCGTCGGCGAAGCCACCACGCCGGACATGGTGAAGTTCCTGCACGCGCCGTCCCAGCTCGGCATCGACATCGTCGACTTCCATCGCGCGGTGCTGCCGACGCTCAAGCTCGGCATTCGCTTTCTGTGGGGCGAAGATCCCCAAGGCTTCAGCTATCCCTTCCAGTACGCGCCGCTGGTGGACGCAGCCCGACACGACGGCGCGCTCGACAACCAGAGCGTGGCGTCGCTGCTCATGGGGCACGACCGCGCGCCGCTGCTGGACGACGGTCAGGGCGGCCTGCTGAGCCTGCTGGAGAGCCTGCGTTTCGCCTATCACCTCGACAACGAACGCTTCGTGCATTTCCTGCACGACGAGGCGCGACGTCGCGGCGTCACGCTGCTCGACGCGACCGTCGCCGAGGTGGTCACCACGCCAGATGGCGAGGAGATCGAACGCCTCGTCACCGACGACGGGCGCGAGCTGCGCTTCGACCTCTACGTCGACGCCACCGGTTTCCGCTCGCTGCTGCTGGAACAGGCGCTCCGCTCGCCGTTCAAGAGTTATGCCGAGAGCCTCTTCACCGATTCGGCCATCGCCGCCAACGTGCCCCACGACGGCGTGGTCAAGCCCTATACCCAGGCGCGCACCATGGACGCGGGCTGGTGCTGGACCATCCCCTTCGAAGAGGCCGATCACATCGGCTACGTGTATTCATCGGCCTTTCTCTCCGCCGACGCGGCGCTCGCGGAGATGCGCCGCGTGCACCCCGCCATGGGCGAGCCGCGCCAGGTGCGCTTCCGCTCCGGGCGACACGAGCACTTCTTCAAGGGCAACGTGGTCGCGGTCGGCAACGCCTACGCCTTCGTCGAACCGCTGGAATCGACCGCGCTGCACATGCTGATCTTCGAACTCGAACACCTCACCAATCACTTTCCGCGACGCCACGACACGGCCACCAAGGCGCGCCTGGGTGAGCGCGTGAACGAGGTATGGGATCAGCTGCGCTGGTTTCTTGCCGCGCACTACCGCTACAACCGCCGGCTCGATACGCCGTTCTGGCGCGCGGCGCGCGCCGACGCGGACGTCTCGGGCGCGCGCGCCCGGCTCGAACTCTTCGCCGAGCAGGCGCCGCTCTCGGACCGCCCGTCGCTGTTCTACTCGGTGTTCGCGCCGGACTTCTTCGCCGGCGACCATGCCTTCGACACCTTGCTGATGGGGCAGCGGGTGCCGGCACGCCTGGGATCCGCGCGACTCGACGCCGACGCCTGGCAGCGCCGCGTGGCGCTGCGTCGCAAGACCGCGCTGGCGGCGCTCGGCCAGGCCGAGGCCCTGCCGCTGCTGCGCGAGCAGCGGCCAGATCTGCTGCGCCGCTTCATCAGCAGTCCGGACAGCTGGGTACATCACTGGGTCGCGCGCTGAGGCGCGACGCGCGAGAGTCTCAGTCGCCGCCCGTCGCGGCGATGTCCGCGCTGGACGGCAGGCGCAGGCGCACGCCGCGTCGCAGGCGCTGGGGATCTCCGTCGACGAAGGCCGCGGGATTGAGCCTCAGCAGCGCCGCGCGCATGTCGGCGCTGCTGACACCCTCGGGCCGGGGCGCCTGGCGCGCCAGCGACCACAGCGTGTCGTGCTCGGTGGTGGGGCCGAGCGTCGCGTCGGCGTCTGCATCTGCACCTGCAGTTGCATCTGCATCGGCGGGCGCCTCGTCCCGCGCGGCGCTCGCGGGTGCCGCCTCCGCGGCCGCAGCCGTGCCGCTCTCGGGAGCGGCAAGCGCGGGCGCTGCAGGCGTCACCAGCTCTTCCCGCACGTCGGCCGGCGCGACGCCGAGCGCGGCGAGCTTGGCCTCGACCCGCGCGCCGGCACTCGCCGTGGATTCTGTCGCGCGTGGGCTGCCATAGGGCTCGAGTTCGACGCTGCCGCTGCCGAGCAATGTGCCGGTGACGAAGGCCAGGTCGACCTTCGCCACCTCGTAGGCGCCGAGCGCCCGCACCTCGCGCAGCTGCGCCTCGGCGAGAAAGTCGGCGGCGATCAGCACGTCGGTGCTGGTGCGCGCGCCGGCCAGGAACTGGCGCTGCTCGGCCTGGTAGTTGGTCGCCGCGAGCAAGGTCTCCTCGCGCGCGGCGAGGATGCGCTGCCAGGCCGTGCGCGTGATATCGATGGCGTCGAGCACCTGGCGCTCGATGAGCTGACGCTGCTGCGCGGTGGTGGTCTCGGTCAGCGCGCGCTGCAGCACGGCGCGGCGGAAGTTGGCCTTGCGCGCGTCGTTGCCGATGGGCACTTCGAGAGTCAGGCCGACGGCGTGATCGTTGTGCCGCGTGTCGCCGACCTGGTCCAGCGCGCCGCTCAGGCTGGTGGCGGCGCCTAGGTACTTGAAGCTGTAGTCGACCGCGAGCGCCGGCAGTTTTTCATTGCGCGCGACGTCGACGGTGAGCTGGTCGATGGCGAGCTGCAGCTCCAGGTCGAGCAGTTCCATGCGATTGGCGTAGGCGGTCTCGAGCGCGCGCGGCGCGTCCAGGACCAGTTCGCGCGGATCGGGGTCGGTGGTCGCGACCAGCACCGTGCCCGAGTCGACCGGCATGCCCGCCTCGTTCATCACCCGCTTCAGCTCGCGCTCGGTCAGGCGCCGCTGGTTCTCGGCGGTGATGATGTCTTCGACGCGCCGCGCCACGCCGGCCCGCGCGCGCGTCACTTCGATGCTCGGCACCACGCCCTCCTCGGCCAGGCGTATGGCCTGGCGCGACTGCGTGCGCGCGCGCTCGTACTGTTCCAGTCGCACCGCCGCGCCGCGCGCCGCGGCGTAGAGATCCCAGTAGCTGCGCTCGGCGTTGGCCAGCACGTTCAGGATCGCGAGCTTGGTGCGCGAATCCTGCTGGCGTTCGCCGAGGCGCGCGATGGCGATGGGCGCGGTGTTGACCGCGACCCCCGCGCCGCGCAGCAGCGGCTGGGTGATGGAGAAGGCCGCGGCGCTGTCGAACACCTCGTCGATGCCGTCGATGCGCGGATCGCTGCGCGTGAGTGGCACGCTGACCGTGGCGGTGCCGCCGGTGCGCAGCGGCAGCGAGATGCCGAGTTCCGCGTCGTCGCTGCGCAGGCGATTGCCGGGGCGGGCATTGCCGACCGGCGGCTGGTCGATGGCCGCATGCTGGTAGCGCGCGAAGCCGGTGGCCTGGAAGCGCGCCTCGGCTTCGCGCCGCGTCTCACGCGCGATGGCCGGCCGTACCTGTTCGACTTCGATGTCGAGATTGTTGCGCAGCGCCGCCACGCGCACGTCGGTGATCGCCAGCTCGGCGCGGCCGGGCGCGGGCGCGACCTTGGCCTCGGGCAGCGCCACCGCCGGCTTGGGTTCTTCCAGCTTCGGCGGCGTCAGCGGCGCGGCCGTCGCGGCGTCGGTCTCGATGACCGGCGCCGGCGGCGGCAGGACGTCGCTGCGCGGCGGATCCTCGAGTTCGATGGTGCGCACGCGCCGGCTGGTGTCGTCGTTCAGGATCGCAGGATTGACGGTGCAGCCGCCGTGCGCGAGCGCCGCCGCCAGCACCAGCGTCTTCGCGATCCGGCGCGCGCTCGGTCTCGTCATGCCGGCACCGCGGTCTGCTTGGCCATCATCGAGGCGAACACGCCCTTGGCCGCGACCAGCTCCTCGAAGCGGCCGCTCTCGACGATGCGTCCGCCGGCCAGTACCACGATGCGATCGGCATGGCGGATGGTGCTCAGGCGATGGGCGATGACCAGGCGCGTGACGCGGCGGCGCTCGAGCGCCGCGCTGACGATGGCCTGGGTGCGGTTGTCGAGCGCGCTGGTCGCTTCGTCGAACAAGAGGATGCGCGGATTGCGCACCAGCGCGCGGGCGATCATGAGGCGCTGGCGCTGACCGCCGGAGAGATTGGTGCCGCCCTCGCTGATCACCGTGTGCATGCCCATCGGCATGGCGCGGATGTCGCCGGCGAGGCCGGCGTCCTCGGCCGCGGCCCAGGCGTCGTCCAGGCTGATGTTGGCGCCGACGCCGATGTTCTCGAACAGCGAGCCGGCGTTGATGCGCGCCGCCTGCAGCACCACGCCGAGTTGTCTGCGTACCAGCGTGACGTCCAGTCCCGCGAGGTCCTGGTGGTCGTAGAGCACCTGGCCGCTGTCCGGCTGCTCGAAGCCGAGCAGCAGGCGGAAGATCGTCGACTTGCCGCTGCCCGAGGGACCGACGAAGGCGACGAACTCCTCGGGCAAGGCCTTGAAGCTCACACCGTGCAGGATCTTCGGGCTGTCTGGCCCGTAGCCGAAATGCACGTCACGGAACTCGATCGTGCCGGTCAGGCGCGCCGGGTCGTGGCGCGTGTCGTCCACTTCCGGCGCGGCGGCGAGCAGCGGCCGCACGCGTTCGGCGGTCACGGTGACGTCGAGCAGGTCGAGCACGGTGTTGCTGAGCAAGGTCATGCCGTGCAGGAAGATGCCGAGCGCGGCATTGAAGGCGAGGAAGGCGCCGACCGTGAGGCGCTCGGCGCCCGCTTCGCTCACCAGGTCGACGCCGAGCCAGAACACCATCATCGAGCTCAGCACCGGGATCAGCGAGTTGAACACGGAGATGGCGTCTTCGATCGCCTGTCCGCGCTGGGTCAAGTGCAGCTGCTCGGCATAGCGGCTCGCCCAGCGCGCGAACGCGCGACGCTGGGCGGCGGCCACGCGCAGCTTGCTCACGCCATTGACGAGTTCGACCACGAAGCCGAAGAAGCGACCATGCAGGTGCATCAGCTGGCGGAACTGCAGGCGCGCCAGGTAGCCCGCGCCGAGCGTCGCGAGTGCGACCATGAGGCCGAGCGCCACGCCGCCGAGCGCGAGCGTCGGGCTGTAGAGGAACATCAGGCCGACGTTCAGCACCGAGGTCAGCCCCATCAAGAGCGAGCGCATCACGTGGCCATTGATGGCCTGCACCACGTGGCTGATGGACATCACGCGATCGAGCAGGTCGCCGCTCGAGTACTGGCGGAACAGCGGCGCCTTGAGACCGAGCACGCGATCCCACACCAGCGCCTGCGCCGAGGCGTCGGCGAGCGCATTCAGGCGCGTGCTCAGCACGCCTTGCGACAGGCCGAGGCTGGCGGCGCCGAACGTGGCGGCGAGCATCGCCAGCCCGAGTTCGACCAGCAGCCGATAATTGGCGTCGGGAATGGCGTGGTCCATCAGAAGGCCCGTGGCCTGCGGCACGACCATGCCGATGAGCGTGATGAGACCGGACAGGCCGAGGATCAGCGCGATGTCGGCGAACTTGCCGCGCAATGCGTGGCGGGTGGTGGCCAGCAGGTCGCGCGCGGTGTCGGGCAGGCGCGGGTACAGCATGATGGCTTTCGGTTCCAGCGCGCGCGCATGCTCGCTGGTGAAGTCCTCCTCGCGGCCATGGGTGGGATCATGGATCCTGTACCCGCCCCAGCGGCCGCGGCGCAGCGCGACGGGGCGATGGTCGTCGGCCATGAAGCCGATCAGCGGACCACAGTCCTGCTCCCACCAGCGTCCCGCGAGCAGCACGCTGCGGTAGCGCAGGCGCGAGGCGCGGGCGATGGCCTCTATCGGCTCCTTGACCAGGCGCAGATCCTCGGCGCGCGCCGGCGCATTGACCGGTACGCCGAGGTCGGCGCCCACCAGGCTCGCGACCGTCAGGAGCGGCGTGCCGCGCGCCGGTGGCGTGTGCCGCGGCTCGAGCACTTCGCGGAGCGCGTCGAGGCCCTCCTGCAGGGCGCGAGCCTCGCGCGCGCGGGACTGCTGCAGACGGATGCGCTCGCGCGCCGCGTCGTCGCTCTGCAGCTGGGCGAGACGAATCTGCAGCAGCGAATTGAACAGCGCCAGGCCGCGCACCAGGTCCATGTCGTCGGCGCTCTCCGGCACCGTGCGGACGAAGAGCTTGGTCGGGCCATGGGCCTGGAACCACAGGTCGCCGGCCACCGGCACGTCCAGCGGCAGCTTGCCTATGCGGAGCTGCTCGTCGCCGAACAGGTGCAGTTCGCCTTCCTCGACGCGGATCCACGCCGGGCGCGCGCGTTCGACGCTGACCAGCATGCCGTCGGCGAGCCCGAACTTGCCGTCGCTCGGAAAGCGATCGGCGGCGCCCGGGTCGAGCCCTTCGGCGACGAAGGCCGCGAGCTTGGTCACCCAGGTCGCGACCGCGTCCGCCAGCGGCAGCTGCACGCGGGCGAGCAGCGCGGCGGCGCTGCGCAGCGGCGCCTCGACCAGCACCGTCTCCTCGCCGGACACCACGATCAGGCGCTCGGCGTCCTCGCTGCGACCGTCGCTGACCGGGAACAGCGGCGTTCCGGGGCCGGCTTCGAACACTCGGCGTCGCACCCCGACCGACAGCCCGCGCGACACGCTCGAGGTCATCACCGTCACCGCGCCGCTCAGCACCACCCACAGCCGTCGCGGGTTGTCCAGGATCAGCGGATGGTGACTGCGCATGACGATGCGCCGCCCGCCGAGCGCGCGGATGTCCTGGCGCGTGAGCGCGATGTCAGCCATCGGCTTCGGCGTCCTCGAGCGCGCCGGCCTCGACCGTCGGTTCCTGGTCGGCGCGCATCAGGCGCGCGTAGGCGCCGTCCTGCTGCCACAGTTCCTCGTGGGTGCCGCGCTCGACCACCACGCCGTTGTCGAGCACGATGATCTCGTCGCAGTCCATCACCGTGCTGAGCCGGTGCGCGATCATGATGGCGGTGCAGCCGCGCGTGCGCAGGTTGCTCATGACCAGCGCTTCGGTCTCGGCATCCAGCGCGCTGGTGGCCTCGTCGAAGATCAGGATGGCGGGGTTGTAGACCAGCGCGCGCGCGATCTCGAGGCGCTGGCGCTGCCCGCCGCTCAAGTTGACGCCGCCTTCCTTGAGATCCGCGTCGAAGCCGCCGACCAGCGCCGAGACGAAGGGCCAGGCCGCGGCGTCGCGGCAGGCCTCGACCAGCACCGCGTCGGGCACGGTGGTGTCCCACAGCGTGAGGTTGTCGCGCAGCGAGCCCTCGAACAGGCTGATGTCCTGGTCGACCACCGCCAGCGAATTGCGCATCACGTCGGCCGGGATCGCGGTGCGCGGGAGATCGTCGAACAGCACCGCGCCGGACCAGGGCTGGTACTCGCCGCTGATGAGCTTGCCGAGCGTCGACTTGCCCGAGCCGCTGCCGCCGACCAGCGCCACGCGCTGGCCCGGGGCGATGCGCAGGTTGAGGCGGTCGAACAGCGGCGGGTCGAGCGGGCTGTAGCCGTAGGTGAGATCGCGCAGCTCGACGTAGCCGTCGAGGCGCGTCACGCGGGTCCCGTCCTCGTCCAGGATCTCGTCGTTGGTCGGCGCCGGCACGGTCGCGTTCATCAGCACGTCGTCGACCCGGTCCAGGTCACCACGCAGTTCCTGGAACACGCCGCCCAGGTTGACCATCGCGTTGATCGGTTCGAGAAAGCTCGCCATCAGGCTCTGCAGCGCGACCAGCATGCCGATGGTGAGCTCACCGTGGATCACGCGCACGCCGCCGTAGGTCAGCAGCACGAGCGTGGTGAGGCCGGTGAGCAGGGCCGGCACGACGCTCAACCAGCGATTGGACAGTTCCAGTTCCTGGCGCGCGTTGGTCGCCTTGGCGTAATAGCCGGCCCACTGCGCGAAGAGCCCGGACTCGAGTCCCGAGGCCTTCAGCGTCTCGATGCTCTGCAGGCCGGCCATGGCCACGCCCTGCGCCTTGCCGTACTCCTGCAGCACGCGCATGTTGGTCTCGACCCGCTGGCGCGAGAGCGTGGTGAGCAAGAGCCCGTTCAGGCCCGCGAAGGCCACCGCCATCAGGGTCAGGCCGACGTCGTACCACAGCATCAGCGCGCCGTAGAACACCATCATCACGAGATCGATGGCGGTCTGCGCGAGCTTGCCGGACAGGAGGCCGGCGAGCTTGTCGTTCAGCGTGCTGCGATTGGCGATCTCGCCCGCGTAGCGCTGCGCGTAGAAGCTCGCCGGCAGGTGCAGCAGGTGCCACAGGTAGCGGCTCGAGAGCTGGATGGAGAGCTTGATCTTGAGCCGCCGCAGGTAGCGCATCTGCAGGTAGCCGAGCAGGCCCTGGGCGAGCACCGCGCAGAACATCGCGAGCAGCAGCGGGCGCAGCCAGTCGGTGCGCGCCTCGAGCAGCACGGCGTCGATGAACACCTGGTTGAAGGCCGGTATGGCGAGCCCTGGAATGACCAGCAGGAAGCCGGCCAGCATGCAGAAGGCGAGCGCGTTGCCGGCGCCGGCGAGGCGCTCGCGAATGCCGAGCAGGGGACTCGGCAGGCGGCCGCCGGGCTCGAAGCTCGGCCCCTTCTCGAACACCAGCACGACGCCGGTGTAGGCACGGTCGAACTCGGCGAAGGTCACCGCGCGATGACCGACCGCCGGATCGTTCAGGTAGACCCGGTCCTTCGCGCGATCGAAGCCCTCGCAGGTGACGAAATGATTGAAGTTCCAATAGATGATGAAGGGCGGCTGCAGCGCCTGCACGTCGTCCATGGGCTTGCTGAAACCCTTGGCGACCAGGCCGTAATGACGCGCGGCCTTGACGATGTTGAGCGCCTTGCTGCCGTCGCGTGACACGCCGCACTGGCGGCGCAGATCCGCCAGCGGCACGTTGCGCCCGTAATGGCGCAGCACCATCGCGAGCGAGGCCGCGCCGCATTCCACCGCTTCGAGCTGCAGCACCGCCGGCGTGTGGACGCGGGCCGGCGTCGCGGAGGTGCTGGCAACCATGGGTCTGCTGTCGGGGGTCTCAGCCAACGCCGACCCACTGGCGGAGGATGGGCAGCAGGAAGGTGATCGGGCGGCGGTACTCGACCGTAGCGCGCACCGCGAGCGTGGTGCCTGGCGTCACCGCTTCGCGCGGCCCGCGTCCCGAGGTCCATTTGAAGCCGGTCGGCGCGCGTTCGTCACGGTGCAGGTGCGCGAGCACCGAGATCACGCTCTGCCCCTGGGTCATCTGCTGGGCGATCTCGCCGTTGCCGACCATGCTGGTCACGGCGTCGGTGGTGATCGGGAAGGCCGAGACCTCGACCACCTGTCCCTCGATGCTGCCGTAGCGTTCGCGCTGCACGGTGGTCGGCGTGACGCGAATGTCCATGCCCGGCGCGAGCTGCTTGCCGCGATCGACGGAGAAGAACGCGATGCCCATCAGCTCGGCGTTGGGATCGTCGGTCTCGATCGCGCCGACACGCTGACCGGCGCCGACGATGCTGCCCGGCGCGGCGGTGAACTCGAGGACCTTGCCGGTGTAGTCGCTGACCACCCGCCCGCGCTCGGCGAGCTGCTGTTCGAGACGCGCGATGTTGCGCTGGAGTTCGAGCACGCGGGTCTCGCGGTCGGTGCTTGCCTCGAGCTCCTGCTGCTGCAGCTGCTTCTCCTTGATCTCGACGTCCTCGAGCTCCGCCTGGTAGGCCTCGATGCGATCGAGCGCGGCCTGGTGGGCCTGGTCGTTCTCCAGGCGCCGCACCTCGATCTCCTGGGCCTTGAGCTCGAGATCGGCGCGTTGCACGTCGTTGTTCATGACGTTCTGCCGCGCCGCGAGCAGGCTGTCGTCGGAGGACAGGCCTTCCTTGCGCAGCCGTTCGTAGCTCGCGAAGCGCTGCTTCAATGCCTCGCCGAGCCGGTCCTGGGTCTCGCGCGCCGCCGCCAGGTTCTTCTGCTGCTGGGCGAGATAGCGATCGTTGCGCTGCTTCTGGCCGTCGGCGAGCTTCTGCAGGGCAGGTATGCGTTCGCCCAGCAGTTCGCGCTTGCGCGCCAGCGCCTCGCGCTCCAGGCGCAGGCGATTCTTGAGCACGTCCATCTTCTGCGTGCCCTCGGCCTGGGCCTCGGCCAGGCGCACGCGTTCCTGCTCGAGCGCCTGCGCGATCTCCGGCTGGTTCAGCGTGGCCAGCACCTGGCCCTTCTGCACGAAGTCACCGACCCGCACGTTGACGTTGGTGAGCTGGCCGGGCGCCGGTACCTGCAGGGCGACGATGCGGCGCGGGTAGACCAGGATGCCGACCGCCTCGACGGTCACCGGGATCTGACCGAACACGCTCCACAGCAGGGCCAGCACCAGGCCGGCGCCGACCGTGCCGAGCGCCAGCCAGGCGCGCCGCGTCGTCACCTCCAGCAGGGTGTCGAGCTGTTCCGGCGAACTCAGGTGCTCGAGCGCTTCCTTGCGGAAGATCTGCTTCTTGTCGTCGTCTGCCATGGGACGGTCCGCGTGCTCAGGCGACGCCGAGCTTGGCGCGCAGGAATTCGAAGCGGCGCGCGGCGAGCGCGGTGCGATCCATCGACTCGTCGTCCAGTTCGTCCGCCGCCAGGCTCTGCTCGGCGAGCCCGGCATCGCCGCCGCGCAGGCCGATGCGCCCGGTGGTCTCGCGCAGCCGGCTGGCGAGGAACACGCCGAGCCCGCGATAGAAGCGCACGCCGAAGTCGCTGTCCCGCGCGAGCCGCGCCTCGACCGAAGCATGCGCCACCTGCAGCACCAGGCAGGGCGTATGGGCGACGACGCTGACCAGCGGCGGGCGTGGATCGAGGAAGGTCAGTTCGCCGACCACTTCACCGGTATGCAGGCGCGCGATCTCGGTGGGCTGTGCACCGGCCGTGACCACCGCCAGTTCGCCGTCCAGCAAGATCGCGAGTTGCGTGGGCCGGCGGCCCGCCTCGATCAGGACGTCGCCGACCGCGAGCTTGGCCAGCCTGGAGACGCCGCCGAGCCACTCGACGTCGCTGTCGGAGAGTTCACCGAAGAGGAACAGTACGCGCCGCATGCGCCCACCCCCACCAGGCCAGACCCACCACCAACAGCAGGCAGAGCAGCGCCACGCCCAGCAGCAGCGGGCGTCGCCGGCCGCGCGTCGGCGGCGGCACGGCGGGCAGGTCGTCGACCGTCACGTCGAAGTCCACTTCGCCCGAATACTGGAAGTCACCTGCCGCGAGCTCCTGCTCCCGTTTGCGCCGCGCCTCCTTGAGCGCCGCCGCGGCGGCACTGGCGCGCGCCGACGGCTGCATGATCATCGTCTGGTTGGGATTGGGCACGGCGCCATCGGCGGCCGTCGTCGCGCCATCGCCCTCAGTCGATGGCGGCGCCAGCATGCGGGTCTTCTCGAAGTCGCTGTCCTGCATCGATATGCCACGCCTGGCGAGGGTGAGCGGATTCTACCTCGGCGCTCGCAGGAAATGCGCGGGGCCGCTGCGCGTGGTTGACGCTCGCGCGCCCCACGGCGACGATGCCCGGCGTCATCGCGCGCCGCGCGATCGGCGGGCATGAAGCCGAGGCAGCACCCATGCTATTCGAGAGCCCGGCAGGGGCGCCCAAGCACTACCGCCACGGCACGGACCGCAGCCGTGCGCCGGCCGACACCCTGCGCGTCTTCGCCGACGCGCGCGCCGCGGTGGGCATCACGCGGCTGGCCAACGTTACCGGCCTCGATCGCATCGGCATCCCGGTCTTCATGGCCGTGCGGCCCAATGCGCGCTCGCTGGCCGTCTCGCAGGGCAAGGGCGCCGACGCCGACGCCGCGCGCGCGTCGGCGATGATGGAGGCCATCGAACTGTGGCACGCCGAGCACATCGTGCTCGGACTGCGCCACGATTCGTGGCGCGCGCTCGCGCGCGGCAGCGCGGTGTTCGCCGTCGAGCACCTGCCGCTCAGGCCGCGCGCGGCACTGCGGCGCGATGTCGCCTACGAGTGGCTCGCCGGCGAGGACCTCCGCAGCGGTGAGCCCACCTGGGTGCCGTTCGAGGCGGTCAGCATGAACACCGTGATCGCGGCGGACCGCAACCGCACCTTCGCCGGCGGCACCAACGGCCTGGCCTCGGGCAACGCGCTCGACGAGGCACTGGTGCATGCGCTGCTCGAACTCATCGAACGCGACGCGGTGACGCTGTTTCACCTGCTGCCGCCCGTCGTTCGCGCCCAGCGTCGTGTGCGCGGCGAGGACGTCGACGACCCGCTGTGCCGCGAACTCCTCGACAAGGTGGCGCGGGCCGGGCTCGAGATCGCGCTGTGGGACGCGAGCGCCGACACGCAGGTGCCGGTGTTTCTCGCCGCGCTGGCCGATCCGGCCGACGCCACGGTCGGCATCTTTCGCGGCTACGGGGCGCACCTGGACGCGCCGATAGCGCTGGCGCGCGCCATCACCGAGGCCGCGCAGTCGCGCCTCACGACCATCGCCGGCAGTCGCGATGACAATCTGCCGGAGGTATACCGCGCGACCCACGACCCGGCGCAGGTGGCGACGCAGCGTCGCCTCTATTTCGAGGCGCCCGCGCTCGCGCCCTGGCGTGGCACGCGCAACGCCGCGCCGGACTTTCGCGCCGATCTCGCGTTGCTCCTGGCCCGGCTGCGCGCCGTCGGCGTGACGCAGGTGGTGGCGGTGCCGCTCACCCAGGCGGCGCTTGGCGTGCCGGTGGTCAAGGTGTTCGCGGCGGGGCTGGAACACTATCTGTTCGCGCCCGGCTGGCAGCCGGGCACGCGGGCCCGGCGCCTGCTGGCATGAAACCGGTGGTCTTTCTTGGCCCGAGCCTGCCGCGCGCCGAGGCCGCGGCGCTGCTCGACGCGGACTACCTGCCGCCCGCCGCGGCGGGCGACGTGTACACGGCGAGCCGCCGTCGGCCACCCGCCATCGTGCTCATCGACGGCTATTTCGAGCGTGTGCCGGCGGTGTGGCACAAGGAAGTGCTGCACGCCCTGGCATCCGGCATCGCGGTGTACGGTGCCGCCAGCATGGGCGCGCTGCGCGCGGCCGAACTGCATGGCTTCGGCATGGTGGGCGTGGGCAGTATTTTCGCGCGCTTTCGTGATGGTGAACTGGAGGACGACGACGAAGTGGCGGTGCGTCATGTCGACGCGAGCTTCGACTATCGCCCGGTCTCCGAGGCGATGGTCAACCTGCGCGATGGTCTCGCCGCGGCGACGCAGGCCGGGCTGCTCGACGCCGAGGAAGCCGCCCGACTCGTGATGATCGCCAAGGCGATGTTCTACCCGACGCGCTCGTGGCCGGCGCTGGTCCGCGCGGGCGTCGCCGCCGGTCTCGACGCCACGCGCCTGGCGAGCCTGCTGGCCTGGGCAGAGGCGCACCGACCGAACACCAAGCGTGACGATGCGCGCGCGGTGCTCACGCGCGTCGCGGCCGACCTCGCCGCGCCGCGCGCGCCGTCGAACGTGTGCTTTGAATTCGAGCGCTCGATCTTCTGGGACAAGCTGGTCGAGAGTCTCGGCGGAACAACGACCGACGACCTCGATGGCGCACGAGCCACCGCCGTCGCCGACTGGGCGAAGCTGCGCGACGCGGGCGCGCGCTGGCAGGCCGCCACCAACCGCCACCTGCTGGCGCTCGAGGCGCGCCGCCGGGAGTGGCAGGTGTCGCCCGAGCGCGGCGCGGCGGCGGTCGACGAATTTCGGCGCGCGCGCGGCCTCGAACAGGGCGAGGACTTCGCCGCCTGGCTCGCTGCTCGGCACCTCGACGCGGAAACCCTGGCGCGGCTCGCGCAGCACGAGTTGTTGCGCGCGGAATTCGAAGTGACGGAAGCGCCCGCCATCGAACTCGCGCTGCTGGACGAACTGAAGAGCGACGCCGCCTGGCCGGCGCTTGTCGCCGAGGGCGCGCGCCAGGAGGCGGCCGCGCGCGCGCTCGGTCGCCCGGCGCCGCTGCCGGCCGAGGCCGGCTTCACCGAGGCCGAGGTGCTCGCCTGGTACGAAGCGCACTTCCGCCCGCTCGGCGGCGATCTCGCGCGGCACGCGCGCTCACTCGGCTTCGCCTCCACCACCGCCTTCCTGGTGGCGGTGACCCGCGCGCGCCTCGCCGCGGAGGCTTAGACGGTCGCGGCGGCGGCCGGCGCGGCGGCTTCTCGCCTGCGCGCCTGGGCGAGGCCGCGCTGGCGCTGTTCGATGAGCTGCGCGCCCAAGGTCGGCTCGGTCGTCAGGGCCAGGTAGCGCTCTTCGTAGTGCGCCACCAGGCCGTTGGCCACCAGGGGTTCCATCGCGCCCCGCAGGTTCTCGGGCAACTGCGCCACGCGCAGTGGATCGCGCACCGCGTCGAGCGCGGCGCAGGCCGACGGGTCGAGCAGGTGCCAGGGCTGACGGGCCGCGGCGCGCGTGTCCTTCACCAGCGCCCAGCCGCCGTCGAGGGGATAACGCTCGAGACCGGGCGGCGTCTCGCCCATCTGCCACAGCGCCGTCCAGGCATCCATTGCGCTCGCGAAGCGCGCCATGGTGGCCTCGTCGTCCAGCGCGGCGGTGGTGTAGTCCGCCTCGAAGTTGCTGCATACCTGGTCCGCGACCGCGCCGAAACACTCGGCGTAGGGCTGCATCGCCCACAGGCGCTTGATGCCGTACTTGTGCGGTTCCTTCTGGTAGGGGCTGTAACGCGCGACGTGTATCGGTCCCCAGCGCACCGGCGCCTGCAGGTGTTCGATGAGCGGCAACAGCGCAGTCATCGCCGCGTAGTCCGCGCTGGTCTCGCCCGGGATCGCGGAGAGGAAATTCCAGATCACCGAGATGTGCCGCGAGCGCGCATTGCGCAGGAAGCGCAGGTTCTCCAGCGCCGACACGCCCTTGTCCATCTGCGTCAGGATATTGCTGGAGAGCGACTCGATGCCCGGCTGCAGTTCATGGATGCCGGCGCTCACGCACAGATCCAGGTCGTCCTCGCGATGGTTGGACTTGATCTCGTAGGCCAGCGTGCATTCGATGCCGTGCTCGATGAGTTTCGGCAGCACGGTCTTGGGAAACTGCGCGGGCATGATGGTGTCGCTGGCGCGGATGTTGGTCACGCCGTAGCGCGCCACCAGCCCTTCGATCGCGGCGACGATGCGATCCGGCGAGCGCATGCGGTACTTGCCCACCGCGGGCGGCACGTAGCCGCAGAACTTGCACAGGTGCTTGTCGCCCCACCAGCAGCCGCGCGAGGACTCGAACATCAGGCTGTTGGGCGCCTGCGCGGCAATCGGATCGTGCGCGCGCAGCGGCGCGAGGGCGGCAAAATAAGCGCTGTAGTCGGGTTCCGGCAGGCTGTCCATGTCCTGCACCGGCAGGCACTCGATGACCTTGCCGGCCGGCAGTTCGCCGCGCTCGAGATAGTCGCGGCAGAACTTCGGAAACTCGAGGTCGGCCTCGCCGGAGAAGGCGTAGTCCAGCGCGCAGCTCGCGGCCAGGATGCCCGCGCCCATCGGCGCGGTGGCGTTCGAGCCGCCGATCACGGTGATAATGCTCGGGTCCAATCTTTTGACTTCGCGCGCGATGGCGATGCTCGCGAGCGTCTGCTGGCCCATGCTGCTGAAGCCGACGATACGCGCGCCGCGCGCGACGATCTCGGCGGCGATGCTCGCGACGAATTCCGGGATGACCTCGAGCGCGCGCGCGATCACCGCGTCTTCCAGCGGCGCCGCCTGCCAGCGGATCGCGACCGTGCCCGGCCCCTGCGCGTGGCGCAGCCGTTCCAGCACCGCGGCGTGCTCGGCGGCGCGTTCGGGAAAGGCCGCGGCGAGGAACACCGCTTCACCGAGCAGGCGGTAGGGTGGTGACGAGGCCAGCCGGCCGGCGATCTCGAAGCCGACGCGCGCCGCGTAGGCGATGTTCGCTTCGATGACGTGGGTCGCGATGCCGGCCGCGACGCAGGTGGGGGCCAGCAGGTTGGCGCCGAGCGGTGGCATCACCGGATGCAGGATTGGCGGCACCACCAGCACCAGCGGCGTTTGATCGACTGGGGACCGTGGGGACATGGTGCGCGCCTCCGTGAGTGTGGTTCGAGTCTCGCAGCGCCGATGAAGGCCAGTCAACGCCCGCGGGCGGAATCAGTCGCGCATTACCGTGCGTGGTCCGCGCCGCAGGAAATGCGTGAGCGGACAGGGTAGGCGTTCGAACAGGTCCCAGCCGTTCAGCGGCGGCGCGCGCAGTCGCCCGTCGGCGACGAACAGGATCTTCTCGTAGATGCGGTAGCCGCCCGCCATCCAGAACACTTCCGGCCCGGCCGTGCCGCGCAGCACCTTCTGCAGGCAGCCGCCGCTGACGTGGCTGAACACGTTGGCGCGCGGGTGCCGCACGTCGTGATGCAGGCGCGCCTGGGGGCCGCGAAAATCGACGGCGTGGTGCAGGCGGCGCGCGTCGTCGAGATGCACCACGCACTGCCATACCGTGCGCCAGTCCCGGTAGCCGTCGAACAGCCCGCTGCGCGCATCGAGATGCGCCTGCACCCAGGGCAGCACCTGCTCGGCGAGCACGCGGCGCAGCGCGAGCGTGAGCCACAGCACGTCGTTCAGACCGTCCACGCCGAGCAGCGTGTGCGGGTCTATCGGCTCCCAGGCTTGAATGTCGGTACCGGGAACCGGGCGCGCCAGGTCGCGCGCCGCCCCGGCCAGGTGCCTGACTTCGCGCGCGTCGATCGCGAAGGCATCACCGGGCAGGACGGTGTACACCGCGCTCGCCGCGCCCAGTCGCTCGCGCAGCAGCGCCGCCGCTTCCTCGGCGTGGTAGGGCGCGATGTGGCGGTTCGCCCAGGCGTGGTCGCCGTGAAAGGCGAAGCCCGAGTAGTAGGGGAACAGCGCCGTCGGCGCGGCCGCGCAGGCCGCCTCGTAGCTGTCGCACAGGTCGTCGCGGTCCTGCATGGTGGCCGCCAGCCCGCGCTGATGGGCGATGAGCAGGCGCAGCGGCTGGAACTTCACCGACGCGAGCGACACCGGGCCGAACGTGTCCTTGACCCGTGCGCCGACATCCGGCGTGACGATGGCGTCCGACATGTGCCAGTAGCTGTCCGCGCCGGCCGCGATCACGAGGCCGAACTCCTCGAGTTCGTAATCCGACGGCGTGGCGACGAGGCAGCCCGTCGCGAGCGGCAGGCGCTGCCACGGCGCGAGCGGGCACACGCGCGTGAAGCCCATGCCGCAGAGCGCGCCCACCAGCGCCTCGTGGGCGGGCACGACCAGCGGCACATCGCGCGGAAAACGCGCCAGCGTCGGCGGATGGAAATGATCGAGATGGATGTGGGTGACGACCAGGCAGGTGGTGCTCGCGACCAGCGTGCCGACGTCGATCTCGCGGCGTGGCGTCTGGCACAGGGTGTCGCTGGCATAGACCTCGTCGAAGATCGGATCGATCAGCACGCGCTCGCCGTCGAAGTCGACGAGTACGCTGGCGTGGCCGAGCACCGTGACGCGCATCGCTCAGACGTCGAAGGGGTAGAAGGGAAACAGGTTGGGCGCCTGGCCGGTGCGCGCGCGACACACGTGGTCGTAGGCGACGAAGCCCGCGAGCGTGCCCTCGCTGATCGCCTTCGCCACGCCGAAAGGCGCGCCGGTGGCGTCGCCGGCGCAGAACAGGCCGGGCAGCTCGCAGCGCATGTCGCGCCCGACGTCGAGATAGCCGTCGGCCTGGCGGCGCAGGGCGCCCGCCAGCAGGCCGAGCGAAGTCGCGCGCTTCTGGTAGGCGTTGAAGTCCAGCAGCAGCACGTCGCTCTCGAATTCATCAGCCACGCCGTCCTCGTTCACGAAGCGCAGCACCAGGCGGCTTTGCGTGGCGTTGGCCGCGATGCGCTCGAGTCTGCCGCGGGTGATCCCGGGCGGCGTGGGCGAGGTGTAGGGCGGCTCGGCGCAGGTCACCAACTCGAGGCGCCGCGGACGCGCGAGGTAGCGCGCCGTCTCCGCCACCGCCTCGCTGCCGCACAGGCAGACATGGGTGATGCCGGGGTTGGCTTCCAGTTCGGCCAGCTGGTGATCGAGCGTCGCGAGATCGCAGAACCACAGCACGCGGTTGTGATGGAACAGCCGATGCTCTTCCGGATGGCCCAAGCGACAACCGACCGCGATGACCACTGCGAGCGCGTGGTGCTCGCCCCTGTCGGTGACGACCTCGAAGCCGTCGGCCACCGGGCGCAGGGCGCTGACGCGCGCCTGTTCAAAGGCCACGCCGAACATCTCGGCCGAGGACAGCAACGCTTTCAGCTCGCGCTTGGTGAAGACCGCGCCGGGCGTGTTGATCACCAGCGGCTGCCAGCGCGCGAGGCCGCCGGGCGCGTCACCGGCGTCGATCACCAGCACGCGCGCGCGGTAGCTCGCGGCGGGCGCCGCCACCCACGCCGCGCGTACCGCGGCGCTCAAGCCCGCGGGTCCGCCTCCGATGACGATGATGTCGTAGTGCACGCGCAGCGTCCGGGCTGTCTCTCGCCCGCATGGTACAGTCGCCGCGTGCGCGTTCGCCATGCGCGAACACGCGCGCCGGCGCACACATGACCACGGCCGCGAGATGCACGACCTCGACCTCGACGACGTCCAGGACACCAGCTTCGCGCCGCCGCCCGCGGACGCCGCCTGGCATCAATTCGACTTCGCACTTCTGCGGGTCGATGGCGATGCGCGGCCGAGCGCGCGCGCGCTGTTCGCGCGGGTGCTGCCGTGGTGGTGGGCCGCTCGCGCCCGGGGTGAGGTGACGCGCTGGTTCTTCATGCGCAAGCCGCCGGACGTGCGTCTGCGCGTGCTCTGCGCGCCGCGCGCGGAAGGCGCCCTCGCGGACTTCGCCGCGCTGTGCGGCACGGCGCTCGTCCAGGGCGAGATCGCGGCCGCGGGGCGCGGTGAATACCAGCCCGAAGACGCGCGTTTCGGCGGCCGGCAGGCGCTGGATTGCGCGCACGCCTGGTTCACTCTCGACAGCGTGCTGTGGTGGCTCCTCGACTGCCATGCCGTGCGTGGCGTGCCCTCGCCATCCACCGAGACCTGGCTGCGCGCGATCTACGACGACCTCTTCGCCTGTGTCGGTGCGGACGATGGCTGGCGGCGCCTCGCGCAGCACGTCGAACTGCCGCTGCCCACCGATGCTCCGCCCGGCGGCGTGGGCGGCGACGCCCTCGCGGCCCTGGCCGCGCAGGCCGCGCCGCCCGTGGCGGCCCTGGCCGCGGCCTACCAGGTCGGCAACCGCCGGCTGGCCGCGGCGCTACGCGATGTGACCTTGCAGGTCGGGCATTCGGCCGCGAGCGTCGCCGCGCTCATCGCCTTCTTCACCTGCAATCGCCATGGCCTGCCCGGCGAACGTTCGCGCCCGCTGGTCGCGCGCGTCCTGGCCGATGCTCAGAACGGCAGGTGATCGCCGACCCGTGGCAGGTCGACCGTCACCGGTGACGCGAGCGGCCCGTCGGCCAGCGTGTGCGCGCGCTGCCGCGCCACGTCGGCGACGTGGCTGGGCGGCGGATCGGTGGCCATGGCCGCGGCATCGCCCGAATCGAGGTTGGGGCCCAGACCGCGCAGCCAGAACCACGGCGCGCCGCCGTCGGCGTAGGGCACCACGCGACTCGCACCGGCGCGCTCGGCGACATCGAGCAGGGCAGTGGCGTCGCACATGATCTGCTGGCGCGCGTTCCACAGCGCCGGCGGCACGAAGGGCAGGTAGCGACTGACCGACGAGAACAGGTATTGCACCGGGTAGACCGCGAAGCCGCGATAGCCGCCGAACACGCGGGTGAAGTCGCCGCGCCGCGCGCGCGCCGCGCTCACCATGTGGCGTACATCGCCTGTGTGATCGGCGCCGCTGTCGGCCAGCACCGCGATCCGCTCCGCGCGGTAGCGGACGGCGTAGGTCAGGCCGATGTTGCGCACTTCCGGGTGGAGCACCGCCTCGATGGTCGGTTGCTCGCCGAAGAACGGCAGGGCCTCGATCTCGAGTTCGCCGACGGTCCGGCATGCGCCGGGCGCGAGCGCGTGCACCTGGCGAAAGCCGAGTTCGAGCAGGCGCCGCTGCATGTCGATGGCGAGCACCGATTCGCGCGCCACCGCCGGTACGAAGACGGGCACCTCGGCACCGAAGCGCAGCAGGCTACAGGGGTCGAAGTGGTCGGGATGGGAATGGGTGATGAACACCGCGTCAGGCTGGCCGAGCGAAGCGGCCGAGGCTGGCTGCCAGTCCGCGGGATAGACGCTGGCGCGCGGCAGCAGGAAGGGATCGAACAGCGCCTGGCGCTGGCCGTCGGTGGCGCGCAGCGTGGCGTGGCCAACCATGCTCATGCCGGGCGCCGGCAGGGACTCAGACGCGGGCGGCGCGTCGCTGAACGCGTCGCGCTCGCAGAGCGCTTCCCACAGGGCGCGTGGCACGGCGCTGCGTGGCGGCGCCGCGCCGGCCTGCCACGCACCGAGCCAGTCGGCGAGCTCGGCGGCCAGGGCCGGCGGCAGCGGGATCAGCGGCTGGCTGTCGTCGAGGCTGCTTTCCACGCGCAGGTAGGCGGGGCGCACGCGCCCGGGATCGGGATAGAGCCAGTCCGCCCGCAGCGTGTCCGGCGTCGCGTACAGGTCCGCGAGCGCGCCCGGCAGCACGCGGCCGAGCACCTGCGCGCTCTCGCTGATGAGACGCTGCAGACCGTACTTCTGGCGATAGGCATGCAGGACGGCGAGGCGCTTGTGCAGCTCCGCCTCGCAGCGTCCGGACAGAGCCGCGCCGAACGCGCTGTGATCCTCGTAGACCACGCGCAGCGCGACCTCTTCGCGCAGCCAGCGTCGTGCCGTGCCGCTCATGCGCGCGGCTCGCGCAGGAAGGGCATGGCGAGCTCCACCAGGTGGCTGCGGCCCGGCGCCAGCGCGAACGGCATCGCGGCTTCGCGCACCACGAGATAGGGCGTGTCCTCGACCAGGCCCTTGCACAGCGCCTCGAGCGCCAGCGGGCTGTCGCGCGGCACGCGCATCATGCCGCCGTGCTCGCTGCCGACTTCGAGCTCCGCCGGCCAGTCGTAGCGGCGCGCGAGCCGTAGCCAGTAGCCGAAACGCGCCGCGCCGCGTCGCCGCCGCAGCTCGGCCACGTCCGCGCCCAACACCGTGCGCCGCGCGCTGAGCGTCGCGCCGCCCGGCAGCAGCACGCGCGGCGTGAAACGCGGCGCGTGCAACTCGTCGGTGAGCGGGATCTCGATGGCGTGACGCGCGCGCCCGGTGGAATCGCGGTGGCCGGTCCAGAGCAGCGCTTCGGCCAGCGGATCGCCGGCCGGCAGGTTGGCGGTTGCGAGCGACAGCACGCAGCGGCGTTCGCCGTCGGCCAGCGCGAGCACCGGCAGCCCGCTCCCCGTGTCGCGTACCAGGCGCGCGCCACGCAACTCGCGATCGCCGCGCGCCGCGCGCCACGGTGCGATGCGTTCGCCGAGCAGCGCCGGGCCGAGCAAGGCGTTGGGATTCGCCTCGAAGGGGGCGAGGTACTCGATGGCGGGCGCTCGACCGCGAGCGCCGAGGCGCAGCGCACGCGCGAGCCAGCGATCATGGCGCGCGAGATCCAGCAGTCCGCCGAGCCGGGCGCTCGCCATGGTCGGCAGATCGCTCACGCCGTGGGCGCGAATCCCGCCGGCGGAGTCCAGCCCGGCCAGCCAGCAGCCGTGCGGGGCGAGGTCCAGGTCGGCGCCGTCGTCGTGGGCGTCCTCCCCCTCGCCGAGCGTGGCGCAGGGACGCGCGTCACCCAACAGCGCCCGCCAGCGCGCCAGGCGCGAGGTCACCGCGTCGCTCGGCGCGCTGTCGTCGAGTTGCCACAGCACGCCGCCCGCGGGCGGCAGCGCGGCGGCCAGCGCGGCGGCCTCGGCCAGGGACAGCCCGTCACCCAGACCGGCGGCGAAGGCGCTGCGCCGCGCGGCGCGTTCCGCCGTGGCCGCGCTGCCGTGGCATTGCCAATGACGGTCGTAGTCCGCGAGCGCGTCGGCCAGCGCGGTGAAGCGCGCGCGATCGACCACCAGTCGCCACGGCAGGCGCAGATCGCAGCGCGGCGCGACGGGAGCCGACGGCGGTGGCAGTTCGAGCGCGGCGCAGAGCGCGTCCAGCGGGCGCGAGGTGGCGGCGAGCAGTTCGGCGAAGCGCGCCGGCGACGCCGACCAGACCGCGTCGGCGAGCGCGTCGCACTGCTCGCGCTCGGCGCCGATGGCCGTCTGCCAGGCGCGCGTGTGCGCCGGCAAGAGATCGGCCGCGGCCTGTTCCAGCGCCTCCCACGGCGTGGAGAACTTCTGTGGCAGGTCGAGGCCACCGACCAGCACGCCTCCCATCACCAACTGGTTGAGCATGGGCAGCCAGGCGGTTCCCGCGGCGCCTGGCGCGAGGGCAGCCGCGAACTCGGTCAGCGATGCGGGCCCGGCGGTCGCGAGGCGTTCGAGCACCGCCGCCATCGCGGCATCCTCACCGAGGCTGCGCGGTTCGAGCGCGCCCTGCGGCGCGCGATGCAGGAAGGTCCAGCCCTGGCCGGGGCGTGCGCTGAGCGTGGGGTTGAGACGCCAGGCGGCGCGGCGCCGATACTCGTCCCGCGCGGCGAGCGCGCGCAGACAGGACTGGAAAGCGGCGAGATCGGGCGTGAATCGTGCGGCCGGCGCACAGGCCTCGATACCGTTGGCGGCGCCGAGCCTGACGGTCGTGACGCCGGCCCACAGGCCATTCGGCGTGGTGCGCGAGGCGGCGCGCGCGAGGTAGCGGAACAGCATGTACTCGACCAGGCGCAGCGCGCGATTGCGTGGTCCGTGACGTTTGCCGAGTGCCGCCTGGAATCGGGCGCTGGCGGATGGACTGGCGAGCAGCAGTGCTTTAACGAACAGTGGATCATCGTGGGTCCGCACCCACAGCGTCGTGGATTCGCGCGCGAGCGTGGCGGCGTGCTGGCGTTCGACCGCGGCGCTTGGGCGCTCCGGGTCTGCCGCGAAGCGCGCGGCGAGGTCCGGATCGCCGAAATCCTGCAGGACCTCCACGGGCCATGCGGCAGCGCGCACCACGCCGCGGGGCGCAAGCCGCAGTCGCCGGCGCGCTGTCTCTATCGTGTCCAGAAGCCGGGTGAAATGCGCGGAGATGGACGAGGCGCGAGACTCAGCCGCCGGCGACGCGCCGCGCGCGTGCGCCCATCAGGCGCCGATGGAGTTCGACGCGGGGCGCGATGGCGGCGGCGAGTTGCTGCTCGACCACCATCACCGCCGCGAGATCGCGCATCACGCTCTCGAAATCCTGTTCACCGAGGCCCGCGTCGGCGAGCCAGGCGGCGCGGCGCGTCGGGTCATCGAGATCGAGGCCGTCGAGAAACTCCGCGCGCACCGCGTTCACGCTGGCCGCGGCGGGCGCGATGCCGAGCCGGTCGGCTTCCGCCGAGGCGAGCACCGCGAGCAGCACTTTCTTGGCGGCGACCTGGTCGTTGCCACCGGGGCGGGTGAGGATGTCGACGTCGCTGTTCACGGAGGTCATGGCGTGCTGTCCGGGCGTCGCGGTGACGCTGTGGCGTGGCGCGGCACGCTGCGCGTCGGCCAGCGACACGTAGCGTCATCGGTCGCGAGAGGCTCGCGACGCTCGCCGCAGGGCAGCGAGCGTCGCGCGTCGATCGCTGTTACCAGGGGCACATCACTGTGCTTATGGTCTTCGACTTTATCGCGCCCAGGCCGAAGTCCAACGAGGTATTCGGTCCGATGTTGACCGTCGGGATGCTGCCCAGCGATCCCGCACCGCCGACCACGCCTTCCAGCTGCGCTTCACTCAGTTCGCCCGCGGCTTCGGCCAGCGCCTTGGCCGCCTGCGCTTCGCTGGCGTCCATCACGCTCAGCACTTCTTCCGCGCTGAACTGGAAGCCCGCCGCGGCGCCCGCTTCGGACATCCGCGTGGCAAAGCTCTGCTTGTCCTTGATGCCGTCGAACTGCTTGCGCGCCGCTTCTCCAGCGGGGCTCTCGAGGTAGTTGGTGTAGAAATTGATGAAGTTCTGGTGGGACATTCGCGCTTCTCCTTCGGCCTTCGCCCGTTCGTTAACCGTGCCCAAGTCGCGCGCAGCGGTGGCTGTCGCGGCGCGTGAGCCGATGTCATCGTCCTCGATGCGCCCGCCCGCGCTCGACAGGTCGTCGGGTCATGGGCAGGGCCACAGCACTATCCTCCACCCGCGCCACGGCCACAAGCCGGAAAAAACGGGCCGATTACCCATTTCGCGCGCGTGCTTCACGCCGCCGCGACGGCGCTGACGTCGAGATAGCGCGACGCGACGAGATGATCGAGCTGCGCGAGGCGATCTGCACGTGACAGGCCGGCGGCGAAGGGCAGCTCGTCCACCGCGGCGAAATCCGCATCGAGGCGCAGGTCGCGGAGCGCATCGAACAGGCGGCCTTCGAGGCGCTGGAAGCCATGCTGCTGCAGGAGCAGCACTTGCTCAGCGTGGCGAATCACCGCCACCGCGGCGTTCCAGCCGAGCTGTAGCGGGAAGCGCAGGCCGGCGGCCGTGAGGCTGGTGTAGCAGGTGAAGGGCCGCGTCGCGTAGTGCGCCGCGTACAGGCCGGCGTATTCCTCAAAGCCCGGAAAGACGCCGTCGCGGCTGGCATGGAAGCGGCGGTAACGGTCGCGCAGGCGCGGATAGAACACTTGTCCTAGCAGACGATCGACTTCCGCGCCGCCGAGCCCGGCGGGGTCGCGCCACTGGTAGCGATCGAGGCCGATGACGAAATCCGCGTCCAGCACGCCGGGCGCGAACTCGATGGCGTGGGCCTCGCGCTCGCGGAAATAATCGGTGCGCAGCTCGAGGCCGAAGGGATGCATGTCGAAGGTATTGCCGGGCCGATCGATGAGCTCGCCCTGGTCGAGCAGGAAGTCGCAGGTGACCTGCGCGGCTGCCTCGCTCTCGCCGGGAAAGCCGACGATGGAGAACAGGTGGAAGTTGATGCCGGCCGCGGCGCAGTTGGCGAGCACGGTCGCGGCGACCGTCGCGTCGGTACCCTTGTCCATGTGATCGAGCGTCGCCTGGTCGGCGGACTCGAGACCGAAGTAGAGCTTCTTCATGCCCATGCCGGCGATCGCGCGGCAGGCTTCCGGGGTGAAGCCTTCCTCCAGGCGCGCATAGCCGGTGAAGGCATAGCCGCGCTCGCGGAGCGGCGCCAGCGCCTCGGCGAGCTTCACCAGCAATTTCGGTGACAGCGCCTCGTCGGTGATGACGAAATGCCGGCAGCCGAAGCGCGCCTCGAGGTCCTGGATGTCGGCGACGATGCGCGCCACGTCGCGCAGGCGGTAGGCCTTGCGGCTGATGTGGTTGATGTAGGGGATGTCGCAGAACTTGCAGCGATTGAAGTAGCACCCCTTGCCGGTGAGGATGGGCAGCACCGGGTGCGGCGCGAGGTAGGTGGGCAGGTCGAGGCCGGTGAAGTCCGGGGTCGGCAGGGCGTCGATGTCCTCGACCCGCGTCGGCGTCGCGCGCACCTGCTCGCCATCGAGGAACAACAGGTTGGGCACTCGCGCGTAGCGCTGCTCGCCGCGGCGCTCGGCAAGCAGCGCGAGCAGCGCGCCTTCGCCCTCGTAGGCCACCAGCGCGTCGGCGAAATGACGGAAGAAGGCCGGCCGCGCGCGCAGCTCGGTCGTGAACTTGGTGAATACCGTGCCGCCGATGACGACGAAATGGCCGCGCTCGCGCAGGCCGCGGGCCAGCATGAGACCGGGCAGCAGCTGCTGGCGGTTGGTGATGGTGATGCCGACCAGTTCCGGCGCCTGCGCCGCCAGCGCGGGATAGAGCCAGTCCTCCCAATGCGCGGCGAACAGGTTGAAGTCCGTGCTGCCCGCCACGCGCACCAGGTCGTCCAGGCGCCGCGCGTCGCAGCCCTCGACGTCGTAGCGCGGCGGCATGATGTCGCAGCGCAGCTGTGGGTGGTGCGCGCTCGCGGCAATCGCGAGCCCCGCGACCACCAGCTCGCGCGCGGCGTTGAAGGCGTGCGGATCGAAGAAGCGTTCGGGGTCGTCGAACACTTGCAGCGCGTCGTCGATGCGGCGCGCGACGTGGCGCGCGTAGAGCGCGAGCAGACCCTCGTGTGTGGTGAGATCGAGCTGCGCACCCTGGCGCTCGCGCAGCACGCGGCCCGCCGCGCCGAGGCGTTCGCCGTCGAGCAGCCAGCGCAGCCCCGCGACGTTGCAGTCGTAGACCCTGACCTCTTCGCCACGCGCGCGCAGCGCCGCCGCGAGCGACGGCAGCGCGAGATGCGGCGCGCGCGGGTCGACCACCGGCGGAAACAGCAGCGCGACGCTCACCCGGCGCTCCGTTGCCGCGGGTCGCCACGCCGCTCGGCCATCAGCGCTTGACCTTGTAGCGCAATCGCACCAGGTCGCCGCCCAGCGCTTCGCAGGACAGGAGCTTCAGATGGCGCACGGTCTGACGGCCGCCCGGGATGTCGACCAGGGTCGGCGTGCCCGCGGAGCCGTCCAACAGCGGCGCGACGATGACGCTCATCTCGTCGATCAGATCGGCCGCGGCGAAATGCCCGTTGATCCTGCCGCCGCCCTCGAGCGCCAGGCGCTTGATGCCGAACAGCTTGCGGAGTTTCTCCAGTACCCGCGGCAGCTCGATGGCGCGCTTGCCGCCGAACACGTAGGACACGCCGCGCGCGCGCAGGAACGCGAGGTAGTCGTCGGTCACGGCCTCGGTCAGCACCGTGATGGCGTGCTCGCCCTCGACGTTTTTCACCTTCCACGCGAGCTTGCCGGCAGGGTCGATGCCGATCGCGTAGGGCGCGCGCGCCGCGGGCGCGACGAAGTCGGTGCGCGGTACGGGCACGCCGTCCTTCCGCGCCGGAATGCGCGACTTGCCGGCGTAGGGCGCCATCGACACGCGGCCGATGATCCAGGCGTCGTAGGCGAGCGCCTTGTGGGTGCGCTCGTAGGCGTCGTAGCCGCGCTTGGCCATGCCCCATTTCGCGGTGACGATGCGCCCGTCCAGCGACGGGATCATGTGGCAGATGACGTAGGGACGGGACATGGAGGCGCCTCACCGGTAACGTGTGCGGATGCTTGCCGCCGCAGTGGGCGCGCCAGGCGCCGCGCTGGACGACGACCGTGTCGCATTTTGTCTCCCGTCAACGGGCGGGCTCGACCGGTATGGTATCCAAGTATCCGCCTTGAGGAATGCCTGCCCGCGGGGCCGGACTGAAACAGGACTTTCATGGACACCACCCAGCTGCTCTTCTCCACCGCGTCCATCGCGCCCCTGCTCGAACATGCCGGACTCGCCGTCCTGGCGGTCAACCGCGAAGGCAGCATCGTCGCCGCCACCGCGCCGGCCGCCGAACTGCTGGGCGCGACGCCCGGCGGGCTGCGCGGCCGCAGCCTCGCGCAGGCCCTCGGCGATTTCGGCGCGCGGCTCGCGGACCACTGCGCCGCGCTGTGGGCCGACGCAGAGGCGTACGGCCAGGAATGCGAGGATGAGTTGTGCGTGGGCGACGTGCGCCGCCGCCTGCGCGTGCGTGGCTTCGCCTGGCGACCTTCGCCCGACCACCGCCTGCTGGTGCTGTCCTTGTCCGACGTCAGCCAGCAGCGGTCGACCGAGGACGCGCTGCGCCGCCGCTCGGATCTGTACGCCATGCTGTCGCGCACCAACCGCGCGATCCTGGGTTGCACCTGCGCCGAGGAACTCTACCAGCGGGTCTGCGAGATAGCGGTCGAGACCGCGCACATCATGTTCGCCTGGGTCGGCGTGCGGGACGACCGGGTGGTCAGGGTTGCGGCCCGTGCCGGCGACGATCGTGGCTACATGCGGCAGCTGGTGGTGACGCTGGATGACGACGACGCGCGCGGCCAGGGGCCGACCGCGCAGAGTTTCCTCACGGGCGAGAGCTACGTGATGGACGATTTTCTCGCCCACCCCATGACCCGCCCGTGGCACGCGCAGGCGCGCGCCGCCGGTATCGCGACCTCGGCCACGGTGCCCATCAGCGAGGGCGGGCAGGTGGTGGCGGTGCTGAACCTCTATGCCGACGTCACCGGCTTCTTCACCCCCGAGCTGCTGGCCGCGCTGCTCGAGCTGCCGGCGACCATGGGACTCGCGCTCGAGGGCTTTCGTCGCGAGCGCGAGCGCCGCCAGCAGGAAGAGGCGCTGCGCCTGCTCGACCGCGCGATGCGCGCGTTGTCGCAGGGCATCTGCATCGTCGACGCACAGGCGCCCGACATGCCGATCATCTACGTCAGTCCGAGCTTCGAAACCATGACCGGCTATGGCGCCGCCGAGTTTCTCGGTCGCAACGGCCGCTTCCTGCAGGGTGAGCTCACCGACGCCGATGCCCGTCGCCAGCTGCGCGAGGCCATCGTCACCCACACCGAGCGCACGGTGGAGCTGATCAACTACCGTCGCGACGGCACACCCTTCTGGAACAGCGTGTCGGTGTCACCGGTGCGTGACGAGCAGCAGCGCGTCACGCACTACGTCGGCGTGCAGACCGACGTCTCCGCGCGCCATGCGCTCGAACAGCAGCTGCGCCAGGCGCAGAAGATGGAAGCGTTGGGGCGGCTGGCGGGTGGCGTGGCGCACGACTTCAACAACGTGCTGACCATCATCAACGGCTACACGGCGATGCTCATGAAGCGGCACGTCGACGACCAGCCGCTGTGCGACACCCTGGCCGAGGTGCTGGCTGCCGGCCAGCGGGCGGTGGCGCTCACGCGTCAGCTGCTGGCCTTCAGCCGACAGCGCGTGATCGAGCCCAAGGTGCTCGACCCGAACACCGTGATCCGCGAACTGGAATCGATGCTGACGCGCCTGCTCGGCGAGGACGTGCGGCTCACACTGGCGCTGGACGACACGCTGGCGTCGGTCAGGGCTGACCAGGGCCAGCTCGACCAGGTGCTGGTCAACCTGGCGGTCAATGCGCGTGACGCCATGCCGCGCGGCGGCGAGATCCGAGTTGTCACACGCAACGCCGCGCACGAAGGCGTGGAGGGCGTGCTGATCGCGGTGAGCGACAGCGGTCTTGGCATGGACGCCGCCACCCAGCAACGCGTGTTCGAACCCTTCTTCACCACCAAGCCGGTCGGGCGCGGCACCGGCCTCGGCCTCGCGACGGTCTACGGCATCGTCAACCAGTGGGGCGGACGGATCACGCTGCGCAGTACGCCGGGCGTGGGGACCACGTTCGACATCTGGTTGCCGCGCGCGCAGGCCGATGAGGCGCCCGAGGCGCCGCGCGCGGCGCCGCTTCCCGTCGCGGCGAGCGGCACGGTGCTGCTCGCCGAAGACGACGACGCGGTGCGCGGCTACCTCCACACCTTGCTGACCGAGGCGGGCTACCGCGTGCTGGCCGCCAGCGATGGCGCGGCCGCCCTCACGCTGCTCGAGCAACAGGGCAGCGGCATCGACCTGGTGGTGACCGACGTGGTGATGCCCGGCGCGTCTGGCCAGGATCTCGCGGACGCCGTCGTCGCCGCCGGTCTGCCGTGCAAGCTCGTGTTCATGTCAGGCTACCTGCAGGAACATGCGCTCCAGGCGCACATCGACGCAGGCTGCCGGTTTCTGCACAAGCCGGTCAGCCCGGAACTGTTGCTGCACACGGTGGGCGCGCTGCTCGGCGGCGCGCCCTAGCCCAGGCGCCTCACACCGGCGCGGCGAAGGTGACCTTGCTCGCTGCGAGCGCCGCCAGCCGCGCGCCGTCGTAGCCCAGCAGTCCGCCCAGCACCGCCTCGTTGTGTTCGCCGAGCAGCGGCGCCGGCCGCGCCGGGTACTCCGCCTGTTCGGAGAAGCGCAGCGGAAAGCCCGGCAGCATGAGGCTGCCGAGGATGCGGTCCTGCGCCTCGCGCAGCGTGCCGCGGCCACGGAAGTAGGGATGTTCCGCGGCGTCGGCCGGGTTGACCACCGGGCCGCAGGGCACGCGGCAGCTCTCCAGGTGCTCGAGCAGCGCGACGTCGGTAGGAAAGCCCGCCATCCATTGTTCGATCTGCGCGATGAGTTCGGCCTGGTTCTTGGCGCGCTCGACCGGCTCGGCGAAGCGCGGATCGGTCTCGAGCTCCGGACGATTCATCGCCTTGCACAGGTTCTTCCACTGCGGCGGCAGCACCAGCAGCGCGAGATAGCCCTGCGGGCCCTTGTACACGCCGCAGGGACACACCAGCGGATGGTGATTGCCCATCGGCGAGGGGCGGAAGGCGCCGTCGGTGACCTGCGGCGCCTGCACGTTCACTTCGTGCATGTGGAACAGCGAATCGATCATCGAGATGTCCATCCACTGCCCCCGGCCGGTGCGCTCGCGGTGGTAGAGCGCGTAGCCGAGCGCGGCGAAGGCGTGCACGCCGGAGCTGACGTCGGCCATGCCGAGACCGGCGGGATGCGGCGCGCCACCGCGCGGCCCGGTCACCGCCATCACGCCGGCGAAGGCCTGGGCGATGAGGTCGAAGCCGGTCTTGTGCGACAGCGGACTGTTACGACCGAAGGCCGAGATCGACGCCATCAGCAGGCGCGGGTGGTCGGCCTTCAGCGAGGCGTAGTCCCAGCCGCGCTTCTCCATCACGCCCGGGCCGAAGTTCTCCACCAGCACGTCGCAGTGCTTGATGAGATCGCGCACGATGACGTCGGTCTCCGGGCTGTCCATGTCCAGGCACAGGCTCTGCTTGCCGAGATTCTGCTGCACGAAGTAGGCGCTGCGGCCGTTCTTCACCGCCGGCAGGTTGCGCGACGGATCGCCGCCCGGCGCGCGTTCGACCTTGATGATCTCGGCGCCCATCTCGGCCATGAGGCGGGTGACCGTCGGTCCCGCCAGGTACTGGGTGAAATCGAGTACTCGAAGGCCTTCCAGGATCATGTCGTCTCCCCTTTCGCATGTGGCCCGCGTGCAGTGCGCGAGCGGTGGTCATGGCGCGGCTCGTGGCGCCTCGTTCGCGGCGAGCGCCTGCTGCGCGGCGATGTAACGGTCTACCTTCTGCGCCAGGATGTCGAGCGGCACCGCGCCGTCGCGCAGCACTTCTTCATGGAAATCACGCGCGTCGAACCGCGCGCCGAGCGCAAGGGCAGCGTGCGCGCGCAGCTCGGTGATTTTCAACTGCCCGATCTTGTAGGCCAGCGCCTGCCCGGGCCAGGCGATGTAGCGCTCGACCTCGGCCTCGATGTCGCTGTCGGCCATCGATGAGTTCTCGCGCATGAACTCGATGGCGCGCTCGCGGCTCCAGCCCTTGGCGTGCATGCCGGTGTCGACCACCAGCCGCATGGCGCGCAGCATCTCGTCGCCGAGATGGCCGTACCACTGCATGGGATCGGTATAGAGCCCCAGTTCCTGGCCGAGCGTCTCGCAGTACAGCGCCCAGCCTTCGATGTAGGCCTTGAAGCTGTTCAGCCGCTGGTAGCGCGACAGCGTCGCCTGCTCCTGCGCCAGGGTGATCTGATAGTGGTGGCCGGGGATCGCCTCATGCAGCGAGAGCGTCTCCATGCTGAACAGCGGCTGGGCCTTCAGATTGTAGGTGTTGACGTAGAAGATGCCGGGACGCGAGCCGTCCAGCGCGGCGGGCTGGTAGGAGCCGCCCGAGGCGCTCGCGGCGCGGAACTCCTCCACCGGGCGAATCTCGTAGTCGGTGCGCGGCCGGTTGCGGAACAGCTTCGGCATGCCGCGGTCGACGCGCGCCTTGATGTCACGAAACGCGCCGAGCAGTTCCTCGGCGTCGCGCGCGTAGTAGCGCGGTTCGTTCTGTACCTGGGCGCGGAACGCTTCCAGCGTGCCGGTGAAGCCCACCGCGCGCATCACCTTTTCCATCTCGCCGCGAATGCGCGCCATCTCGGCGAGCCCGAGCGCGTGGATCTCGTCGGCCGACATGTCGGTGGTGGTGTGACGCCGGATCTGATGGCGATACCACGCCTCCCCTTGCGGCAGGGCGCCGAGGCCCACCGTGTCGCGCGCGTTGCGCAGGTAGTCGCGCTCGATGAAGTCGGCGAGGCGCCGATAGGCCGGCACGATGGTCTGCGCCACCTTGTCGCGATAGGCCTGCGTCAGGGCTTCGCGCTCGGCCCCGGGAATACTGGCCGGCATGGCGGCGACCGGCTGCCAGAAGAGCGTCTCCTCCGGCTTGTCCTTGGCGATCGCGCGCAGCTGCGGCACGGTCTTTTCCATGATCGCGCGTGGATTGACCACGCCGCGTTCGATGCCTTCGCGCATCGCCGCGATGGCGCTGTCCACCCAGCGCGCGAAATCGTCGGCGCGCGCGAGGAAGGCGCGGTAGTCGGCCGACGTGGCGAAGGGATGGGCGCTGCCGCCGCCGCCCATCAGCGCGAAGGTGCTGGCCATGCTGCTCATCTGGTCGATGGGCATGAGCCGGTCGGGAAACGCGAAGCGTTCCAGGGTCTCCTCGCGGTCGCGGATGAAGATGTCGAAGCCGAGCTGCTCCGCGGCCGGCAACGCGGCGCGATCGATGGCGCGCGCGCGCGCCAGGAACGCCGCCTGCTCGCGTTCACGGCTCTCGTCGAAGGCCGCGTCGGCGGTGTTTTCCAGGCGGTCGTAATAGCGCTGGTCGCCGAGGAAGCTCGCCGAGGTGGGAAAGCGCGCGAGGCGCGTCTCGATGTAGTCGTCGTAGAGCTTGGCCAGCGCCTCGGCGGCGGTCTCGGCGCGCGACGCCGGCGCGAGGGTGAAGAGCGCGCCGAGCAAGAGCGCCACGCGCAGCACGCGCGGCGGCCGGACAAGGGTATGGGAACGGAACTGGGGGGCGAGCGAGGTAAGCACTGGAACCTGTCCTTTCGACGCGCGGCGACGGGCCGCGCGGGCGGGCCGATTGTGCCATTCCCGGCGGCCGCGGCGACAGGCGGCGGGCGGGCGCGTGGGGTCCTCGACCCTCGCGCCCGCGCCCCCAGCTTCAGTACACTTCGCGCATTCGAGAACACGGAGCAGAGCCCATGCCCACCTACGATTACCACTGCGCGGCCAACGGCCGCACCGTCGAAGTGAAGCACGCCATGAGCGCCAAGGTGTCGACCTGGCGCGAACTGTGCGAGCTGGCCGGCATTCCCCTCGACACGACCCCCGGTGACACACCGGTGGCCAAGCAGCTCGCCGCCACCGGCATCGGCGGCATGAGCAAGGCCGCGAGCGCGCCGGCGCCGTCCATGGGCGGCGGCTGCGGCAGCGGCGCCTGCGGCCACCGCCACTGAGAGGCGTCGGCGCGGCGCTCAGCCGCGCCGGGCGCGCCCGGTCTGCCGCAGGTCGACGACGGTCGCCAGCGCGGCCTGCCAGTCGGCGGAGAAGCGCTCGAGATTGAAACGCGCGAGCGCCCGCTTGCGCGCCGCCGCGCCCCAGGCCGCCGCGGTCTCGGGTTCGCGCAGCAGCCGGTGCATGGTCGCGATCAGTGACGCGAGGTCGTTGGCCAGGAAGCCCTCGCGTTCGTTACGCACCACGGTCGCGAGTTCGGTGGTGGCGAGGCCCACCACCGGCAGACCGACCATCATCGCCTCGATCACCGCGAGTCCGAGGCTGGTGTAGCGAATGGGGTTGAACAGGAAGCGGTAGCGCGCCATCAGCGCCGGCAGTTCCGCGTTCGCCACCTCGCCGAGCCCGCCCACGGTCTGCGCATCCATGCCGACGAGATCCAGCGGCACGTGACGCCGCACCGCCTCGTAGACGTCGAGGCCCAGGCGGCGCCCGCGGGTCTTCAGATTGTTCACCACCACCAGGCCGCGCGGCAGATCGCCCCGCCAGGCTGCCGCGCGCGGCAGCGCCACGCCGTGTTCGATCACGCGCACCGGCGTCACCCCGTTGTCGTACATCAAGGCGTTGTAGGGCGTGACGTGTACCAGCAGCGCCCGCGCGTCCTGTACGAAGTGCCGCGTGTTGCTCGGATGCTCGAGCGGCGGGTCGTGTTCCAGGTGGACGAGCGGCAGCGCGAGCTGCTTGCGCGAGAGGATCTCCTGGCGATCGCGCAGGTAGTTGCGCCGCGACTGGGTGAGCACGCAGTCGAGCGTCAGCTTGCGCGCCTGCTCGACCGTCACCTCGTGCACGTTGATGCCCCACGGCAGGCTGCCGCGCGCGCCGGCGTAGCCGGGCGCCTGTCCGGGCGCCCACGGCACGTAGAACTCGTGGGGCAGCTGGCTCAGGTAGTAGAGGTAGTTGCCGTGCACGTGCCAGGTGAAGATGCGCAGGCGGCTACGCATGGAGGCGTGCTCCCCTGAGCCAGGGCGTGACCTGGCGCATCACCGCCGCCACCGTCACGCCGCGCGCGGCGGTGCACGCGCCTCCCGCGGCACTGCCGGTCGGCGCCGGGCAGGCGGAGCAATCGTGGTACGCGGCATGGATGCCGAGAGCGTACATGGGCGAGGTACTCATGCGAGCGCGGTGTCGCAGGCGGCCTCGCTTGCACGCACCGGTGGCTGCAGCAGTTCCAGCGCCGCCAGTGCGACGCGCGCCGGCGCGACGCCGCGCAGGCACTGGTGATGCTGTTCCGGGCACACGCTGTGATGGCAGTTGCGGCAGGGCACGTCGTGGAACAGCAGGCGATGGGCGACGCGCCACGGCGTGTGCTGCGGGTTGGTCAACGCGTAGAGGTCGACCACCGGCGTGCCGAGCGCCGCGGCGATATGTACCGGGCAACTGTTGTTCGACACCAGCAGGTCGGCCTGCGCCAGCAGCGCGCCGAGCGCGCCGAGGTCGAGCTCGCCGGCCAGCACGGTCGGCTGGCAGGCACAGGCCGCGGCGAGCGCCGCCACCGCGGGGCGTTCCGCCGCGCTGCCGGTCAACACCAGGTCGCAGGGCGCGAGGCCCGCGAGCAGGTCCAGCGTCCGCGCATAGAGCGCGGCCGGATAGCGCCGCGCGGCGGCGGTCGCGCCGGCGTGTACCACCACCAGCGGCCGCGCGCCGGACGTGATGCCGGCGACGCGCAGGCGGCGCCGCGCCGCCTGGCGGTCGCGCGCGCGGAGCGCGAACGACAGCCCTTCCTCACGCGGCGCGCAGCCCGCTTCGCGCACGAGATCGAGCTGACGCCGAACCTCGTGGCGCGCCTGCTCTTCGGGCTCGCTCTCGCGCACCCAGTGGGTGAGGAGCCCGTAGGGGTTCTCACGGCAGTGGGCGAGGCGCAGGGGAATGCCGGCGAGATGACAGGTCTGCGCCGCCGGCAGCGCGCTCTGGCTGTAGCTAGTGAAGATCACCGCCGCGTCGAAGCGCAGGGCGGCGAGCCGCGCGATCAGCGCGCGATCCGCGCCGGCATCGCCACCGCCTGGCATCCAGGCGGGTGCATGCGCGATCACCTCGTCGACCATGTCGAGATGCGGCGCGAGCGCCGCGCCGGCCGGCGAGGCGAGCAGCGTGAGCTTGCGCGTCGCCGGTCCACCGTGCTTCAGCGCGGCGAGCGCGGGCGTGGTCATGACCACGTCGCCCAGGTTGTCCAGCCGCACCGCCAGCACGCGCTCGGCGCGCGCGAAACTCACGAGCGCCGCTCCGCGTCGCGCGACGCGTGCAGCCAGGGGATCACTTCCCGAGGCGCGCGCACCACGCCGTCCGGCATGCGCCAGCGGCCGGCGCGCCACTCGGTCTCGTGGCCGATGTCGAACAACAGGCTGCGGCAGCCGGCGCGATGGCCGGCCTCGACGTCGTCGAGGATGTCACCCAGCATCCACGAGTCGGCCAGGTCGAGTCCCAGTTCGTGGGCCGCGCGCAGCAGCAGGCCTGGCCGCGGCTTGCGGCACGCGCAGTCGATGGCGAGTGTCGCCACCTCACCATCGGGCAGATGCGGGCAGAAATAGCAGGCGTCCAGTCGACCGCCGGCGTCGGCCACCAGCGCGCCTAGGCGATCACCGACCGCGCCGAGCGCGCGTTCGCTGAACAGTCCGCGCGCCGCGCCTCCCTGGTTGCAGACCACCACCAGCTTGAGGCCGCTGGCCGCGACGTGGGCGAGGAGTTCAGGCATGCCGGCGGTGAGGCGCATGCGCGCCGGATCGACGTTGAACGGCAGGTTCTCGATGAGCGTGCCGTCCTGGTCGATGAACAGCGCCGCGCTCACGGCCACGAGGTCTCGGCCAGCGGCAGCACCATGAGTTCCGGCACCACGCTCTCGGCCGGCGTCATGAGGCACCAGCGCAGGGCTTCGGCGACGCTCGCCGGGCTCTGCAGCGTGGCGACGTCGATGTCCGGAAAGCGTTCGAGCAGGAAAGGCGTGCGCATGCCGCCGGCGATGAGCGCCGAGACCTTGATGCCGAAAGGCCGCAGCTCGGCGTGCATGGCGTGGGACAAGCCCAGCAGTCCCCACTTGCTGGCGTGAAAGGCAGTGGCGTTGGGCCACGCGCGCCGCGCCGCGGTCGAGACCACGTTGATCACGTGTCCACGCCGCGCCGCCTTCATGTAGGGCACCGTGTAGTGGGCGGTGAGGAACGCGCCGCGCAGGTTGGTATCCAGCACCCGGTCCCACTGCTCGACGCTGAGTTCGTCCATCGGCAGGGTGAAGTCGATGCCGGCATTGTTGACCAGGATGTCGAGCCGCTCGTGCCGCACTAGCGCCGAGGTCACCGCCATCTCCACCGCGGAGGCGTCCACCAGGTCGACACCCAGGCCTTCCGCCTGCGCGCCCTCGACGCGCAGTTCCGCGGCGAGCGCCGCCACGGCTTCCGCGTTCCGATCACAGCAGATGACCGTCGCGCCTTCTCGCGTCAGCATGCGCGCGATGGCCTCCCCGAGCCCGCGCGCGGCGCCGGTCACCAGCGCGACGGAGCGGTGAAACGCGCCGCTCATGGTGTGCTCGGTGCCGCGCGCCGCGGCGCCGCGCGTCGCAGGAAGGGCACCACCTTGGGCGAGGCGGGCGCCGCCAGGCGCGCGGCCTTGCCGGCGGGCAGCGCCTCGGCATAGATGCGCAGCAGCGCATCCACCACGTGGTTCCAGGTGAACTCCGCCGCGCGCACGCGGCCCGCCGCGCCGAGCGCGCGGCGCCGCGCCGGGTCGTGGTACAGCGCGGCGAGCGCGACGCCGAGCCGCGCCGGGTCCTCGGGTGGCACCAGCAGGCCGGTCGCACCGTCCCGCACGGTGTACTGGATGCCGCCGACCCGCGTGCCGATCACTGGCGTGCCGCAGGCCATGGCCTCCAGCGGCGTGATGCCGAAGGGCTCGTACCAGGGCGTGGTCACGAACACGTCGGCCGCGCTGTAGTACACGTTCAGCACCTCGCGCTCCACGCGGCCGAGGAAGCGCACCCGCGCGGCCACGCCCGCGTCGGCGGCGACCTCGCGCAACCGCGCGATCTCGGGCGTCGCCAGAGGATCGGGCCGCGTCGAGTTACCGCCCATGATGTAGAGCCGGGTGTCGCGCACGCCGTGGCGCAGGCTCTCGGCCAGACCACGGATGGTGTTGGCGATGCCCTTGCGCGGCACCAGACGGCCGAGCTGCAGCACCGCGTACTCGTGCTCGGGCCAACCCAGGATGCGGCGCGCGATGCGCCGCTCCACCGGCTGGAACTGCAGCGGATCGAAGCCGCAGGGCGCGAGCGCCAGGCGCTGTGCCGGCGCATCGCACCAGGTGAGCATGTCGGTCATGTCCTGCGGGCATTCGGCGATCACCCGCGTCGCGCTGCGCATCAAGCGCTTCTCGATGGCGTGGCGGCACGGCGGAGAGCGATCGTTGTCGCCCTGCCAGTGGCGCCGCACCGCCGCCAGCCCGTGAAAGGTGATGACGAAGGGCGTCCCGGCGACGGCCGTGAGCTGTTCCGCGGCGAGGCCCGACATGAAGAAATTGGCGTGGGCGAGATCGTACGGGTCACCGCCGCGCGCGCTGAACGCGATCAGCGCTTCCGAGAACGCCTCCATGTGCGCGAGCAGTTCTTCTTTCGGCACGAAGCGCGCCGGGCCGGCGTTGAGATGCACGACGCGCACATTGGGCTGCCACTCGACCACCTCCGGCAGGAGCGCGTTGTCGCGCCGCGTGAAGACATCGACGCGGTAGCCGCGACGACCGAGCTGGCGCGCCACTTCCGCAACGTAGACATTCTGACCGCCGCTGTCGTCCCCGCCCACCTGCGCGAGGGGCGAGGCGTGAGCGCTGATGAGCGCGATGCGCATAGCGGCGCTCACCGCTCCGCCACCCGCGCGCGGCGCGCTGCTCGAGGTTCGAAGGCGCGGCGCGCGCGTCGCGAACGGAAGCGCGAAGAACGAACCTGCATGACGATTGAACCTCTGCTGGCGACTGGAAGGGCTGGGCAGCAAGACACGTGCCACGCGGATCGCCACTTACGCACGGCACGCCGCCGCGGGCGCGTTCGCTGGACGGCAACACGCAAGCAGAACTTACACCTCGGCTGTAAAGCTTGCCTCGCGCTGTCAGTGAGGGACTACGTCGTGCTGCTGACGCGCTGATTAGCGGCGTCGCGCCCCCGCTATACGCTGGCCGGCAGATGCAGAATCGATCGAGCGCCGTCATGCACAACGTACCCGAAGCACAACCCGAGCCGACCGCGCCCGACGATGATCTCGACAGACCGCGCACGCCGAGTGACGTGCCGCCGGAGAGTCGGCCGCGCAGTCCGGCGGCGCCCGCGCTTCCACCGCAGCCGCCGCTGGTGCCCACCCCGCCGGTGATCGAACGCCAAGGATCAAGCAAGTAGTTCCCTGTATCCCTCAGCACTGGAGACCTCCCATGCAATGCAAGTCCCTCTCGCGCACCGTCCTCGCCTGTTGCCTGACGTTCGCCGCAAACACCTTGCCGGCTGCCGACAAGCTCGATGACGACGACGTGGAATTCATCGAGCACGCCGCGGTCGGCGGCATGCTGGAAGTGGAGCTCGGACGCCTCGCCGCGAAGCGCGCCGCCAATGCCGATGTGCGCGCCTTCGCGCAGCGTATGGTCGAGGAACACGGCAAGGCGAACGCCGAGCTGACCAAGCTCGCGCGTGACAAGGGTGTGACCCTGCCCACCGAGCTGAAGCAGGATGCGCGCGACATGCGGGCCAAGCTCGATGCGACCAAGCCGGAAGACTTCGACGAGGAGTACATGGAAATGATGGTCGACGACCACGAGAAGGACGTGAAGATGTTCGAGGAACAGGCCAAGGACGCCGAGGACGTGGATCTGCGCGCCTTCGCCGAACGTTGCCTGCCGACCTTGCGCTCGCATCGCGATGCCGCCAAGGCGCTGGACGATCGGCTGGACGACGACGACAGCACCGCGGCGCGCTGAGCGCGCTCGGGGTGTGCCGCGCCATGACACGCTACGGTTACAAACTCATGAGCGAAGAGCACGCCCCACGCGCGCTGGTCGCGAACGCCTGCGCCGCCGAGGATCGAGGCTTCGACTTCGTCGGCATCTCGGATCACTTCCACCCGTGGCTCGAAGCCCAGGGCCACGCCCCGTTCGCCTGGACGGTACTGGGCGCCATCGCGGTCGCGACCGAGAGGGTCGGCGTGATGACCGCCGTCACCTGTCCCTTCCTGCGCTATCACCCCGCGGTGATCGCGCAGGCCGCCGCCACGGTCGCGCTGGTGTGTGGCGATCGCTTCACCCTGGGTCTCGGCTCGGGCGAGGCGCTGAACGAACGCGTGGTGGGCCGTGGCTGGCCGCACGTCAGCGAGCGCCAGACCATGCTCGAGGAGTCGATCGACATCATCCTTCGGCTGTGGAGCGGCGAGCGCGTGAGCTTTCGCGGCGAGTACCTGGACGTCGAAGCCGCGCGCCTCTATGACCTGCCTGGCTCACCGCCCGCCCTGGCGATAGCGGCGGGCGGCGTGGAAGCCGCGGAGATCGCCGGCAAGTGTGGCGGTGGACTGGTGGCGACGCAGCCCGAGCGCGCGCTGGTGGAGCGCTACCGCGAGGCTGGCGGGCGCGGGCCCTGCTACGCCGAGATGAGCCTGTGCTGGGGACAGGACACGGAACAGGCGCTGCAGACCGTGCATGAGCGCTTTCGCTGGTCCGGACTCGGCTGGCACGTGTTGCCCGAACTCGCGCAGCCCGAGGCCTTCCTGGACGCCACGCGCTACTGCGCGCCGGAGGACCTGCGCGACAGCATGCCTCACGGCCCCAGGCTCGAACCCTACGTGGAGGCTGTGCGCGCCTACACCGAGGCCGGCTTCGATCACGTGCTGCTCACGCAGGTGGGACCCGACCAGGCGGGCTTTCTCGAATTCTGGGAGCGCGAACTGCAGCCCGCGCTGCGCACCGCGGCCTGAACGCAGGCGTGTTTCGATTACTCGACGCTGCACCTCGAGCGCGCGTCGTCACATACCAGAGGTAGGCCACATGGCAGCGAAGAAGAGCAGAGGCAAGGGTAACGGCGGCGCGCCAGCGGATCCGCGGTCGCAGGTGACCGCGCATCGGCCGGGCACGGAGAACAGCGGCTCGGCGGCCGTGGAGCAGCAGAAGGCCGCGGCCGAAGCGCTCGCCGCACGTATCGAGCGCGTCGTCGACAAGGCGCGCGAATACGGCGAGCCGGCCTTCGAGCCACCGCGCGGCACGACCGCGTCCGCCGACGATCCGCAGGCCACCGCCAGCACCGTGACCGAGGGCGCGCGCTCCGACAAGCTCGGCGACGGCAGCCGACGTCTCGGCCATGACCCGGCGCAGGAGAGCCTGCAGCGGGCGCAGGTGGACTCGAGCGAGCGCGCACTCACCACCAATCAAGGCGTGCCGGTCGCCACCAACCAGGATTCGCTGAAGGCCGGCCTGCGCGGTCCGAGCCTGCTGGAAGACTTCATCCTGCGGGAGAAGCTCACGCACTTCGATCACGAGCGCATCCCCGAGCGCGTGGTGCACGCGCGTGGTTCGGGCGCGCACGGCTACTTCGAATGCTACGAACCGCTCACCGAGCTGACCCGCGCGTCGCTGTTCGCCGAGGCCGGCAAGCGCACCCCGGCGTTCGTGCGCTTCTCCACCGTCGCCGGCGAGCGCGGGTCCAAGGATACCGCGCGAGACGTGCGCGGCTTCGCGGTCAAGTTCTATACCGACGAAGGCGTGTGGGACCTGGTCGGCAACAACATCCCGGTATTCTTCATCCAGGACGCGATCAAGTTTCCCGATCTCGTGCACGCGCTGAAGCCCGAGCCTCATCACCAGATGCCGCAGGCCGCTTCGGCCCACGACACGTTCTGGGATTTCGTCTCGCTGATGCCGGAGTCGACCCACATGCTGATGTGGGCGATGTCCGATCGAGCCCTGCCGCGCAGCTACCGCATGATGCAGGGTTTCGGCGTGCACACTTTTCGCTTCGTGAACGCCGTGGGGCGCTCGTCGCTGGTCAAGTTCCACTGGCTGCCGAAGGCAGGCACCCACGCGCTCCTGTGGGACGAGGCGGTGAAGATCTCTGGCGCCGACCCGGACTATCATCGCCGCGACCTGTGGGAGGCGATCGAAGCGGGCGCCTTTCCGGAATGGGAGCTGGCGGTGCAGGTGTTCAGCGAGGACGACGCGCTGAATTTCAGCTTCGACGTGCTGGATGCGACCAAGCTCGTGCCGGAGGAACTGGTGCCGCTGCGCACCATCGGCCGGCTGGTGCTGAACCGCAATCCCGACAATTTCTTCGCCGAGACCGAGCAGGTGGCGTTCTGCACCGCGCACCTGGTTCCCGGCCTCGACTTCACCGAAGACCCGCTGCTGGCCGGCCGCGTGCACTCCTACGTGGACACGCAGATCTCGCGCCTGGGCGGGCCCAACTTCCACGAGCTGCCGATCAACCGGCCGGTGGTGGGGGTGCACAACAACCAGCGCGACGGCATGCATCGCCAGGCGATCAATCGCGGGCGCGTGTCCTATGAGCCGAACTCGCTCGCGGGCGGCTGTCCGTTCCAGGTCGGCGAGCAAGGGTTTCGCTCCTATGCCGCGGTCACCCCAGGCCCGAAGGCGCGCGGACGCTCGATCAAGTTCGCGGAGCACTACCACCAGGCGCGCTTGTTCTGGCACAGCCAGACCCCGGTCGAACAGGCGCATATCGTCAAGGCCTATCGCTTCGAGTTGACCAAGGTGCAGACGGTGGCGATCCGCCGGCGCATGGTCGCCGGTCTGCGCAACGTCGATGAGAGCCTCGCGAGCCGCGTGGCAGAAGGGCTCGGCCTGGAACTGCCGCCGGCGCTGCCGCTGGCCTGGGACGACGCGCCGCGGCCCGAGATCGACACCTCCGCCGCGCTGTCCATGTTCGCGCGACCGGGTGACGGCGCGCTGGCCGGGCGGCGCATCGCGCTCCTGGTGTCGCACGGCGTCGACGCGCAGGCGGTGGTACGACTGCGCGACCTTCTGATCGCCGACGGCCCCGCGGTCCACGTGGTGGGCGCCACGCTCGATGCGGTGAGCGCGGACGGGGGCGGTGAACTCGAAGTGGACACCACCATGGAAGCCAATCCCAGCGTGCTGTACGACGCCGTCGCGGTGCTCGGCGGCGCGACGACCGTCGCCGCGCTGCAGGGGGACGGCCTTGCCATGGAGTTCCTTCGCGATCAGTTCCGTCACTGCAAGCCCATGCTGTTGCTCGGTCCCGCGTGCGATTTGCTCGCGAGCATGGGAGTCACGCCGGAGCGGGCAGAGGCCACCGGCGTGGTGCTCGCCGAGGAAGGCGCGGTGGAGCACGGCGCGCGGGCCCTGTGCCTGGCGCTGGCGCAGCACCGCTATTTCGATCGGGAATCGGATCCGCCGCTGGTGTGAGTCGGCGGGCGGCTTGGGCGGGCTCCTTCAGGTGGGTCGGACCTGACAGCGCCCGCCTTGCCTACACCTACGCCCATGGATGCCTGCTTTCGCAGGCATGACGGTTTTGGTGGCGGAGAGTCGGAGGAAGGGCTGTTGCCTTCGATTCGACAACGTCATTCTTAGTGACTACGCCACTTCCAGAATACTTTCTTCGTCCGTCACCCCTGCGAAAGCAGGGGTCCACGGGCGCTCATCGAAGCCCATGGATGCCTGCTTTCGCAGGCATGACGGGTCTGTTGGCTGAGAGTCGGAGGAACGGCCGGTGTCTTCGATGTGACACCGTCACTCGTCGTAGTCACGCCGCGCGGCCATGTGCGCCTCCGTAGTAATCCGTCACCCCTGCGAAAGCAGGGGTCCATGGGCGCTCATCGAAGCCCATGGATGCCTGCTTGCGCAGGCATGACGGATCTGTTGACTGAGAAACGGAGGAACGGCCGGTGCCTTCAACTCGACTACGTCGTTCTTCGTGACCACACCACTTCCGTAAGCCCCACCTTGGTCCGTCACCCCTGCGAAAGCAGGGGTCCATGGGCGCCGCTCGAAGCCACTGACTGGCTGCGCGAGCAGGCCTGACGGATCGGAACACGCGACGACCACCCGCGCGATTCCCCGAGTGTTCACACGGAGTGGCTCAATCTACCTTCGATGATTCCGCGCAGGACGTGTCGTCGGGCGTCTGGCTGCCCGGCGTGCCATCCATCATGTCATTGCAATCATTCAAATCCCCCGCGCCCTTGTCCACATCGGCAACCCTTCCCCCTTTTATTGCGCGATGCCGTCCCGTCTGCGCGACGTCAGCCCTCGCCTAGGTGCGCATCAGCGCTGCCAAGGCGATGCCGCGGACGCCTCAAGCCGCCCTGCGTCGGCGTCCCACCAGGCCGAGACCCATCAACGCGGTGCCCAACAGGTAGCCCGCCATCGGCAGCGGCACGGGGCTCGCGGCCTGCACCAGGTCGACCGTGTAGGTCTGGCCGGCGCCCGGGTCGCGGAAGCTCAGGGTGAAGGCCGCATCCGCGCTCGCGCCGTTTGCCTGCGAGCCGGTGAAGCTCAACTTGACCGGGCCACTGGTCGGCGCGTCGTCCAGCGTGAAGCCGGTCATGGTCGCGGCGGAGAAGTTGTTGAACACCACGCCGTCCGCGTCGTCGCCGGTGATATCCAGCGCGTAGCCCGCCCAGTCCGAGCCGGTCATGTTGCGCACCGACTCGGTGAGCGTGAACGGACCGCCGGAGCCGGTGCCGTGCGCGACGGTGATGCGCAGCACCAGCGGTTCGACGCCGCTCAGCGTCTTGCTGAGATCGATGGTGTTGTCGAGATTGTTGATGCTGATCGCATCGAGGGTGCCCCCGCTCAACAGCTCGAAGCCGCTGATGGAAGGCGCGGCCTGCGCGGCGCCGGCAGCGGTCAGTCCGCAAGCGATGAGCGCGGCGTACAGGGCTGTGCGCCGGGTGGCGAACTTGTCAGGTTCGATTCTTTTCATTGGTGAGATCTCCACTATGGACGATTGCCGACGAGCGGCATTGGAACGATGCGATGGCGTGTGGCCATCGCGATCCAAGCTAGAGAAGAGTGCGGGACAGAACAAAGCGTCTGCGCCGAAAGCACAGCAGCGATCACAATGTTTCTTGATTTTGTAAATTCGCGGATCGCGGCGCGCGAAAGTGGCGTTGAATCGGCGTCGCTCACGCGCAATGCGCGCGCAGGAGAAGTAGGTGGCGACCTACAGCGAGTGTGCATCTATTGCGCTAGGGTGCGTCGCGTCGCCGATCATTCGCTTTTCGATGCGCCATGCGGAACGAGTCTCCTGGTCCACGTCCCCGTTCAGGATCGAGATCCGCGATGCGCGGCGAAGACCTCCTGTCGATGCTGCGCGAGGCAGGCGCCGCGTGGTCGGCCGATCACGCCGCGAGCATGGGCGCGGCACTGTCCTACTACGCGGCGTTCTCGCTCGCGCCGCTTTTGATCATCGTCATCGGGCTGGCAGGTGTGCTGTTCGGACGCGATGCCGCGCAGACCGCGATCTTCGATGAGCTCGCGACCCTGGTCGGCGTCGAGGGCGCGCGCGCCGCCGCGTCGCTGCTGGAGCGCGCGCCGGGCGACAGCGCCGGGCTGTGGGCGACCGTGCTGGGCGCGGCCACGCTCCTGGTCGGCGCCACCTCGGTGTTCGCCGAACTCCAGGCCGACATGGATCGCATCTGGCGCGCGCCCCCTCCGCCCGGCTTCGGCATCCTGCACTTCCTGCGCACGCGTCTCTTGTCCTTCGGTGTGATCCTCGCGCTGACTTTCCTGCTGCTGGTTTCGCTGCTGGTGAGCGCGGGGCTGGCGGCTTTCGCGCGCTGGTGGGGCGCCTGGTTCGCCGAGACCCAGACGCTGCTGCAGGCACTCAACTTCCTGGTGTCGGCGGCCATCACCAGCGTGCTGTTCGCGGTGATCTACAAATGGCTGCCGCGGGTGCGCATGGCGTGGCGCGACGTGTGGGGAGGCGCGGTGTTCACCGCGCTCCTGTTCTCGGTCGGCAAGCTGGTGCTCGGCATCTATCTCGGCCGCAGCGGCGTGGCCGCGGGCTTCGGCGCCGCCGGCTCGCTGGTGGTGATCATGGTGTGGGTGTACTACTCGGCGCAGATCTTCCTGCTCGGCGCGGAGTTCACCCGCGTGTACGCCCACCGCCACGGGTCGCGGCAGGGCGCGCCGAACTAGGGTCTGGCCGACCTTCGGCGGGGCGATGCGGGACGCGGGTCTACAGCGCGCGCGGCGGCGCGTTTGCCCAGTCGGTACGGTTGCGCGCTTCGACCTGCGCGTTCAAGGTCCACAGGTCGTGCAACCAGCCGAGCAGCAACAGGCCGCCGGTCAGGAACCACAGCAGCCCCGTCCACGGCTTGCCGAGGTAGAAGCGGTGGGCGCCGAACACACCGAGGAACACCAGCAGCACCCAGGCGAGGGTGTAGCTGTGCGTGCCCGGCGTGTAGCGTTGGTCGGCGCTGCGATCGAGTGACGGAATGAGGACGAGATCCACCAGCCAGCCGATGAACGCCAGGCCGAGAGTGAAGAAGTACAGCGTGCCGCTCCATGGGCGGCCGTAGTAGAAGCGGTGGGCGCCCATGAAGCCGAACACCCACAGCAGGTAGCCGAAGCCCAGGCTGTGGCTGTCGCGCGCCTCGCGCACGACAGCCACGGGTTCGAGCGACATAGCTCAGTCGCCCCAGGCGGTGAGGCGACTGAAGTCGGTGCGCTGGTCGCGATGCACGCCACCGCGCACCGCCGCCCACCACGCGCCCGCGCCGGCGGCGAGCATCGACGCGGCAGTGATGAAGGCCACCAGGATGGCGGTCTTGCGCGCCCGCTCGGCGGCCCTGCGCGCTTCGCCCGCCAGGTCCCGGGCCTGGGCATAGGCCTGGTCGACGAGCATCGCGGCGGCGTCCGGCGTGCGACCGCTGCGCGCGGCGACCTCGTCGATCAGGAACTGCCGGTCCTCGGCGCGGAGTTCGTCGGCCGCGGCGCTCTGCGCGAGCACGCGCGCGATGTCCGCCGGTGACGCGCTGCCCGTGGTGCCGCGCACCAGGCGCGCGCCGGCGGCCTCGAGACGCGCGCGGGCATCCGGGGTATCGACCAGCTCGCGGGTGCTGTCCGCGGCTTCGGCGACCAGCTTGCCGCCCGCGCGCGCCATGGTGGCGGTCGCGCCGGCCGCGAGCCACGCGCCGAACAGCATTGCCAGCGCCCACACGGCGAGACCGTGGAAGCCGTCGCGTACCTCCACCTCGTGGTCGGTGAGATGCGCGCTGCGGCGACGCAGGCGTCCGGCGAGGTAGGCGCCGGCCATGCTGCTCGACACCGCGACCCACACCATCCACAGGCCGACGGCGGTCACGAACATGGTGAGGGACACGCCCTCGCCTTCGTAGGGAGACACCATGGTCAGGCCCACGCCCGAGCCGAAGGTGGTGAGGAGGAAGGCGATCGCCGCGCTCAGCAGCGCGCCTGCGATGATCGCCTGCAGTTCCACGTGCGGCGCATCCGGCGCGGCGTTGACCGCGATGTCGATGCCGGTGGTATCAGGAACACTGGGAATGCTGCTCATGATGACGCCTCCGCTTCAGCGCAAGCCGACGAAGGACAGGATGGCGAGAATCACGACCACCAGGCCGACGAGGTAGATGATGCTGTTCATGGAGGATCTCCTGCGAGGGTTGAAGGCGCGCAGAGCGCACGCAATACACATGCCAGTGAAGTCCCGCCCGTCTCGCGCGGCGACCACGGGGGGCGCGTCGCGGGACGCATGTAATTCCTGCCGTGTACGGCAGCGCTTACACGCGGAGTAGGGAGTGAGGAGACTTGCGCAGAGGGCCGAGCGAAGGCGAAAGGGCGGTCACACTTGTTGATGGCTCGCCAAGTGTGACCGCCGACGTCGCGGTAGAGTTGGACGCCACGCGCATCGTTTTTCGTCGATGGGCGCGCCTGCAGTGTAGGGACGGGACCGCAGCGGCACTGTAGGACAAGGTCGCGAGCCCGCCCGGTCGAAGCCGACGACCCACGGCGCCGTCTCAACGGAAGGGTGCGTCGGCCAGCCGATCGGCGGCTATCTCCGCTTCGCGACGTGCGCCTATCGCGAGCAGTTCGGGCTTGGTGATGATGTTGGTGCCGCGCCGCTCGTGATGCCACTCGAATTCCCGCGTCAGCACGATCGCGTCGGTCGGACAGGCCTCCTCGCAGAAGCCGCAGTAGACGCATTTGAACAAGTCGATGTCGTAGCGCGTGGTGCGCCGCGTGCCGTCCTTGCGCTCGGCGCTCTCGATGGTGATGCACACCGCCGGACAGGCAGCTTCGCACAGCTTGCAGGCAATGCAGCGCTCCTCGCCGTTGGCGTAACGGCGCAGCGCGTGCAGGCCGCGAAAGCGTCGCGACTGCGGGGTACGTTCCTCGGGATACTGCACCGTGACCTTGCGGCCGAAGAAGTGCCTGCCGGTGACCGCCAGGCCCTTGAACAGCTCGGCGAAGGTGTAGGCGGCCAGCCACTGGCGCCAGCGCATCGCTACAGCCTGCCGGTCAACAGCAGCACCAGCAGAACCAGCACCACCAGGCCGAGACCGCCGCTCGGGTAATAACCCCACGCGGTGCTGTGTGGCCACACCGGGAAGCTGGCGACCAGGGCGATGATCAGCAGGACGAGCAGCAGCGTGACGATATTCATGGCGACGACCCCGATGCCTTGCGTGCTCCAGGGCGGCAAGATGCATGCCACGGATCGCTCACGCGTCGACCTGTCCCAGGCGACGCAGGGCCGCGCGCAGATCGCCCGCGGCATCGGCGTAGCCGGACCAGGCATCGCGCGTGCGCGGTGTCACGGTCGCGAGATCGAACGCGTCGGGCGCGAGTCCGGGCTTCACGGCGCGCCAGGCCACCGGTGTCGCCACCGGCGCGCCGGCGTGGGCGCGCGGTGACCAGGGCGCGACCGCGGTCGCCATGCGATCGTTGCGCAGGTAATCGAGAAAGATGCGCCCCTCGCGCTTGCGCTTGCTCATGTTCACCACGTAGCGCGCGGGCGCATCGTGGACCATGGCCGCGCACAGCGCGCGGCTGAACTGCTTCGCGCTCGGCCAGTCGACCCGCGCGCGACCGCGCGTCACGAGAGGTGTGACGACGTGCAGGCCCTTGCCGCCGGTGGTCTTGCAGAAGGGCTGCAGGCCGATCGCGCGCAGGCGCTCGCGCAGTTCCAGCGCGGCTTCGATCACGCGCTCGAAGGGCAGTCCCGGCGCGGGGTCGAGATCGAACACCAGGCGACCGGGCACGCTCGGTTCGTCCGGCGCGCAGTTCCATGGATGAAGTTCCACGGCGGCGACCTGCGCGAGCGCGACCAGGGCCTCCGGACGGTTGATCACCAGGTAGGGCCGCCGGTCACCCGCCACGCGCACCGCGTCCAGCAGGTTGGAACCGCCCCGCAGCGCGTGACGCTGAAAGAAGCGTTCGCCCGTCACCCCGTTCGGGCAACGCACCAGGGAACAGGGACGGCCGCCGAGGTGCGCGAGCAGGCGCTCGGCCATCGCATCGTAGTAGTCCGCCAGCGCGGCCTTGTCGTAGGCCATGCTGTTCTCGGTCGCGGGCCAGATGATCTTGTCCGGGTGCGACAGCGTGACGCCGCGCGGCGCGGTGCGCGGGGACCGGGTCGAGCGTGGTGTCGTGGCGCGCTCACGCCGCACCTCGTGCGCGGGTTTGTCCTCGCGCAGGCCCTTGTAGGCGGCTTGACGCAGCAGCCCGTCCGCCGTCCAGCCGGCGAATTCCACTTCCGCGACCAGCGTGGGCCGCACCCAGTGCACGTCGGGCCCGGCCGCCAGCGCGTTTCCTCCAACGAACGGGGAGCGCGCGCGATCGAGCGCCGCGAGGCGCGCCTCCAGCGGCGCGCGCAGGCGTGCGCTGAAACCCGTGCCTACACGGCCGGCGTAGACCAGCGCGTCGTCGTCGTACACCCCCACCAGGAGCGAACGGAAGCGTCCATCGGTAGTGGCCCAGCCGCCGATCACCACTTCCTGGCCGGCGCGGCACTTGGACTTGGTCCACACACCGGTGCGGCCGGCGCGGTAAGGCGCGTCGGCACGCTTGCTGACGATGCCTTCGAGGTCGAGCCGGCAGGCGGACGCCAGCACCGCCTCGCCCGCCGTGGTGAAGTGTTCCACGTAGCGCAGTACTGCATCACGCGGAACGGACGCGAGCAGGCGTTGCAGGGCGGACTTGCGCGCGGTGAGGGCGCGCTCGCGCAGATCCTTCCCGCCGCTGTAGAGCGCATCGAACGCGAAGAACACCAGGGCCTCCGTGCGAGCGCTGGACAGCGCGGCCTGCAGCGCGGCGAAGTCGGTCTGACCCGCCGCATCGAGCGCCACCACCTCGCCGTCGAGTACGCAGTCGCGCAACTCGGCGGCCGCGGCCAGCAGGGCCGGAAAGCGCGCGCTCCAATCGAGGCCACTGCGGGTGCGCAGGCTCGCCTTGCCGTCCACCACGCGCAACTGCATGCGATAACCGTCGAACTTGATCTCGTGTACCCAGCCAGCGCCATGGGGTGGTCGGGCCACGAGCTTGCACAGCGCGAGCGGCAGGAACGCGGGCGGCGCGCCGTCCGCGCGTCGCGAACTACGTCTCGGCGGCGCACCGCCCGCATGGCGCGCGAGACGCGCCGGCGCGCCGGCGGCAATGGCCTGCATGTCGCGCCCGGTGGCGATCGAATGGGTCTCGGCCAGCAGCCGCGCGTCCGCGCCTTCGCGCGCGTAGGCGTCGCGGCGCTTGATCAGCAGCCAACCGGCGCGCTTGCTGTTCGGACGACGTTCGCGCATCCGCACCAGCGTCCAGGCGCCTTCGAGTCGCGTGCCGGCCAGTACGAAATCCAGTTTGCCCGCGGCCAGCGCCTGCGCTGCGTCCTCCTCCTCGAGCGGACGCCAGTGGCCGCGATCCCACAGCTGCACGGTGCCGCCGCCGTACTCACCGGCTGGAATGCTGCCTTCGAACTTACCGTAGGCGAGCGGGTGATCCTCGGTCTGCATGGCCAGGCGCTTGATGCGCGGATCGAGCGAGGGGCCGCGTGTCAGGGCCCAGCTCTTGTACACGCCGTCGACCTCGAGCCGCAGGTCGTAGTGCAGCCGGCGCGCCGCGTGCTTCTGCACCACGAAGCGCGGCGCGGCGCGCGACGCGCGGTGTCTGGCGTCACCACGTGGCTCGCGCGTGAGATCGAAGTTGCGTTTGGCGTTGTAGGTGGCGAGCGGGTCGCTGCGGGGCATGAAGCGAGCTCCTGTGCGCCTTCGCATGATGAGAACACGCTGACCAGCGCACTGTAGTCCTGCGCGTGGTCGCGTGTAGTCCAAGGGCGCACTCGCCCGTCGTCCGTGGCAGATCGTGCAGCGTGCCTTGTAAAAAATTCATCCTCGGTGTGGCTTTTTCGTCGACGCCCCGTTGCTTTTTCGCCTTGCGCAAGCACTGAGCGCTCGTGGCATGGCGCTTGCAAAAACGCCAGGGCCTCCGCTGCTCGCCCTTCATCGGCGCCGCGCTGGGGTTCATCGATGCGCGACGAGCGCGCCGCGGCGGAAGCCGCGGCCCAGTTCCCCGGCACGAAAGTGCGTCGCCGCAAGCCTGCAAGTGCTTCAAACCCCGGCCTTGCGAGGTGAATCCTGGTCAGCGGGGTGGAGAACAAGACATGTCCAAATTAAGGTACGTGCTGCCGCTGGTGCTGTTCGGCGGCACCGCGCAGGCCAACGACAACCTCGCGCCTCCTTACACCATCGATCCCGGTCCTCATGCCCACGACTGGGAAGCGACGCTGACCGGCACCGGCCAGTCGACCGATGACTTCGACGATTCGTCCTTCGGTGTCACCGGCTCGCTCGGCTACTACCTGACCAAGAACTTCGTCATGACGGTCAAGCAGGGCGCGCAGATCGCCAGCGCCAACGACACCACGCTCGGTGGCGGGCGCACCATCGTGCAGGCGGCCTACCAGTGGGACTTCGCCAAGTGGCAGCCCTACATCGGCATGAACGCCGGCGGCGTATACGGCGCGGCGGTACGCGACGAGTTCGTGGCCGGGCCGGAAATCGGCCTCAAGTACTACGTCAACGAGAGCACGTTCATGTTCGGCAACATCGGTTACGAAGTGCCGGTCGACGAGTGCTGCAACAACGGCGTGGTGCCTTACTCGCTCGGTATCGGCTTCAACTTCTAAGCGCTACATCGGCGCGACGCGGATACGCGTCGCGCGCCACAGAGGATTTTGCCCATGAATAGCACGACCATGCTGGGTGCCGGCGCCGTGGCCCTGGCCTGCGCCCTGCACCTGCCGCAGGCGCTGGCCCAGGGCGCCCCCGCGGCGCCGGCCGGCAGCGCCGAGTTCACCCAGGCGCTGGCCCGCAACTACCAGGCGCTGGCCGAAGCGGAACGGCAACAAGGCGATCACCGCGACGCCGAGACCTATGCGCTTCGCGCCCAGGCCGCCGGCGCCGGTACCGCGGTGGCGCCGGACGATGTCGCCGCCCGCCAGCCGTTCCTGAAGGAGAAGCACGTGGCGGCGTTGACCGAGGCGCGTCAGCGCCTGATGGCGGGGCTTGCGACCACCCGCGCGCTGGAGGCTGCGCCCGCGTCCGCCGCGCGCGCGCAGACGTCCTACGACTGCTGGCTCGAACAGGCGACGGAAGATCTGCAGCCGGCCGATATCGAGGCCTGCAAGCAGTCCTTCATGACCGCCATGACCGAGGTGGAGAACGCGTCGCAGCCGGTAGCGGAGGCTTCGCCGCCACCGCCGCCCGCGCCGCCACCCGAACCTGCGCCGCAGGTCGAGGAGGGACCGTCGAAGTTCCTGGTGTTCTTCGATTTCGATCGCAGCGAGATCACCGCCGCGGCCAACGAGGTGCTGGAGTCGTTCCGCGCGACCTTCGAGCAGCATCCCGATGCCAGCGTGGTCGCCACCGGTCACGCCGACACCTCGGGTAGCGATCGCTACAACATGCGCCTCTCGCAACGGCGAGCGGAAGCGGTGCGCGCCGCGCTGGCGCGCATGAATGTTCCGCGTGATCGCATCGAAACCCGCGCGCGCGGCGAGTCCGAGCCGCTGGTGGCCACCGATGATGGCGTGCGCGAGCCGCAGAATCGGCGCGTCGAAATCACCGCGGAGTAGCGTCCGCGCTGCGCGCGCCGCCGCTCACCGCCCGGTCCGTGCCGCACAGTGCGATACGGTGCCCGGCGGTGAGGTCGGCGGCGATGCGCGCGTCACCGAGCGCCCGTCCACCGGCGGTGCGCATCTTTCCGACCAGTACACGCCGCGCGGCGCAATAGGCGCCGCGGTCCGCATTGCTGTGCTGCGATTCCTCGTTGGCGAGCCGCGTGACGAAGCGGTCCATCTCCACCTGTCCGCCACGCCCGAAGCGGCGCCTGAAATACCCGCGCAGCGCGCCGGCCTCCTGTGCGAACAGCGGGCGCAGATCGGTGACGATGTGGTTGTAGTCGCGGTGATAACCGCAGGCGAGGGCGGCCACCATCAACCGCGTCTGCAGCACGCGCACGTCGAGCGCGCGGCGCTCGTCGGCGAGGGCGCAGCCCGCGGCGGCCAGGGCCACGGTGGGCAGGTGGAGAAGCGCGAGCAGCGTTCCCTGCGCAAGCAGCCGGCGTACTCTCATCAGGGGCGCTCCGGTGTGCGACACGGCGCGCATCATACGGCAGGCGTCGCGCCGCGCGCGAGCGCGCCGCGCG
>JBFWYG010000021.1:0-6040 GCA_050186725.1 Gammaproteobacteria bacterium | reverse complement strand
GTGGAAGCCGGCGCGACGCGCGCCACGCTCAGCGGCACGCTGGCCGATCCGCTGCGCAGTCGCGATTTCGATCTTGCCCTGCAGATCACCGGGGAGAACGCCGCGGATCTCTTCCCGCTCACCGGCATCGCGCTGCTGCCCTCGCCGCCCTATGACCTGCGTGGGCGCCTCGGCCATGGCGGTGACCGCTGGACGTTCCGGGACTTCCACGGGCGCATGGGCGGGAGCGACCTGGCTGGCGATCTCACCTGGGACAAGCGCGGCCCGCGGCCGCTGCTCACCGCGCGCTTCGTCAGCCGCGAGTTGCGCTTCGCCGATCTCGCCGGCTTCATCGGCGCGCGCACGCCGCCGCCTCCAAGCGCGGCGCGCGTCATTCCGGACGTGCCGCTCGACATCTCGCGGCTGGCCGCGATGGACGCGCGCGTCGACTTCATCGGCCAGCGGCTGGTGACCGACAAGCTGCCGCTGGACGACTTCCATGCGCGCTTCGTGTTGGACGATCGGGTGCTGGTGGTCGAACCGCTGCGCTTCGGCAGCGGCTCGGGTGACGTGCAGCTCAAGCTGCGCATCGACGCGCGCGACGCGCCGGTGCGCATCGCGAGCAACGCGCGCGTGAGCCGCGTGCCGCTCGCGCCCCTGACGGCCGGCGCCGCGGCCAGGCTCGGCGAGGCCAATCTCACGCGCGGCGCCATCGGCGGCACCATCGAGCTCAAGGGTACGGGCATGAGCCTGCGCGACATGCTGGCGTCGGCCGACGGCAGCGTGAGCCTCGGCATGGAGGGCGGGCAGGTGAGCGTGCTGCTGGTGGAACTCTTGGGGCTCGACGTCGCCGAGTCGCTCGGTTACCTGGTCGCCGGCGACTCGCCGGTGCCGGTACGCTGCCTGATCGGCGACTTCGTGGTGAAGCAAGGTGACATGCAGGCCCGCACCCTGGTGTTCGACACCGAGGACACGGTGGTGCGGGGCGAGGGTGGGGTCAACCTGCGTGACGAGTCGCTGGACATCAACCTCGAACCGGCGCCCAAGGATTTCAGTCCGCTGGTGTTGCGCGCGCCGCTCGAGATCAAGGGCACGCTGAAGGATCCCGCGCCCCGCGTGCAGAAGCGTGGGCTCATCGGCCGTGGCATCGCGGCGGCGGTGCTGGCGCTGGTGGCGCCGCCCGCGGCCATCGTGGCGTTCATCGAACCTGGGCTCGGCGAGGACAGCGCCTGCAAGGCGCTCATCGAGCGCATGGCGGCGCGCAGCGCCGCGCCCGCCACCACCCGCGCGCTGGTACCGAAGTCGGGCACCACGCCTCGCTAGCGTCGCGCGATCAGGGTCATCGCGGCGCTGTCGCCCGGCTGTCGGGCTGGGCGCTGGTCAGCACCACCTCGTGCACCAGCTGCAGCTTGGCGATGGCCGCCGGCGGCAGCACGAAGGGATAGATGTCCGGCTGACCCATTGAGCGGCTGAGTTCGTTCACCGCCAGGCTGAACGGCACCCAGGCGGCGACGATGGACTTGAAGTCGCGTCGATCGAGATCGGCGACCGGCAGGCCCGGCGCGGCGGCGACCGTGAAGCGGAACGCCTGGGCGGTGTCGAGCGTGTCGCGGATGTGCAGGTAGTGCGCCCAGCTCTCCGCCCAGTCTTCCCACGGGTGCGCGCTGGCGTAGGCGGAGACGTGGTGCGCGCTCCAGTCCGCCGGCGCGCCTTCGGCATAGTGACGTTCGAGCGCGGCGTCGTAGTCCGCGCCCTCATCGCCGAACAGCGCGCGAAAGCGCGGGACCCACGGACTGTCACGGATCACCTGCCACCAGTAGTAGTGCCCGCTCTCATGGCGCAGGTGGCCGAGCAGGGTGCGGTAGCTCTCGCCCAGGTTTTCGCGCACGCGCACGCGCTCGGCTTCGTCGGCCTCGGTCAACGCCAGCGTGACGTGGCCCTCGGCGTGACCGGTGGTGACCGGCTGGCCGGGCTGCGGGGCGAGAAACGAGAAGCGCAGGCCCGGCGTGGTGTCGCTCGCGGCGAACGGCAGCTCCAGCGCGAGCAGGCTGTAGACCAGGCGGCGCTTGGCGGCCTCCATGCGCGCCCACAGCGCAACATTGTCGGCGACCGACAGATCGGGAATGGTGTCGTTCAGCCGGCAGCTCGCGCACAGCGTCTCTTCGCTGTCGGCTTCCAGCAGCCAGTTGCACACGGCGTGATCGCGCGCGTTGGCGCAGAAGCGGCGCGGCGGCGCACTTGGCGCGGCGCTCTCGCGCCAGGTGCCGTCCTCCGCTGGTTCGAGCGCCAGCAGCTCGATCCGCGCGCAGTCGAAGCCGAGCGTGCGCTGGCAGGACAGGCACTGCACATTGTCGAAGAAGAGTTCGTGGTCACACACGCAGCTGAAGCGTTGCATGGCGGCGAGGCTCAGCGCGCGCCGCGCGGTCGGGCGCGGGCGTTCACAGCCAACGCCACAGGAGACTCGCGCCCTTTTCCTTCAGGCGCTGTGGCAGGGAACGGTGTTGCCAGTCTTCCGCGCGGATCTCCTTGGCACGGGCCTGGTCGCGTTCGAACAGCGCGGCCATGCGCTGGGCGGTGGTAGCGTCGACGATCAATGCGGTCACTTCATTGTTGTCCAGCAGGCTGCGGAAGTCCATGTTCGCCGATCCGACCAGCGACACGCTGTCATCCACCACCGCGGTCTTGGCGTGGACGAACGCCTGGTCGAACTCGAAGATGCGCACGCCGCGCGCGAGCAGCCCGGCGTAGATCGCGCGCGAGGCGTTCAGCACCATGCGCGAATCGCTGAAGCCCGGCAGCAGCACACGCACGTCGACGCCGCGCCCGGCCGCCTCGCGCAGCGCCCGGCGCAACGCGCGGTCGGGGGCGAAGTAGGCCTGGGTGATCCACAGGCGGCGGCGCGCGCCCTCGATGGCGGCGAGGTAACAACGATGAATGGCCGCCTCGGTGCTGGCGCCCGGCTCGCTCGCCACCGCCGCGACAAGCGCCGTGCCGCGCGGCGCAATGGGCGGGAAGAACTCCGCGGCGGGTGGCGCCGGCGCGCCGCCCGCCGCCGCCCAGGTGGCGAAGAACAGCGCCTGGAACTGCTGCGCGGCGGGGCCTTCGATGCGCACCTGGGTGTCGCGCCAGCCGTCGCTCAACCCGGGTTCCGCGCCCGGGCTGAGGCTGGACCCGGAATTGTAGGTGCCGCTGATGTTGATGCCGCCGACGAAGGCGATGCGGCCGTCCACCACCAGCAGCTTGCGGTGATCGCGCTGGTTCATGTCGCCGTTCAGCACGCTGCCGACCGCGTCCAGCGACAGCGGGCGGTAGGCCTGCACCGCCACGCCGGCGTCGCGCAGCTGATCGAAAAGCGCCGGATCCGCATCCCAGGAACCGAGCCCGTCGTACAGCAGGCGTACCTCCACGCCCTGCCGGCTCTTCTCGGCGAGCAGGGCGGCGAAGCTGTGACCGAGCTTGTCGTCGGAGAAGATGAAGGTCTCGACGTGGATGTGATGGTGGGCGTCGGCCAGCGCGCGCGCGAAACTCTCGAAGGTCGACGGGCCGTCGGTCAGCAGCGAGACCTCGTTACCTGCCGTGAACGTGGTGTGGCCGAGGTTGCGACGCAGCGCCTCGACCAGCGCGCCATCGCGCGCGACACCGTCCTTGAGCGCGCGGGACAGCAGGGCGTGTTCTTCGCGGCGCGCCACGGCGCCGTTCCGACCGACCATTGGCAGCGCGTCGCCAGGTGGCGGCGTGGCGATGCGCAGATCCGGTCCGGCACAGCCGGCGAGCAGGGCGAGCAACGGCAACACGAGACAACGTACTCGGTGCCAGGAGAGGCGGCGCGAGAAGCGGCGCAGGTTTTTGCTCGTGGCCATGTAGTTCTTACATTCGTCCTGACCCGCGGGTATGCAGTTATTACCTGGCGCGGGCGCGCAATGCGGCGCCCGCAGGGCTGCTCGCGCCGCGCGACGGCGCATTTCCCGCGGAATCTTCAAATGGCATGCCAAGTGCAAAGTCGCTGGCTCGTACAGACAAGAGGTAGGACCTCCATGAACAATCGCATCTGCAAATCGCTGACCCTGGCTGCCGCCCTGGCCTTCGCCGCGCCCCTGTGGGCCGCCGACAATCACAGTGCCGGCGAGATCCTCGACGACACCCTGGTCACGACCAAGGTGAAGAGCGCGCTGGTGGCCGATCCGGTGACCAAGGCGCACCAGATCTCGGTCGACACCTACAAGGGTGTGGTCAAGCTGTCAGGCAATGTCGACAGCGCCGAGGCGGAGAAGCGCGCGGTCGAGGTCGCGCAGGGCATCGAGGGCGTAACCAGCGTGGAAGATCATCTCTCCATTCGGCACTGATCCCGGGCGCGGCGCGCGGCGCGGCATTCAGCCCGCGCCCGCGCTCGCTTTGCTGACGGCCTCGACGCCGAGGGCCAGTTCCGCCACGACCGGCAGATGATCCGAGGCCACGCGCGTCAACTGCGTGCGCGGCACGTCCACCCCCACCACCCGGAACTCGCGCGACACGAAGATGTGATCGAGACGGCGCGTCGGATGACGCGCGAACCAGGTGTTGCGCGGCGCGTGGGATGCATTCTCCACCTGCACGTCAGTCAGCCGCGCGCGCAGCGTGCGCCACACGTAGGATCGCTCGCCGGCATTGAAGTCGCCGCACATCACCACCGGGCCGCGCTGCATGGCCGCGCCCAGCCAGTCCTCACTGGTCAGGAATTCCACCTGCACCTGGCGCTCGGCCGCGCGCAGGCCGAGGTGGGTGTTGATCACCTGTAGTTCCACGCCGCCGAGATCTATCGCCACCCACAGCACGCCGCGCGGCTCGCGCGCGCCGATGCCCGGCAGCCGCGCGCTCTGCACGAGACGCATGGGCAGCGGCGAGAGCACCGCGTTGCCATAACGTTCCTCGCGCAGTTCCACGGCCGCGTGAAACACGTGCTGCATGGTCAGATGGGCCGCGACGCGCTCGGCCTGGTCGATGCCGTCGGAACGCGCGCGGCCGACGTCGAGTTCCTGCAGGCAGACGATGTCCGCCTGGCATTCCGCGATCACGCGCGCGATGCGATGGGGCAGGGCGCGGCCATCCAAGCCCAGGCAGGCGTGCGTGTTGTAGGTCATCACCCGCAGGCTCGCGGCATGCACATCACCGCTCGGCCGCGTCGCGCACGCCGCCGGGTCGCCGCGCCCGAGCAGGGTCAACGCCGCCTGGCGAATGTCGCGCGCCCGCAGCGGTCGCGCCGCGTCGCGCGGCAGGCGGGCGCTGCTGTCCGTGAGCGCGATGCCGCGCGTCTCGCGCGGACCGAAGCCGCCGTGCGCGCCGTTCTCGACGGCGAAGGAGAGCGGCTGCCGGCCCGCGCACCAACCGGCCACGGTCAGGTCGCCGGCGCCGGGATGGCGCACGAGATCGATCAGGTCGGCCAGGGCATGCGCACCGAAAGGATGACTCGCGCCGAGCAGGCGTTCGCCGTCCTGCGGCAGCAGCAGCTCACCGTCGGCGGTCCAGGCATGCACGCGATCGAGTTCCATGCTGGCCAGCACCACTGGCACCTGCGCGGCCACCAGGCGTTCGGCCAGCCGGCGGCGCGTGTCGAAGTCCGGCGCCGTCGGCAGGTACACGAAGCCCACCGGACCCATCGCCGCGACATGCGCTGCGCTGGGCCGGCCATCAGCCAACGCCTCCGGCGGCAGCTGCGGGTAGGGCAGGCCGGCCTGGCGCAGGGTGCGCGCACGGTAGGAGGCTTCGGCCCGCGGCGCGGCGCGGGGTCCGGAGGGCGCGGTCTCGAGCGCCGCCTCCACCACCGCCTGCAAGGCCTGGCCGTGGACCAGCGGATAGGACTTCACGCGCTCCTGGCCGTGATCGGAATAGATCCATACGCGGTAGTCGCGGCGCTCGGCGCGCATCGCCTGGCGCCACAGCCGCGCGATGGCCGCGTCAATGCCCTTCAGCGCCCAGTGCGCGAAGGCCGCGTTCGGACCGCGGCGGTGCGACTGCTCGTCGAAGCCGGCGAAGTTCACGTGCACGATGGGCAGACCGCGCGCGAGGTCCATGCCCGCGCCGATGG
>JBFWYG010000020.1:0-61133 GCA_050186725.1 Gammaproteobacteria bacterium | reverse complement strand
TCGGCGCGGCCGAGCGCGTCGCGCAGCGCCGCGGCATCCAACGGTCGATCGTCCTGGTTCACCTCGAGTTCGTAGCGGGCGGCGAGCGCGGATTCCACCTCCGCCGGCCAGCGCCGGGTCAGGATCACCTTGGGTCTCGTCATGGGCGTGTCACTCGCGATCGATGATTGCGCTACGCGCGGCGATGGCGGCCGCCTGGCGCACCAGCGTCTCGGCCATGCGCGCCGAGGCGGCGTCTATCGTCCGACCGTCCAGGTGGGCCGCGGCGCGCTCGCCCCGCGCCGCCTCTTCCAGCGCCGCCAGGATGCGGCGCGCATGCGCGACATCGTCGGCGGGGGGCGCCATCACCTGGTTGGCGAGGACGATCTGGCCGGGACTCAAGGTCCATTTGCCTTCGAAACCGAGCGCCGCCGCGCGCCGCGCCGCGGCCACGAAACCGTCGCTGTCGTCCACGTCGCCGTAGGGCCCGTCGATCGCGCGCAGTCCGTGCGCGCGGCAGGCCACCAGCAGACGTTGCAGGCTGGCGTGCCATTGGTCGCCCGGGTAGTCGGGATTGAGCGCGCCGATGGATACCGAGCGCGCCTGGCAGCTCGCGGTGAAGTCGGCGCCGCCGAAGTGCAGCGCCTCGAGGCGCGGACTGGCGCGCGCGATGGTTTCGACATTGGTCATGCCGAGCGCGGTCTCGATCGCGGCCTCGATACCGATGCGACGCGGCAGACCACGGGCCGACTCGATCTGCGTCAGCAGGCAGTCCACCACGTAGACGTCGGCCGGCACGCCGGTCCGCGGCACCAGCACCGTATCGATGCGCTCGCCCGCCTGTTCGACGATATCGACCAGGTCGCGGTACATGAAATGGGTGTCCAGGCCGTTGATGCGCACGCCGACGCTCTTGCCGTGGTCATGCCAGTCATGCGCGCGGAGTGCGTGCACGATGGCGTCGCGCGCGCGCGGCGGGTCGGCGCGCGTGGGGGCGTCCTCGCAGTCGAGGAACACCTGGTCGGCCGCCGAGCGCAGCGCGCGCAGGACGAGGGCGGGGTCGGACGCCGGGATCGCGAGCACGCTGCGTTGCAGGCGGGCAGGCGCCGGTGAGAAATGGGTGAAACTCATGGGACTCTCCACCGGCCAGGCTGCGGCCGGGCCATCACCGCCGCGCGTTGCGCGCGGCGGTGATGTGTGGGACTCAGGACGCCTGCCAGGTGCTGCGCAGGTACTCCGACGCGGCGCCGACGCCGCTGCCGGGGGTGACCTCGATGCCGCTGTCGCGCAGCGCCATCTCGGCGCCGACCAGCGCGGACAGGATCATGATCTCGTTCAGATCACCCAGATGACCGATGCGGAACACCTTGCCGGCGACGTCGCCGAGACCGCCGCCGAGCGACAGGTTGTAGCGCGCGTAGGCGTTCTTCACCACGTCGTTGGCGTTGCGACCCTGCGGCACGACGATGGCCGAGACGGTATTGGAATAGCTCGCCGGATCGCGCGCGCAGAGTTCGAGACCCCAGGCCTTCACGCCTCGGCGCACGGCTTCTGCGAAGCGCGCGTGACGCGCGAACACGTTCGGCAGGCCCTCTTCCAGCAGCATGTTGACCGACTCGCGCAGGCCGCGAATCAGCGTCATGGCCGGCGTGTAGGGAAACCAGCCGTCGTCGTTCATGCGGATCTGATCGTCGAAGTCGAAGTAGGCGCGCGCGCACTTCGCGCTCTTGCGCGCTTCGAGCGCCTTCTGACTGACCCCGACCAGCCCTAAGCCAGTGGGCAGCATGAGGCCCTTCTGCGATCCGCTGACCGCGATGTCCACGCCCCACTCGTCCATGCGGAAGTCGATGCTGCCGATGGCGCTCACGCCGTCGATCATGAGCAGCGCGGGATGCTTCAGATCGTCGAGGATCTTGCGCACACGCTGGATGTCGCTGGTGACGCCGGTGGCGGTCTCGTTGTGCGTGACCAGCACCGCCTTGATGCGATGTGCCTTGTCGGCGGCGAGCACCTCGGCATAGCGCTCGTAGGGCAGCGCTTCGCCCCAGGGCGTCTCGATCAGCGTCACTTCCATGGCGTGCTTGCGGCACAGCTCCGCCCACAGGTGACTGAATTGGCCGAAGCGCGCCTGCAGCACGCCGTCGCCCGGCGACAGGCAGTTGGTGATGGCCGCTTCCCAGCCGCCGGTGCCGGAGGCGTTGAACACGAACACGCGGCCGCTGGTGGTCTGGAAGATCTTCTTCAGATCCTCGAACAGCGGCTTCATGAAGGTGGGGAAATCGCCGGCGCGATGGTCCTCGAGCAGCACGTCCATGGCGCGACGGATACGCTCGGGAATGTTGGTCGGCCCCGGAACGAAGAGAAAGTTTCTTCCAGGCAAGGGGGGATCCTCCGGTTGAACGTCGCGACCGGAACCCTCTCTGTCAGCGTCAGAGCATTTGGTGCGAGCGGATTTGGGAACGTCGTAGAGCTGCGCCGGGCGGCGCGCGCCGCGACACTCTACACGCCGGGACGGGCGGCAACAAGGCGAGCCCGGCCTACGTCTCAGGCCGGGATGGCGGCCAGCGCCTGCTCCAGATCGCCCAGCAGATCGGCCGGCTCTTCCAGGCCGATGGAGAGCCGCACCAGCCCTTCACGGATGCCCATCTCGTCGCGCTCGGCCTGGCTGACGCGCCCGTGGGTGGTGGTGGCGGGATGGGTGACGATGCTCTTCGCGTCGCCGAGATTGGCGGTGATGGAGAAGTACATCAGCGAATCGATCAGCCGCCAGGCCTGCGCGCGATCAGCCAGTTCGAAGCTGACGATACCGCCGAAGCCGCACTGCTGGCGCGCCGCCAGCGCGTGCTGTGGATGGCTGGCGAGCCCCGGGTAGTGCACGCGCGCCACGCGCGGATGGCCCGCTAGCCATTCGGCCACTTCCAGCGCGCTCTGGCTGTGGCGCTGCATGCGCAGCGTGAGCGTCTCGAGGCCCTTCAGGAATACCCAGGCGTTGAACGGGCTCATGGTCGGGCCGGCGTTGCGCAGGAAGGGAAAGATCTTCTCCGCGACCGGCTTCTCCGGCCCGACGATCGCGCCGCCCAGGCAGCGTCCCTGACCGTCCAGGTACTTGGTTGCGGAATGAATGACGAAGTCCGCGCCAAGCGCGAGCGGGCGCTGCAATGCCGGCGTACAGAAGCAGTTGTCCACCACCAGCCAGCAGCCGTGCTCGTGGGCGAGTGCCGCGAGCGCGGCGATGTCCGCGGTCTCGGTCAGCGGATTGGACGGCGTCTCGAGGAACAGCATGCGCGTGTCGGGGCCGATGGCCGCGCGCCACGCATCCAGCGAGGTCATGTCGACGAACGTGGTCTTCACCCCGAAACGCCCGAACACGTTCTTGAACAAGTTGACCGTGGTGCCGAACACGCTGCGCGAGGCGACCACCGCGTCGCCCGCCGAGAGCAGCGCCATGCACAGGCTCAAGATGGCGCTCATGCCGGAGGCTGTCGCCACGCAGCGTTCACCACCTTCCAGCGCCGCGAGCCGCTGCTCGAAGGTGCGTACCGTGGGGTTGGTGAAGCGGCTGTAGACGTTGCCTTCCTCGGTACCGGCGAAGCGCGCGGCGGCCTGCGCGGCGGAGGCGAAGCAGAAGCTCGAGGACAGGAACAAGGGCTCGCTCTGTTCCAGCTCGTCGGTGCGTACCTGCCCGGCGTGACAGGCCAGCGTCGCCAGCCCGGGCTCGTTGTCGTAGTCGACCATGATGACCTCGGCACAATGCTCGGTGCGCGCCGGTGGCGCGCACCGAAGCCAGGAAGCGGGCGAAAAAAAACCCGCGATGGCACAGCCAAAGCAGGTTCCTTTGCTTCGCTTTAGCTGTTCTTCTAACGCGCCCGCAAGCTGAGTCAAATCGGCGCAGAGGCGGGCACCCTACCGACTGGGTCCAGGGGTGTCAATCGACATCCCGACTATGCTTATACCCGCCTACACCGGCGCGCGCGCGGCCAGCGCCGCGTGCAGGTCCGCGGTGCGCGCGAAGTGCCAGTCCATACCGAGACGCGTGAATTCGCCGCGCGCCGCGGCGAGCAGGCGCGCCGCGCGCAGCCCGTCGCCGGCGAGGTGCGCGAGTTCCGCCTCGCAGGCCAGATTGCACGCCGCCTGCACCGGTGACGCGCGACGCGCGGCATAGTCCTGCGCGTGGCGCAGATAGACGTCCGCCGACGCGAGCCCGCTGTCGACCTCGCGTGCGCTGGCGCGCGCCAGCGCACGAGCCGCGACCGCGAGTCCCAGGTGTTCGCCCTCGGCGCCGCGTTCGTTGCACGCGCGCGCATACCACTGGGCGGCCTCGGTGTAGCGTTCCTCGCCCGCCAGCACTTCGGTCAGCCAGGCGAAAATCAGTGAGAAATAAAGGTGGATGCCCCAACCGTCCAGCCAGCTGGTGGCGCGAATGAGGTCTTCCGCGTGACGCGACGCGGGCGCGAGCTGCCAGCGCGCGTAGGCCCGCATCGCGCTCGCCATGGCGAACACGTAGGGTCCGTTGACGCGCTGACCGACACGGCGCGCGGCCTCGGCGGCCTGTTCGGCGTCGCGCCAGCGTCCCTGCCACATGAGCGTCGCGCTCTCGAAGCAGCGAATCGGCCCTTCGATCTGGTGACCCGAGTCGCGCACCAGCGCGAGGCCCTGGCCGATCAACTCGAGACCGCCGGCGAAGTCGCCGCCGTCGGCCTGGATCATGCCCTTGCAGCTCAGTGAATAGGCGCGCCCGACCGGCAGGCCGCGCGTCGCCGGCAGTCCGTGCCACAGCGCGAGCGCGGCATCCAGCTGCGCGAGGGCCGCGGCATTGTCGCCGCGCGCGCTCGCGCTGTGGCCGAGCCCACCGATGACTTCTGCACGCAGGTTGTCCATGCCGAGCCGGGTGGCGCACTCGAGCGACTGCGCGAAATAACGCTGCGCGTCGACGTGGCGGCCGAGCGTGTAGCTCAGGTAGCCGACGAAGTAGAGCGCGCGCGCCTCGCCCTCGGCGTCGCCGCGCTGGCGCGCGGCCTCTACCTGGTCCTTGAACAGCGAGACCTGGCCGGCGGCGGGCCCGTACATGCACACCAGCGCCCAGTTGCGACAGATGGACGAGCGGCGCAGTTCGATGAGCGGCGAGGACGGCAGACGATCGAGCAGCTCGAGCGCCACCTGGTAGTGCACGCGGGCGCCGTCCAGCGCGGCGCGATCGCGCGCCTTGTCGGCGGCGCGCTCGGCGAATTCCAGCGCCGGTTCGAAACGCTCGGCGCGCCTGTAGTGCCAGGCGAGCGCCTCGTAGTGCTCTTCCAGCTGGTCCGCACCGGCATGGGCCTCGATGGCGTGCGCGGCGCGCAGGTGCAGGTCGCGACGACGCTCGTGGCCGAGCAGCGCGTAGATCACTTCGCGGGTGATGCCGTGCTTGAAGTGCGCGGCGTGACCCGGCCCGTCGCTGAACAAGAGGCCCGCGTCGGCCAGCTCGGCGAGCAGCGCGGGATCGGGCGCGGCGCCGTACAGTTCCGCGAGCAACCAGGCGGGCACCACATTGCCGACCGTCGAGGCCACCGCGGCGAGATCCTGCGCGGCCGTCGACAGCCTGTCGAAGCGCGTCTCGATCAGCCGCGCGAGCCAGTGCGGCACGCCCTCGGCGCGCGCCGCGCCTGGTGTCGCCTCGTCCTCGAACACCTGGGTCGCGCCGGATTGGCAGAGTTCCTCGATGTAGAGCGGCACGCCGCCGGTCTGGCGCTGGATGCTCGCCACCAGGCCAAGCTGCGGCACGCCCGGCAGCAGCGCCCGCACCACCGCGCGCGTCTCGTCGGCTTCGAAGCCTTCGAGTTCAATCAGCGTCGCCGGCCTGCCCGCGCCCGGGCCGAGGCGCTTCTCGCGCGAGGTCACGAGCAGCATGATGCGCGCCGCGTCGGTCGCTTCGAGCAGCGCCGCGAGCACCTGGCCGGAGGCCTCGTCGGCCCACTGCCAATCGTCCAGGAACAGGATCAGCGCCTGCTGACGGGACAGCGCGGCCAGCGTCGCGGCCAGCGCGCCGACCAGCGCCCGCCCCTGCTCCGCGGCGTCGCCGCCGGTGGAAGGCGCGCGTTCGGGCGCGAGGAGTTCCAGCAGCGCATCGCGGTGGGGCGCGAGTTCGGGCAGCTCGCGCGCCAGGCGCGCGGCGAGATCCACGTCCGGGTCCTTCGGCGCGCGCTCCACGGCCAGGGCCTGGCGCAGCGCCTGCACGAACGGTTCGAGCGGCGCGGCGCGCTCGAGGCCGGCGCAGTAACCGCGCAGCACGCGCACATTGGCGGCGTAGGTGCGGCCCAGCGCCTCCTCCGCCACGCGGGTCTTGCCGACTCCGGCGATGCCGACGATGCCGGCCAGGTGCACGCCGCCCTGCAGGGCCGCGTCCAGCACCGTGTCCAGCGTGCGCAGCGCCGCCTGGCGACCGACGAAGGGCGACAGTCGCCGCCGCAGGCGTGCGTCGTAGGGACGCTGCACGGCGGATCGCCCGAGCACCTTGAAGGCGTCGATCGCGCCGACCGGCGGAATCTCGAGTTGCGTGCGGCGTGCGACCTCGAAGAAGGCCTCGCTGCCGGACAGCGCCTCGGCGCTGACCAGGATCTCACCGGCGGCGGCGGCGTCGGACAGGCGCGCGGCGACGATGGTCGCGTCACCCGTGACGCGAAAGATGCGGTGGTCGCGCGTGGCCCGCCTGAGCAGCACCAGGCCCGAATGCACGCCGGAATGGAGTGCGAGCGGCACACCAAGGCCAAGCGCGTCATCCAGCGCCAGCGCCTGCATGGCGCGGTGCGCGTCGAGTGCCGCGTCGATCGCGTCGCGCGCGTCGCCCTCGCCCACGCCGGGCAGGCCGAACAGGGCCACCACGCCGTCGCCGCGCACTTCATTGACCAGCCCGTGGTAGCGGCTGACCACCACGTGCGCGACCTGCTCCAGGGCTTCGCTGATGCGGTCGAGCGCTTCGAGATCGCCGTCCAGCCGGGTCGGCATCTCGGAGTAGCCGACCAGGTCGAGGAACAGCACCGTCGCGTGACGGAACTGGCCATCCGCGCCGGACGAGCCCGACGTGCGTCCCTCGTTCATCGTGTTGCCGCCAACGCCCCCACGTTCGCGCCGCGAGCGGCGCGGCAGGCGCAACGCCTCCGGCCTCGCGGGCCCTTGCGGGCATGCTAGCCAAAAAACGTGACAGCGGGCAGGGCCGCGTCAGTCGGGCGGCAGCATGAGCTTCAGCACGCGGGCATCGGGGGTGGGACGGAGGTCGCCGGCGCGCAGCACGCTGGCGGCCACGGCCAGCATCACGCCCATCGAGAGCGCGTAGCCCGGGCAGGCATGCGGGGCGTAGTAGTCGTGGCCTTCCTGGTGGGTACCGCCGAACATCAGCAGGTGAGCGTCGGGCTGGTTGCGCAGCCTGGGGTCCTGCATCGCCGCGCCGAGACCCAGCACCACCGGGCAGCCCGGCGCGACTGCGGCGGCGAGGTCCGCGGCCGGCGTGGCGCGCCGCCACACCGCGTAGGGCGTGGGCGCCATGGCCATGGTGCGGAGCAGATCGCCGCGCAGCCGTGTGTCGATCTCTGCGTAGGGCAGCGACGCCGGAACGCTTGCCAGGTTCTGCTGCAGATCCCACAGCTGGCGGCCGCGCACCCACAGCACCAGTACGGTCACCAGGCTGCCGACCACCGGCGCGGGAAAACCGAGCATGCTGCCGCCGACCATCGCCGCCTTGAGGTCCAGCGAGCCGGGCACGGCGGCCACGATCTTCGCCACCAACGGCGTGTGCGGTCCGTTCGCGACCAGGTCGCGGAACGCGGCCTTGACCAGCACGCCGAGCGCGCGCGCGCGCAACGCCACGGGGTCTTCCGGTGGATGGGGAGAGAACACGTAGCGCGAGATCGCGAGCAGGTCACCGGGACAGCGCGGCACATCGCCCGCCGCGCCCAGCGGGCGCAGGTCGTCGGCGCGCGAGCCGAGCTGCATGCGTCCGCCCTCCAGCACGCCGAACCACTCGCCGCACAGGCGTCCGACCACGTCGCGCACCAGGTCGACGAGGTCGATGGTCGCGGCGTCGATCAGCGCGCCCTTCCTGCCGAGCGCGGCGCGCAGCGCGCGCGCGCGCAGGCGCGCGTCGTCGAGATAGCGCGCCGCGAGGCGCAGCGCCGCGTCGTAGGCCAGGCGCTCGTCGGCAAAGTGCGCCTCGATCACCGCGTTCACCGCGCGCCCGTAGAGCTGGTGATCGGCGCCGGGCACGTTGGCGTCCATGCCGAGGAAGAACGGCCCCACGGTCTCTTCCATGCGCGGCAGCATGCCGGCCACCGAGTACTGCTCGCCCGCCTCCTTGAGGATGCGCAGCACCTCGTCGTGATCCGCCACCAACAGTCCGTAGGGACCGACCGGGCAGCGCCCGTGGGGCTGGGCGCGCACCGCGGCCCAGGACGGGCCGCGCGCGTTGTCCTCTTCGAAAAGCAGCCGCGCGCTGTCGAGATCGGGCGCCAGTGGCGGCGGCGGTGGGGAGACCTTCGCGCCCTCGCTGCTCGACCAGGCCGTCTCCAGGCGCGACAGGGCCGCCAGCGACGGCGCGAACGCGTACAGCCCCCATTCGAGTTCCACGAGAGGCGCGTGGCCGAGTTCGAAGCGATGCACCTGCTTGCCGTGTTCGAAGCGGAAGCTGCGCGGTCGTCCGGGCTCGACCACGCCGAGCAGCGGATCGTCCTGCTCCGAGGGCAGGCCGGTGCTGCCGCCGCCCGCCACCCAGTTCTGGATCACCTCGAACTGCTCGGCGATGCTCGCGTTGTAGCAGAGGAACATCAGACCGTGTTCGGCGCTGCCGTCCGGTCCGCCCCCCGTGGGGCCATAGGTCATGCCGCGCCGGGCGATGCGTGGCGGCGGCGCGAGCAGCGGCGGCACGTCCTCGCGCGGATTGGTGCGGCGGATATGCGAGCGCAGCGGGCAGTGCCGTCCGTCGGGATCGTCGGCGAAGTTGAAATCGTTGCCGTGCACCGGACCATGGGGCGTGTCCACCCGGCCGTCGGCGTGGCGCCCCATGAGCTTCGCGCCGATCAGTTCGCGCGCGGCGCCGACGCCGACACCGAGATCCTCGTGCAGCGCGCGCGCGGCCTCGCTCACCATGTCGCGGTAGCGCGCGGTGTGCTGACGCAGCTTGCGCACCACGAGGAAGCTGCCGAGATCCAGCAGCTCGTCCACACCGCCGTCGCGATCGCCGCGGATGTTCTCGCGCCCGAGGAAGAACTCGCCGGGCAGGACCTGGTCCTGCCAGTACTTGCGCGGCGTGGCGGGCGCCTCGAGACTCGGCTGGCTGACGCCGTCCAGAAAGCCGAAGTGCTCGCGGCTCAGCGCATCGGCGGCGCGCGGCTGCAGGTGATGCATGGGCTGCACGTGCAGGATCTCGATACCGTTGTCTTGCACGTCGAGCGCCGCGAGCGCGGCTGCCAGCGGTGCCACCGGCCGCGTGTCATCGTAGGCCTCGATCGCGCCGGGCAGCGCCACTCGCATCTGCAATACCACGTCGACCGAACTCGGCTGCACCGGCGGCAGTGCGCGCGTGGCGAGTTCGGGCGGCCAGTTGCGCGCGGGCAGTCGCCAGTGATCGGGATGGTTGTGATGCAGGTCGCCCAGCACCCCGGCGCGCGCCGCCATGCCATCGATGAACTCGCGCGGCAGACGCGCCAGAAAATCGGGCGGCGCACCCAGGCGCTTGAGGCCCACGAAGGTCAGTGCGAGGTTGTGGAACACGCCATCGCGCGGCCTCTCGCACGCAGCGCTGCTGACCGGGTAACGCGTCAGCCAGGCGCGTGCCTTCACCGCGTCTGTGACACGCAGCAGCGCCACCACGCCGTGGGTGAGGCCGGCCGGGTAGGGACACGCGATGCCCGCCTGCACGCCGCCGTACAGTTCGGCGCGCGGCGTCCCTGGCTGCGACGGCCTGGGTTTGTTCGGCAGCGGCCCCAGCCAGGCAAGTTCGGCGGCGAAGGCCGTGGTCAGCGCCTGCCAGGCGGGATTCCTGCGCAGCCGTGCAGGCGGCTTGCAGGCCCAGTGGTGCAGCTTGGCGAACAAGTCCTGGGCGAAGCGCAGCAGCACGTCGCTCGCGCGAAACGCCACGCCCTTCTCGCTGGTGCGATCGTCAGCTTCGGGAAACAGCTCGCGCAGGCCGTGCACGGCGCGCAGCGCGCGGAGCGCGGTCACCGCCGCGGCTAGCCGCGCCTTCGGATCGGCTTCGCGCGTGGGCTCGTGCAGCCGCGCGGCGAGCAGGTCGAAATCCTCGTGATGTCCGCGCTCGTGCACCAGGTCTCCGAGACTGCGCAGGTAGTGGCCGTCGGTCACCGTGGCGGTGGAATCGGTGAAGAAGAAACGTCCCATCACCTCGTGGTTGCGCACCCAGGCGATGTACTCCTGGTAGCTCGCCACGCGCGCCAGTGGATAGTCCTCGCAGTGGCAGAAGAGGATGTCGAGCATCGAGCCGATGGGCTTCCAGATGAAGCGCATGTAGGGCTCCCAGCCGCTGTCGACCGTAACGTTCAGGAACAGGCGCGGCCTGTCCTGCGCGCCCTCCGCCGGCAGCACGCCGAAGCGGAAGAAATGCACGGTGCGAAAACGCGCCACCGCGTCGGGAAAGGGATTCTTGACCAGCGACGATTCGCGCGCCGCCTGGCGCAGGGCGTTGAGGGTGGTCAGCACCCGCTTCAAGCGCTCGGCGTAGGGCACGGTGTTGAATGCGCCCGGCACGGCGCCGGGCTTCAGGCGGGCGACCACCGTGAGATCGGTGACGCCCTCGAGCTGCGTGGTGCGGTAATCGGTCTCCATTTCCCCCCCAAGGATCGCGCCGCCCCCGCGACGCGACGTGCAAGCATAGCGACGCGCGCGGCGCACGGTCGACGGGGGCGGGCCGCGATGTGAATTCGTCACGCCGCGGTGGCAGTCGGCCGGGCCATGCATACCGGTGGGATGAGCAGCCGCGACGGCCAACCAGACAGACCCGTCATTCCTGCGAAACCAGGAATCCGTGGGCTTCGCCGGTCGCCGATGGACCCCTGCTTTCGCAGGGGTGACGGAGTAGTAGAGACGATGCCGACGTTGACGTGGTCGCATACGTCTCCGACCCGTCATTCCTGCGAAAGCAGGAATCCATGGGCTTCGCCGGTCGCCGATGGACCCCTGCTTGCGCAGGGGTGACGGAGTAGTAGAGACGATGCCGACGTTGACGTGGTCGCATACGTCTCCGACCCGTCATTCCTGCGAAAGCAGGAATCCATGGGCTTCGCCGGTCGCCGGTGGACCCCTGCTTGCGCTGGGGTGACGGAGTAGTAGAGACGATGCCGACGTTGACGTGGTCGCATACGTCTCCGACCCGTCATTCCTGCGAAAGCAGGAATCCATGGGCTTCGCCGGTCGCCGGTGAACCCCTGCTTGCGCAGGGGTGACGGAGTAGTGGGTGATGGCGACGACCGACTTGCGCCGATCAACCTGACAGACCCCTCATTCCTGCGAGAGCAGGAATCCATGGGCTTCGCCGGTCGCCGGTGGACCCCTGCTTGCGCAGGGGTGACGGAGTAGTGGGTGATGGCGAAGACCGAGTTGCGGCGATCAACCTGACAGACCCGTCATTCCTGCGAAAGCAGGAATCCATCGGCCTCGACAGTTGTCGGTGGACCCTCGCTTGGGCGCTGAGTGACGGTGGAGCGCGGACGCTCCGCTCAGGCGTCCGCCGAAATCTCGCCGTCGCTGGTGGTGAACAGATCGCGCAGCGAGGAACCCTCGTCCCGCGAGCGCTCGGCCTTGGCCTCGTCCGCGCGCAGGCTGCCGACCTGGCGCAGGTAGCCTTCGCTGACGTCGCCGGTGACGTATTCGCCGCTGAAGCAGGACTGCTCGAACTCGGTGATGCGGCGGTTGCCGCGCCGCGCGGCGTCCACCAGCGCGTCGAGATCCTGGTAGATGAGGCCGTCGGCGCCGATCAGGCGGCAGACCTCCTCCTCCGTGCGGCCGTGGGCGATGAGTTCCTCGGCGGTCGGCATGTCGATGCCGTAGACGTTCGGATAGCGCACCGGTGGCGCGGCTGAAGCGAAGTAAACCTTGCGCGCGCCGGAGTCGCGCGCCATCTGGATGATCTGGCCGGAGGTCGTGCCGCGCACGATGGAGTCGTCCACCAGCAGCACGTTCTTGCCTTCGAACTCGAGGTCGATGGCGTTCAGCTTCTGGCGCACCGATTTCCGCCGGAGCGCCTGGCCCGGCATGATGAAGGTGCGTGGAATGTAGCGGTTCTTGATGAAGCCTTCGCGGTAGTTCACCCCGAGGCAGTGGGCGAGTTCCAGCGCCGCGGTGCGCGCGGTATCTGGAATCGGAATGACGACATCGATGTCGTGCCCCGACCACTCGCGCTTGATCTTTTCCGCCAGCGCCTCGCCCATGCGCATGCGCGCCTTGTGCACCGAGATCCCGTCGATGATCGAATCGGGCCTGGCGAAGTACACGTGCTCGAAGATGCACGGCGCGTAGTGCGTGACCTCGGCGCACTGCTCGGCGTAGAGCTCACCGGTCTTGCTGATGAACACCGCTTCGCCCGGGGCGATGTCGCGCACCATCTCGAAGCCGAGCGTGTCGATGGCGACGGACTCGGAGGCGACCAGGTACTCACGGCCCTGCTCGGTCTCGCGCTGGCCGTAGACCAGGGGACGGATGCCGTAGGGGTCGCGAAAGGCGACGATGCCCACGCCGCTGATCATCGCCACCACCGCGTAGCCGCCGCGGCAGCGCTGGTGCAGGCGCCGGATGGCGTGGAACACGTCGGCGGCGTCGATGCGGAACTTGCCCAGGCTCTGTAGCTCGTGGGCGAACACGTTCAGCAGGACTTCCGAGTCGGACTCCGTGTTGATGTGGCGCAAATCGTCCTCGAACACTTCCTGCTTCAACTGCCGCGAGTTGGTCAGGTTGCCGTTGTGCGCGAGCGTGATGCCATAGGGCGAATTGACGTAGAAGGGCTGGGCCTCGGCGGTCGAGGACACGCCGGCGGTCGGGTAGCGCACGTGGCCGATGCCCATGCGCCCCTTGAGATTGACCATGTGGCGGGTGTGGAACACGTCGCGCACGAGACCGTTGGACTTGCGCAGGTAGAGCCGCCCGTCCTCGTAGGTGGCGATGCCGGCGGCATCCTGGCCGCGGTGCTGCAGCACCGTCAGGCCGTCGTAGAGCATCTGGTTGACCGCGCCCTTGGCGACGATGCCGATGATTCCGCACATGCTAGCTGCCGCGCCTCGCGTAGCTGAAGTAATGACCGAGATCGGGCGGCAGCTGGCCGATTGCAAGCTGCGCGGCCGACTGGAAACCGGCGAGCATGGTGGATTCAGTCCAGAACCGCTCGCCGGGCAGCGGTGTGAGGCCCGCCAGCACCACGAGCACCGTGACGATGGCTGCGCCGCGCAACACGCCGAACACCGCGCCGAGCAGCCGGTCCGGGCCGGTCAGCCCGGTGCTGTCCAGCAGGCGCCCGACGATGAAATTGACGATGCCGAACACCACCAGCACGCCCACCAGCACGGCGAGGTAGCCGAGCACCATGCGCGCGAACTCGAGTGCGATGTAGGGCGCGAGCAGCGCGGCCACCTCGTGCCAGAACGCCATCGCCGCCCAGAACGCCACCACCCACGCGGCCAGCGAGAGCACTTCGCGGACGAAGCCGCGAAACAGGCTCAGCACGGTCGACAGCGCGATGATGCAGATGATGGTGATGTCCGCCCAGTTCATGCCACGCTCGGTGCGCGTCGAAGCGCGCAGTCTAGCAGACGTGGGCGCGGGCGCGGCGCGCTCAGCGCGCCGGCACCAGCATGCCGCGCTGGTCGAACTTGGCCTCGATGCGTTGCCGCACGCGCTCGGCCTCGGTGCGGGTCGGCGCGGGACCGACTCGCACCTTGTAGACGGTCGCGCCCTGCTCGAGGCGCGCCTCGCTGTAGGCCTTGAAGCCCGCGCCGCGCAGCTTGTCCACCAGCTTGCGCGCGTTCGCGTCGCTGCCGAAGCTGCCGAGCTGGACCGCCCAGCCGGTGACCGCTGGAGGACGCGCCTCGGCCGGTCGGGGCGCAGGCGCGGGCGCGGGCTTGGGCTCGCTCACGGCCTTCGTCGGCGCAGGCCGCGGCTCGGCGGCTGGCTTGGCCGCCGGCGCGGGACGTGGCACGGGCCGGGGTTCGACCGGCGCCGCCGGTGCGCGTGGCGCGGCCACGGGCGGCGCCATGCGCGGCGCCTCCGTCGGTGGGTCCGTCGGTGGGTCCGTCGGGGGTGGCGCGGCGGCCAGGCCCGGGTCGACACCTTCGGCCAGGGTCTCGCCGGGCGGCAGCGGCTCGATGGGCGCCGGCGCGGCATCGCGCCCCTCGCCTGCCTGCACGCGGGACGGCGGCAGTTCGACGTCTTCCTCGGCGCGGAGCGCCATCTCGTCCAGCGCCTCGTCCTCCAGCGCGGGAGCACGCTTGGAGACGTCCTCGGTAGGCGCCGGCGGAATATCCATGGCCGGCGGCACGGGCGAATCGACGCCGCCGTTGTCGAGGAAGATCGGGATGAAGATCACGCCGAGCGCCACCAGCAGGCCGGCGCCGACCACGCGCTGCTTGAGCTGGCGATCCATCAGGCGACCGCGCCCGGCGCCGACAGCCGCGCGAGCATCGCGCCGACGGTGAGGAAGGATCCGAGCACCAGCACGCGGTCGCCCGGCTGGGCCGCGCCGAGAATGGCCGCGTGAGCGTCCGTCACGCTCGCGTGGCACAGGCTCTTCGTGCGCGGCGCGAGGCGCGCGAGGCAGCCCGCCAGCGCCTCGGCGGCCGCGCCGGTCGCGCCCTCGAGCGAGGCGAAGTGCCAGTGCTGGACGTGGGGCAGCAATGGCGCGAGAAAACCCGCGTGGTTCTTGGTGTTCAGCATGCCGACCAGCGCGAAGGTGCGCGGCGCCGACGGCTCGGCGGCCAGCGTCGCGGCGAAGATTTCGGCGGCCTGCGGGTTGTGCGCGACATCCATGATGTACTCGAGCCGGCGGGAGACACGCTGAAAGCGGCCCGGCAGTTCCAGGCCGCTGAGCGCGGCGGCAATCTGCGCCGCGTCCACCGGCAGGCGCGGCGCCAGGGCATGCACCGCCATCAGCACGCCGGCGGCGTTGCGCAGCTGGTGCCTGCCCGCCAACGCCGGATAGGGCAAGTGGGCCAGCACCTGTTCGCCCGACCACCAGGTCCAGTCCTCGCCCTCGTCGTCGAAGGCGAAATCCACGCCGAGCAGCGCGAGCGGGGCGCCAATCTCGCGCGCATGGTCGAGGATGGTGTGCGGTGCTTCCGCGTCGGAACAAACCGCCTGGCGTCCGCTGCGCATGATACCCGCCTTCTCGCGGCCGATGAGCTCGCGGGTGTTGCCGAGCCAGTCCTCGTGATCGAGGCCGATGGCGGCGATCAGCGCGACGTCGGCGTCGACGATGTTGACCGCGTCCAGGCGCCCGCCGAGGCCTACCTCGAGCACCACCACGTCTAGCGCGGCGTCGGCGAAGATCGACAGCGCGGCCAGCGTGCCGAATTCGAAATAGGTGAGCGCGGTGTGCTGGCGCGCGGCCTCGATGCGCGCGAAGGCGGCGCAGATGCGCGCGTCGTCGACCGCCGCGCCATCGATGCGTATGCGCTCGTTGTAGCGCAGCAGATGCGGCGAGGTGTAGGCGCCGACGCGGTAACCGGCGGCGCGGTAGATGGCGACCAGCAAGGCCACGCTCGAGCCCTTGCCGTTGGTGCCGGCGACCGTGATGACCACCGGCGCCGGGCGCGCGAGTTCGAGCCGCGCGGCGACCTCGACGCAGCGCTCGAGACCGAGATCGATGTGCTCGCCGCGGCCGGCTTCCAGCCACGCCAACCAGTCGGCGAGCGGCGCGCTCGCCAGCGGCGTGAGCGCGGGGGCGCGGCCCTGGACGGTCATCAGGCCTTGGCGGGCGCGGCGGCGGACGCTCGTTCGCCGGACGCCGCGGGCGACGGCAGGTGTCCGAAGATCGCGAGCATGCCGGCGATGGTGTGCCGCAGTTCGCGCCGGTCGACGATCATGTCGACCGCGCCATGTTCGAGCAGGAACTCGCTGCGCTGGAAGCCTTCGGGCAGCACCTGGCGCACGGTCTGCTCGATCACGCGCGGCCCGGCGAAGCCGATCAGCGCATTGGGCTCGGCGATGATGACGTCGCCGAGCATGGCGAGGCTGGCCGACACGCCGCCGGTGGTGGGGTCGGTCAGCACCACGATGTAGGGCAGGCGGTTCTCGCGCAGCTCGGCGATCGCCGCGCTGGTCTTGGCCATCTGCATCAGTGACACCAGCGCCTCCTGCATGCGCGCGCCGCCGCTGGCGCAGAAACACACGAAGGGGATGCGCGCCTCGAGCGCGCGTCGCGCGCCGCGCACGAAACGTTCGCCGACCACCGAGCCCATGGAACCGCCCATGAACTGGAACTCGAAGGCCGCCGCGACCAGCGGCACGCCCTCCACGCGACCCTCCATCACCACCAGCGCGTCGGTCTCGCCGGTCTCCTTCTGGGCGGCGGTGAGGCGATCCTTGTAGCGTTTGGAGTCCTTGAACTTGAGGAAATCGACCGGCGCGACGCCGGCCGCGAGTTCCTTCACTTCGCCGGCGTCGAGAAAGCGCGTGAGCCGACTGCGCGCGCCGATGCGCATGTGGTGCCCGCATTTCACGCACACCTCGAAATTGCGCTCGAGTTCGGCGCGGTACAGCACCGACTTGCATTCCGGGCAGCTGGTCCACAGGCCCTCGGGAATCGAGCGCTTGTTGGATCCCTCGGTGCGGATGCTGGCCGGCAGCAGCCGCTTGAACCAGGACAGGCGATTGCCGTCGCTCATGCCGCGTCCGCCCGACCGTCGATGGCGACGCGCAGATCGCGCACCAGGGCCTCGAGCGCGCGCGCCGCGCCGGCGATGTCGTCGCCGTGCTGTTCGACGACCTCGACCAGCGCGCTGCCGACGATCACCGCGTCGGCGCTGGCCGCCGCCGCGGCCGCCGACTGTGGCGTGCGGATGCCGAAACCGATTCCGACCGGCAGGCTCGACAGCTGCCGGGTCTCGGCGATACGCGCGTTGATGACACCGAGGTCCACCGCCTTGTCGCCGGTCACGCCCTTGACCGCGACGAAGTACACGAAGCCCGAAGCCTGGGCGCAGATCGAGGCGATGCGCTCGCTGCTGGTGTTGGGCGCTACCAGGTAGACCTGGTCGACGCCCGCCGCCCGCACCACGCGGTTGAAGTCGGCCGCCTCCTCGGGCGGCAGGTCGACCACCAGCACGCCGTCGACGCCGGCGGCTACCGCGCGCTCGGCGAAGGCGGCCGCGCCGATGCGCTCGAAGGGATTGAGATACCCCATCAGCACGACCGGCGTGGCCTGGTCCTGCTCGCGAAAGCGCGCGACGCAGCGGAACACGTCGTCCAGCGTGGTGCCGACCGCGAGCGCGCGTTCGCTGGCGCGCTGGATCACCGGGCCGTCGGCCATCGGATCGGAGAACGGCACGCCGAGTTCGATGATGTCCGCGCCGCCACGGGTCAGCGCGTGCATCAGCGCGGGCGTGGCCTCGGCGCGCGGATCGCCGGCGCTGATGAAGGTCACCAGGCCCTTGGCGCCGCGCGCGGCGAGACGTTGAAAGGTGCTTGCGATTCGACTCATGGTTTCACCCGCCGGGACGGCGATCAGAGCGTGATGCCGTCGATGGTGGCGACGGTGTGCATGTCCTTGTCGCCGCGCCCCGAGAGGTTGACGACGATGAAGGCGTCGCGGCCGAGTTCGCGCGCGAGCTTGCCGGCGTGCGCGAGCGCATGGCTCGATTCCAGCGCCGGAATGATGCCCTCGGTGCGGGTCAGGTGGCGGAAGGCGGCAAGCGCCTCCTGGTCCGTGACCGTCACGTACTCGGCGCGTCCGGTATCCTTCAGCCAGGCGTGCTCGGGACCGACTCCCGGGTAGTCGAGGCCGGCGGAAATCGAATGGGTCTCTTCGATCTGACCGACTTCGTCCTGCATGAGATAGGTGCGATTGCCGTGCAGCACGCCCGGCGTGCCGGCCGACAGCGGCGCGGCATGACGGCCGGTCTCGACGCCGTCACCGCCCGCCTCCACGCCCACCAGGCGCACCCCCGTGTCATTGATGAACGGGTAGAAGATGCCGATGGCGTTCGAGCCGCCGCCCACGCAGGCGACCACGGCGTCCGGCAGGCGCCCTTCCCGTTCCTGCGACTGCGCGCGGGTCTCGCGGCCGATGATCGCCTGGAAGTCGCGCACCATGGCCGGATAGGGATGCGGACCCGCGACCGTGCCGATGATGTAGAAGGTGTCGTCGACGTTGCTCACCCAGTCGCGCATCGCTTCGTTCAGCGCGTCCTTCAAGGTGCGCGAGCCCGACGATACGCCGACCACCTCGGCGCCCAGCATCTTCATGCGGAACACGTTCATCGACTGGCGCTTGATGTCGTCCACGCCCATGTACACGCGGCAGCGCATGCCGAGCCGCGCGGCGATGGTCGCGGTGGCGACGCCGTGCTGGCCGGCGCCGGTCTCGGCGATCACGCGCATCTTGCCCATGCGCTTGGCGAGCAGCGCCTGGCCGACGGTGTTGTTCACCTTGTGCGCGCCGGTGTGATTCAAGTCTTCGCGCTTGAGGTAGATGCGCGCGCCACCCAGTTCCTCGGACCAGCGCCGTGCGTAGTACAGCGGGGACGGCCGGCCGACGTAGTGACGCAGGTCGTCGTCGAGTTCGGCCAGGAACTCCTCGTCGGCCAGGTAACGGCGATAGGCCGCTTCCAGTTCGGCGAGCGGCTCCATCAGCGTCTCGGCGACGAAGCGGCCGCCGTAGATGCCGAAATGTCCGCGCGCGTCGGGGAGCGCGGTCTCGTGGCCGATACCGGCCAGGGCGATGTCAGGTCTGGCGTTCAACGCGCTTCACCTCGGCAATGAACTTTCGCATTTTGTCTTGATCCTTGATTCCCTTGGCGGCTTCGATGCCGCCACTGACGTCCACCGCGTAGGGCGCGGTGCGCCGCACGGCCTCCGCCACGTTGTCCGGCGCGAGTCCGCCCGCCAGCACGATCGGACGGCGACGTTCGGCCGGCAGGAGGCCCCAGTCGAAACTGCGGCCGCTGCCGCCGTAGAGCTGTTCGTCGTAGGTGTCGAACAGCCAGGCCGCCGCGGCGCCGAAAGGCGCGCACGCGGCGGCGAGATCGAGATCGGCGCGCACGCGAAACGCCTTGATCCACGGCCGCGGGGCGCGCGCGCAGTCTTCCGGAGACTCGTCGCCATGGTACTGCACGATGTCCAGGCCGGCCGTCTCCACCGTCGCCGCGACCGTCGCGGGCGCGGCGTTGACGAACAGCCCCACCTTGCACACGAAGGGCGGTAGTGCGCGCACGATGGCGGCCGCCGCGGACGGCGTGATCGCGCGCGGACTCGGCGGGTAGAACACGAAGCCGAGCGCGTCGGCGCCGAGCGCGACCGCCGTCTGCGCATCCGCGACGCGAGTGATGCCGCAAAACTTGATTCGAACGGACATCTGGGGGACGACGCGTGGCAGGTGCGGTGAATCAGGGGATTATCGCATCGGTATACGCCGACAGGTAGCCGCGCGGGTCAGTCGAAAGCCTGACCCGCGTACGCCGCCAGTACCGGCCAGGTGTCGGGCGGCGCCGGCAGGCCGAAGTGCGGCTCGTAGCGCACGCCGGTGAGATACAGCCCGTCGGGCGGCGCGGTCCAGCCGGCCAGCCGCCGATCGCGCGCGGCCAGCACTTCGCCGACCCAGGCCGGCGGATGCCGGCCGAGCCCCACTTCCAGGAGCGTGCCGACGAAGTTGCGCACCATGTGCTGCAGGAAGGCGTTGGCCTCGACCCGCACCACGATGCAGGGCGGCACCACGCGCACTTCCAGGCGATGTACCGTGCGAATGGGATGCTGGGCCTGGCAGCCCTGGGCGCGAAAGGACGAGAAGTCGTGCTCGCCCAGCAGCTGCGGCGCGGCGGCGATCATCGCCGCGACGTCCAGCGGACGACATTCCCATGACACGCGTCCGCGCCACAGCGCCGGGCGCGTCTGGCGGTTGCTCAAAACGTAGTCGTAGCTGCGCGCGCGGGCCGAGAAGCGTGCGTTGAAATCGTCCGGCACGACCCGCGCCCACAGGACCGCGATCTGGGGTGGCAGATTGACGTTGCAGCCCAGCACCCAGGCGCGCGGCGTGCGCACCGCGCTGGTGTCGAAATGCACCACCTGGAAGGTCGCGTGCACGCCGGTGTCCGTGCGCCCGGCGCATTGCACACTGACCGGATGATCGGCCACTCGCGACAGCGCGGCCTCGACCTCGGGCTGGATGGCGCGGACCCCGGCGCGCTGCGTCTGCCAGCCCTTGAAGGCTGAGCCGTCGTACTCGAGACCGAGCGCGATACGCATGCCGGGTTCCACGCGCGGCGCCGGCCCTTAGGCCGGCGCGCGGGCTCAGCGTTTCAGCTGGCCGAGCAGCCCCCTGGCTTCTGCCTGCTGGGCGGGTGTGCCCTCAACCACGACTTCATCGAGGATCGATCGCGCGCCCTCGGCGTCGCCGAGCTCGATATAGGCCTTGGCCAGGTTGAGCTTGGTGTCGGCCTCGTCCGCCGCGCTCTGCCGTTCGACGGTGTGATCGACCGGCATGACGATAGTCTGCGACGCGCCCAGATCGGGATGGTCGTCGCTCTCGATGTCCAGCGAATCGAGCGCCATGGTGTCGATGTGCGCGCCGTTCATCTCCACGGTCTCGACACCGCCGTCCAGCGCGCCTTCGAGGTCGATGGTGAGGTCATCGAGACCGTCGTTGTCGGCGTCGAGCGAGAGGCCGTTGCGCGCCAGGCCCATGCTGGACATGTCGACGGTCTCTTCACCCGCCAGATTCTCGTCGACCATGGTCAGCGAACTCATCTCGGTGGTGAGGCCGAAGTCGAGCGCCGGCGGCTCGCCGCCGGTATCCTCCTCCAGCGCCAGCGCATCGAGGGCATCGCCCTTGAGCGACAGTTCGCCGTCGAAGGGCTGGGTGGAGCCCATGGTGATCTCGAGACCGCCGGCGGCATCCTCCGACTCGCTGATGTCGAATGCGCCGCTCAAATCCTCGTCGCTCGCCGCGCCGATGTCGAAATCGAGTTCGCCGGGCTCGTCGTTACCCAGCCCCAGGTCGAGGTCCAGGGCCGGGGCCTGCGCCTTGGGCAGTTCCATCTCGACCGTCGGATGGTCTTCGATGTCCAGCCCGCCGATGTCGAATTCCAGCGCATCCTCGTCGGCCGCGCCCAGGCCGCCGCCGGTGAGATCGAGCATCTCGTCGGCGACGCCCGCGGGCACATGATCGCGCGGCGCGCCGAGCGCGGGCGCCACGGTGTCGCTGATGTCGAACGCCAGGGCGTCCTCGTCGTCGACCGGCGGGGCGAGTTCCGCGTCGAGGCCGCCGAGATCGAGATCCAGTTCGTCCTCGTCCACCGCCGGCGCCTGCGGACCGGAGGAGGTGACGTTCAGCAGATCGTCGTCATCGACCGTCGTCAGGTCGCCGGTCTTGGTGACGTCCAGCAGATCGCTGCCGCCGCTGGTGCGGGACAGCGGCTCGAGCTCGCCCATGCCGAGGTCCAACAGTTCGTCGCCGGCCTGTCCACCTCCGGTGATGTCCAGCAGATCCTCACTGCCGTGGCCGCCGCCGGTGATATCCAGCAGGTCGCCGCCGTCCGCCTCGCCGCCGGTGATGTCGAGCAGATCGCCGCCGGTCGCAAGATCGAGGGGCGCGGACAAGTCGGCTTCCAGGTCACCGCCGGTCACGTCCAGCAGTTCGTTGCCGCTGCCCTCGCCCTCGGTGAGGTCGAAGATGCCGCTCGCCGCGATGTCGAACTGCGCCTCGGCGGGCGCCGCTTCGGTCAGGTCCAGCACCGCGCCCAGGTCGTCCGCATCGCCGGCGCGGGTCAGGTCGAGCACGTCGTCGTCGCCGCCGAGCGTGTCGCCACCGGTCAGATCGATGACGTCGTCGCCGCCAGTCTCGTCGGCGACGGCACCGAGATCGAAATCGAGCCCCGCCTCGTGTCCGCCGGGTGCGTGGGTAAGGGTCGCCTCGGTCGGATCCGCGTCGCTGTCGCCGGTGATGTCGACGAAGGCCTTGGCCGCCGCCGGCGCCGCCGTGATCTCGAGGTTGCCACCTTCTTCAAACAGCGCGCGGTCGGGCGACATCTCCGACCACATGGCGACCGCACTGGCCCACAGCGGATCGCTGTCGCCGACCGCGTCGTGGAGTTCGCGCGCCGCGGCCTCGTAGGCTGCGCGATCATTGGAGGAGTAGTACACCTCGAGCAGGCGCAGCTTGAACTCGTGGCGATCGGGATTCTGCGCGATGACCCGCTTGACCAGTTCTTCCGCCTGATCGAAGCGCTCGTACGCCAGGTAGACATTGACCTCCTCGAGCGGATCCGACTCCGGCACCGCCGCCTGCTGCACCGTGGCCTCGGCGGCCGAGGCTTCGACCGTCGCCTGCGGATCGAAGGCCGGCAGGCTCGGCGAAGTCGCCATCGGATCGAAGCTGGTGAGGGTCTTGCTGAACTCGTCGACCGCATCCGCACCGGCCGTGGCTGCGGCGGCGGCGCCACCGAGCACGGTGGTCGTGTCGTCGCCGGACGCCGGCGCGACCGGGGTGGTGCTGACCGGCGTGGCAACCGGCTCGCTCGGCGCAGCGCGGCTCTTGAACACGGCGCGCGCGATGGAGCCGATCAGGGCCAGCACCACCAGCACAAGCAGGCCGATCACGCCGAGCGCACCGCCCGGCACCACGTCGGCTATGTCCTTCGGCACCAGGTTCGCCGGGAAGCCGGCGGCAGGGGCTTCGACCTCGAGTTCGGGCTCCCCAGCCGTGGCGGCCGGTACGGCAGGTTCGGCAGCGGGCGGCGTCTGCGCGTCGACGTCGATCTCGGGTTCCACGTCGGCCGTGGTATCCGCTTCAGGGGCGGCATCCGCGGTCTCGGGTTCGGGTTCAGGAGCGACCGCCGCGGCGGGCCCGGGCGTCACCGCGCTCTCGCTCGTGGGCGGCGTGGCCGGCTCGGCACCGGACTCGGTCTGGGGCTGCGGGATGTCAGCGGGCTTCACGCCCAGTTCGGCCAGGCGCGCCTGCAGCGTGGCCAGTTCCTGGTCCTTGATGTTCACCTGCCGCTGCAGGATGTTGATGATTTCCTCTGCCTCAGCCAGGCGCTCGTTGAGATCGCCGGCCTGACGGGCGCTGGTATCGGACTGCTCGTCGGCCAGCAGTTTCGCGTCGCCACCGGCGGCGGCGCCTTCGTCTCCGGCCGCACCGGGCTTGCTCGGCTCGGTCTCGGCGGGCTTGTCGCCCGGCGCGACCAGTTCCAGTCGCGCGTCGGCCTCGTCGCCGGCGGCGGCGGGCACGGACGGCTCGGCGCCGCTGTCGGCCGGTGCGCCCATGGGCTGCGCGGCAGGCGCGGCGGCGACCTGGCCGCGGTACTCCGACCAGACCTGGTGCTGGCGGCGGATCTCCGCGACCGCCTCGGCGTTGGAGATCCCGGCAATGGCGGCGGCGCCCGGGACACGCAGCACGGCGCCCCGGCGCAGCATGTTGACGTTGCCGTTGACGAAGGCGTCGGGGTTGGCGCGCAGGAGCGCCAGCATCATCTGCTGTATGGAGACGTCCGCGTCGGGCCGCCCACTGCGGGCGATGGCCCACAGGGTGTCGCCGGCGCCGACCTGGATGTCCTGGCCGGCGCTGACCGAGGGCGCGGCGCTGGCGACCGCCGCAGGTCGCGGCGTGTAGGCGGGTGTCGTCACACGCGGCGCCACTGCCGGGCGGGCGGCGACGGGCGCCGCCGGTGCCGGTGTGGCGGCCAGTCGGCGATTGGGATCGTAGGTGGGCGGGTCGAGCAGCACGGTGTACTCGCGCAGCATGCGGCCGTTGGCCCAATTCATCTCGAGCAGGAAGTTGAGGAAGGGCTCGCGTATCGGGTCGCGCGAGGTGACGGCGATGTAGTCCTTGCCGTCGGTCGCATCGCTGACCTGGAAGCGCAGTTGGAACAGCGCCCCGGCGCGTTCGATACCGGCGCGCGCGAAGGCTTCGTCGCCGGCCAGGCCGACCGTCAAGGTGTCGAAGTCCTCTGGCTTGGCGCCAAGCACCTCGATGCGACCCTTGAACGGCTCGTTGAGCGCCGAGGTGGCCTCCAGGGGCCCGAGCCCCAGGGCCAGGGCCAGGGGACTTGCCAGGCAGCTCAGCAAGAAGGCGACGGCTCGATTCCGTAGCATGGACGTCATTTCCTAGGTCGGTTTCCCCACGATGGAAAAGCCCCCGGCCAGGCGACGTTCGGCAGCGCCGCGTGCCTCACAACGCCAAGGGCATGTCCCAAAGCTTCCGCAATTCTTTATAAAACCGGGGTAACTATAGCTTACAAATAGCTTTTTACCAACATCTCCGCAATCTGGATGCTATTCAGGGCCGCGCCCTTGCGGACATTGTCCGAGACCACCCACAGGTTGATGCCGCGCGGATGCGAGATGTCCTCGCGAATGCGCCCGACATACACCGGATCCTGGTTGGCGGCCTCGGTCACGGCGGTCGGGTAACCGCCGTCCTCATGACGGTCCAGCACAGTCACCCCCGGCGCCTTCTCGAGTAGCGCCCGCACCTGTTCGGCACTGATCTTCTCCCGGGTCTCGATGTGCACCGCCTCGGAGTGTCCGAAGAACACCGGCACCCGCACCGCGGTCGGGTTCACCTGGATGCTGTCGTCGCCCATGATCTTGCGGGTCTCCCACACCATCTTCATTTCTTCCTTGGTGTAGCCATTGTCCTGGAAGACATCGATGTGCGGCAGCACGTTGAAGGCTATTTGCTTGGGATAGACGTTCGCCACCACCTCCTTGGCGTTCAGCAGCGCCGCGGTCTGGGTAGCCAGTTCCTCGATCGCCTCCTTGCCGGTGCCGGACACCGCCTGGTAGGTGCAGACATTGATGCGCTCGATGCCGACCGCGTCGTGTATCGGCTTCAGCGCCACCAGCATCTGGATGGTCGAGCAGTTCGGGTTGGCGATGATGTTTCGATTCGTGTACTGCGCCAGCGCGCCCGGGTTGACCTCCGGCACGATCAGCGGAATGTCGTCGTCGTAGCGGAACTGCGAAGTGTTGTCGATCACCACGCAACCGGCCTGGCCGGCGCGCGGCGCGTGGATCTTCGACACCGAGGCGCCGGGCGAGAAGAGCCCGATCTGCACCTGGCCGAAGTCGAAGGTGTCGAGATCCTCGACCACCAGTTGCGTGTCGCCGAAGGCCACGCGCGAACCGGCCGAGCGCGCGCTCGCCACCGCGTGCACCTTGCCCACCGGAAAGTTGCGCTGATGCAGGATGGCGAGCATGGTCTCGCCGACCGCACCGGTGGCACCGACGACGGCGACGTTGTAATTCTTGCTCATGATTCTCTACCAGTGATTGTCAGTCTGCGCTGTCGCGCAGCGCTATTGCAGTGCGGCGATGACGGCCGCGGCCATCTCGCGCGTGCCGACCGTGGTCGCGCCGGCGGTGGCGATGTCCGGCGTGCGCATGCCCTGCTCGAGCACGCGCGTCACCGCCTGGTCGAGCTTGTCGGCGAGCGCCGCCTCGCCGAGCGTGTAGCGCAGCATCATGCCGGCCGACAGGATGGTGGCGAGCGGGTTGGCGACGTTGCGCCCGGCGATGTCTGGCGCCGAACCGTGTATCGGCTCGAACAGGCCCTTGCCCGTGGCGTTCAGCGAAGCCGACGGCAGCATGCCGATGGAGCCGGTCAGCATCGAGGCCAAGTCCGAAAGGATGTCGCCGAACATGTTGTCGGTGACGATGACGTCGAACTGCTTGGGGGCGCGCACCAGCTGCATGGCGGCGTTGTCCACGTACATGTGCGAGAGCTCGACGTCCGGATACTCGGCGGCCATGGACTGCACGATATCGCGCCACAGCTCGGTCACTTCCAGCACGTTGGCCTTGTCCACCGAGCACAGGCGGCGAGAGCGCTGACGCGCGATCTCGAAGCCGCGACGCGCGATGCGCGAGATTTCGTCCTCGGTGTAGGTCAGCGTGTTGTAGCCGCGACGCTTGCCGTCGGCGCCGGTCTCGATACCGCGCGGCTTGCCGAAGTAGATGCCGCTGGTCAGCTCGCGGATGATCATGAGATCGAGTCCCGACACCACCTCGGCCTTCAGCGTCGACGCAGCGGCCAACGCCGGGAACAGCACCGCGGGACGCAGGTTGCAGAAGAGATCCAGTTCGGAACGCAGCTTGAGCAGCCCGCGCTCGGGGCGGATGTCGCGCTCGACCTTGTCCCACTTCGGCCCACCAACCGCGCCGAGCAGCACCGCGTCGGCGGCGCGCGCGAGCGCGAGGGTCGAATCCGGCAGCGCGGTGCCGTGAGCATCGATGGCGCAGCCGCCCATCAGTGCGTGTTCGAGCTCGCAGTCGAAACCGAAGCGCTCGACCAGCGCCTTCAACACGGCCTCGGTCGCGCCGACGATCTCGGGGCCGATGCCGTCGCCCTGGAGCAGGAGGATCTTGTGCGTCATCGCGGAATACCGGCCAAAAAAACGGCCCGCAAGGATACAGCAAAGACCCCGGCCTGGGATCAGCGCGCAGGCAGGCCGGACCGGCATTCCGGTTATACTGCGCCGCTCGCATCGCGCCGGCGCTGGCCATGAATCCTGGATTGTCCGACCTACAGCCCTATCCCTTCGAACGGCTCGCGGAGATTCGCGCGCGCGTGGCGCCGCCCGCCGGTCTGCCGCTCATCAATCTCTCCATCGGCGAGCCCCAGCACCCGACCCCGCCGCGGGTGCACGAAGCGCTGGTGCGGGCGCTGGATGGCACCGCGCGCTATCCCGCCACCCGCGGCCTGCCGGAACTCCGGCAGTCGATCGTCGACTGGGCCGGGCGACGCTTTCACTTGTCCGACGGCATGCTCGACCCCGAGCGCCACGTGCTGCCGGTGAACGGCACGCGCGAGGCATTGTTCGCCATCGCCCAATGCCTGGTGGCCGCCGGTGGCGCGCGCGACCTGGTGGTGATGCCGAATCCCTTCTATCAGATCTACGAGGGCGCGGCGCTACTGGCCGGCGCGCGGCCCTGGTTCCTGGACTGTCCGGCCGCGCGCGACTTCCGTCCCGACTTCGACGCCGTGCCCGCCGACGTGTGGGCGCGCACCGCGCTGGTCTACGTGTGCTCGCCCGGCAATCCCTCGGGCGCGGTGCTTGGCGACGAGGACTACGCCCGCCTGGTGGCGCTGGCCGACGAGTTCGGCTTCACCATCGTCGCCGACGAGTGCTACAGCGAGCTCTACCACGACGAACAGCGGCCACCGCTCGGCCTGCTCGAGTGGTGCGCGGCGCACGGGCGCGCGGATTTCAGTCGCTGCCTGGTGATGCACAGCCTGTCCAAGCGCTCCAATTGTCCGGGCCTGCGATCGGGCTTCGTGGCCGGCGACGCCGCACTGATCGATCCCTTCTACCGCTACCGCACCTACCAGGGCGGCGCGATGCCGGTGCACGTCCAGCACGCCAGCATCGCGGCCTGGACCGACGAGGAACATGTGATCGCGAACCGCGCGTTCTATCGTCGCAAGTTCGACGCCGTCACGCCGCTGCTCGCCGAGGTGTGCAAGGTGACCATGCCGGCCGCCGGCTTCTACCTGTGGCCCGAGGTCGCGGGCGACGGCATCCGCGCCTGCGAACGCCTGCTCGGCGACGCCGCGGTGCTGGTGCTGCCCGGGGCCTTCCTCGCCCGCGACACCGCGCATGGCAACCCCGGCGCGCGCCGCCTGCGCATCGCGCTGGTGGCCGATGAGACCGAGTGCGTCGCCGCGGCCAGGCGCATGCAACCCGTACTTCGCCAACTGCAAGGATCCTGAAGCCCATGAGCGAACTCGCCGCCATCATCGACGACGCCTTCGAGCGCCGCGCCGACATCGACGCCAAGAACGCGAGCGCGGAACTACGCGCCGCCATCGACAGCACGCTCGCCCAGCTCGACGCCGGCACGCTGCGCGTGGCCGAGCCCGCCGGCGACGGCTGGAAGGTCAACGAGTGGGCGAAGAAGGCCGTGCTGCTGTCGTTCAAGCTCGCGGGCAACGTCGTCATGCCGGGCGGCGCGACCAACTACTTCGACAAGGTGCCGCTCAAGTTCGGCGGCATGGACCAGGCCGGCTTCGAGAAGGTAGGCGCGCGCGTCGTGCCGCCGGCCGTCGCGCGGCGCGGCTGCTTCATCGCGCCCGGCGTCATCCTCATGCCGAGCTACGTCAACATCGGCGCCTACGTCGACACCGGCACCATGGTCGACACCTGGGCGACGGTCGGCTCCTGCGCACAGATCGGCAAGAACGTGCACCTCTCCGGCGGCGTCGGCATCGGCGGCGTGCTGGAACCGGTGCAGGCCTCGCCCACCATCATCGAAGACGACTGCTTCATCGGCGCGCGCTCGGAGGTCGTCGAAGGCGTGATCGTCGGTCGCGGCTCGGTGATCTCGATGGGCGTCTACATCGGTCAGAGCACCAAGATCTACGACCGCGAAACGCGCACTGTCGCCTACGGCTACGTGCCGCCGGGCTCGGTGGTGGTCTCGGGCAACCTGCCGGCGGACGACGGCAGTCACAGTCTCTACTGCGCGGTGATCGTCAAGAAGGTCGACGCCAAGACCCGCGCCAAGGTTGGCATCAACGAGTTGTTGCGCGGGATCTGACGCCCCGCGCGGCGAACCAGCGCCGCATCGCCCGGACGTCCGCCACAGGCGCGTGACGTCCGGCGACCACCCTGCCGACCACACATCACGAGTTCGCCATCCAAAGGTCACTCGACCGACATCACCGCGCTCTAATCTGCCCCTCGCCATGACGCCAGGGCCCGACCGACGGACGGGCTTCCGCGGCACCGTTCCCGGTACCCGCAAGTCCCGGGAACGGTGCCCGAATTGGTGGTCGACGAAGACCCAATGTGCTCGGAGGCAGTCGTCCCGTGAACAAGCTCGCGCTCTCCACCCTCGGCCTCGTGTCCGCGCTGACTTGCGCGAGCGCGGGCGCCGCGTCCGCCAACATCGAAGCTTTCGACATCGCCACCGTGCAGCCGGGCGGGCCACGTGCGGGCAGTTCCGGCAAGGCGTTCTTCAACATCGAAGGTTCGAGCAATGGCAGCTTCGCCTCCTATGGAGTGGCCCGCTTCGATCTCACCGCGACGAAATCCGCGTGGGATCTCGAGTTCGGACCGGGTGGCTGGCGCATCGATAATGTGACGCTTGGGCTCACGCAATCCAACGCGGCATTCAGCGGCGCGGGCGCGGTGGGCGTCCGCCATAGCAATGACGACAATGTCGGTATACAGCCTGGTTCATCTCCCCTGCGTTACGCGAACCTGGCCAGTGACTTCGCGGATCTCGCCCCACTGCTCGACTACAACTTCGCCCCGATCGCCACCGGCAGCTTAGAAAGCCACGTGCTGTACCAGCGTGGCGCCGTCAATGCGGCGGGCGCGGCGCAGTTGCTCGCCGATCTGCTGAGCGATACCACGCTCACCTTGGTTCTGGTCGATCTCGACGCGAGTGTCGCCGCCACCTACGCGGGCGCCACAAACTTCACGCTGGCCGGACCAAGCCTGGCGTTGAACGTCAGCGCCGTGCCCGTGCCTGCCTCGCTGCCGCTGTTCGGCGCCGCACTGGGCGTGGCGATGCTGCGTCGACGGCGCTGACTCGATTGCAGGGCTCCGGGGCGCGAACCAAGGATAGTTCGCGCCCCGGAGCGGGGCGGGGTCACTCGCCGAAAGGCGAGCAAGAACGTTTGCCGACCGCGCGCCACCACCGCACACGCATTTCCAACGCATGCGGCACAGGCGTCGCATGCAGCTTCACACCCCTGCCACACATCGATCACCGGGTGTCCACATTGCGACGCCTATAGTCGTGGTTGCGGCTCGCACCGAGCTTGACCCACGCGACACGCCAGGAAATCGCGCGCGCTCGTCTCGATGCCCGCTCGACAACACTAGCACCACCTCAGGAGACTCAGATGAAAGCTTCTCTATTGGCAACCGCGCTGCTCACCAGCGCGCTGTCTCTACCTGCAGCGGCCACCACCGTGGTGCCGCTGGCCGACGATGGCGCCTGGCTGTCCTTCGACGTCGATGAGCTCACGAGCCTGTCCGGTGGCCTGGAATGGATCGATCTCGACGGCGAAGACCTCGCGTTCAGCATCACCGTCAGCCAGGACAGCGTTCTGCGCGTGGTGGATCTCGGTTTCCAGGGCGATCGTTTCGAGGTCTCCATCAGTGACGGCGTGACGACCCAGGTACTCGGTACGACGTCCGCCGTCGCCAACCCTGACGTCGAGTTTACCGACATCGTCCTCGACCCCGACACCGCCTGGGCCGATTCCCACTACAGCAAGGGCAGCTTCCTGATCGGTCAAGGTACCTGGACCGTGACTGGCGTGCTGGTTCAGTCCGCCGACTTTGGTGGAACACCGCTCAACGCCACCTTCGGCGCGGTGTCGCTGACCGCCGTACCGGTGCCCTCGGCCGGCCTGCTGATGCTGGGCGCCGGCGGCTTTCTCGGGCTGTTCGTTCGACGTCGCGCCTGAGCCCAGCGCGCATTTGCATCGCTCAAGACTCGCCTGACCACGAAGAAGGGAACCATAGATGAAACTCAAACAGATCGCCTGCGCGGTCGGCCTCGCCTGCGCCACCGCGTCCGCGAGCGCCGTCACCGTCAATCCGACCATCAACATCAAGCTCCTCGCCTTCAACGACTTTCACGGGCAGATCATCTCGCCCGGCAACTTTGCCGGCGTCCCCGCCGGGGGCATCGACCAGATGGCCGGTGTGATCGCGAAGTACAAGGCCGCGAATCCCACCACCACCGTCGTGTCGGCCGGCGACCTCATCGGCGCTACGCCGCTGGTCTCGGCCCTGTTCCACGACGAGCCGACCATCGAGACCATGAACCGTGCCGGGCTCGAGTTCAACGCGGTCGGCAATCACGAGTTCGACGAAGGCAAGGACGAACTGCTGCGCATGCAGAAAGGCGGCTGTCATCCGACCGACCTCAATTCGTGCAAGGGCGCGAGCGTCGGCACGCCGGTGCCGTTCGAAGGCGCGAAGTTCAAGTTCCTCGCCGCCAACGTGGTTCGTCAGGCGGACGGCAAGACCTTGTTCCCGCCCTACGCCATCAAGACCTACGGCAAGACGCGCGTCGCCTTCATCGGCATGACGCTGAAGGAAACCCCGACCATCGTCACGCCGACCGGCGTTGCGGGACTCGACTTCAAGGACGAGGCTGCCACGGTCAACGCCTTGGTGCCGGTGCTGCGCGCGCGCGGCGTGCAGGCGATCGTCGTTCTGCTGCACCAGGGTGGCACGCAGCCAGTGGCGCAGAATGCCACCACCATCAACCAGTGCAACGGCGGCCTGGCAGGTAGCCCGTTGCAGTCCATCGTCGCGGGCCTCGACGACGCGGTCGACCTGGTAATCTCGGGCCATACCCACCAGGCCTACAACTGCCTGTTGCCGAACAAGGTCGGTCGCAGCATCCCGGTCACCAGCGCCAACTCCATCAGCCGCGTCATGACCGACATCGACCTGACGGTCGACACCGTCACCGGCCACGTAACCGGCGTCAGCGCGAACAACTTTGTCGTCGATCGCAACGATCCGAGCGTGACGCGCAACGCCGCCATCGGCGCCATCGTCACCAACTATGCGAACATCGCGGCGCCCATCGCCAATCGCGTCATTGGCACCATCACCGCCGACATCACGCGCACCGTGAACGCGGCACAGGAATCGGCCCTTGGCGATGTGATCGCCGATGCGCAGCTCGACGCCACCAACGACCCAGGCTTCGGCGACGCGGTCGTGGCCTTCATGAACCCGGGCGGCATCCGTGCCGATCTCACCTTCAACAGCTCCGCCGCCGGCGAAGGCAACGGCAACGTCACCTACGGCGAAGCCTTCACGGTGCAGCCCTTCGGCAACAGCCTGGTCACCTTGACTCTCACTGGCGCACAGTTGCACACCTTGCTCGAGCAGCAGTTCACGGGCTGCACCGTGGGCTATCCCGTCGGGCAGACGCCGCAGCCGTTCAACCGCGTGCTGCAGGTCTCGGCCGGATTCAGCTATGCCTGGAAGGAAAAGGGCACGCCCTGCGGCAACGTCGATCCGGCGTCGATGATGCTGAACGGCGAGCAGGTCGACATGACCAAGAGCTATCGCGTCACGGTCAACAGCTTCATGGCCGATGGCGGTGACCAGCTGTTCGTGCTCCGCGAGGGCGCCAACCGCCTGGGCGGCGCGGTGGATCTCGACGCGCTCGAAGCCTACTTCAACGCCCAAGGCACGGTGGCGCCTGGGCCTCAGAACCGCATTCTGCTCGCCCCCTGACCTGCGTCAGTTGGGGTCGACCGGCGCAGCGTCCTCGAACGCTCCGTCGGTCGACCTCCTCTCTATGCGGCAGCCCCTGCCGTTACCGACAGGGGCACGCCATCGATGGACTATCCTGGCGAACGCTTGACCGCATCCGACCGCTCGAACGCTGTCTCAGCGCGCGACGCGCCGGCGGAGCACGAGCATGCCGAGCGCCGGCGCCATCAGCAGCGCGGGCGCCGGTAACGGCACCGCCGTGGCGGCGAAGCTGCTCGTGTCGATGCTGACCAGGAAGGTGGTGAACGCGTTCGGCGCGAGCTCGTAGGCGTAGGCGAAGCTTCCCGCATCCGACGACTCGCCGCTGAAAATCGTGGCCAGCGCGGAAGTCGAGAAGAGCTCGAGCGTCACGTCGCCCACCACCTGCTGCAGCCTGATGGTGAGCGTCGACGTCGCCACTTCACTCGGCGCCACGAGGTCTTCCAGCGCGCTGACCACGAAGCGCCAGTCCAGCGAGAACTGGAGCGGATTGGCGGCGCCGCTGGTGTTGAAGATGAAGAGCGGCTGGACACTGCCGAAACCGGCGCTCGCGGCGGAGGCCGGCGGAAATAGGGCGTCGGAGGACACCGAGCCCGTCAGCAGCAGGCCCGCGTCCAGCGCGGTCGCGCCACCCTCGGCCGAGGCCAAGGCGTCACCCACGGTCGCGCGCGAGGTGGACGGCGGCACGTTGACGCTGAGCAGTTCGTAATCGCTGCCAGCGACGACGGTGAGCACGGCATCCGCGCTGGCCGATGCGTAGGCGGCGAGCGCGCCCGGCGACTGGCAGGTAAGGCCGATCGCGGCGACGGCGAACAAGGCATTCCAGGATGAGTTCATGTCCAGAAGTCTCCAAGTTGGGAACTGACGGCGCGGAGGAGTTCCGCTGGGCTCACAGGACCGGCACCACGCCCGGCTGCCCGACGTTGATGGCGAAGGAGCGCAAGGTTGTCACGCCGAGATCGGCCGAAGGCACCGTGAAGAGCGCATTCGCGCTCCGCGTCACCGCGCGAAAATCGGTTCGCCAGCGGTCGGGCGTCACGGTGCACAGGGCATAGCCGCGATGGAGACCGTCGAAGTGCTTGATGTGGGGATTGGACGGCAAGGTGAAGCCGACCAGCCGGTGGTTGTCATCGCCGAACGTCGAGGTGATCGAGGAGCACACGAACTCGCCACCGACGATGGGTGACGTGGGGTTCGTGAAGTCGGACTTCAGATCGGCCGCCCAGGAGGAATGGATGTCACCGGTCAGCACCACGGCGTTCGGCACGCGGTAGTCCGCCAGGTACTTCATCAGTCGATCGCGGGCCACCTGGTAGCCGTCCCACGCGTCGACATTGAACATGTTGAGACCGGCCCCGGCCAGCACGCCGAGATCCCAGCGCATCATCATTACCTGCTGCGCGAGCACGTTCCACAGGCTCGGCTGGAACCGCAGGTTGCGCGTCAACCACTGTTCCTGCTCGGCTCCGAGCAGGGTGGCCTGCGGCGACAGGATCGCGCCGCACGCCTGCAGTACCTGCAGTCCGTCGGCACAGGGCTGGTCGGTGCGGTACTGGCGCGTGTCGAGCACGTTGAGCGCGGCCAGGCGCCCGAAATCCAGGCGTCGGAACAGCTTCAAGCGGCTCGCCCGCGCGACCACGGCCGGGAGCATCGGCATGGTTTCGCGATAGACCTGGTAGGCGTTCGCCATGCGCGCGCGAAACGCCGCGGTGGTCTGGGTATCCTCTGGAATGAAGCCGGCATAGTTGTTGTCGACTTCGTGGTCGTCCGGCGTGGTGATGAAAGGCACGGCGGCGTGCATGGCCTGAAGGTGCGGATCGAGTCGATACAGGGCGTAGCGATTGCGATAGTCGCTGACCGAAACGATCTCGGGGCCGTTGTTGCGCCTGTCCGCGGGCTTGGCCATGTCCGGCCCGTACTCGTAGATGTAATCGCCGACGAACAGCACGAAGTCCAGCTGCTCCTGCAGGAGCGCGTCGCGCCATGCCGCGTAGTAGCCGGCCTCGTAGTCCTGGCAGGAGGCGAGCACGAAGCGCATCTGCGCCGGCAGAACATGAGCGGCCGGAAACGTGCGCGTGCGGCCGATACGACTCCACTCGCCGCGGTGGCCGAAACGGAAGTAGTACCAGCTGTCAGGCAAGAGGCCGGCCACCTGGACATTGATGGCATGGCCGTTGCCGGCCAGCGCGTCCGTCACGCCCTCCTTGACGACACGGGTCATGGCCGGGTCGGTCGCGACCTGCCAGCGGACCTGCGCGGTGGTCGTGCCCATGCCACCGCCGTTGAGAGGATCCGGCGCGAGGCGCGTCCAGAGCACGACACTTGTCGCTGTCGGGTCGCCGGAGGCGACGCCCAAGGTGAACAGCTGGCTGGACGTGCCTTCGGTCAATGCCCACGCGGGCCGCGACAATCCCGGGATGAATGCCGCCGCGGCGCCTGCGCCAAGCAGGCCCAGGGCCCGTCGACGATCACGGGAAACCGACGCGCCGGGCTGCTCCGCGCCCAGGCGATGTCTGAGGGTGAACATGCTCATCGCTGTGCTGCCTCGCACGGTGTTGGAATGCACCGCAGGCTAAGGCGCGACTGTGACCCACTCGACACAGTCTGTTTGCAATCGCGTGAAGCGCGCGCTCGGGACAGGTGGTCGTTCGAGCGCAATGGCGCGCTCAGTGGCATTCGCGGAGACCGGCCGGCGACGCTCGCCTCAGCCTGGTCCCTCGGGTGAGCCGTGCATGCTTTGAAGGGAGGGCACGCCGTGCGCGCCTTGCCAGGCGCGCACGGAGAATCTGTCGTTGGTGATTTAGAGCAGGAAGGGCAAGAAGGACGCCGCGACCTCAGGCCGCGGCTTCAGCCACCGCGACGCGCGCCGCGGTCTCGACCTTGCGCGCGATGTCGTTGGCCAGTTCCTCGACCAGCACCTGGTCGCGACCTTCCACCATCACGCGGATCACGGGCTCGGTGCCCGAGGGCCTGAGCAGCACGCGACCGCTGTTGCCGAGACGGCTCTCGGCCTGGGCGACCGCGCGCTGCACGTCCGGCAGCGACTGCACGTCCACCTTCTGCGCCATGCGCACGTTGACCAGCGTCTGGGGAAACTTCTGCATGCCGCTCTTCAGCGTGGACAAGGTCTGTTCGCTCGCCGCCATCGCTTCCAGCACCTGCAGCGCGGAGATGATGCCGTCGCCGGTGGTGGTGAGATCGAGGCAGATGATGTGGCCCGAAGACTCGCCGCCCAGGGTCCAGCCGCCTTCCTTCAGACGCTCGAGGATGTAGCGGTCGCCGACCTTCACGCGTTCGAAGCCGAGGCCCAGGGTGCGGATCGCCTGCTCCAGCCCCAAGTTGCTCATCTGCGTGCCCACCACGCTGCCGCGCAGCGCGCCGGTGTTGTGGCGGCGGCGGGCGATGATGAAGGTCAGTTCGTCGCCGTCCACCACCTCGCCATGCTCGTCGACCATGATGAGCCGATCGCCGTCGCCGTCGAGCGCGATGCCGACGTCGGCCTGGTGCTGGCGCACCGCGGCCACCAGCGCGCGGGCGTCGGTCGCGCCGCATTCGTGGTTGATGTTGAAGCCGTCGGGCGCATTGCCGAGGGTGATGACCTGCGCGCCGAGTTCGGCGAACACCGCCGGCGCGATGTGATAGGTCGCGCCATGGGCGCAGTCGACCACGATGCGCAAGCCCGCCAGGTTGATGCTCGAGCGCACCGTGCCCTTGCAGAATTCGATGTAGCGGCCGGCGGCATCCTCGACGCGCCGGGCCTTGCCGAGTTCGCGCGAGGCGACCGTGGCGAGCGGCTTCTCGAGCTCGGCTTCGATCTCGAGTTCGATGTCGTCCGGCAGCTTGGTGCCCGCGTGGGAGAAGAACTTGATGCCGTTGTCGTCGAAGGGATTGTGCGAGGCGCTGATGACGATGCCGGCCTGGGCGTGAAAGGTCCGGGTCAGGTAGGCGATGCCGGGCGTCGGCATGGGCCCGAGCAGGTGGATGTCGATGCCGGCCGCGGACAGGCCCGCTTCCAGCGCCGACTCGAACATGTAGCCGGACACGCGCGTGTCCTTGCCGATGATCACCTTCTGCCGCCCGGGCGCATGGGCGGCGAGTACGCGGCCGGCCGCCCAGCCGAGCTTCATGACGAAGTCCGGCGTGATGGGATGCTGACCCACCGTGCCGCGAATGCCGTCGGTACCGAAATACTTGCGCTTACGCTCGCTCATGCCCTCATCCTCGCCCGCCCATGCACGGGTTCGTATCGAATTGGTCGAAAACCTAGCAGGTGGGGAAAACCGCCGGCCGTGACTGCCATCACAGCGGCGGTTCCCATGTCGGAGGGATATAGCGGCCGCGAGTTAACAAGCGTTAACTGCGCGACTCAGTGCAGACTCGCGGGACCGCCGATCTTGCCGTCGGCGCCCTTCTCGTTCGCGGACTCGTCCTTGTCCTTCGCGTCGCCGCTGGCGCGGGCGCCGCGCGAACTGTCGTCATCCATCCAGTCCTCGGGCGCGCGCGGCGGCTGGCCCTTCATGATGTCGTCAATCTGCTCCACGGCCAGCGTTTCGTACTTGATCAGCGCCTCCGCCATCAGGTGCAGCTTGTCGAGGTTCTCCTCCAGCAGGCGACGCGCACGACCATAGTTGCGGTCGACGAAGTCACGCACTTCCTCGTCGATGAGATGCGCCGTCTCGTCGGACACCATCTTGTGCTGGGTGACCGAGCGGCCGAGAAACACCTCGCCCTCGTCGTCCGAGTAGGTCATGGGCCCGAGCTTGGCCGACAGGCCCCAGCGCGTGACCATGTTGCGCGCGATGTCGGTGGCACGCTCGATGTCGTTGGAGGCGCCGGTCGTGACAGCGGTCGGCCCGAACACCAGCTCCTCGGCGATACGGCCGCCAAACAGGCTCGAGATCTGACTCTCCAGGCGCTCCTTGCTGTAGCTCAGCCGATCCTCCTCCGGGAGGAACATGGTGACGCCGAGCGCGCGGCCGCGCGGAATGATCGACACCTTGTAGACCGGGTCGTGCTCGGGCACCAGGCGACCCACGATGGCGTGGCCGGCCTCGTGGTAGGCGGTGAGCTTCTTCTCCTTGTCGCTCATCACCATGGAGCGCCGCTCGGCGCCCATCATGATCTTGTCCTTGGCCTTCTCGAACTCCTCCATGTCGACCAGGCGCTTGTTGACGCGCGCCGCGAACAGCGCCGCCTCGTTCACCAGGTTGGCGAGATCGGCGCCCGAGAAGCCCGGGGTACCGCGCGCCAGCAGCGCCGGCTTGACGTCGTCGGCGATGGGCACCTTGCGCATGTGGACCTTGAGGATCTGCTCGCGGCCGCGGATGTCCGGCAGCGGCACCACCACCTGGCGGTCGAAACGACCGGGGCGCAGCAGCGCCGGGTCGAGCACGTCCGGGCGGTTGGTGGCGGCGATGACGATGATGCCCTCGTTGCCGTCGAAGCCGTCCATCTCGACCAGCAGCTGGTTCAAGGTCTGCTCGCGCTCATCGTGACCGCCGCCGAGGCCGGCGCCACGATGGCGACCGACCGCGTCGATTTCGTCGATGAAGATGATGCACGGCGCATGCTTCTTGGCCTGCTCGAACATGTCGCGCACACGGGACGCGCCCACGCCGACGAACATTTCCACGAAATCCGAGCCGGAGATGGTGAAGAACGGCACCTTGGCCTCGCCGGCGATAGCCTTGGCGAGCAGCGTCTTGCCGGTGCCCGGCGGGCCGACCATCAGCACGCCGCGCGGAATCTTGCCGCCCAGCTTCTGGAACTTGCCCGGGTCCTTGAGGAAGTCGACCAGCTCCTTGACCTCCTCCTTGGCCTCGTCCACGCCCGCCACGTCGTTGAAGGTCACGCGCACCTGGTCCTCGCCCAGGAGCCGCGCGCGGCTCTTGCCGAAGGACAGCGCGCCGCGCCCGCCGGCGCCGCCCTGCATCTGGCGCATGAGGTAGATCCACACCGCTATCAGCAGCAGGAAGGGGAACCAGGAGATAAAGATCTGCATCAAGAGCCCCTGCCGATCCGGCGGCTGGGCCTCGATGCGCACGTTGTTGTCGAGCAGGGTGCCGATCAGCGGGCTGTTGTCGGTTTCCGGGCTGTAGGTGAACAGGTGCGAGCCGTCATGCATCTCGACCTCGATGGTCTGACCGTCGAGCAGCACCTTGGCGACCCGCCCGCTCTTCGCCTCGGCGACGAAATCGGAATAGTCGATGGGCCGCGCCGCGCCATGGCGGGGCGTGAAGTTCTGGAACACCAGCATCAGTACCAGGGCGATGACGATCCAGAGGACGAGATTTCTAGCCATAAAGAGCCTTCTTGTGCGTCAGGCCAGCGCCCGCCTGCACGGATAATCCGCAGGCGATGAAGCCCTGGGGCCGGAAAAACTATAAACCATAATGCTTTGCCACGACATAAAACTCCCGGGACTCCGCCCGCGAGGCTTCGGGCTTGCGGCGTGACACGGACTTGAACCGGAGTCTGATACGCCTGACCAGCAGCTCTGTATCGGCAAACTGGAACAATTTGATGAGCAGCGCGCCGCCCGGCTTCAACACCTGCTCCGCGAGGTCCAGCGCGATGTCGGCGAGTTCGACCATGCCGGCCTCGTCCACATCCCGCACACCCGAGATATTGGGGGCCATGTCGGACAAAACAAGGTCGACCCTGGCCGCGCCGGCCAGGGCCAGTACCTCGGCCTGGAGCGCCGGGTCACGGCAGTCGCCGAGCAGGAAGCTGGCGCCGGGGACTTCGGCCATGGGCAGGATGTCGGTGGCGATGACCGTGCCACGCGGGCCCGCGAGCTCGACCGCGACCTGGGTCCAGCCGCCGGGAGCGGCCCCCAAATCGAGCACCGTGTCGCCCGCCCGCAGCAGCTGGTCGCGGGCGGCGAGCTCCTTCAGCTTGTAGGCGGCACGCGAGCGGTAGCCCTGCTGGTCCCGCTGCCTGACGTAGTGATCGCTTCTCTGGCGCTCGATCCAGCGCCCGCTGCTGTTGCCCTTGCGCCCCACGCTACAGGTAGCGGACAGCGAGGATTTCGTACTCGATGTCGCCGCCGGGCGCCTTGACCAGCACCGAATCGCCCTCGGACTTGCCGATCAGCGCACGGGCGATGGGGGAATTGATCGAGATGAGCCGCGCCTTGGGGTCGGCCTCGTCCTCGCCGACGATGCGCCAGGTGACCTCTTCGTCGGTCTCCAGGTTCATGATCTCAACCGTCGCGCCGAACACCACCTTGCCGCCGGCGTTCAGCTTGGTGACGTCGATGATCTCGGCGTTGGAGAGCTTGGACTCGATGTCCGCGATGCGGCCCTCGTTGAAACTCTGCTGTTCACGGGCCGCGGCGTACTCGGCGTTCTCCTTGAGATCCCCATGGGCGCGGGCCTCGGCGATGGCCTGGGTGATGCGCGGCCGGTCCTCGGTCTTGCGACGCGCGAGTTCCTCGCGCAGACGTTGCGCACCCAGGGCGGTCATCGGCGTCTTGTTCATCTCGCACACTCCCGATGCAGATCCTGCAGGCGGCGCACGTCGCCGGTCCCAGTGTCGGACAACGCCATGATCGCCGCGTGCGCGCCGGCCATGGTGGTGGTGTAGGCCACCCGGTGATTGAGCGCGCTGGTGCGGATCAGGAGCGAATCGCCGATGGACTGCTTGCCCTCGACGGTGTTGATGATGAGGTCTATTTCATCGCTCTTGATCATGTCGACGATGTGCGGCTGGCCCTCGCCCACCTTGTTGACCCGCTGGCAGTCCACGCCCGCCGCGCGCAGCGCGGCCGCGGTGCCCTGGGTCGCGATCAGGCTGAAGCCCTTGGCGAGGAGCACGTGGGCGAGTTCGATGGCCACCGGCTTGTCCGCGTCGCGCACGCTGATGAAGGCGGTGCCGGTCTCCGGCAGCGCCATGTTGGCGGCCTGCTGGGCCTTGCCGAAGGCCTCGCCGAAGGTGGCGCCGATGCCCATCACCTCGCCGGTCGACTTCATCTCGGGGCCGAGCAGCGGATCGACACCCGGGAACTTGACGAAGGGGAACACCGCCTCCTTCACCGAGTAGTAGGGCGGCGTGCATTCACGATCGGCCTTCTGCTCAGCGAGCGTCTCGCCGAACATGCAGCGCGCCGCGATGTAGGGCAGCGACACGCCGATGGCCTTGGACACGAAGGGCGCGGTGCGCGAGGCGCGCGGGTTCACTTCCAGCACGAAGATGTCCGCGCCCTGGATCGCGAACTGCACGTTCATGAGCCCGACCACGCCGAGACCCTTGGCCATGACCACCACCTGGCGACGCAGTTCGTCCTGCATGGCCGGGGTCAAGGTATGGGGCGGCAGCGCGCAGGCCGAGTCGCCGGAGTGCACGCCGGCCTGTTCGATGTGTTCCATGATGCCGCCGATCAGCACGACCTCGCCGTCGCAGATGGCGTCGACGTCGACTTCGATGGCCGCTTCGAGGAAGTGATCGAGCAGCACCGGCGAGTCGTTCGACACCGCCACGGCCTCGCGCATGTAGCGCTCGAGGTCACGGTCGTTGTACACGATTTCCATCGCCCGCCCGCCGAGCACGTAGGACGGCCGCACCACCAGCGGATAGCCGATCTCGGCCGCGCGCGCGGTAGCCTCGCCTTCCTCGCGCACGATGCGGTTGGGCGGCTGGCGCAGCCCCACCTGGGTCAGGAACTGCTGGAAGCGCTCGCGATCCTCCGCGAGATCGATGGAGTCCGGCGAAGTGCCGATGACCGGCACGCCGGCGTGCTCGAGCGCGCGGGCGAGTTTCAGGGGCGTCTGGCCGCCGAACTGCACGATGACGCCGTGCGGCTTCTCGAGCGCGACGACTTCGAGCACGTCTTCCAGCGTCAGCGGCTCGAAGTACAGGCGGTCGGAGGTGTCGTAGTCGGTCGACACGGTCTCCGGGTTGCAGTTGATCATGATCGACTCGTAGCCCGCGTCGCGCGCGGCCATGGAGGCCTGCACGCAGCAGTAGTCGAACTCGATGCCCTGGCCGATGCGGTTCGGACCGCCACCCAGCACGATGATCTTCTGGCGTTCGGTCGGACGCGACTCGCATTCCTCCTCGTAGGTGGAATACATGTAGGCGGTGGTGGCGTCGAACTCGGCGGCGCAGGAATCGACGCGCTTGTACACCGGGCGCACGCCGGCCGTGTGACGCCGCGCGCGAATCTCGTCCTCGCCCGCGCCGGTCAGCTTGGCCAGGCGCGCATCGGAAAAGCCCTTGCGCTTCAGCGCCCGCAGGCGCGCGGCGTCGAGGGCCTCCAGGCCGTCGGCCTTGATCGCGCCTTCCTCGGCGATGATGTCGCCGATGGCGGTCAGGAACCAGCGATCGATGCGTGTCGCCTCGAAGACGTCGTCGATGGTGTAGCCGGCGCGGAACGCCTCGCCCACGTACCAGATGCGCTGCGCGCCGGCCGCGGTGAGTTCGCGCCTCAAGCGCACGTCGGTCAGCTCGACCTTGCTGCGGTCGATCTCGTCCAGGCCGGTCGCGCCGGTCTCCAGCCCACGCAGCGCCTTCTGGAAGGACTCCTGGAAGGTGCGGCCCATGGCCATCACCTCGCCCACCGACTTCATCTGGGTGGTGAGCCGGTCTTCCGCCTGCGGAAACTTCTCGAAGGTGAAGCGCGGAATCTTGGTGACCACGTAGTCGATGGTCGGCTCGAAGGACGCCGGCGTCGCGCCGCCGGTGATCTCGTTCCGGAGTTCGTCCAGCGTGTAGCCGACCGCGAGCTTGGCCGCGACCTTGGCGATGGGGAAGCCGGTGGCCTTGGAAGCGAGCGCGGAGGAGCGCGACACGCGCGGGTTCATCTCGATGACTATCAGCCGGCCGTCGTCGGGATTGATCGCGAACTGCACGTTCGAGCCGCCGGTGTCGACGCCGATCTCGCGCAGCACCGCGATCGAGGCGTCGCGCATGATCTGGTATTCCTTGTCGGTCAGCGTCTGCGCGGGCGCGACGGTGATCGAATCGCCGGTGTGGATGCCCATCGGATCGAGGTTCTCGATGGAGCACACGATGATGCAGTTGTCGGCGCGATCGCGCACGACCTCCATCTCGAATTCCTTCCAGCCGAGCACCGATTCCTCGAGCAGGATCTCGGTGGTCGGCGAAGCATCCAGGCCGCGCCGGCAGGCCTCGTCGAAATCTTCCTTGTTGTAGACGATGCCGCCGCCCGAGCCGCCCAGCGTGAACGACGGACGGATGACGATGGGAAAGCCGAGTTCCTTCTGGCCGATACGCGCTTCGTCGAGATTGTGCGCGATGTGCGAGCGCGCGCAGGCGAGACCGATGCGCTCCATCGCCAGGCGGAACTTGGCGCGATCCTCGGCCTTGTCGATCGCCTCTTCCGAGGCGCCGATCAGTTCCACGCCGAACTTCGCCAGCACGCCGTGGCGCGCGAGATCGAGCGCGCAGTTCAGCGCCGTCTGTCCGCCCATGGTCGGCAGCACCGCGTCGGGGCGTTCGCGCTCGATGATGCGCGCCACGGTCTCCCAGCGGATGGGCTCGATGTAGGTGGCGTCCGCCATGCCCGGGTCGGTCATGATGGTGGCGGGGTTGGAGTTCACCAACACCACCTCGTAGCCTTCGTCCTTCAGCGCCTTGCAGGCCTGCGACCCGGAGTAATCGAACTCGCAGGCCTGGCCGATGACGATGGGCCCGGCGCCGATCAGCAGGATCTTCTTCAGGTCGTCACGACGCGGCATGGCTTGTGTTCATACGGTGGCGCTCGATGAGCGCGATGAATCGATCGAACAGCGGCTGCACGTCCCGCGGTCCGGGACTGGCCTCGGGGTGCCCCTGGAAGCTGAAGGCCGGTAGTTCGGTATGGGCGATGCCCTGCAGGCTGCCGTCGAACAGCGAGCGATGGGTCGGGCGCAGCGTCGCCGGCAGCGTGGACTCGTCCACCGCGAAGCCGTGGTTCTGGCTGGTGATGAGCACGCGCCCGGTGTCGAGATCCTTCACCGGGTGATTGGCGCCGTGATGGCCGAACTTCATCTTCACCGTGCGCGCGCCGCAGGCGAGACCCAGCAGCTGGTGGCCGAGGCAGATGCCGAACACCGGCAGGCGGGTGGCGAGGATCGCGCGGATCGCCTCGATGGCGTAGGTGCAGGGTTCGGGATCGCCGGGGCCGTTGGACAGGAATACGCCGTCCGGCGCGAGCGCCAGCACTTCGCTGGCCGGGGTGGTGGCGGGCACCACCTCCACCGCGCAGCCGCGGTCGGCCAGCAGGCGCAGGATGTTGCGCTTGACGCCGAAATCGTAGGCCACCACGCGGTAGGGCGTGGCGGCGGGCGTCGTATGGTCGTTCTGCTCCAGCGCCCAGCTGCCCTCGCGCCAGCCGTAGCGCTCGGTCGTGGTGACGACCTTGGCGAGATCGGCGCCGGCCAGCCCGGGAAAGGCGCGCGCGGCGGTCAGCGCCTGCTCGACGCTGGCATCAGGCCCGGCGGCGATGGCGCCGGACTGGGCGCCCTGCTCGCGCAGCACACGGGTGAGCTTGCGCGTGTCGATGTCGGCGATGGCGACCACGCCCTGGGCGCGCAGGAAATCCCCCAGCGAACCGTTCGCTCGCCAGTTGCTCACCGCCATGGCGCTGTCGCGCACGATGAGTCCGGCGGCGAAGGCCTGGCGCGATTCGAGGTCCTGGACATTGACCCCGGTGTTGCCGATGTGGGGATAGGTGAGGGTGACGAGCTGCTGCGCGTAGGACGGATCGGTCAGGATTTCCTGGTAGCCGGTGATAGCGGTGTTGAACACCACTTCGCCGGCGGAAATACCTGGAATACCGATGGCGCGGCCGTGGAACACGGTGCCGTCGGCGAGTGCAAGAACAGCTGGATCGCTCACGATGATTCCCACATATGCAAAGCGGGAGGCAGCCGACTGACTGCTCCCGCTCGAGGCCTCGCATTGTACTTGACCTGCCCCAGGCGCGGAAGGCGCGGGAGCGGTTGTGATGCCCGGCCCGCGCGGGGGCGAGGCCGCGTCAGGCGTCCGGACTGGCGGCGAGCGCGGCCCGGTAGCGCTTGATGCGGTGACTAATCTCGATCGCGACTTCGAGCGCGCGCTTGCCGTCCTCGCCGCTCACCTCGGGCGAACCGCCGTGGCGCACGGCGGCCACGAAGGACGCGATCTCGGCCATCAGCACGTCGGTGCCGGCGACCGCGGTGGTCTCGAAGGTCACCTCGCGCTGCTCGGCGGCCTCACCGCCCTCCGCTACCGTGCCGACCCGGAGTTCGTGGTTGGCGTAGTCGATGGCCAGGTAGCCGCCCGCCTGGTAGACCTTCATCATCCTCGCCGGCGCCTGCGACACCCGGCTCGCGGCCAGTTCGGCGATGCAGCCATTGGCGAACTCGAGCCGCGCGTGGGCGATGTCGATGTCGTCGGTCACCACCGCCGTGCCCGAGGAGTGCAGCGCGCGCAGCGGACTGCCGACCAGGCTCAGCACGATGTCGATGTCGTGGATCATGAGGTCAAGCACCACGTCGACCTCGGTGCCGCGCTTCTTGTAGGCGGCGAAGCGCTCGGCCTCGATGAGGCGCGGCTTGACGATGCGTTCGCGCAGCGCGCGCACCACCGGGTTGAAGCGTTCCAGGTGACCGACCTGCAGCACCAGGCCGCGCGCCGCCGCGACCTGGATGAGGGTCTCGGCCTCGGCCACCGTCGCGGTCAGGGGCTTTTCCACCAGCGCATGCACGCCGGCGTTCAGGCAGTCGTGGGCGATGGCGAAGTGGCGCGCGGGCGGCACCACTATCGACACCAGGTCGACCTCGCCCAGGATGTCGCGGTAGTCGGTGACGGCGAGGGTGCCGTACTTGGCCGCCACCTCGGCGCCGCGCGCGGCATCGGTGTCGACCACCGCGTGGAGTGCCACGCCGTCGAGCTGGCGGTATTTCTGGGCGTGGAAATTGCCGAGGTAACCGACCCCGATCACCGCGGCACGCAATGCTGGCATACGCTCACCCGCGCTGCCGGCGCCGCCCCTGGGCGCCGGTTCCGGGGCTGAGTATACCCGAGGCCTCGCGCCGGCCACCTCAGTCGTGCAGACCGAGCACGTCCTGCATGTCGTAGAGCCCGGCCGGCCGATCCGCCAGCCAGCCCGCCGCGCGCAGCGCGCCGGCGGCGAAGGTCGCGCGGTCCGAGGCCTTGTGGGTGATCTCCACCCGTTCGCCGATGCCGGCGAACAGCACGGTATGGTCGCCGACGATGTCGCCGCCGCGGATGGTCTCGAAGCCGATGGTCTGGCGATCGCGGGCGCCGGTGCGGCCCTCGCGGCCGTAGACCGCGCAGGTGGCGAGATCCCGTCCGAGCGCGTCCGCGATCACCTCGCCCATGCGCACCGCCGTGCCGGACGGCGCGTCGATCTTGTGGCGATGGTGAGCCTCGATGATCTCGACGTCGAAGTCGTCGCCGAGCGTGCGCGCGGCGAGTTGCAGCAGCTTGAAGCAGAGATTCACGCCGACGCTCATGTTGGGCGCAAAGACGATGGGAATCTCCGCCGCCGCCGCGCGGATGTGCGCGACCGCGTCGCCGAAGCCGGTGGTGCCGATCACCATCCGCTTGCCGGCGCCGCGACAGAGCGCCAGGTTGGCCAGGGTCGATTCGGGAATCGTGAAGTCGATCAGCACGTCGAAGTGCGGCAGCGCGACCGCGAGATCGGCGGTCAGCGGCACACCGGCCGACTTGGCCCCGGCGAGCATGCCGGCATCGGTGCCGAGCAGCGGCGACTGCGGGTGCTCGAGCGCCACGCTGAGCGCGAGCGTCGCATGCTCGGCCAGCAGGCTGACCAGGGTGCGGCCCATGCGGCCGCCGGCGCCGGCGATGGCGACGCGGGTCTTGGATGGGGACATGGGGCCTCCGGGGAGTTACTGGGACGGCGCCGTGGAATGGCCGAATGAATTCGGCCCTGCGACGAACACGGCATCGACAGTCGAATTGTAGGGCCGGTTTCAACCGGCCATGCACCGCGCAAGATGCAACTCAGGAGAATTTCATCTCCTCGAAGAACTTCTTCACCCCGTCCAGCCAGGACGAGGCGCGCGGGCTGTGGGTGTTGCCCTCGCCGGACAGCGACTCGCCGAACTTGCGCAGCATTTCCTTCTGCTCCTTGTTGAGATTGACCGGCGTCTCGACCATCACCCGGCAGATGAGGTCCCCCACCGGCCCGCCGCGCACCGAGCGCACGCCCTTGCCGCGCAGGCGGAACATGCGGCCGGTCTGGGTCTCGGGCGGGATCTTGAGCATCACGCGACCGGACAGGGTCGGCACTTCGAGTTCCCCGCCCAGCACCGCGGTGACGAAGTCTATCGGCACCTCGCAGCGCAGATCGTTGTCCTCGCGGGTGAAGATCGGATGGTCCTTGACCACCACGTTGACGTAGAGATCGCCCGGCGGGCCGCCGTTCTGGCCGGGCTCGCCTTCGCCGGACAGACGGATGCGGTCGCCGCTGTCGACGCCGGCCGGCACCTTGACCGAGATGGTCTTGTTGCCGCGGGTCTTGCCGCTGCCGCCGCAGGTGCCGCAGGGGTCGCTGATCACCTTGCCGGCGCCGCGGCACTTGGGGCAGGTCTGCTGCACGGAGAAGAAGCCCTGCTGCATGCGCACCTGGCCGGCCCCGCCGCAGGTGCCGCAGGGGTCGGGCGCCTTGCCGCTGCGCGAGCCCTTGCCGCCGCAGGTCTCGCAACCGACGAGCGTCGGCACGCGAATCTTGATCTCGGTGCCGGCGACCGCGTCCTCTAGGGTCATCTCGAGGTCGTAGCGCAGGTCCGCGCCACGGTAGGCGCGATTGCCACCGCGCCCCTGGCCGAAGATGTCGCCGAACACGCTGTCAAAGATGTCGCCGAAGCCGGCGCCGCCGAAGCCCGCGCCGCCCATGCCGGACGCAGGATCCACGCCCGCGTGACCGAACTGGTCGTAGGCCGCGCGCTTCTGCTTGTCGGACAGCATCTCGAAGGCTTCCTTGACCTCCTTGAAGTTCTCTTCCGCCTTCGGATCGTCGGGATTGCGATCCGGGTGGTACTTCATCGCCAGGCGGCGATAGGCCTGCTTGATGTCGGCCTCGCTCGCGCCGCGCTCGACGCCGAGAACTTCGTAGTAGTCACGCTTGGCCATCGATCTTCGAGTTCCGTGTGGTGATTGCTGCCCGTCGACAAACGCATGGGCCCGGCGAGGAGATCCTGGCCGGGCCCGTGCGACTCACAGAGTGTCTGGCGGCTTACTTGTCGTCCTTCACTTCCTCGAAGTCGGCGTCGACGACGTTGTCGGCACCGTCGCGCTCGGCGCGGGCGCCGCCCGCGCCGGGAGCGCCACCAGACGCGCCCGGATCGCCGTCTCCGCCCTGGTAAGCCTGGGCGGCAATCTTACCCGAGACTTCGCCCAACTGCTGGGTCTTGGCCTCGATCTCGGCGACGTCGTCGCCGGCCATGGCCTTCTCCACCGCGGCGATGGCGTCCTCGGCGGCCTTGCGGTCGCTGTCGGAGATCTTGTCCTTCAGGTCCTCGAGCGACTTCTTGGTGGCGTGCACCAGCGAGTCCGCCTGGTTGCGCGCGCCGACCAGCGCGTGGAACTTGCGGTCCTCCTCGGCATGCGCCTCGGCGTCCTTCACCATGCGCTGGATCTCATCGTCGGACAGGCCGCTCGAGGCCTTGATGACGATGGACTGCGCCTTGCCGGTCGCCTTGTCCTTGGCCGACACGTTCAGGATGCCGTTCGCGTCGATGTCGAAGGACACTTCGATCTGCGGCACGCCGCGCGGCGCCGGCGGGATGTCGGCCAGGTCGAAGCGACCGAGCGACTTGTTGGCCGCCGCCCGCTCGCGCTCGCCCTGCAGCACGTGCACGGTCACCGCGGTCTGGCTGTCGTCGGCGGTCGAGAACACCTGCGAGGCCTTGGTCGGAATCGTGGTGTTCTTCTCGATCAGCTTGGTCATCACGCCGCCGAGCGTCTCGATGCCGAGCGACAGCGGGGTGACGTCCAGCAGCAGCACGTCCTTGACGTCGCCGCCCAGCACGCCGGCCTGGATGGCCGCGCCCACCGCCACCGCCTCGTCGGGGTTGACGTCCTTGCGCGGTTCCTTGCCGAAGAAGTCCTTCACCACCTGCTGCACCTTGGGCATGCGGGTCTGGCCGCCGACCAGGATCACGTCGTCGATCTGCGACGGCGAGAGGCCGGCGTCCTTCAGCGCGATGCGGCACGGCTCGATGGTGCGCATGATGATGTCGTCGACCAGCGATTCGAGCTTGGCGCGGGTGATCTTCACGTTCAGGTGCTTCGGCCCGGTCGCGTCCGCCGTGATGTAGGGCAGGTTGACGTCGGTCTGCATGCTGGACGAGAGCTCGATCTTGGCCTTCTCCGCCGCTTCCTTCAGACGCTGCAGGGCGAGCGGATCGTTGTGCAGGTCGATGCCCTGTTCACGCTTGAACTCGTCGGCCAGGAAGTCGATGAGCCGCAGGTCGAAGTCCTCGCCGCCGAGGAAGGTGTCGCCATTGGTCGACAGCACCTCGAACTGGTGCTCGCCGTCGACCGAGGCGATTTCGATCACCGACACGTCGAAAGTGCCGCCGCCGAGGTCGTAGACCACGATCTTGGCGTCGCCCCCGCGACGGTCCATGCCGTAGGCGAGCGCGGCCGCGGTCGGCTCGTTGATGATGCGCTTCACTTCGAGGCCCGCGATGCGGCCGGCGTCCTTGGTCGCCTGGCGCTGCGAGTCGTTGAAGTAGGCGGGCACGGTGATGACGGCCTCGGTGACCGGCTCGCCGAGATAGTCTTCGGCGGTCTTCTTCATCTTCATCAGCACGCGCGCGGAGATCTCCGGCGGCGCCATCTTCTTGCCCTTGACCTCGACCCAGGCGTCACCGTTGTCGGCCTTGGCGATGGTGTAGGGCACCATGTTCTTGTCCTTCTGCACCACGTCGTCGCCGAACTTGCGACCGATGAGGCGCTTGACCGCAAACAGTGTGTTCTTCGGATTGGTCACCGCCTGGCGCTTGGCCGACTGGCCCACCAGCACCTCGTCGTCACCGGTGAACGCGACGATGGACGGCGTGGTGCGCGCGCCTTCGCTGTTTTCGATGACCTTCGCCTTGCCGCCTTCCAGCACGGCGACGCAGGAGTTGGTCGTGCCCAAATCGATACCGATGATCTTGCCCATGGTGTGCCTCTGTTAACTCAAGCCTGTGTGCGGGTCCGCCGCGGCGAACCGTCGAATTGTCGGTTAGGTGGGGGAACCTCGAGTGATTTCAAGGCTCAGGCATCGGCCGCCTTGGCCACCACCACGAGCGCAGGCCGCAGCAGGCGCTGGTTCAGCACGTAGCCGCTCTGCATCACCCGGGTGACCGTGCCGGGCGCCACGTGGGGGGCCTCCTCCATGGTCATCGCCTGGTGGAATTCCGGGTCGAAGCGCTCGCCTTCGGGATGGATCTGCCTGATCGAGAGCTTCTCGAAGAAGTCGTCGAACATCTTGATGGTCATGGCCATGCCCTGGCTCAGGCTCGCCACGTCGGTGGCGGCGGCGGCGGCCTTTAGCCCTAAGTCCAGGCTGTCCTTGACCGGCAGCAGCTCGTGGATGAAGCGCTCGAGGGCGTACTTGTGGGCCGCCTCCAGGTCGCGCTCGGCGCGCTTGCGCTGGTTGTCGAGTTCCGCGCGGCCGCGCAGCAATTCGTCCTTCAGCGCCGCCAGCTGGGCCTTGGTCTGCTCGAGTTCGAGGCCGAGCTGCTCGGCATCCGGCGGCGCGTCCGTGCCGGGATTGGGGGTGTCGGGAGCCGCTGCGGTGGCCTCGTCGGGCCGCAATTCGTCAGTCACGCTGGTCGCCTTTCTGGTCGGTTGAAGTCGGAAGCTCGGCCGCCGTGGCGGCCGTGTACGCCGGTCGCGTGGAAGCCGCGGCCGGACGAGGGGCGGAGATGGGGCTCAGCTACGGGAATTCAAGGCCGAGCTGAGCATCTTGGCGGTGAGGTCGACGATGGGGATGACACGCTCGTATTCCATGCGGGTCGGCCCGATGACGGCCAGCACGCCGAGGGTGCGGTGGCTGTCGGCGTAGGTCGAGGTCACCACGCTGCACTGGTCGAGGACCTCGTAGCCCGACTCCTCGCCGATGAAGATCTGCACGCCCGAAGCGCTCAGGGCCTGGTCCAGCAGGTGCAGGATGTCGCGCTTCTGGTTGAACGCCTCGAACAGGCCACGCAGCCGCTCGATGTTCGACAGGTCGTTGATCTCCATGAGATTGGTCTGGCCGGCCAGGACGTAGTCCTTGGATGGCGGGTCGGAGTCGACGAACACCTTCTGGCTGACCTCGATGACCAGCGCCATGAGGTTGTTCATCTCGTCGCGGGCGGCGTTCATCTCCTTGATGAGACGCGCCTTGACCGCCTCGATGTCGCGCCCGGCGAACACGCTGTTCAGGTAGTTGCCGGCCTGGGTCAGCTCGCCCTGGCTGTAGACCCGGTTGGTCTTGATGATGCGGTTCTCGACCTCGCGATCATTGGTCACCAGGATGGCCAGCACGCGGTTGTCGTTCAGCGAGAGGAATTCCACCTGGCGAAGCGCGCGCCGGTCCGCCACCGGGATCATGACCAGCCCGGCCAGGCGCGTGACGTCGGACAGCATGCGCGAGGTGTTGCTGAGCAGGCCCTGGATGTCGTCCTCGCTCTCGAGGCTGGACTCCATGCGCCGAATCTCCTGGTGGCTGAGATTCCTGAAGGTCACCATGGAATCGACGAACAGGCGATAACCCTTGACCGTCGGCACCCGGCCCGCCGAGGTGTGCGGGGCGACGATGAGCCCCATGTCCTCGAGGTCCGCCATCACGTTGCGGATGGTGGCGGGGCTCAGGTCCAGCCTGGCGTCGCGCGCGAGCGTGCGCGAGCCGACCGGCTGGCCGTCGGCGATATAGCGCTCGACCAGCAGCTTGAACAGGTACTGCGCGCGCTCTCCGAGTTTGACGTCAGTCGAGATCTTGGCCATGGATGCGTCGTTGCTGCCAGACAGGCTGTTCGGAATCTACCACCTAAGCGAGGCCAAGCAATAGCACGTTGGCGGTCCATTCGGCAAAGTGCTAACTTGCCGGCTTCCTTCAGAAATCCTGGCGACCACCGGCATGTTCACGCGCATCGGGATCGTGACCAAGACGCACGAACCGGCGGTCAAAGAAGCGCTCGAGCGGGTGATCGCGGTACTGAACCGCCGTGGCGTGGACACCCTGCTCGAAACCCAGGCCGCGGCCCACGCGCCGGCCGGCGCGTACCGCTCGGCGCCCGGCCCGGCGCTGCCGGACAGCTGCGACCTGGTCATCTCCATCGGCGGCGACGGCACGCTCCTGCAGTGCGCGGGGCTCATCTACCCGCGGGACGTCGCGCTGGTCGGCATCAACCTCGGCCGCCTGGGCTTTCTCGCCGATCTCTCGCTCGCCGACATCGAGACCGGCCTGGACGCGGTGCTGGACGGCGAGTACCTGTCCGAGGACCGCGCGGTGCTGGGCTGCGAGGTGGTGCGCGAGGGCCGCGTCATCGCCAGCGAAGACGGCCTGAACGACGTGGTCGTGCAGAAGTGGAACACCGCGCGGCTGATCACCCTCGAGACCTACGTCGACGGGCAGTACCTGCACTCGCAGCGCTCCGACGGCATGATCGTCGCGACGCCGACCGGCTCCACCGCCTACGCGCTGTCGGGCGGCGGGCCGATCCTCGACCCACGCGCCCGCGCGCTGGCGCTGGTGCCCATCTGCCCGCACACGCTGACCAATCGGCCCATCGTGCTGAGCGACGCGGCGCGCATCGAGATCCACGTCGCGACCGATCGCGAGGACGAATCGCGGGTCACCTGCGACGGCAACTCCATCCTCGACCTCCTGCCCGGCGACTTGGTCCGGGTCGCGCGCAGGGCGCGCGCCATCCGCCTGCTGCACCCGGCCGGCCACGACCACTTCGCCACCCTCAGGGCCAAGCTCAACTGGGGCGCCTGAGCGTGCTCAGAACCTTGACCGTGCAGAACCTCGTGGTGGTACGCCACGTGGACATCGAGTTCGGCCCGGGCCTCACCGTCATGAGCGGCGAGACCGGCGCGGGCAAGTCCATCCTGATCGAGGCGCTGGGGCTCGCGCTCGGCGAGCGCGCCGACAGCCGCCTGGTGCGCGCCGGCGACGCGCGCGCCACGGTCACGGCGGTGTTCGATCTCGCCCGTCTGCCGGGGCTGAAGGCGCTGTTGGCCGAACACGAGATCGACAGCGGCGACGAATGCGTCGTGCGCCGCATCGTGTTGCGCGACGGCGGCTCGCGCGCCTTCATCAACGCGAGCCCGGTGCCGGTGCAACTGCTGCACGAACTGGGCGCGCGCCTGGTCGACATCCATTCCCAGCACGCCAATCAGCAGATGATGAAGCGCGACGTGCAGCGCGAGCTGCTGGACGCCTACGGCGGTCACGCCGCGGCACTGGCCGCCGTGGCCGCCGCCAGCCAGCGCTGGCGCGAGGCGCGCGAGCGGCTGCGCGCGCTGGAACGCGCGGGCCAGGACCGGGATCGCATCGAACTCGTGCGCTACCAGTACGAGGAACTCGTCGCGGCCAAGGTCGAGGCCGAGGAAATAGCGAGACTCGAAACCGAGCACCGGCGGCTCGCGAACGGCGCCGCCAACCTCGAGCAGCTGGCCGGCCTGCGCGGGCTCTTGGGCGACGACGAGGACGGCGCGCTTTCCCGCCTGCGCGCCGCGGAAGGTCGCGCCCGCACGCTCGTCAAGCGCAACGACGAGGCCGCCGGCCTGCTGGACACGCTCGCCCAGGCGCTGGTGTTCACCGGCGAGGCCTTGAGCGAAGTGGAACGGCTGGAAGCAGTGGTGGAGATCGACCCGTCGCGCCTCGCGCGCCTCGACGACCGCATCGCCGCGCTGCACGCCCTGGCACGCAAGCACCAGCTGGCGATGGCCGATCTCCCCACGCTCCTCGAGCGCCTGGCCGACGAGCTCGCAGCCTTCGAGCAGGGCGCCAGCGCGCGCGCCGCGCTGGACGCGGAACTGGCCGAGGCGCTCGGCGCCTACCAGGCGGCGGCGGCGGCGCTCACCAAGGCGCGGCGCGCGACCGTGAAGAAGATGGACAAGGAGATCACGGCCCGCGTGCGCGAACTCGGCCTGCCCCACGCGAGCTTCGGCGTCGCGCTGACGCCGGCCGCCGATGACACGCCTCAGCCCCATGGCAGCGAGCGCGTCGAGTTCACCGTCGCCACCAATCCCGACCAGGCGCCGGGCCCGATCAACAAGATTGCCTCGGGCGGCGAACTGTCACGCATCGCGCTCGCCATCCAGGCCGCGACGGTCCGCCACGCGGGCATTCCGGTGGTGGTCTACGACGAAGTCGATACCGGCATCGGCGGCACCACGGCCAACATCGTCGGTCGCACCCTGCGCGCGGTGGCGACCGGCTGCCAGGTGATCTGCATCACCCATTCGCCCCAGGTGGCGAGCGCAGGCGACGCCCACGTGAAGGTCAGCAAGTCGGTCAGGGACGGGGTGACGGAAACACGGCTGGACGCGCTGGACGAGGCGGCGCGGGAAGAGGAGATCGCCCGCATGCTGGGCGCCGCCAAGGTCACCGCCGCGAGCTTGGGTCACGCCCGGGATCTGATTGCCGCCGCCACCGGACGGGCGGCGGCGGAGCGCTGAGGGACCTCAGGAACCGCTGTTCTTCGGGCGGACGTACAGCACCAGGCTGTGGTCCTTCAGTTCGTAGCCGAGCTTGGCGACAATTTCCCGCTGGCGACGCTCGATGTCCTCGTCGTAGAACTCGATGACCTCGCCGGTATCGAGCCGCACCATGTGGTCATGGTGCTCTTCGGGCGCCATCTCGAACACCGCGTGGCCGCCATCGAAGTTGTGCCGCTGGACGAGCCCGGCGCCTTCGAACTGGGTCAGCACGCGATAGATGGTGGCGAGCCCGACATCCTCGCCGGCGTCGATCAGCGCCTTGTAGACGTCTTCCGCGCTCATGTGCCTGCCGCTGTTGGCCTCGAGGATCTCCAGGATCCGCAGGCGCGGCAGGGTGGCCTTGAGGCCGGCTTTCTTGAGTTCCTGGGTGTCCATCGTCGCAATGCCCGGTGAGCGCGGAAAGGTGTGAAAGTTTCAAGAGGATAGCACCTTCGCGCGGCCGCGAAGCGCTGTGCTAGGATGGCACCCGCCTCACGGCGCGTGACCCTGGCGTTAGTGTAACCGCCGGCACGCAGACTCAGCCATCGCCCGCGCGCCGCGACGCGCTCCGAAATCACCGCCCATGCCGAAAACCCTACTTTCCGTCCTGCTTATCGCGCCACTCCTGCTCGGCGGCTGCTCCTACGTGGGCATACCGTCGGTCGGTTCGCTGCCCTTCGTGCACAAGATCGACGTGCAGCAGGGCAACGTCATCACCCAGGAGATGGTGGCGCAACTACGGCGCGGCATGGACAAGAAGAAGGTGCAGTACATCATGGGCACGCCCGTGATCCGCGATACCTTCCACGCCGAGCGCTGGGACTATCTCTACACCTACCAGGAGCGCGGCGGCGATGTCGAGAAGCGGCGCGTGACGCTGGTGTTCGCCGACGACAAGCTCGATCACGTGCTGGGCGACGTCAAACCGGCGGCCGGCGAGCTCGAGGTCGACCTGCACCAGGACACCACCGTCGACGTGCCGAAGAAAAGCAAGCGCGGCATCGTCACGCGCGTCGCGCAGGCCATGCCCTTCGTCGACGAGACCGAGGAGAAGGCCGAGGCGGACGAGAAACAGGACAAGACCGCCGACGCCAAGGGCGAGGCGAAGCAGGACGACGACGATACGCTGCCCGCGGGCCGCTCGAGAGGCGAAGGCGCGCTCGCCTCCACCGCCAAGACCTCGGTCGAAGTGCCGGAAGATCCGGAGGCCGAGAAGGCAGAGCCGGCGCCCATTCCGAACACCTACGCCAACATCCAGAAGGCGCCGGGCGAAGGCATCATCGTTCCCCCGGATGCGCCGCGCGTGCACCAGCGGCGCGGCCTGCTCGGCCGCGTGGTCGGCGTGTTCGGCATCGGCGAACCCGACTACGTGCGTCCCTCGCCCGACGAGAACAAGCCGCCGGAACGCCTGGTCAAGCGCCCCGAAGAGCAGGAAGAGTAGAACCGCCTCAGCGGCGCGCGCGGCGCGTACCGCGCCTGCGCCTGATGAGCTTCGGATCGTCGGCCAGCGGCCGGTAGATCTCGACCCGGTCGCCATCCGCGAGCGTGGTCTCCAATGTCTTCACCACGCCGAAGATGCCGAAACTGGCCGCGGCCAGCGCCTCGACCGGCAGCCTGTCATCGACCCGGGCCCGTTCCAGCGCGCCACGCAGCGTGGTGCCGGTCGGCACTTCGAGGGCGACCACCCACTGCTGCTCGGCGCTCGCCCAGGCGACTTCCACCGCGATCCGCTCAACGGCCATAGACCGTGTAGGCGCGCGCCTTGAACGCCTCGACCAGGGAATCGGCGATGGGCTTGAACGCGGTGGCCAGCACCTTGCCGATCAGCCTGCCGCTGAACTCGAACTCGAGTTCCAGCGACACCACGCTCCCGCCGTCGGCGGCTTCGAAATTCCATTGCCCATGCAGCCGCGAGAACGGTCCGTCGACCAAGCTCAAGGTGATCGAGCGGCCGGGTACCAGGCGGTTGTCGGTGGTGAAGGCGGCGTCGAGCGGCCCCTTGCGCAGCTGCAGGCGGGCGCGCATGCGGTCCGGCTCATCGACCAGCACTTCGCTGCCGGCACACCAGGGCAGGAAGCGCGGATAGGCCGCGACATCGTTCACCAGGTCGTACATCTGGCGGGGGGTGAAAGGCACGAAGGCCATGCGCCGCACCGTGCTCACCGAGCCTCCTCGCGAGGCGGCACGTTCGGGCCGGACCACAGCCGCTGCCCGCGTCTGGGCGGGCACCAGGAGAAATTCTTCATCGACTCTCATTTTCGAAGATCCCCACCGGGCTCACAAGGACTCGCCGACTCAAGTCAGCGGTAGCCTGCGCCGTTATTTGAACGGTCAGCTTCCTGGACGCCCATGGCCACCTCCGCTTCGCCCAATCCCGCGCTGCCCGCGGCCGTCGGTCGTTTCGAACCGCTGCGGGTGCTCGGCCGTGGCGGCCAGGGCATCGTCTACCTGGCCTTCGACCCGCGTCTCGACCGCGAAGTGGCGCTGAAGACGCTGCATCAGCGCGCCCGCGATCCCGCCCGGCTGCTGAACGAAGCGCGCAACGTCGCCAAGCTCGACCATCCCAACATCGTCGGCCTGTTCGAAATCGAACTCGACCACCAGCCGCCCTATCTCGTCTACCAGTTCGCGCCCGGTCGCCCGCTCACCGACTTCGTCACCGGCCGCGACACCATGCCGGCCAAGCGCGTCGTGGAAGTCATGATCCGTGTGCTGGACGCGATGCACTACGCCCACCAGCGCGGCATCCTGCATCGCGACCTGACCCTGGCCAACATCCTCATCGACGACAACGACCAGCCGCGCATCCTCGACTTCGGTATCTCGGTGGTGCTGAACGACGCCACGGGCAGCCACGACATCGCCGGCACGCCCAACTACCTCGCGCCCGAAGTGCTGGCCAACCAGCCCGCCGGACCGGCATCGGATCTCTTCGCGCTGGCGGTGGTCATGCACGAGCTCTTGACCGGCCATCGCCTGTTCACCGCCGACAACCCCATGGCGGTGATGTACAAGATCCTGCACGAGCGCGCGATGCCGCCCTCCATGGCGCGCGAGGGCATCGACGCAGCGCTCGATGCCATCGTGATGAAGGGCCTGGAGAAGGATCCGACCCAACGCTTCGAGAGCGCGGGCGCGATGCGCGACGCGCTGACCGCCTACCTGCAGCCGCAGGTCACCAGTGACGCGCCGGTGGTGGCGAACGGCGCCGACGTCAAGGGCGCCATCGCCTTCCTCCAGCGGCGCATGCAGCGCAAGCCGGACTTTCCGGCCGTGTCACGCAACATCTCGGAGATCAACAGCAAGGCGGACGCGCGCGCCGCCAGCCACTTGAACGATCTGGCGAGCATCATCCTCAAGGACTACGCGCTCACCACCAAGCTGCTCAAGGTGGTGAATTCGGCCATCTACGGCCAGTACGGCGGCTCGATCAGCACGGTGAGCCGCGCGGTCGTGATCCTCGGTCTCGAACAGGTGCGTGCCATCGCGCTCGGCATCGTGATCTTCGAGCACATGCGCAACGGCGAGCACGCGGGCCAGCTGAAGGACGCGGCCTGTACGTCGTTCCTGTCCGGCATGCTGGCACGGCGCGTGTGCCTGAACGAACAGCCGCGTTTCAATGCGGAAGAAGCCTTCATCGGCGCGATGTTCCATCGCCTCGGTCGGCATCTCGCCATCTATTACTTCCCCGAGGAATATCGCGAGGTGCAGGGCCTCGTGGAGAGTCGCGGCTTGGATGAGGCGTCGGCCGCGCGCGAGGTGTTCGGCGCGGATCTCCACGAGTTCGGCATCGCCATCGCTCGCGAGTGGAACCTGCCGGACAAGATGATCCAGTGCATGCGCCCGACGCGCCCGGGGCGGGTCAAGGCCGGCACCTCGCCGGACCAGCTGATCGCACAGTTCTGTGCGTTCAGCAATGAAGTCGCTGAAGTCGCCGCCGGCGAGTCGCGCGAACTCGAGCAGAAACTCCGCACGCTGCTCGAGCGCTACGGCGACTGCGTGAAGCTGGACACCGCGAAACTCAAGGCCACCGTGGTGGAGGCGGTCGAGGCGACACGCGAGTACGCGGGCATGATCCGCGCGGAACTCGCCCAGGCGCCTCTGCTCGGCAAGGTGGAGCGGGCGATGCGCGACGAGCCGGCGGCGGACGCCCCCGGCGTCTTCGACGACGTCGACCCTGATTTCATGAAATCCGCCGAAGCGACCGCACGCTTCCTGGTGGAAACCGAGGCCGAGCGCGACGTGCGTCGCCACAGCTTCCTGACCAACGCCATCGCCGAACTGACCAACGCCATCCTCGAACGCGCGTCGCTGAACGACATGTTCACCATGGTGCTCGAGGCGCTTTTCCGCAGCATGGGTTTCGATCACGTGCTGCTGCTGGTGCGCGATCCGGCGCGCAAAGCCTTTGTCGCGCGCTTCGGCTTCGGCAACGACGCGGAATCCTTGAAGAGCCGTTTCGAGTTCAAACCGGGCGCGGGCGAAGACGTGTTCAACCAGGCCGTTCAGCGCGGCCGCAACGCGGTCATCGTCGACACCGAGGATCCGCGCTATCGCGAGGCGATTCCCACGTGGTGCCGCGATCTCACGCATCCGCGTTCGGTGCTGGTGTTCGCCATCGTGGTGAACAAGGTGTGCATCGGCGTGATCTACGCAGACACCACGGCGAGTCAGATCGCGGTGAACGCGCAGGAAGTGCAGCTGCTGAACACGCTGGTGAAGCAGCTGACGCTAGGCGTGCGTCAGCGCTGATCGTCATCGCGACAAAGATTTCGCTATCGCCGCGCGCGCAATGCGCGTATGCTCCAAGCTATCGAGTTCGCGCGTCCGCCAGTTCCACAGGGCGCGCGCTTCTAATCAAGCCCGCCCTCTGGCTTCGTCTCGTCGGCAGCTTCTTTAGCGCAGGAATCCGGATTACTTGTGCCCTTGGCTTCGGATCGCGCGACGAATGAACAATGCACGACATCATTCAATTATTTTGCGAGACGAACATCATGAATATCTATGTTGGCAACCTGGCCTATGACGTGACCGAAGACGACCTGCGCGAGGCGTTCGCCGCTTCGGGCGACGTGTCGCGGGTGTCGCTTATCAAGGACCGCTTCTCGGGTGAGTCGAAGGGCTTTGCCTTCGTCGAAATGCCGAACGCGAGCCAGGGCCAGGACGCCGTGCGCACGCTGAACGCGCGCGCGCTGAACGGCCGCAGCATGAAGGTCAACGAAGCCCGCGAGCGCGAAAGCCGCCAGATGCGCTGAGGCCCCAAGCGAGGCTCGTGACCCAGGGGGTCGCGAGCCCGCGGTGCCGTTGATCCGCGTTCCGCCGGCGCTCCGCCGGCGGTCGCACTCTCTCCGCCCACACGGGCCCCTGCACGCCTGCGACCGACCCACGCCGACTCGGCTATACTCCGCGCCCACCCTGCCAGCGCCGAAGACCGACGGACCCATCCCATGAGCGGCAAATCCACCAAGGCCAAGCAGCCGCCGGCCACCATCGCGCAGAACCGCAAGGCAAGGCACGACTACAGCATCGACGACAATTACGAGGCCGGCATCGTGCTGGAAGGCTGGGAGCTGAAGAGCATCCGCGCCGGCAAAGTGCAGCTGCGCGACGCCTTCGTGCAGTTCAAGAACGGCGAAGCCTGGCTGTGGGGCGTGCAGATCAGCCCGCTGGCCTCTGCCTCGACCCACGTCAACCCGGACCCCCAGCGCAGCCGCAAGCTGCTCATGCACCGTGTCGAGATCGACCGCATGATGGGCGCCATCGAGCGCAAGGGCATGACCGCCATCGCGCTCGCCATGTACTGGAAGAACGGCCGGGTAAAGGTCGACATCGGCATGGCCCGCGGCAAGAAGCAGCACGACAAGCGCGCCGCCGAGAAGGAACGCGACTGGGGCCGGGAGAAGGGCCGCCTCTTGAAAAGCGGGCGCTGATCCCCACTTCTGTCTCCAAGCGGGCTAGCGAGCCTGCGCGAGGTTCGCCGGTCACCCCGGCTTTCCTGTAGACTGCCGTTCAACCAACGATCTCAAGGGGGCGTCACGGTTTCGACGTGGGTCATGAAACCGAAGGGGCATGCCGAGGGGTAGGACACCTCGTAAATCCACCTGCAACCAATATAGTTGCCAACGACGACAACTACGCACTCGCTGCTTAAAACCCAGTAGGGTGCCGTCCGACTGCAGCCGTGCTCGTGCGTGCAGCCTCCGGGCGTAACTTCTCACGAGATCGCGTGGAAGCTCGTCCAGGGCGGAAGCGCTAAAAAAATACTGGACTCGCTGTCTGTCTTCCCTGCCGGTCGGGTAGCAGCCAGTTAAAACAAAGATCCGGATAAGCATGTAGATCCGACGGCGGAGGGCTTGCGGACGCGGGTTCGACTCCCGCCGCCTCCACCATAAACAAGAAAGCCGCCCTAGGGCGGCTTTCTTGTTTATGGTGGAGGCGGCGGGGTGGAGACAGACGCGTTCCGGGTTCGACGAGCCTCGCAAAGCGAGGCGAGGACGCCGGCCATCGGCCGGCGGGCCTGAGCGCAGCGAAGGCCGAGCGATTCGCACAAGCGAATCGCGAGCCCTCCCGCTGCCGGGCAGTCTTGAACGCCGGTGACCCCAGGCACTGTTCCGGGTTCGACGAGCCTCGCAAAGCGAGGCGAGGACGCCGGCCATCCGCCGGCGGGCCTGAGCGCAGCGAAGGCCGAGCGATTCGCACAAGCGGATTGCGAGCACGAGCCACGCGCCAGCGTGGCGAGGACATCGCCGCTCGGCGGCGATGGTCCCGCGCAACGCGCGGGATGTCCCTTGCGCCCAAGCGCAAGGGACACACTCCCGCCGCCGGGCAGTCTTGAACGCCGGTGACCCCAGGCACTATTCCGGGTTCGACGAGCCTCGCAAAGCGAGGCGAGGACGCCGGCTCCGCCGGCGGGCCTGAGCGCAGCGAAGGCCGAGCGATTCGCACAAGCGAATCGCGAGCCCTCCCGCCGCCGGGCAGTCTTGAACGCCGGTGACCCCAGGCACTATTCCGGGTTCGACGAGCCTCGCGAAGCGAGGCGAGGACGCCGGCTCCGCCGGCGGGCCTGAGCGCAGCGAAGGC
>JBFWYG010000019.1:55611-62485 GCA_050186725.1 Gammaproteobacteria bacterium | reverse complement strand
GTGGACTGGCCGATCTCGCCGTCCGGATCGCTGCCCGCGACGTTGAAGTAGCGCAGGATCGCCGCGCGCATGCCGTGCGCCCGGCAGGTGTCGGCCAGCATGTGCTCGCTCATCAGCTTGGACATGCCGTAGGGGTTGATCGGTTGGGTACGGGTGTCCTCGCGGCAGATGCCGTCGCCCGGCATGCCGTACACCGCGGCGGTGGAGGAGAACACGAAGTGCTTCACCCCGGTCGCGACGCAGCACTCCAGCAGGTTGCGCGTGTTGCCGGTGTTGTTGGCGTAGTACTTGAGCGGGTCGGCGACCGATTCCGGCACGATGGTGAAGGCCGCGAAATGCATCACCGCCTCGATGGCATGCTCACGCAGCACGCGCAGGACCAGCTCGCGGTCGCCGGTATCGCCGACGACCAGCGGCCCGTACAGCACGGCTTCAGCGCGGCCCTTGCTCAGGTTGTCCAGGGTGACGACGCTGTGACCGGCGCGGCCGAGCAGCTTGACGACGTGGCTGCCGATGTAGCCCGCCCCGCCGGTGACCAGAATCCTGCTACCCATCTGAATGCCTTGCTCCTGTCGTATGTAGTCGACGCGCGGTATGGCAGGCCATGACGCATGCGTGCCGTCTCCATCGGCCGTCGCGCTGAATTCCTGAGCCGTGACGCTGCCGCAGCTTACGCGATGGGCGCGCGCGAGACCGTGCCTGTGCTCGCAAAAGCGCCGCCGGCGCGCACCCGCCGACGCGAGGCGAAGCGGGGCTGCTAAACTGCCGCAAACGGAGGTCGACAGCATGACAAATCGCACCTATCTCATTCTCGCGCTGCTCGCGACGCCGCTGGTGGCCTACGCCGAGGAAGGCTATCCCACGCTCGAGCGCGTCGATCACGTGCTGACCTGCATGGCCGAGCATGGCGGGCAGACGGTCGACAATCTGTACGCCTGTGCCTGCGAAGTCGACGTGATCGCGCAGCACGTCTCTTTCGATGACTTCAGCGAGGCGCGCACGTTCGAGATCTACAAGCGCATGCCGGGTGAGAAGGGCGGTCTGTTTCGCGACAGCGACCGCGCGCGCGAACTCGTCGGCCGGCTCGACGCGGCGCGCACCGATGCCCGCAAGCGTTGCTTCGTCGGCAAGAAGTCGGCGCGCGCGGCCGGGCCGGCCACCGCGCCGGTGCGCGCCGCGGCGCAGCCGGCGACGGCGCCCGCGCAGCCGCCTGCCGCGAACCCGTGACGGCTGAGCGCGCGCGTCTTGCCGCGGTTGCCGCTGAGGAAAATATCCCTATAATTGCCGGGAACCTTCCACTGCCCGGTGGCTGTGAGCGCTGCGGGCAGGGACAACAATTCGAGCTCGTCGTGAGCTTTGAAGTCACGAACGAGCCGGCGCGCGGGCACTTGCGCGCCACACATGAACGATTGCATGTCGCCATGCGCGAACCCTCGACCGGGTGGGTGAGATACCGGTCCAGGCGCCACGCGTGAGCAGAGGGGTGGACCAGCATTGGGCGAGTATCGCCATTCGTGCCCGACTTCAGGCCTCGTTCCGCAGGCCGACGCCCCCCCTAGTTCCACGTCCAGCCATTCGGCGGCGTATTCCCGCACTGCACAGACTCTCAATACTCTGTTTCGGCTCATCGATCTCGGGCCTTCTCGGAGTTCCAACAACAAGAGGTCGATCACGTGATACTCAACAAGAAAGTGTGAAGGAGGAGGTCATGAGGACATCATCGTTCAAGCGATGGCTCATAGCGGCAGCCTCTCTGGTGGCGTTTGCCGGCACCGCGCAGGTGCAGGCCAACGAGGGACTCGAGAAGCTGATGAAGGATCCGAACTACTGGGTCACGCCCAGTGGTGACTACTGGAACTGGCGCTATTCGAAGTTGGATCAGATCAACAATACGAATGCGCAGAAGCTGCAGGCGGCATGGACGTTCTCAACCGGTGTGCTGCGTGGCCATGAGGGTGGCCCGCTGGTGCTGCCGGCTTCCGTCACCGGCTTGAAGGGTGACACGCTGTTCATCCACGCGGCCTTCCCCAACAACGTGTTCGCCATCGACCTCGATACCCTCGAGGTGCTGTGGGAGTACGTGCCGGTGCAGGACTATGACCAGACGGTCCCGGTCATGTGCTGCGACACCGTCAACCGCGGTCTGGCCTTTGGCGACGGCAAGATCATCCTGCAGCAGGCGGACACCACGCTGGTCGCGCTGAACGCGAAGACCGGTGAGAAGGTGTGGTCGGTCAAGAACGGCGATCCGAAGCTCGGCCAGACCAACACCAACGCGCCGCACGTCATGAAGGACAAGGTCATCACCGGCATGTCGGGCGCCGAGTTCGGCGTGCGCTGCTGGATCAATGCCTACAGCCTGAAGGACGGCAAGCGCGTTTGGCGTGCCTACAGCATGGGTCCCGACGCGGACATGCTGGTCGATCCCGACAAGACCACTTCGCTCGGCCAGCCGATCGGCAAGGACTCCTCGCTGAAGACCTGGAAGGGTGACCAGTGGAAGATCGGTGGCGGTTCCGTGTGGGGCTGGTGGCCCTACGACAAGGAGCGTAACGCGCTCTACTACGGCACCGGCAACCCCTCGACCTGGAACCCGGTCGTTCGCCCCGGCGACAACAAGTGGTCCATGTCGATCTGGTCGCGCGACGTCGACACCGGCATGGCCCACTGGGTCTACCAGATGACCCCGCACGACGAGTGGGACTACGACGGCATCAACGAAATGATCCTGGCCGACATGAAGGTCAAGGGTCAGGACACGAAGGCCCTCGTCCACTTCGACCGCAACGGCTTCGGCTACACGCTCGATCGCACCAACGGCGCCCTGCTGGTCGCCGAGAAGTACGACCCGGCGGTGAACTGGGCCACCCACGTCGACATGAAGACCGGCCGTCCGCAGGTGGTGCCGAAGTACAGCACCCACCACAACGGCGAAGACGTCAACTCGACCAACATCTGCCCGGCCGCGCTCGGTTCCAAAGACCAGCAGCCGGCGGCCTACAGCCCGAAGACCGGCCTGTTCTACGTGCCGACGAACCACGTCTGCATGAACTACGAGCCCGTGTCCGGCGGCGAGTATGTCGCGGGTCAGCCCTACGTGAACGCCGTGCTGTCGATGTTCCCGGCGGGCCGTGTGTCGCCCGGTGCCGAGTTCGGTAACAACACCGACAACAACAACCTCGGCAACTTCATCGCCTGGGACGCGGACAAGGGCAAGATCGTGTGGTCGATCCCCGAGCGCTTCTCGGTGTGGTCGGGTGCGCTGGCGACTGCGGGTGACGTCGTGTTCTACGGCACGCTCGAGGGTTACCTGAAGGCCATCGACTCCAAGACGGGCAAGCTGCTTTGGAAGTTCAAGACGCCGTCCGGCATCATCGGCAACGTCAACACCTGGGGTCACGGCGGCAAGCAGTATGTCGGCGTGCTGTCGGGTGTCGGCGGTTGGGCCGGTATCGGCATGGCGGCGGGCCTGATCAACGCGACCGACGGCCTGGGCGCCGTGGGCGCGTACAAGGGCCTGAGCTCCTACACCCGCTTGGGCGGCGTGCTGAGCGTGTTCAGCCTGCCCTGATGGGCCTGGCGCTTTCCCGGCGCAAGCCGGTGAAAGCTCCGCATGCAAAGACCCGGCGCGCTTCATGCGCGCCGGGTTTTTCATTTGTGGAACCCGCGCCGCGCAGAGCCCTCGAAGCTTCGAGCGTTGGGTTTGATCCGGCACGGCATGACGTGCTGTTCACCTGGCGATAATTCCGCGCGCGGCGCGGCCTGTCGGTTCCGTGGCCCGGGGCCCTCTGGTATAAAGAGCCGCCTTCGGGTTCAGCGGTAATTCAAGCATCCGCGCCTATTTTCACAGCCGCCGTGGCAACGGGCCGCGGCCACAATCACTGACGGGGAGTCTGTCTCACATGATGAAGAACACGGTCGTTTTTGGCGCGTCCGCTCTGCTGCTGGCCCTGGGCTCGCTGGCCCGCGCCGATGAACACGTCGTGCAAGCCGTGGTCACCCAATGGAAGCCGCTGGTGACCTTCGCCAAGCCGGGTGACACACTGCGATTCACCCAGATGGCCGGTCACGACACGGAGACCATCGAAGGCATGCTGCCCGAGGGCGCGACGCCCTGGAAGTCCAAGCTCGGCGAGGAGGCTTTCGTCGCCACGCTCGACAAGGAAGGCATGTACATATACAAGTGCAACCCGCACATGACCACCGGCATGGTGGGCGTGGTGGTGGTCGGTGATGCGCGTCCGCCGGCCAACGAGGCGGCGCTCGAGGCCGCGTTGCCGAACGTCAAGGTCGGCAAGAACATGGTCCAGCGCGCGATCAAGAAGGCGAAGGAAGCCATGGCCTCCGGGCAGGCCCAGTAGGCGGCGTGGTGAGCGCGGCGACTCGCGCGCGACGCGTGCCGGCGCCGGCTTCAGGCCGGCGCGGCATGCATGCGCTGTCACTGGTGTTCGCGCTCTGCGCGGTCGGCGCGGTGCACGCGGAAGCGCCGCCGCCGCGCACCGCGCTCAAGGTGTGTGCCGATCCGCACAGCCTGCCGTCCTCCAACCGGGAACTGCAGGGCTACGAGAACAAGATTGCCGAGCTGTTCGGCCGCAAGCTCGGGCTGCCGGTGACCTACGAATGGTTTCCGCAGCGGCTGGGCTTCATTCGCAACACGCTCACCAACAACGACACCGAGGACGGCAGCTATCGCTGCGATCTCGTGATGAGCGTGACCGAGCAATTCGACATGGCGGCGCCGACCCGGCCGTACATGCGCTCGGCCTGGGCGATGGTCTACGTGAAGGGCAGGGGCCTCGACTTCATCCAGTCCCAGGACGACCTGATGAATGTCACGCCCGCGCAGCGCGAGAGCCTGCGCATAGGCATCTTCGATAAAGGGCCGGCCACCGACTGGGTGGCGCAGAACGACCTGATGGACCGCGCGACGCCGTTCCAGAGCATGACCGGCGACACGCAGGAGAGCCCCGGCAAGGTCATCGAGCGGGACCTCATCGAGGATCACGTCAACCTGACCTTCGTGTGGGGCCCGATAGCCGGCTACTACGCGCAGCAGGCCAAGGCCCGTGGTCTCGAGGTGGTGGTCATTCCGCTGCGCAACGAACCAGGCATGCGCTTCGACTTCCAGATCGCGATGGCGGTCCGGCATCCGGACAAGGCCTGGAAGGCGGAGGTCAACCGGCTCATCGCCGACAACCAGGCCGAGATCGACACGATCCTGCGCAGCTACGGCGTGCCCCTGCTGCCGCTCATGGTGAGGGAGGACAGCGGTGACGATGATGACGACTAAGGCGCTCGCCACGCTGTTGCTCGCGCTGGCTCTGCCATCGGCCGTCCTGGCCGAGGGCGAAGCGCCCGCCGCCGATGCGCCTTCGGAGGACGCGGCGCACCAGTTCTCGGAAGCCGAGACGCGCATGTGGATGACCGACCAGCTGCGCTCGGTGGCCGGTCCGAGCACGCTGCACTACGAGTTCGAGCGCTCGGGCAGCTTCGACCCCGAGGCCAACTTGCGCGACAAGGTGCTGCTGGAAGTGCTCAAGCTGAACCAGGACGGCAGCCGCGACGTGAAGCTGCAGTTCTTCCAGCAGAACCGTTTCCCCGTCGAGACGGTGAGCATCAACCCGGTGCTGCGCACCTTTCTCGAAGGCGACGTCAACGAGATGGCGGTGTTGACCGACCCCACCGGCAAGTCGGTCACGCGCTGGCGGGTGTTCATGCGCAGCATCAAGCTCGCGCTGGCCGAAACGGCCCTGGTCAAACCGGTGGACTTCGATTTCGCCGGGCAGAAGTGGCGGGGCCACGAGATCAGCTTCGTGCCCTACGCCAACGATCCCCATCGCGGCCAGTTCGAGAAGTTCGCCGGCAAGCGCTATCGCGTGATCGTGAGCGAAGAACTGCCGGGCTACATCTATCGCATCGAGACCGAGGTGCCGCCGGAAAAGGGCGGCAGCGAGCCGCTGCTGCGTGAGGTGCTGCAGCTCACCAAGGTGCAGCCGAGCGCTTGAGTGTCGCGTCGGCGCGACGGCTCAACCGCCGAGCGCCACCAGGATTTCACCCTTGCCGCCATGGTTGCGGTCGCCGCACCAGCGTTGCGCCTGCGCGAACATGCCGAAGCGCCGCGCGGCCGTCGGGTGGAAGTCCTGCAGGTAATCGCGGATCAGCGGCACCATGCCGAACTCGCAGGGGCCGCAGTCGCGAAAGCCCTCGCTCTCGCTGCGCGGCGCACGGCCGAGGAACAGGCTGCCGCGTCGCAGACCCAGTCCGGCGTGGGCGCCCGCCTGGCCGAAGACCGCGATGCTGCCGGCCAGCATGCGGTCGCCGAGATAATCGCCCGCGTCGCCGAGCACGACGATGAAGCCGCGACGCATGCGCTCGCCGCAGCGCGCCCCGACATCGCCGCCCACCACGATGAGTCCCCCGTTCATGCCGCGCGTCGCGCCGGGCACGGCGCCGCCCACGGCTTCGCCGGCCGAGCCGCTGAGCGAGAGGAAGCCACCGCGCATGCCTTGTCCGACGCCCGTGCCGGCAGAGCCGCGCACTTGGAGTAAGCCGCCACGCATCTCGCGCCCGAGCTCGTCACCGACGTCGCCGCGTACCTCCAGCACGCCTTCGCGCAGACCGGCCCCGACGCGATGACAGGCGCCATGCAGGCCCAGCAGCCTGAGCTTGTCGCCGGGCTCGCCCTCGATGTCGAAGAGCTCGCTCAAGGGCAGCTGCGCGCCGCCGGCCGGCAGGCGCAGGCGGCGCAGCGCCGTGGGCGTGAGCGGCTTCAAGGTCGCGGGCAGCAGGGCGCCGAGATCCAGCGCGAGGCGCGGCGCGCTCTTCTTCAGCGTCAGGGTCAGCGCGCTCATCGCAGTATGGTCCTGAGCTTGAA
>JBFWYG010000019.1:39633-55511 GCA_050186725.1 Gammaproteobacteria bacterium | reverse complement strand
CGTCGTTCGATGCCGGCCTCGCAGCCGCAGGCGATCACCGACGTGGCGAAGCCGGTCATGGCGCGCACCGCGTGCTCGACCCAGGTCTCGTTGCGCGCGGTGACCACGATGCGCGTGGCCTTCATCGGAAAGGCCTCGGCGAAGGTGTCGTCGATGCTGACGCCGTTGATCTTCATGCCGGCTTGACCGGGTGCAGCACCAGCGCGCCGCGACCGCCGTCGCGGATCTCATCGTCCGCGACCCGTTGATTGTCCTTGCGCACGGTCAGGTAGCGCGTGAAGTAGTCGTCGAGCTCGCGCTCGATGGCGCCGTCGTAGTCGGGATGCACCGCATGGGTCGCGCCCCAGATCTCCTCCAGCACGCGACCATCGCGCACGATGAGCTGGCCGTCCTTGAATACATAGGCGGGCGTGGCGAACATCTTTTCCTTGTTCTCGTCCTCGCGGTAGACGGTGACGTGCGCGCGCGCGCCGATACCGAGCGAGCCAAAGCCTTCCAGGCCCAGCGAGCGGGCCGGCGCCGCGCGGGTCATGATCGCGATCTCGTACAGGCTGTACTCGCGATCGAGGCTTGCGAGGATGCTGGCCGCCGCCGCGTCGGGCTCGAGCGTGGCGAGCATGTCATTGCGAAAGCTCTTGTCCATCAAGAGTCGAATGAGATGCGGATAGCTGGTGAACGGCGCGCCGTTCGGATGATCGGTGGTGAGGAAGATGCGCCAGGGATCGTTCACCTGCAGGAACAGTTCGAGTCCTATGGCCCACTGCAGCGCGTTGACGAAATTCTTGTTCCGGTAGCGGAACGGCACCACGCCGCAGCCGGCGTCGCACTCGATGTCCATGCCGACCCACTTCTTCGGATCGGCGAACGCGCTGCCGGCGAACTGGCGCATGCTGTCGCCGGACTCGGTGACGGTGCGACCGAACATGATCTGGCCGATGTCCACCGAGACGTTGGGACTGGCGTTGACCGCCTCGGCTATGCGCGCCGCGCCGGACGAGAACTTGCGATCGCCCTCGGTGCCGTAGCTGTGGAACTGGATGTGGGTCAGGTGACCGCGCAGACCCTCGAGCGCACCGATGGTGGCGAGGGTGGTGTCGACGTTGCCCGGCACGCCGAGATTGCAGCCGTGGATGTGCAGCGGGTGGGCGAGTCCGAGGTCGCCGACCGCACCCGCGAGCGCGGTCAGGATGCGCCGCGGCGTGACGCCATAGGCGGCGTTCTGCTCGTCCAGGTCCAGCTGACGCTGGTTGTACTTGAAAGCGTTGATGCCGCCCGGGTTGACCACCTTGATGGCCAGCGCCTGCGCGGCGTTCAAGGTCCAGGCCACGTAGTCGCGAATGAAGGCCGGCGAGCGGCCGTCGCGCAGCGCGCCGAGCAGGAAGTCATCGTTGCCGAGCAGCACGTAGGCGCCCTTGTCGACCATCGGCGTGTCGGCCATCTCCATGTGTGCCTGGCGCGCATTGGCCGGCAGCATGGCGGGCTCGAAGCAGGCCACGTAGCCCATCTCCGCGTAGCGATAGCCGGCGGTGCGCGTCGCCGGCGCGGCGTGCCCGCAGCCCGCATGGGGATGACGATGGCCGTCGACCAGGTCGCGTGTGTGATCCTCGGGCAGCATGCTGCGCGCGATGTTGACCTTGCCACCGCCGATGTGGGTGTGCAGATCGATGGCGCCGGCCATCACCACGCAGCCCGCGAGGTCGTAGCTCGCGTCCGCTGGTCGGCCGTCGCGGGGCGCGGCGACGATGCGCCCGTCCTCCAGATAGAGATCGCGCACCTCGCCATCGACGCCGTTGCTCGGGTCGTAGACGCGTCCGCCCTTCAATGCCGTCAACATCAGCGCATCTCCGCCAGCAGCGCGCGCAGCACGGAGGCGACCGCGGGCAGGTCGCGAGCACGCTGCGCCGCGAGCGGCAGGCTCACCACCGCGTCGGTGCGCAGCAGGCGCGCGGCATAATCGAGCCCCGGCGTGCCGACCGGGATGAAGACTTCACAATCCGTGTCGGGCGCCGCGGCGCCGAGCACCACGCTGCGCGCAGCGCTGACGCCGGCCGGCGGCGTGCCGAGGGTGCCGAAGGCGTCGATCCACAGGAGCGCATCGGCGCCGCCCTGTGCGAGCACGCGCGCGGTAGCCAGCGCCTGCGGCTGGTAATCGAGCCGCCTGCCCAGGCGCAGGCGCAGCGGATAACCGGTCAGCCATGCGCAGGTGCTCTGCGCGGTCTGCGCGCCGTCGTCACCGCCGAGCGGCAGCAGTGCCGCGCGTCCGCCGCGATTGAGTTCATCGACCAGCTCGCAGAGCAGCGTGAGCGCGGGCTCGCGCGGCGCGGCGAGCGCGCCCGGCGCGAACACCAGCGTGACGTACTGCGCCGCGCGCAGCGCCTCGGCCAACGCAGCGAGCTTGGTCAGCGCGAGCGAGCCGACGCGTCGCGCGTCCGGCGCGGTGCCTTTCAGCAGGCCGAGCAGCGCATGCAGCGCGCCGACCAGGTCTTCCTGCGCGCAGCGCAGGTGCTCGGCCGGCAGCGCCGCCGCCGGCGCGGGACGCGGGCCGAGCGCGGTGATGCGCCGGCCTTCGCGCCGTGCTGCTTCCAGGCTCGCCGCGGGGCGCAGACAGCGAGACACCAGGTTCTCGTAGCGTTGTTCGAGGTCGAGGCCGATCAGCACGATGTGATCGGCGCGATTGCGTACCTCGGACAGCGTGGTCGCATACCAGCCGCGGGTCTGCAGTACGCGGTTCATCGCCGCGAGCGTCTCGCCGTGGGCGTGGTCGAGACTCGCGCCGCAGCGCTCGGCGAGATCGACGGCCGCGCGCATGCCGTCGACATCCGTGCCGAGCCCGGCGAAGTGCGGCTGGCGCGCGCCGCGCAACAGGCGCGCGGCGTGCTTCACCGCGGTTTCGAAGTTCGACTCGCGGCCTGCGACACGCGGCGTCGGCGCCAAGGGCGCGCGCGCGAAGCCGCGCTCTGCGCGACGACAGCCGTTGCGCGTGACGTCGAAACCAGCGTCGGCGCGCGGTGCGAGTTCGAGGTCGTCACACAAGAGAGAACAGAACGGGCATACGGCGGCGAGTGGCGCCGAAGTGAAGGCAGGATCGGCGGAAGACGGGCTGGCGCTCACAAGTACAGGAACCCCGGTGCTGCTTGACGAGAAGCTCGTGGCGTGAGGCGGTCCAACCTCGTGGACCGCCACGCGTGTGCGCGCTGCGTGCGACAGTCAGCGCCGTAGCCAGGAGCCGGCGGCAAATTAGCATAGCTGCCGAGCGCTCACTAGCGGCCGGGCGACGCGTTCCATCGCGGCATGCGCGACCTATAATCGCGGCCTTACTTGTTCGACGAAACAGCATGAACTCCATTCCGCGGGAAACCCGCATCGAAGCGCCTGCTCGCTTGCATCTTGGCTTTCTCGATCCGAGTGCGAGTCGCGGACGGCGTTTCGGCAGCGTGGGGCTCGCCATCGACGGACTCTCGACGATCGTCAATGCGGTGCCGTATGTCAGGAACGAAGCGCAGGGTCCGATGCAGGCGCGCGCGGTGGAGCACCTGGCAGCGGTGTATAGCCACTACGCGCTCGACACGCCGCTGCGCGTGACCGTCGAACGCGCCATCCCGGCGCACGCCGGGCTCGGCTCCGGCACGCAGCTCGCACTCGCCGTCGGTGCCCTCGCGCTGGTCGCGCACCGTCGCGCGTGCAACGCGCCCGAACTCGCCGCGTTGCTCGGACGCGCGCGGCGCTCGGGCATCGGCACGAGCCTGTTCGAACAGGGTGGGCTGGTGGTCGACGGTGGGCATGGGCCCGGGACGACCAGCCCGCCGGTGATCGCGCGCCTGGCCTTTCCCGCCGCGTGGCGCGTGATCCTGGTGTGCGACCGCGCCGCCGAAGGCCTGAGCGGTCGCGCCGAGAGCGCGGCCTTCGGCGCGCTCGCCCCGATGCCCGAGGCGCTCGCCGCGCGCCTGTGTCATACCACGCTGCTGGGCCTGCTGCCGGCGGTGGCGGAGGAGGATTTCGCGGCTTTCGGCGCCGCCCTGGGTGAACTGCAGAGCGTGGCCGGCGACTTCTTCGCGGCGGCGCAGAACGGTCGCTATACCAGCCCGCGGGTCGGTGAACTGCTCACCTGGGCCGAAGCGTACTGCGGCGTGAGCGGTCTGGGACAGAGCAGCTGGGGCCCCACCGGCTTCGCCTTCGTCGAGTCCGAGACGCGCGCGGCGGAGGTCGCGGCGCGGCTGCGCGCGCGGGCCGGCGCGGCGCAGGGACTCGAGATCCTGGTGTGCGCGGCGCGCAACCACGGCGCGCGCCTGACGGTGGACGACGAGGCCATGCCGCCGCGCGCGTCGCAGGCCTGAGTCGCGCCTTGTCGAATCCTCATCTTCGCCGGAGACCGCCATGCAACATCCCCACCTGCTGCACATCTTCAGCCCGACCAAGTATGTCTCGCCGTTCGACATCAACATGGCCTACGAGGCGCGCTTCGATGCGGTGATCCCGTACTGCAACGTCACCCTCGACGAGATCACGGCGCTCACCCAGGACACCATCTTCTCGCGCAGCCCCGAGGGCGTGCGGCGCACCGGCATCTTCATCGGCGGCCGCGAGTTCGATCTCGCGCTCGCCATGCTGGAGGCGGCCAAGGCTGCGATGGTGCCGCCCTTCACCGTGTCGGTGATGGCGGATCCGAGCGGCGCGATCACCACCGCCGCGGCGATGGTCGCGCTGGTGGAGCACTGGGCGAAGAAGGGTGGCGGCGGCGACCTGGCGGGACGCCGCGTGTGCGTGTTCGGCGGCACCGGTCCGGTCGGCATCTGCACCGCGCTGCTCGCGTCCCGCGCCGGCGCGCGCTGCGCCATCGTCTCCCACCAGGGCCAGGGCGCTGCGCAGGTGGTGGCCGATCGCCTGAACCGCGTGCACGGCGTGGAACTGGACGGCGTGGACGGCAGCTCGCCGCAGGCCATCCAGCGCTGGCTGCCCGAGGTCGAATTGTTGTTCGGCGCGGCGCGCGCGGGCGTGCAGGTGGTGTCGACGGAAACCCTCGCGGCGGGCTGGGCGCTCAAGGTGGTGGCGGACGCCAACGCCGTGCCGCCGGCAGGCATCGCGGGCGTGGGGGTGAAGGACAAGGGCAAGGCGCTCGCGGTGGGCGAGGGCGGCAGCGCGATGGCGCTCGGCGCGCTCACCATCGGTGACCTCAAGTACAAGGTACATACCGCGCTTCTGCAGCAGATGCACAACGCCAGCAGCCCGGTGTACCTGGGCTACGAAGAAGCCTTCGCCACGGCGCGCGCGCTTGTCGCCAAGTCGCGCAAGTAGACTGCTGGTGCTCGGCCGCTCCGCGCGTGTCCTCGCCGAGGTCGCGCGCGAGGCGGGTCATGCGCCGTGGGTCATCGATCTGTTCGGCGACGCCGACACGCGTGCCTGCGCCATGGGCATCGTGACCCTCAGCCCCACCCGCGCATTCGGTTTCCGCCAGCGTGAGCTTCTGTCCGCGATCGAGGCGTTGCAACAGCGTGCGGGTCCCATGCCGGTCGTGCCGGGCAGCGCCTTCGAGGCGACGCCGGCCACGCTCGCGCGCATCGCCACGCGCTGGCCGACCTTGGCCTGCGATGCGCAGGTCTACCAGGCGCTGCTCGATCCGCCGCGCCTGTGGCGTGTGCTGCGGCGCGCGCACGACATCGCGACACCAGACACGCGCTGGACGCCGCCACGCGCACCGCGTGCCTGGCTGCTGAAGCGCGCTGGCGGCAGCGGCGGCGATCACCTGCGACCCGCGACCCGGGTCGCCGGCGCGCGTGACTACTTCCAGCGCCGGCACGGAGGTCAGAGCCTGTCGGCCAGTTTCCTGTCCGCGGGCACGCGTTGTCGGCTGGTCGGCATCGCCGCGCATCTGCGCTGGCATGCGCGTGACGGCTATCGTTACGAAGGCGCGCGAGCCCTCGCACGTCCTTCGCGCGCGCTCGAGTCCGCGACCCTACGCATCGGTATGGCGCTCACCGCGCGGCTCGGACTGCGAGGCCTGTGGGGCTTCGACTTCCTGCTCGATGCGGCCGGTGAAGTCACGTTGGTGGATATCAATCCACGACCGCCGGTGACGCTCGAACTCTGGTCCGATCGCGCATCGGTGTTCGACGCGCACCTCGCGGCTTGTGCGAGTGGAACGCTCTTGTATAGTAGGCCGCGCCGCGAAACGGAGCGCGCGCATCTCGTGCTGTATGCGGAGGCGTCCTGGCGAGCGTCGGCCAACATCCGCTGGCCGGCCTGGGTTGCGGATCGGCCTGCGAGCGGTGTCGATGTACCGCGCGGCGCGCCGCTCTGCACGCTGTTGGCCGACGGTCGCGATGAACATGAACTCGCGGCGCGGCTCACGCGACGCTATGCGCGTCTGCGGCGCATGCTCGGGCTGGAGCACGTGCTGCCACCCGCAATCCGCATCCGCTCCATGGGAGGTTGAACAATGTCGAAGCTGGAACTCGACCGCGCCTGCAACGTCAACGTCGCGGTCGCGCCGCTGGTCGCGCGTCTGCGCGACAAGGCCGCGGAATATCGCGTCGGTGTGAGCCGTCTGGACAACGGCGTGACGGTGATCGATGCGGGGATTGCGCACGTCGGCGGGCTCGAGGCCGGCCGACTGATCGCGGAGATCTGCATGGGCGGACTCGGTCGCGTGAATTTCTCGAGCGCCGCGCCGTTCGCGCGCTGGCGCTGGCAGGTGGAGGTGGCGGCCAGCCATCCGCTCATCGCCTGCCTCGCTTCGCAGTACGCCGGCTGGAGTCTCAACCACGGTGAGGGCAAGGGCGCGTTCTTCGCGCTCGGTTCGGGACCTGCGCGCGCGATGGGCAGCAAGGAGCCGCTGTTCGAGGAACTCGGCTACCGCACGCAAGCCGGCGACACGGTCATCGTGCTGGAAGTCGACAAGCTGCCACCCGCGCCGGTGGCGGACAAGATAATCGAACGCTGCGGCATCCGGCCCGAGCAGCTCACCATGATCCTCACGCCGACCGGCAGTCTGGCCGGTGGCGTGCAGATAGTCGCGCGCGTGCTCGAGGTCGCACTGCACAAGCTGCACGCGCTCGAGTTCCCGCTCGCCGACTTCGTCGACGGCACGGCCTGTGCGCCGCTGCCGCCGCCGTCGCCGGACTTCATGACCGCGATGGGCCGCACCAACGACGCCATCCTGTTCGGCGGCCAGGTGCAGCTCTATGTCACGGGCGAGGATGACGCCGCGCGCGAGCTCGCGGCAAAGATGCCATCGTCCGCCTCGCGCGACTTCGGCAAGCCCTTCGCGCAGGTCTTCAAGGGCTACGGCTACGACTTCTACAAAGTCGACCCGATGCTGTTCTCGCCGGCCGCCGTGACCGTCACCAATGTCAGGACCGGGCGCAGCTTCACCGGTGGTGGCCTGCACGTCGAACTGCTGGACCAGTCCTTCGGCGCGTGAGGCTGCCTGGCGGCGCGCGGCCGCGGATCGCCATCTTCACCGACGAACCGGGCTGGCACGGCGCGCGCCTGCGCGCCTGGTTCGCCGACCACGAGGCCGAGGCGCACTTCGTCTCGCTCTGTGATTGCGACATCGACCTCGCGGCCGGCGGCAGCGGCTTTCGCATTGGCCCGTTTGGCGCAGCGCTGCCGGACGGCGTGTTCGTACGCGGCGTGCCGGGCGGTTCATTGGAGGCCATCACCCATCGGTTGGACGTGCTGCACCGCCTGGCCAGTCTCGGCGTGCCAGTGGTCAATAGCGCGCGCGCCATCGAACGCACGGTGGACAAGGGCATGACCAGCCTGCTGCTCCATCAGCATGGCGTGCCGACACCCGTCACTTTCGTCAGCGAATCGCTCGAGCGCGCGCGCGAGTTCGCGACGCGCGCGCTGGCGGCGGGCGCAACGCTCGTCAAGAAGCCGCTGTTCGGCTCGCAGGGCAAGGGCCTCAGGCGCATTCGCGTGCTGGACGACCTCGGCTACCTGCTGCCCGGCGAGGTGTGCTACCTGCAGCACTTCGTGGCGCGCGACGAAGCGCCCTATCGCGACTACCGGGTGATGGTCATCGCGGGCCGCGCAAGGGCCGCGATGGCGCGGGAGAGCGAGCACTGGGTGACCAATCGCGCGCAGGGCGCGCGCTGCGTGGCCCAGCGTCTCGAGCCTGAACTCGCGTGCGTGGCGGAGGGCGCATCCGCGGCGGTCGGCGCGGACTACGCGGGCGTCGACCTGCTGCGCGATGCCGATGGGCGCTGGCTGGTCACCGAGGTGAACGGCATTCCCGCCTGGCAGGGACTCGAGAGCGCCACCGGTGTGGACATCGGCGCGGAACTCGCCGCGCTGTGCCTGCGGCGGGTCGAGGCCTACCGGCGCGGATGACGCGTGGCGCTGCCATCGCCGCCTGCCTGGCGCGCGCCTGCCGCCTCGACGTGGTGGCCTGCAAGCCGGGCAACGTGAGCCTGTGGTCACCGGGCCATGGCATGCAGGCGCGGGACTTCCTCGTGAGCGCGCGTGTCGCGGTGCCGGCGCTGTGCGACGATGGCGCGAGCGTCGGCGCACGCATCGAGAGCGCGATGCACGCGACGCTCACGGCGGTCGGCTGCAACACCAATCTCGGCATCGTGCTGCTGCTCGCGCCGCTCGCCGCCGCTGCCGCGCGCGGCGGCGAATTGCGGCCCGCGCTGGCCGCGGTGCTGGCGGCGCTCGATCGCGACGACGCCGCAGCGGCGTTTCGCGCCATCGCGTTCACCGAGCCCGCCGGCCTCGGCCAGGTGGCGGAGGGCGACGTGCGCGAGGTCCCACGCATGACGCTCCGCGAAGCGATGGCGCTCGCCGCCATACGCGACCGCATTGCCGCGGCCTACGTCGATGACTACACCGAGGTGTTCGAACACGCGGTACCGACGCTGGTCGCGTTGCGCGAGCGCTGGCGCTCGCTCGCCTGGGCCAGCACCGCGTGTTTCCTGCAATTGCTCGGCGCGGGACCGGACAGCCACATCGCGCGCAAGTGGGGTGGGGCGCTCGCCGACGAGGTTTCGGCGCGGGCTCGAACGTTGGAATCGGCCCTCAAAGCGTGCGAGAATCCCCGCGCCGTCGTCCCCCGGCTTCGGGCCTTCGACGACGATCTCAAATCCAGGGGCGTCAATCCGGGAACCAGCGCGGACCTCACCGTCGCCAGCGTCGCGGTCCTGCTGCTGCGAGAGCGTCTCGCATGACAATAACAATCCGGACGCGTGCCCAATTGCCAGCGGCGCGCGTGGACGAACGCTGACGAGGTGTTGGCGCAATGTCGATATTCAAAGCGCTGTTTGCAACTCAACAATCCCAATTCCCAGCATCAGAAGGAGAACAAGGCATGGCAGTGGTAGATCGTGTACTGGTGGGCGAGTCGCTGGTCGGTGACGGCAACGAAGTCGCGCACATCGATTTGATCATGGGGCCGCGCGGCAGCGCCGCGGAGGCCGCATTCTGCAATTGCATCACCAACAACAAGGACGGCTTCAGCAGCCTGCTGGCCGTCGTCGCGCCGAACCTCGCGGTGAAGCCGAACACGGTGATGTTCAACAAGGTGACCATCAAGGGTTCCAAGCAGGCCGTGCAGATGTTCGGCCCGGCGCAGCGCGGCGTCGCGATGGCGGTGGCAGACAGCGTCGAGGACGGCACCATTCCGGCTGCCGAGGCCGACGACATCTTCATCTGCGTCGGCGTGTTCATCCACTGGCTGGCGGAAGACAACGCCAAGATCCAGGACTACAACTACCAGGCCACCAAGCAGTCGATTCAGCGCGCCATCGCGCGTTCGCCGAAGGCCTCGGAAGTGGTGGCCAAGAAGGGTTCGGTCGACCATCCCTTCCAGGCGCACAGCTGAGTTCGCCGGGCCCCAGGGCCCGCGCCGCCTCGACGCCCCGCCACTCGCGGGGCGTTTTTTTTCGCGCCTTCCCCTCCGCTCGATGCTGAAGCCCACGTTGATCTACAGTGGGCGCCGAGCCGCCTGTCCGCCTGAGCCATGAACCCGCTGCCCGAAGCGACACTGATCGAAGTCGAGTACTGGCCCGACACGGCGCTGCGCGTACGACGTCTCGCGTGCGAGCCGTGGTTCGTGTTCCTCGACAGCTGCCGCCAGGCGTCGGGTGGACGCGGGCGCTGGGACATCGTCGCCTGGGCGCCGCGCGCGACACTGGAGACCCTTGGTCCGGTGACCCGCGTGACGCAGGGCACCGACGTCCTGGAGTCGAGCGACTGTCCGTTCGCGCTGCTGCGTGCGGCGCTCGGTCCGCCGACCGCGCCTGGCGCGTTGCCCTTCCGCGGTGGGGTCATCGGCATGTTCGGTTACGATCTCGCGCGGCGTTGGGAACGCTTGCCCACGCTCGCGCGGCGCGATATCGAGCTGCCGGAGATGGCGGTCGGTGTCTATGATCGGGCGCTGCTGGTGGATCACGACGCAGGCCGCGCGTGGTTCGTGCACTGCGGGCTGCCGGCGTCGCAGGTGGACGCCGCGCTCGCGCTGCTCGAGGTACCGCGCAGCCTGACACCGGCGGTGCTTGCCACGCGCTTCGTGGTGACCTCGGCGGTCGCGCCGGAGATCACTTTCGCCGAGTACGCGGCCGGCTTCGCCCGCATCAAGCGCTACCTCGCCGATGGTGATTGCTACCAGGTCAACTACACCCAGCGCTTCTCCGCCGCCGCCCATGGCGAAGCGTTCGACGCCTACCAACGCTTGCGACAGTTGAATCCGGCGCCGTTCGCGGCGTTCCTGCAGCTCCCGGCGGCGGCCATCCTGAGTTCGTCCCCCGAACGTTTCATCGAGGTGCGTGGCACCGCGGTGGAGACCCGTCCGATCAAGGGCACGCGGCGCCGCACGGGCGACGCCGCGGCCGATGCGACCCTGGTCGCGGAACTCGCGGCCAGCGCGAAGGATCGCGCCGAGAACCTCATGATCGTGGATCTGTTGCGCAACGACCTCGGCCGCAACTGCGCGGTCGGCAGTGTGCGGGTGCCGGAGCTGTTCACGGTGGAGAGCTACACGCGCGTCCACCACCTGGTCAGCAGTGTGCGCGGCGAACTCCGGCCGGGGGTCGACGCGCTGGAGCTGCTGCGCGGCTGCCTGCCGGGCGGCTCGATCACCGGCGCGCCCAAGCTGCGAGCGATGGAGATCATCGAGGAATTGGAACCGACGCGGCGCGCTGTCTACTGTGGCGCCATCGGTTATCTCTCGCGCGACGGGCAGATGGACACCAACATCGCCATTCGCACGTTGCTGTTCCAGGACGAGCGGCTGTATTGCTGGGCTGGGGGCGGCATCGTCATGGACTCCGAGCTGGAGGCCGAATACCAGGAGAGCCTCGACAAGGCGGCCGCCATGCTGAGCCTGTTCACCGACGCCGCGGAGCGCGATCCGCGCGCCTGGCGCGGTCGCTGAGTCTGTCCAAGAGGGTGACCGGGCGCGCCGTCAGGCCACGCCCGGGTCAGGAATAAAAAAGGCTGGTGAGCCCGTTGCCGGACTCACCAGCTAATGCAGCGCATCTTAGCTCCCATGCGAGGAGGTCTGGTCTAATGCCCAATTAGTCCCAGCTAAGAGCGCCGCCGGTCTGGTACTCGGTCACCCGAGTCTCGAAGAAATTCTTTTCCTTCTTGAGGTCGATGACCTCGCTCATCCACGGGAACGGATTGCTCGCCCCCGGGTATTGTTCGGGCAGGCCTATCTGGGCGCAGCGCCGGTTGGCGATGAAACCGAGATAGTCTTCGAACATGTTGGCGTTCAGGCCCAGCACGCCGCGCGGCATGGTGTCGTGGGCATAGGCCACTTCCAGTTCCACCGCCTCACGGATGAGCGCGATGATTTGCTTCTGGAAGGCCTCGGTCCACAGGTGCGGGTTCTCGACCTTGATCTGGTTGATGACATCGATGCCGAAGTTCATGTGCATCGACTCGTCGCGCAGGATGTACTGGAACTGCTCGGCCACGCCGGTCATCTTGTTGCGCCGACCCATGGACAGGATCTGCACGAAGCCGACGTAGAAGAAGATGCCCTCGAACACCACGTAGAAGGCGATCAGGTCGCGCAACAGGCGCTGATCGGCCTCCGGCGTGCCGGTGGAGAAGAGCGGATCGCCCAGGCTCTGGGTGAACTGCAGCGCCCAGGCGGCCTTATTGTGTACCGCAGGCACCTCGCGGTACATGTTGAACACCTCGGCCTCGTCCAGGCCCAGGCTCTCGATGCAGTACTGGTAGGCGTGGGTGTGCAGCGCTTCCTCGAAGGCCTGGCGCAAGAGGTACTGCCGGCACTCCGGGTTGGTGATCTGGCGGTAGACGGCCAGCACCAGGTTGTTCGCCACCAGCGAATCGGCGGTGGAGAAGAAGCCCAGGTTGCGCTTGATGATGGTGCGCTCGTCGGAGGTCAGACCGTCGGGGTCCTTCCACAGGCTGATGTCCGCATTCATGTTGATTTCTTGCGGCATCCAGTGGTTCGCGCACCCGTCCAGGTACTTCTGCCACGCCCACTTGTACTTGAACGGCACGAGCTGATTCAGATCGGCCCGGCAGTTGATCATCTTCTTGTCGTCGACCGCCAGGCGACGGGCGCCGAACTCGACCTGCTCGAGGCCGGTGACGCCATGCTCACCATCGTCCTCGTGGACGGCCAACGCCGCGGCCGCCGCGGTCTGGTCGATCACCGCGCGCACCGCCTCGCTCTTGTCCTGCAGCGACGGGCGCGGCTGGCCGCGCTCGAACTCGGCCAGCGCCTCGGTGGCGAGCATGGCGCGCGCGTGCCGCTCGCGCTGTACCTGCGCGCCGGCGATATCGGCGTCACCGCTCGCGGGGGCGCGGAACTTGGCTACCGGATCATCCCAATTCAGCATGTGCTTCACCCTGGTGGAGTGCGGGTCCCGCTTACTGGCAGGCTTCGCAGGTCGGGTCGAGGATGGAACACATCTTCGGCCCATCGTTGTCGGTCGCGGCCTTCTGCACGGCGTTCAGGCGGCCGTCGGCGAGCGTGCTCTTCTCGACGTGGGTCGCGCCCAAGGTGCGCAGGTAGTAGGTGGTCTTGAGACCCCTGACCCAGGCCAGCTTGTAGAGGTTGTCGAGCTTGGCGCCGCTCGGCTCGGCCATGTAGAGATTCAGCGACTGCGCCTGGTCCAGCCACTTCTGCCGGCGTGAACCCGCCTCGACCAGCCAGCGCGCGTCGATCTCAAAGGCGGTGGCGTAGAGCTGCTTCAACTCGTTCGGGATGCGGTCGATGCGCGCCACGCTGCCGTCGTAGTACTTGAGATCGTTGACCATGACCTCGTCCCACAGCTTGCGCTGCTTCAGGTCCTCGACCAGGAACATGTTGACCACGGTGAAGTCGCCCGACAGGTTGGCCTTCACGAACAGGTTCTGATAAGCCGGCTCGATGGACTGGCTCACGCCGCAGATGTTGGAGATGGTCGCGGTCGGCGCGATCGCCATGCAGTTCGAGTTGCGCATGCCGACGGTGCGCACGCGCTCACGCAGCGCATCCCACTCCAGCGAGCTGTCGTGATTGACTTCGATGTAACCGCCGCGGCCTTCCTCCAGCAGCGCGATGGAGTCGATGGGCAGGATGCCCTTGCTCCACAGCGAGCCGTCGAAGCTCTGGTAGACGCCACGCTCGGCGGCGAGGTCGGTGGAAGCCTTGATCGCGTAGTAGCTGATCACTTCCATCGAGCGGTCGGCGAAGGCCACCGCCTCTTCCGAGGCATAGGGAATGCGCAGCTGGTATAGACAGTCCTGGAAACCCATGATGCCGAGCCCCACCGGGCGATGGCGCAGGTTGGCTGCGCGGGCGGTCGGCACGCTGTAGTAGTTGTAGTCGATGACGTTGTCCAGCATGCGCATCGCGATGCCGACGGTGTAGGCGACCTTGTCCTCGTCCAGGCGGCCGTCCTGCACGTGCTGGGCGAGGTTCACCGAGCCCAGGTTGCACACCGCGATTTCCTGGCCGGCGCGGGTATTGAGCGTGATCTCGGTGCAGAGATTCGAGCTGTGCACGACGCCGACGTGCTGCTGCGGCGAGCGCAGGTTGCAGGCGTCCTTGAAGGTGATCCAGGGATGCCCGGTCTCGTACAGCATCGCGATCATCTTGCGCCACAGGTCGACCGCGCGCAGGCGCTTGACGTTGCGGATCTGGCCGCGCTCGGCCTGTTCTTCGTAGTACGCGTACTTGCGCTCGAACTCGGCGCCGACGGCGTCGTGCAGATCCGGCACTTCGTCCGGCGAGAACAGCGTCCAGGCGCCGTCCTCGACCACGCGCTTCATGAACAGGTCCGGCACCCAGTTGGCGGTGTTCATGTCGTGGGTGCGACGGCGGTCGTCGCCGGTGTTCTTGCGCAGTTCCAGGAACTCCTCGATGTCCATGTGCCAGGTTTCGAGGTAGGCGCACATCGCACCCTTGCGCTTGCCGCCCTGGTTGACCGCCACCGCGGTGTCGTTGGCGACCTTGAGGAAGGGCACCACGCCCTGCGACTTGCCGTTGGTGCCCTTGATGTGGGCGCCCATGCCGCGCACCGGCGTCCAGTCGTTGCCGAGACCGCCGGCGTACTTCGACAGCAGCGCGTCGTCGCGAATGGCGCTGAAGATGCCGTCCAGATCGTCCGGCACCGTGGTCAGGTAGCAGGACGAGAGCTGCGGGCGCAGCGTGCCGGAATTGAACAGCGTCGGCGTCGAGCTCATGAAGTCTAAGGACGACAGCAGGTCGTAGAACTTGATGGTCCACGCCTCTGGCTCGATCTCGTTGATCGCGAGCCCCATCGCCACGCGCATGAAGAACGCCTGCGGCAGTTCGAAACGCGTGCCGCGGCTCTGCAGGAAGTAGCGGTCGTAGAGCGTCTGCAGGCCGAGGTAGGTGAAGTTGAAGTCACGCTCGGGCTTCAGGGCCGCGCCGAGACGCTTCAAGTCGTAGTTGCCGAGGCGCGGGTCCATCAGTTCGAGATCGATGGCGCGCTTGACGTAGGCCTCGAAGTAGAGCGGGTAGCGCTCGGTCATCTCGGTCTGGGTGGCTTCGTCGCGGCGGCCGGCGAGGAAGGTCAGCGCTTCGTGGCGAGCGGTGTCGAGCAGCAGACGCGCGGCGACGAAGGTGTAGTTCGGCTCGCGCTCGATGAACAGCCGGCCGGCCATGGTCACGGCCTTGGACACGTCAGGTTCCGACACGCCGTCGAACAGCGAACGCAGCGCCTCTTCGACGATGGTCTCGGGCACCGCGCCGTCGACGCCCTGGCAGGCTTCTTCCACCACGCGCTTCAGGCGGTTCTCGTCCAGCGGTACCTGGCTGCCGTCCGACAGCGTCACGCGCAGCGTGCTGCGCGCCGCCGCGGGCGCCTGCTTCTTCTGCGCGGCCTGGCGCTCGCGGGCGCGTTCCTCGCGGTACAGCACGTAGGCGCGGGCGACCTTGTGCTCGCCGGAGCGCATCAGGGCGAGTTCCACCTGGTCCTGGATGTCTTCGATGTGGGTCGCGCCACCGGCCGGCATGCGGCGGGTCAGCGCGCCGGCGATCTGGTCGGTGAGTTCGTCCACCGTCTGGTGGATGCGGGTCGAGGCGGCGGCGGCGCTGCCTTCGACGGCGAGGAAGGCCTTGGTCAGGGCGACGCGAATCTTGTTGCCGTCGAAACCGGTGACCTTGCCGTTGCGGCGAATGACCTTGAAGTCACCCGGCGCGGTGGCGGAAATCTCGGCGGTGGATTCGCCATGGACGTAGGCAGACTGGGCAGATGCCTGTTCCCTGCGGACGGCCGCATTCTCGAATTCCATGACGCCTCCCAAGAGTACTTTCGTGGCTGAGCTGACGGTCCCGTGCGGTGGTGCGCCGGAACTTTTTGTAGTGAGCGCGGCGAACTCTAGCGGCCCAACCCCATGTGGTCAAGGACGAAATACACCACAAGATGCTGTGTTCGATCTGTGGATGGACGGCG
>JBFWYG010000019.1:1763-39533 GCA_050186725.1 Gammaproteobacteria bacterium | reverse complement strand
CGGCCGAAGGCGACGAGATCCAACGCCTGGCGCGACACGCCGCCCTCGGCCAGCACCTGTTCGACCATGGCGAGCAAGAGCTCGGTGTGCTGCCGCGGCGCTATCGCATGCGCCTCGAACGTCGCGCCGTCGACCAGCAGCGCGACAGAGCACGCCGCGGTCGCGGTCTCGAGCGCGAGCACTCTCATGCGCGCGCTCGCGCGCGCCGGGCGAGGCGCTGCTTTTGGCTATAATCCGCGCCCATGATCGCGCCGGTAGCCTGGTTCATTGGCATTCGTTACATCCACGCTCGGCGCGGCAACCATTTCAGCGGCTTCATCTCGCTCACCGCGATCGTCGCCACGGCGCTCGGCGTCACCGTGTTGTTGACGATATTGTCGATCATGAACGGATTCGAAGGCGAGGTGCGCGATCGCGTGCTCGGCCTCGCCGCGCATCTTGAAGTCGACGTGCACGCGGGCGAGGACGGCGAAGCGCTCGCGGCGCGCATCGCCGCGCAACCCGGGGTCCTCGCGGTCGCGCCTTATCTCAGTCGTGACGTGCTGGTCGCCGAGCGCGGCGTGGTGCGCGCGGTGGAGGTGCGCGGTGTCGATCCGGTCCGCGAACTCGCCGCCACCGAACTCGCCGCCCACCTGCGCATGGGCAGCGTGGAAGCGCTCGCCGCCGCACCTTTCGGCATCGTCATCGGCAGTGAACTCGCGGAGTCGCTCGGCGTGGTGACGGGCGATCGCCTGACCCTGGTGCTGCCCCAGCCGAGCGTCACGCCGGCCGGCCTGGTGCCACGTCTGCGGCGCTTCACCATCGTCGGCGTGTTCCAGTTCGGCCTGCAGGAATATGACGCGGGCCTGGTGCTGATCAACCTGCCCGACGCCGCGCGCCTGTTTCGCGCCGGCGCGCAACTCGACGGCGTGCGCGTGCGCCTGGCGGACGCCGGCGAGGCCGCCGCGCGCAAGCCGGCGCTCGCGGCGAGCCTCGGGCGAAGCGTCGACGATGGCGGCATCCGCGACTGGACCGACACCCATCGCAACCTGTTTCGCGCGCTCAAGATCGAGAAGTCGGTGATGTTCATCATCCTCGCGCTGGCGATCGGCATCGCGGCGTTCAACGTGGTGTCGATCCTGGTGGTGGCGGTCACCGACAAGCAGCCCGACATCGCCATGCTCGGCGCGCTGGGCCTCGAGCGTCGCGACGTGATGGCGGTTTTCCTGGTGCAGGGCGGCGTGACCGGCGTGATAGGCGTGCTGAGCGGACTCATCCTCGGCGGCCTGCTGGCGGCCAACATCGATGCCCTGGTCGCCGCGCTCGAGCGCCTGTTCCACTTCAAGGTGTTCTCCCCCGACGTGTACTACATCAGCCGCATTCCGAGCGAACTGCGCGCGCCGGACTTCATCGCCACCACGCTGCTCGCCGCGCTCACCAGCCTGGCCGCGCCGCTCTACCCGGCCTGGCTCGCGGCCTCGACCAACCTGAGCGCGGGGCTGCGCCATGAGTGAGGCGGTGATCGAGTGCCGCGGCGTGACGCGCCGCTACGACGATGGCGCGAGCGTGGTCGAAGTGCTGCGCGGCGTGGATCTCGCGCTCGCGGCCGGCGAGACGCTCGCCATCACCGGCGCTTCCGGCTCCGGCAAGAGCACGCTGTTGCACGTGCTCGGCGGGCTCGATACCCCGGACAGCGGCAGCGTGCTGCTGTGCGGCCGCGATCTCGCCCACGCCAGCGAGCGCGAGCGCGCGCGCCTGCGCAACACGTGGCTCGGCTTCGTCTACCAGTTCCATCACCTGCTGCCGGAATTCTCGGCGCTGGAGAACGTCGCGATGCCGCTCTTGATCGCGCGGCGCGGCGCGGCGGATGCCGCGCGCGAGGCCCGCGCCATGCTCGAACGCATCGGGCTCGCGGCGCGGCTCGAACATCGCCCGGCGGAACTCTCCGGCGGCGAACGTCAGCGCGTCGCCATCGCGCGCGCGCTGGTCAGCCGGCCGCGCGTGCTGCTGGCCGACGAACCGACCGGCAATCTCGATGCGCGCAACGCGACTGCGGCCTGCGACCTGCTGCTGGAACTTTGCGCCGCGCAGCAGGCGGCGGTGGTAGTGGTGACCCACGACGAACGCATCGCCGCGCGCATGCAGCGCCGCCTGCGCCTGGAAGAGGGCCGTCTCGGCCCGTTGAACGCGCCGCCGGCCTAGCCGCGGCGCCTGGCCGCGCCGCCGCGCCGGCGCCAGCGTCGCGCGAGATGCAGGCGCCACAGCCAGCGCACGGCGAGATTGCCGATCGCGCCGGCGCTCAATCCACACAGCAGGCAGCCCACCAGCAACGGCTGCCAGAGCTCCGCGAACAGCGCGCGCACGCTCGGCCACGAGGCGTCGATGCTGAGCGTGTGCAGATCGACCGCGTGGCCGGTGACCAGCGCGCCGACCTCGAGCGCGAACACGAACAGCGGCGCGAAGGTGAAGGGGTTGACCAGCCACACCGAGGCCACCGTGATCGGCAGGTTAGTGCCGACCAGCAGCGCCAGGGGCACCGCGATCAGGCTGTGGCCCGGCATCGGCATGAAGGCGATGAAGAAGCCCAAGCCGACGCCGCCCGCCACCGAACGCCTGCCGAAGTGCCATAACTCGGGCGCGTGCAGGTGCGCGCCCAGCCAGCGGCCCACGCGCGTGCTGGCCAGCGCATCGCGGTTGCTGAAGTAGCGGCGCAGGGTCTGCTTGGGACTCATCGCGGGCGCGCCGGTGCGCGGGCGGGCCGCGAGCGCGGCCGGGGCGGGCTGTTCATGGCGCGATGGTCGATGCGCGGCGCGCAAAGGTCAATTGGGCTAGACTCGCTCGCGGGACGCAGGAAGCGTCCCAGGCCTGGCCCATCATGCTCAAGGACGACGCATGCGCCGCGCGGTTCTCTGCTACCTGTCCGGTGCGCTCATCGCCCTGGCCGTCGGGCCGCGGGCGCCCGTGCTGCCCTGCGCGCTGCTCGCGCTCGCCTGCCTCGTGCACCGGCGCGGCCGCCTGCTCGGGGTCCTGCTGTGCGGTTTCGCCTGGAGCGGGTTCACGATCGAGCGCGCCGAGCGCGCGTTGCTGCCCGCGGCGCTGGAGAACCAGACCATCGCGGTCGGTGCGCGTGTCGCCGGCTTTCCCCTGCCCGGACCCGGCGGCTTCAGTCTCGAACTGGACGACGCCACGGCACGCGACGCGCGCGCGGTGCCGCGGCGCTTGCGCGTGCGCTGGCAGACGCAGGCCGAGGCCCCGCGTCTCGGCGACTGGTGCGAACTGCGCCTGCGCCTGCGGCGTCCCCATGGTTACGCCAACCCGGGCGGGGTCGACGTCGAGCGCAGCGCGCTGGTCAATCACGTCGGGGCGAGCGGGGTGGTGGTCGCGCACCCGGCCAACCATTGCGCGCACCTCGCCACCCGCCGCCAGGTGGATGGCCTGCGCGCCTGGCTCGCGCGCGGCATGCAGGACGCCGTGACCGACACCGCGGCCGGCGCCGTGCTGCGCGCGCTGGCGGTCGACGATCGCGGCGGGCTGAGCGACGAGCAGTGGCAGGTCATGCGCCGCACCGGCACCGCCCATCTGATCGCCATCTCCGGCCTGCAGATCACGCTGGCCGCCGGCGGCGGCTTCGTCCTGTGCCGCTGGCTGTGCGGCGCGCTGTGGGCGCGCCGCCAGGACTACCTCGTGCTGCGCGCCGCGTGGTTCGCGGCCTGTCTCGCGGCCTGCGCCTATACCGCCATCGCGGGCGCCGGCGTGCCGTCGGCGCGGGCGGCCGTGATGGTGGTGTGCGCGGCGGCGGCGGCGCTCCAGGGTCGACGCGCGCTCGGCTGCGACACGCTGCTCGCGAGCCTCGTGGCGCTGGTCACCTGGGATCCGCTCGCGCTGCTCGGCGCCGGACTGTGGTTGTCCTTCGGCGCGGTCGCGGTGCTGGTGGCGCTGGCCAGCGTGCGTCACGCGGACGGTCCGCTCGCGCTCGCGTGGCGCACGCACCTGGTGATGGCGCTCGCGCTCACGCCGCTCACCGCCTGCCTGTTCGGCGAGGTGTCGTGGTGCGCGCCGCTCGCCAATCTCATCGCCGTGCCGTGGAGCAACGTGCTGGTGGTGCCGCTGGTGGTGCTCGGCATGCTGTGCGCCGGGTGGGCGCCGGCGGCGGCGGCGATCCTGTGGGACATGGCCGCGCGCCTGTGGTCGCCGCTGGCCGTGTTGCTGGAGGCGCTGGCGGCCCTGCCGGTGGTGACGCCGCCGCAGGCCCTGGGCCTCGCCGGCACGCTGGCGGCGAGCGCCGGTCTCGCCCTGCTGTGGCTGCCGCGCGCGGCGGCAACCCGTGCGCTGGGCGCGCTGCTGCTCGTCAGCGTCGCGTTACCGCGCTCGCCGTCGCTCGCGCCCGGCGAGTTCCGCGTGATCCAGTTCGACGTCGGGCAGGGGCTCGCGGTGCTGGTGCAGACCGCGCATCACGCGCTGCTGTTCGATGCTGGTCCGCGCTGGTGGCAGGGCGGCGACGCCGGCCAGCACCTGGTGCTGCCGGCGCTGCGCGCGCTCGGCGTGCGGCGCCTGGACGTGCTGGTGGTGAGCCATGGCGATCTCGATCATGCCGGTGGCGTCGCTTCGGTCGTGTCCGGCGTGCCGGTCGGCCTGCTGCTCGCGAGCGAGGCGCTGCCGCGCGATGTGCCGCGCGCGGCGCTGCCCTGCGGCGCGCCGCTCACGTGGCGCTTCGATGCGGTGGAGTTCGAGTTCCTGGGCCCGCTGCTCGGCGCGCCGCCAGCCGCGGCGAGGAACGATCGCTCCTGCGTGCTGCGCGTCGCGGGACCGCACGGCAGCGCGCTGCTCGGCGCCGACATCGAAGCCGGCGCCGAAGCGGCGCTGCTCGCACGCCACGGCGCAAGGCTCGCGAGCGAGGTGCTGCTGGTGCCCCATCATGGCAGCGCGACCTCGTCGACACGCGACTTCATCAGCGCCGTGCGGCCGCGCCATGCGCTCGTGTCGGCGGCCCGGCACAATCGCTACGGGCTGCCGCGCGCCGAGGTGCTGGCGCGTTACGTCGCGCTCGGCGCGCGCGTGTCGGGTAGCGCCGAGAGCGGCGCGATCACCGTCGATATCCGGCGCGGCAGTCCGCTTCTCCGTACGCTGCGCGCGTCGCACTGGGGCTGGTGGCGACGGCGTCCACCATGAGGCGGTCCGCGCCCGGCACTTTCGAGTGGGGGCGCGGTTTGCTAATGTCTGCGCGGTTCGCAGGCGGTCCAGACGTAGTCAGGAGAACGATAACCCGTGTTAGAGATGCTCATGGCCGGCGGCCTCGTGATGGTGCCGCTGCTGGCATGCTCGGTCGTGGCGCTCGCGATCATCATCGAGCGATTCTGGACTTTGCAGCGCAAGCGCATCCTGCCCGACAACCTCGTGGCGCAGGTGTGGCAGTGGGCGCAGAGCGGCGCGCTGGACGAGCGGCGCGTGCAGGCGCTGCGCAGCGGTTCGCCGCTCGGACGCGTGCTCGCCGCCGGGATCCTGCATCGTGACGCCGATCGCCAACTGATGAAGGAGAGCATCGAGGAGGTTGGCCGCCTCGAGGTGTTCGCCCTTGGTCGCTACATCAACGTGCTCGGCACCATCGCCTCGATCAGCCCGCTGCTCGGCTTGCTCGGCACCGTGATCGGCATGATTCGCATCTTCTCCGCGGTCACCAAGCAGGGCGTGAGCGATCCCTCGATACTCGCGGGCGGCATCTCCGAAGCGCTGATCACCACCGCCACCGGCCTCGCGGTCGCAATTCCGGCGCTGCTGTTCTATCGCTATTTCAACCGGCGCGTGGAGGGCTTCGTGGTCGCCATGGAGGCCGAGGCGCTCAAGCTGGTCGAGGCGCTGCAGACCCGTGGACCGCGCGCGATGGACAGCGCCGCATGAATTTTCGCGGTCCGCGTGGCGATGACTTCGAGCTCAACGTCACGCCGCTGATCGACGTGGTGCTGGTGCTGCTGATCTTCTACATGACCACCACCACCTTCATCAGCGAATCGAAGATGGAGCTGACCCTGCCGCAGGCCAGCAAGGAAGTGCCGAGCGATCCGCCGGACAAGATTGACATCGCCATCGATCGCGAGGGCAATGTCTTCGTCGACAAGCGCGCCCTCCTGAATACCCAGCTCGCCACCATCCGCCGCGCGCTCAGCGAGGCGCACCGTGGCGGCGGCGAACCGGTGGTGATCATCAGTGCCGACGCCGCCGCCAGCTACCAGTCGGTGATCGACGTGATGGATGCCGCGCGCCAGGCGGGACTGTACAAGATTACTTTTCCGACCCGCGTCCGCACCGACCAATGAGACGCCCCGTGTTGGGGCCGGCGCCGGCATGCTGAACGAATCGCTGCGCAATTTCGTCGACGACCTGTGGTACGGCCGGCACCCGGCGCGCCTCGCGCTGCTGCCCCTCTCCTGGGCGTACCGCGGCGTGATGGCGCTCAGGCGCGCCGCCTACCGCTCGCGCCTGCTGCATGTCTATCGCGCGCCTGTGCCGGTGATCGTGGTCGGCAATCTTACTGTTGGCGGCACCGGCAAGACGCCGCTCGTGATCTGGATCGCGCGCAAGCTGGTGGACTGCGGCTTCAAGCCCGGCATCGTCGCGCGCGGCTACCGCGGACGCGCCACGCGCTGGCCGCAGCAGGTGCGCGCCGACAGCGATCCGGTGGCGGTGGGTGACGAGGCGCTGCTGCTCGCCCGCCACACCGGCCTGCCGGTGGCGGTCGGCCCGAGCCGCGGCGAAGATGTGGCGGCGCTGCTGCGTCACGCCGACGTGGACGTCGTGGTCTGCGACGATGGTCTGCAGCACCATGCGCTCGCGCGCGACATCGAGATCGCCGTGCTGGACGGCGTGCGGCGCTACGGCAACGGGGCCTGCCTGCCGGCCGGGCCGCTGCGCGAACCGGCGACGCGCATCGATGAAGTGGACCTGGTGGTGACCAACGGACTCGCCGCGCGTGGCGAGTTCGCCATGCGCTACCTCGCGACCCGCGTGCATCGCGTGGGGCGGTCCGCCGAGAGCCACAGCTTCGAGCGCTTTCCCGAACGCAAGGTGCACGCGGTCGCCGCCATCGGCAACCCGGACAGTTTCTTCGCCCTGTTGAAGCGCGTCGGCTTTCGCATCACCCAGCACGTGTTTCCCGACCACCACGCGTTCAGCCCGGCCGATCTCGACTTCGGCGACGGGCTGCCGGTTATCATGACGGAGAAGGACGCGGTCAAGTGCGAACACTTCGCCGATCCGCGGCTGTGGTACGTACCGATAGAAGTGGAATTGCCCGAAGTCTTCGAGCGGCGCTTCCTGACCCTGCTGGAAGAGGTATGTGATGGACAAGAAGCTGCTTGACCTGCTGGTCTGCCCGGTCACCAAGGGACCGCTGATCCACGATCGCGAGAAGCAGGAGCTGATCTCCCGGAGCGCGCGGCTCGCCTACCCGATACGCGACGGCATTCCGGTGATGCTGGAAGACGAGGCGCGCGAACTCAGCGACGAGGAAGTGGCGCGCCTGCCGTCGTGAGGTTCAAGGTCTACATCCCGGCGCGCTACGGCGCGACGCGCCTGCCGGGCAAGCCGCTGGCCGACATCGCCGGCCGGCCGTTAATCCAGCACGTGTATGAACGCGCCGTGGCGAGCGGCGCGCAGGAAGTGGTGATCGCGACCGACGACGAGCGCATCGCGAAGGCCGCGCGCGGCTTCGGCGCGAGCGTCGCGCTGACCGACAGCGCGCTGCCGTCCGGCAGCGATCGCATCGCGGATGCGGCGCGTGCGCGCGGCGAGCCGGACGACCTCGTGATTGTCAACCTGCAGGGCGACGAGCCGCGCATGCCGGCGGCGGTCATTCGCCAGGTGGCGGAGCTCGCGCAAGACTCCGCGTGCGACATCGCCACGGTGTGCGAGCCACTCGCGGCCGAGCAGCTGTTCGATCCGAACGTGGTCAAGGTGGTACGCGACGACGCCGGCCGCGCCTTGTATTTCAGCCGCGCGACCATCCCGTGGAGCCGCGACGAGTTCGCGACCGGCGCGCGCGCGAGCGCGCACCTCGAGGTCTATCGGCGGCACGTCGGGCTGTACGCCTACCGGGTGGGATTCCTCGCGCGCTTCGTCGCCACGCCGCCCGCGCTGCTCGAGCGCATCGAGAGCCTGGAACAGCTGCGCGCGCTGGCCTTCGGCGCGCGCATCCTGGCGCCCGATGCGCGGGAGCCCTGCGGCACGGGCGTCGACACGCCGGCCGACCTCGAACACCTGCGCGCGCAGCTGGCATGAGCCAGGCGGTCGCGCCCGTCACGCGCATCCTGTGCGTCTGCACCGGCAACCTCGCGCGCTCGCCGCTCACGGAGGGACTGCTGCGCACCGCATTCGCGGACTGCGGCATCGGCGGCGTGACGGTGGCCTCGGCCGGGCTGCACGCCGTGGTCGGCGCGCCCGCCACGCCCAAGATGCAGAGCGTCGCGCGCGACTATGGCGTTGATCTCTCCGCGCACGTCGCGCGCCAGTTCGAGAAGGAGGACTTCGCGCGCTTCGATCACATCTATGCGCTCGACGGCGGCCATCTCGAACAGCTGCGCGATCTCGCGCCCAAGGACTATCGCGGCGCGCTGTCGCTGCTGCCGGCGCCGCGCGGCACGCGCGGCATCGAGGTGTTCGATCCTTTCGGTCGCTCGCGGCGCGCCTACGCGCGCGCCGCCGCGCTCATCGCTGCGGGCGTGGGAGTGATCCTGTCTGGGTGGCTCGAACGCGCGAGTGCCGCGCGCGCCGACGAGTATCAGCGGGCGCGGTAGGTGATGCGGCCCTTGGACAGATCGTAAGGGGTCAGCTCGACGGTGACCTGGTCGCCGGTGAGGATACGGATGTAGTTCTTGCGCATCTTGCCCGAGATGTGGGCGGTGACCACGTGGCCGTTTTCCAGTTCGACGCGGAACATGGTGTTGGGCAGCGTCTCGACGACCTTGCCCTGCATTTCGATGTGATCTTCTTTGGCCATAGTGCCCTGTCGTTCGTACTCCGTGGATTGCGCCCAGGGTGGGGGGGCGCCGTTGGGACGCGGCATTGTGCCTCAATCGCCCGTGAGCGGCCAACCCCGCGAAAGGAGAAGCCCTACGCCAGGTCCGGCGTGCGCGTCCACGTGCCGTCGAGGTAGAACTCGAGCGGCGCGTATTCCTGCTTGTACGACATCTTGCGGCACTGCTGGATCCAGTAGCCGAGGTAGACCCAGGGCAGCCCCGCGGCGGCGGCCCACTCGACCTGCTTCAGGATCGCGAACCGGCCCAGGCTGCGGGCGCGGTGATCGGGGGAGAAATAGGTGTAGACCGAGGACAGCCCGTCGCCCAGCCGATCGACCACCGCCACCGCGACCAGCTCACCGCGCAGGCGGAACTCGTAGAACGAGGTGTCGCACCAGAGCGCCGTGAGGAAGCTCATGTAGGCGCTGGGATTGGTCGAGTCCATGTGCGAATCGCGATGGCGCGCGCGCAGGTAGCGCTCGTAGAGCGCGAACTGCTCGCGCTCGAAGCGCGCCGGTCTCTGCACAACTTCGACGTCTTCGTTACGGGCCAGCGTGCGCCGCTGGGCGCGGTTGGGCTCGAATTCGGGCACCGCGATACGCACCGGGATGCAGGCGTTGCACGCGCCGCAGTGCGGCCGGTAGACGTGCGTGCCGCTGCGGCGAAAGCCGTGCGCCGAGAGCCAGGTGTAGGCCTCGACGGAAAGATTGATGCGCGGGTCGGCGAACATCGTCACCGCCTCGCGCTCGGGCAGGTAGCCGCACTCGTGGGGCGGCGAGGTGAAGAAACCCAGGCGCGGCGCGCTCGGCGGTTCGGTCACGACGGCGACTCCACGCGCTGCCAGGCCGCGGCGCGCGGCGCGCTTGTCACCAGCCGTGCGACCCGGGCGGCGAACGCGTCGCGCGGGATGTCCCGCGCGCCGAGGCTCGCGAGATGGGGCGTATGCATCTGGCAGTCGACGAGTTCGTAGTCCCAGGCGTCGAGCCAGGCGCAGAGCTGCACCAGGGCGACCTTGGATGCATCGCGCACGCGAGCGAACATCGATTCACCGAAGAACATGCGGCCGATGGCCACGCCGTACAGTCCACCGCAGAGCTCGCCGTCCTGGCGGCATTCGACCGAGTGGGCGTGCCCCTGCGCGTGCAGGGCGAGGTAGGCGTCGCGCATCTCGGGCGTGATCCAGGTGCCGGCGTCATGGCCGCGCGGCGCGGCGCAGGCGTCGATCACCGCGGCGAAGTCCTGGTCGAAGTCGAGCTGGAATCCGCCGTTGCGCACGCGCTTGGCGAGGCTCCGCGAGACGTGCAGCGCGGTCGGTTCGAGCACCGTGCGCGGATCGGGCGACCACCACAGGATCGGCTGGCCCTCGGAATACCAGGGAAAGATGCCGCGGCGATAGGCGCCGAGCAGGCGCTCGGGCCGCAGGTCACCGCCGATGGCGAGGAGCCCGTCGGGATCGTCCAGCGCGTGGTGCAGCGGCGGGAAGTCGGCGGCCAGGCGACGCGTGCCGACCCAGTACAGCGGTTCCACCTGGCGATGCGCGTTCACGCCGCGACGACCCGTGCCCGGGCCTCAGTCCTGCTTGAACGCGACGTGCGTCGCCAGTGCCTGCATGTGGCCCTCCATCGCGCGCCGCTCGCGCGCGAGAAAGTCGTCGATCGCCCGGCGAAAGCGCGGCTCGCGGATCCAGTGGGTCGACCAGGTGCGCACCGGCACGAAACCACGCGCGAGCTTGTGCTCGCCCTGGGCGCCTGCATCCAGCGTCCCGAGCCGATGTTCGATGCAATAGGCGATGGTTCGATAGTAGCACAGCTCGAAATGCAGGTTGTCGTACTGCTCGCTGCAGCCCCAGTGGCGACCGTAGAGGGCGTCGGCGGCGCGCAGTCCGAAGGCGCCGGCGACGTAATCGGCGCCCTTGCGCGCCAGGACCAGCACCGCGCGTCCGGGGAGGAATTCCTCCAGGCGCTGGAAGAAGTCTTCGGTCAGCCGCGGCTCGCCCCACTTGCGGTGGAAGGTCGAGCAGTAGAAGCGATGGAACACCGACCAGTGGGCGGCGGTGATCTCCGCGCCGGTCAGGGTCTCGATGGTCAGCGCCTGCTCGTCCACCAGGCGGCGCTCGCGGCGGATCTGCTTGCGCTTCTTCGAACTCAGCGCGGCCAGGAAGGCGTCGAAGTCCGCGTAGTCGTGATTGAACCAGTGGTACTGCACGCCGAGGCGTCGGCCGAGGCCCGCTTGGTCGAAGGCCGGCAGTTCTTCCTCGCGGGGGAACAGGCAGTGCCAGGAGGACAGTTCGTTGTCGTCCACCGCGTGGCGCGCGGTCTCGACCAAGGTGCGCGCCAGCGCGTCACGATCCGCGCGCGCCGGGTCTACCAGCAGCCGCGCGCCGGTGACGGGGGAGAAGGGAATGGCGCTGACCAGCTTCGGATAGTAGCGCCCGCCGGCGCGCTCGTAGGCTTCGGCCCAGCTCCAGTCGAACACGAACTCGCCGTAGGAATTGTCGCGCAGGTAGAGGGGCAGGGCGCCGACCAGCGCGTCGCCGTCAAAGAGCGCGAGATGCTGCGGGTACCAGCCCTGCGGCTCCAGGCAGCCGGTAATCTCGAGCCCGTGCAGGAAGCCATGGCGCAGGAAGGGGTGATCGCCCGCCAGGCGATCCCAGGCGGCGGCCGGCACGCCGGCCAGCGATTCCAGCACTTCGACCCGCACGGCGGATCAGCGCTCGCGCACGCGCACGTCGCGCCCGAGCGCGCGGCGGATCGCGGCCGAGGAGCGCTTGAGCGGAAACACCGTCTCCTGGTAGCCGCCGTCGGCGCGGCGAAAGCGCACGTGGATGCGTTCGCCATTCATGATCTGGTCGACCGCCGCCGAGGTCAGCGCGCGGTTCTGGATGATGCCGAGATCGACCAGCGCCTCGCGCGCTTCTACGTGGCAATCGCGATCGAGGGTCGCGTGGTGGGGCGGCTTGTCGGCGTCGACCTGGAAAGTCGGGCACTGGCGCGGGGCCAGCGTGGCGAAGGTGCCGTGCAGCCAGAGCCGCAGCCGCACCTTGCCCTCGCCGTCGCGGTAGAGCGCGAGTTCGTCGCCGCCGTCGCTCTTCACCACCGCCCAGGGCGTGGCGCGCGTATCGGGCGCGGGCCGCGTGTTCCAGCCCGCGGCGGCCGCGGCCAGCGCGGGCAGCAGGAGGCCGAGCGCGGCGGCGGCCACGCGCAGCGCGCATCCGCGCTCAGGACTTGGGCGACGGCTGGCCCGGGGCAAAGACAGGAAAGGGCGCGATCTTGTCACTGCTGCCCTCCGCGCGGGTGATCTTGCCGTGGCCGGACTTCTCGACCTCGTCGATGCGCAGCACCGCGTGCATCGGGATATAGGTCCGGTTGACACCTTCGAATTCCGTTTTGAGATGTTCCTCCGACGGGTCGACCAGGAGCGTCGACTTCTCGCCGAACAACAGCTTCTCGACCTCGATGAAGCCGAAGATGCCGCTCTGTTGTACGTTGCGCGCGTAGATTTCGTAGACCTTGCCCTGGTTCAGGAAGCTGATGCGGTAGGTGGTCTTCTTGGCGGCCATGTCGATGAATGGTTCCCTGCGGCTCGCGGCATGCTAGCACAACGCCCGCACGCGACCGGGCGCGGCGCTCAGGCGAGCGTGAGGCACTGCCCCATGTCGAAACCGTCCACCAGCTGGTAGCCGTCGTAGCCGCGCGGATTGCACACCACGTGCAGGCGCTCGGCGCGATAGTCGGAGCGCGCGTGCACGTGGCCGTGCACCCACAGGTCGATGCCGGGGGCGCGAGCCAGGTGGTCGAGATTGTTGCAGTAGGCGGCCTTGAACTCGGACTCGGGATTGGCCCGCCAGCTCGCGTAGAGCGGTGCGTGATGGGTCACCACCACGGTCGGGCCGGGATGGGCGCGCGCGAGCTGCTCCTGCAGCCAGGCGCGCGAGGCGCGGTGGATGGCGGCGAGATCCTGTGGGGTCAGCGCGCGGCCCTGGTAGGTGATCTGGTAGTAATCGTTCATCTGCTCGTGCATGGCGGCCATGAGCAGCGGGTCTTCGCCCATGAAGTCGGTCCACAAGGTGGTGCCGAGAAAGCGCACGCCGTCGATCACGGCCATGTCACATTCCAGGAAACGCACCGCGCTGCCGGCCACGGCGGCGCGGATGTCGGCCTGCACGCGCTCGATGTCGCCGCCGTAGAACTCGTGGTTGCCGGCCACGTAGACGGTCGGCTTGCCGGTCGATTTCAACCACTCCACGCCCAGCGCGCCGACGTTGACGTCGCCGGCCGCGACGATCACGTCGGCATCGGTGAGAGGCAGGTGCGCCGGTCCGAATTCCAGGTGGACGTCGGAGAAAAACTGGATCTTCACGGCGCTGGTGAACGGACGAGGCGGATGGCCGGGCAATGTCGCAGATGGTCCGCGGGCGGTCAATTCCACGCGGGCGGGCGTCGGGCAAACATTCGTCACGTGCCCGCCGCCGCGATGAAGCGTCGCAGGTCTTCCAGGTAGCCCGCGCCGCCGCGCAGGAAGGCGTCGCTGTGATCCCCGGGCAGGGAGAGAAATCGCGCGCGTGGGCCGGCCGCCGCGGCCAGCGCACGGCCGAAGCGCGCGGACACCACCGTGTCGTCGCGCCCGTGGCTGACGAGGATGGGGCAGCGCACCCGCCGGATCTGCGCCAGGGAATCGAAGCGGTTGCGCGACAGGAGCGTGACCGGCAGCCAGGGATAGCGCTCCTGGCCGACGTCGGTCAGGCGGGTGAAGGTCGATTCCAGCACCAGCGCGCCGGGCGCGCGGTGGGCCGCCAGCCAGGTGGCGACCGCGCCGCCCAGCGAGCGGCCGTAGACCACGATGTGGCCGGGCGGTACCCGGCGGGCCTCGACCAGGTAGTCGAAGGCCGCCGCCGCGTCCTGGTAGGCGCCCGCCTCGGAGGGGCGGCCCTCGCTGCGGCCATAGCCGCGGTAGTCCACCGCGAGCACCCCGTGGCCCTGGCGATGCAGCGCCAGCATGGTGCGCAGGTAGTGGGAGATGTTGCCGCCGTTGCCGTGCAGCAGCAGGACCTCCCGGCCCCCAGGCTCGCCAGCCACGTACCAGGCGTGGACCCGGGTGCCGTCGGCCGCGGTCAGCCACACGTCCTCGAAGGCCAGGCCGTACTTGCGTGGGGTGGCCACCAGGGCGCGGCTCGGCTCGAACACGATGCCGTCCTGGCGCAGGTAGAAAGAGAGGCACACGCCGGCGTAGGCGAGCAGGGCGCCGCCCAGGGCCCAGGCCAACCAAGTCCGCCATTTGGCCGACACGATCGCCAGGATTTCCGTGTGTTTCGCGCTGGAGTTCATCCAGGTTAGCAGCTACTATTGTGATCCCTTTACATTACATGCGCTTATTCGATCGATCGGATCAAGTTCATCAGCACCATGACGCATGCGGTCCGCAAAGAATCCGAGTTCTCGCTGTCGCTCCCCCGGCAGGCGGTGAAGCGCTTGCGCGAGGCCGCCCTGATCGCCTTGGGCGGGGTGTCGCTGTTCGTGCTGATGGCGCTCTGGAGCCATCATCCGGCCGACCCGGGATGGTCCCATACCGGCACCGACAGCGTCATCCACAACCAGGGTGGCCTGGTGGGGGCCTACGTGGCGGACATCGCCATGTACCTGTTCGGCCAGTTCGCCCACCTGTTCCCGCTGATGGTGGCCTTCAGCATCTGGGTGGTGTTCAAGGAAGGCGCGGAGGACTTCTTCGCCGACTACTTCCACATGAGCGTGCGCTTCGTCGGCTTCGTGCTGACGCTGGTGGCCGGCTGCGGCCTGTTCTGGGTACGGGCCAGCGGCAGCCTGGCCGAACTGCCCCACGATTCCGGCGGCATCCTCGGCCACGTGGTCGGTGGCGCCGCCTACGGCGCCTTCGGCCACACCGGCGGCTGCCTGCTGCTGCTCGCGACCTTCCTCACCGGCTTCACCCTGTTCAGCGGCCTGTCCTGGCTGTGGCTGATGGACGTCCTCGGCGACCATGCGCTGCGCGCCTGGGACTGGCTGCTCTTGAAGCGCGACGATTTCCTCGACTACCGGCGCGGCCAGCGCGCCAAGCGCGAGCGCGTGGCGGTGGTGAAGGAAGAGATCGAGCGGCAGGAGCAGCGTCCGCCGCCGCGCATCGAACCGCGCATCGAGCCGCCGGCGCCGAGCCAGCGCATCGAGCGTGAACGCCAGGAGGCGCTGTTTGCACAGCGCGATCCGACCGAGCTGCCGGAACTCGCGCTGCTCGATACCCCGGTCAGGCGCGGCGGCGGCTATTCGCCCGAAGCGCTCGAAGCGATGTCGCGCCAGGTGGAGATGAAGCTGCGCGACTTCAACATCGAGGTCGAGGTGGTCGCGGTCCACCCCGGCCCGGTGATCACGCGCTTCGAACTGCAGCCCGCGCCCGGCATCAAGGCAAGCCGCATCACCGGGCTGTCCAAGGATCTCGCGCGCTCGCTGTCGACCGTCAGCGTGCGCGTGGTGGAAGTGATCCCTGGAAAGACCTGCATCGGCCTCGAGATCCCGAACGAGCAGCGCGAAATCGTCGCCCTGTCCGACATCCTGAAATCCGAGGTCTACGAGCGCAGCGCGTCGCATCTGACCATGGCGCTCGGCAAGGACATCGCCGGCCAGCCGACCGTGGTGGATCTCGGCCGCATGCCCCACCTGCTGGTCGCCGGCACCACCGGCGCGGGCAAGTCGGTGGCGCTGAACGCGATGATCCTGAGCCTCCTGTACAAGTCGGCGCCGAGCGACGTGCGGCTCATCATGATCGACCCGAAGATGCTGGAGCTCTCGGTCTACGAGGGCATACCCGCGCTGCTCGCGCCGGTCGTGACCGACATGAAGGAAGCCTCCAACGCGCTGCGCTGGTGCGTGGCGGAGATGGAGCGCCGCTACAAGCTCATGGCCGCGCTCGGCGTGCGCAACATCGGCGGCTACAACCGCAAGGTGGAAGAGGCGGCCGAGAAGGGCACGCCGATCACCGATCCGCTCTATCGCGTGGTGGACCCGGAGGCCGGTCCGCCGCCGACGCTCGGCAAGCTGCCCTACATTGTCGTCATCATCGACGAACTCGCCGACCTCATGATGGTGGTCGGCAAGAAGGTCGAGGAGCTGATCGCGCGTCTCGCGCAGAAGGCGCGCGCCTCGGGCATTCATCTCATCCTCGCCACGCAGCGACCGTCGGTGGACGTGATCACCGGTCTCATCAAGGCCAACATCCCGAGCCGCATCGCCTTCCAGGTGTCCTCGCGCATCGACTCGCGCACCATCCTCGACCAGCAGGGCGCCGAGACCCTGCTCGGCCATGGCGACATGCTCTACCTGCCGCCCGGCACCGCGATCCCGCAGCGCGTGCACGGCGCCTTCGTGTCCGACGACGAGGTGCACAAGGTGGTCGAGCGCCTGCGCGCGAGCGGCGCGCCGGAGTACGTCGACGAGATCCTGAACGGGCCGATGGACGGCTTCGAAGACGGCGGTTTCGGTGGTGGCGACGGTGGCGGTGCCGGTGGCGCCGGCTTCGGAGAGCAGGACGAGTTGTACGACGCCGCGGTGCGCATCGTCACCGAGAGCCGTCGCGCCTCGGTGTCCGGCATCCAGCGGCGGCTCAAGATCGGCTACAACCGCGCGGCGCGCATGGTCGAGGAAATGGAGCGCGCCGGCGTGGTCGGTGAACTGCAGTCGAACGGCAGCCGCGAAGTACTCGCGCCGCCGCCGCCCAAGGATTGACAGGATGAAGCTCACGGCGCGCCTGCGGCGCGCGATTGTCGTGCTCGCCATGATCGGCGCACCGCTGGCCGCCACGGCGGACGACAGCGTGGCGCTTCGCACTTACCTCGACAGTCTCAGGTCTCTGCAGGCGAACTTCGAACAGCAGCGCTTCGACGAGACCGGCGAACTGCTCGAAACCGCGCGCGGTGACTGCAAGCTGCAGCGGCCGGGGCGTTTCCGCTGGGAGTACGCCGAGCCCTATCGCCAGACCATCGTGTCGAACGGCCGCAAACTCTGGATCCACGACGCGGATCTCGCCCAGGTCACGGTGAACGACGTGCAGCCCGACGCGCCGGGCACGCCCGCGGAGCTCCTGAGCGCGGAATTCGACATCGATACGCGCTACACCCTCGAGCACCTCGGACTGCGCGACGGCGTGGACTGGTATGCCTTGAAGCCGCGCGACCCGGCCGCGCAGTTCAGCACCGTGGAACTCGGTCTCGCCCAGGGCGAGATCGCGGCGATGAAGCTCGCCGACAATCTCGGCCAGACCACCGCGCTCAGCTTCTCAGCCGTGCAACGCAACGTCGCACTGCCCGCGGACACTTTCGACTTCACGCCACCGCCCGGCGCCGACGTGGTGGAGGGCGGCACGCCCTGAGCCGCGCGGCGCGTCAGCGCCCGACCACCAGGTGTCGACGGATCTCGTCGGACTTGAAACCTAGCGCCATCGGCCGCAGCACACCAGGCAGCGCGACCACGTCGTAGAGTTCCTTCACCACGCCCTCGATGCGCAGCCAGTGCACCGCGTCGCCGCTACGCAGATCGACCACCGCGATGGCGCAGCGCGGCTCGGCGTCGCGCCGCGCGAGCGCGTCGTCCAGCGGCAGGCCGCTGAAGGTGCGGTTCTCGCGGCAGGTCGACAGACCCACCAGCGCGAAGTCGCCGACCAGGGTCAGGCCGCGCAGGTAGCCGGGCAGGAAGCACACGCACTCGAAGCGGCCCGTGGCGAGATCGACATAGCCGAACTCGCCGGCGCCCGAGTTCAGCACCCACAGCCGGCCCTGGTGCACGCGCGGCGAGTGCGGCATGGAGAGACCGGCGCACACCACCTCGCCGTTCGCGACGTCCAGCACCACGCCGCCATCCACGCGGCGCTCACGCCAGCCGTCGGCGACGTCCGCGCGGCTGACCGCGGTGACGTAGCGCGGCACGCCGTCCTGCATCGCCAGCCCGTTCAAGTGGCAGCGATCCTCGGCCGCGAGGCGCGACACGAAGCCCGGCTGCCACACCGGCACGAAGCTCGCCGTGACGCTCGGCCGCGCGAGGCAGGAGAAGAGCGTGTTGACGAACAGCGGCGTGCCGTCCCGTTCCACGCCGATGTCGTGGATGTCCAGATCGCCCGTGGTGTAGGCCAGGCGCGGCACGTAGAGCGCGTCATAGCCCTGGTGCGCCTGGCCGGGTTCGAGCGCGTTCTCGAAGCGCCACAGCTGGTACAGCGTGCTCATCCACAAGGTCGAGCCCTGCGCCGCGAGTCCCATGCAGCGATTGAAGGTGCGCTCGAACACCGACAGCCTTTCGCCCGTATTCGCGCCGACCAGGAACAGCTTGCCCGCCTGGTAGGTGGTGAAGGCGAGCGACAGGCGCTGTTCGACGAGCCAGGCGAGGAACTGGCGCGAGCCGGTGATCTCGAGCTGCGGCGTGGGGACTGTATTCACGGGCACGAGCATCCTGCGTTGAGTCGCCACACTATACCTCCGGCCTTGTCCTGCGCCGACGCCCTGTGTTATTCCGCTCGCATGCCACTCGCCGACCAGCTTCGTCCCGCGTCCCTCGCGGATTTCCATGGCCAGGGCCACCTGCTCGGCGCCGGCCAGCCGCTCAGGCGCGCGCTGGAGGAAGGCGCGCTGCATTCCATGGTGCTGTGGGGGCCGCCCGGCACCGGCAAGACCACGCTGGCGCGCATGCTCGCGGTGAATGCGCGGGCCGAGTTCCTGCCGCTCTCGGCCGTGCTGTCCGGCGTGAAGGACATTCGCGCCGCGGTCGAGCAGGCCGAGCAGTGGCGCGCCGAAGGCCGTGCCACCGCGGTGTTCGTCGACGAGGTGCATCGCTTCAACAAGGCGCAGCAGGACGCCTTCCTGCCGCACATCGAGAACGGCACCATCACCTTCATCGGCGCGACCACCGAGAACCCGGCGTTCGAACTGAACAACGCGCTGCTGTCACGCGTGCGGGTCTACGCGCTGCGCGCGCTGGACGCGGCCGACCTGCGCCAGGTGATCGAGCGCGCGCTGGCCGCCGCCGGCGCGCGCATGGAACCGGCGCTCTGCGCACGCCTTGCCGAGGTCGCCGATGGCGATGCGCGGCGCACGCTCAACCTGCTGGAACTCGCGCTGTCACTGGCCGACGGGCCGGAGATCACCAGTGAGCATCTGCGCATGGCGGTGGAGGGCGCCGAAGTGCGGCGCTTCGACAAGCGCCAGGACGACTTCTACGACCAGATGTCGGCCATGCACAAGTCGGTGCGCGGCTCCAATCCCGACGCCGCGCTGTACTGGTTCGCGCGCATGCTGGACGGCGGCGCCGATCCGGCCTACATCGCGCGCCGCATCGTGCGCATGGCGAGCGAGGACGTCGGCAACGCCGATCCACGCGCGCTCGGGCTCGCGGTCGATGCGTGGGAGAGCTTTCGCCGCCTGGGTTCACCGGAAGGCGAACTCGCGCTCGCGCAGGCGCTGGTGTACTGCGCCTGCGCGCCGAAGAGCAACGCGGTGTACATGGCCTTCAACCGTGCCATGGACGAAGTGCGAAACCGCGGCTCCGATCCGGTGCCGGCCCACATCCGCAATGCGCCCACCGCGCTCGCGCGCAGCATGGGCCACGCCAAGGGCTATCGCTATGACCACGACGAGGCCGATGGCGTGGCCCAGGGCCAGACCTATTTCCCCGAGACGATGGGCGAGCGCGTGTACTACGAGCCTGTCAACCGCGGGCTCGAGATCCAGATAGGCGAAAAGCTGAAGAGACTCCGAAACCTGTAGGTCGGACTTCAGTCCGACACTCGTCGATTCATCCGAAGCGCCACGCATGGCCGGTTGAGACCGGCCCTACAACGGCGCCGAATTGCTCGAAGCCGCCTTGTAGGGCGGGTTTCAACCCGCCATTCGTCTCGAATCTGCGGCGCGCGCGCTGGAATCGAATGTCGGGCTGAAGCCCGACCTACACGGCGCCGCGCCACCACCATCGGGCGGTGTACATGCCGAGCGCGGTCAGGCCGAGCGAGCCGCAGAGATGCACGCCCGCCGTCAGCAACCCCCAACCGAACTGGCCTTTCTCGAGCAGGCCAACGACCTCGGCGGAATAGGTGGAGAACGTGGTCAGTCCGCCGAGGAAGCCGGTGATCGCGAGCAGCCGGTACTCCGGCGGCAGTTGCACCTTGAGGCTGAACGCCACGACCGCGAAGCCGACCAGGTAGCCGCCCAGCAGGTTGGCGGCGAGGGTACCGAAGGGCAGGTTCGGGAACAGCGGGTTCAGGTGCAGCGACAGCCACCAGCGCAGGCAGGCGCCCAGGCCGGCGCCGACGAACACCGCCAGCAGGGAGGCAAGACTCATGACGCGACATCCCGCCCCGGCTCGTGTGTGGGGCGCGCCCCGATTCTAGCGGAGCGCTCTCGCCGCGGGGCAGTCCGGGTGGCGGATTGGTATCATGCGCCCGCGCCGGCCGGCCGGCGCGTCGTCGCGTTCTCAGCACACAGGATCTGCCATGCTCGACCCCCAACTCCTTCGCGCCAATGTCGACACCGTGCGCGCGGCCCTCGCGCGGCGCGGCTTCGAACTCGACACGGACACGCTCGCCCGCCTCGAGGCGGCGCGCAAACAGCACCAGACCGCCACCGAGAGCCTGCAGGCCGAGCGCAACCGGCGCAGCAAGTCGATTGGCGAAGCGAAGGCGCGGGGCGAGGACATCGACGCGGTGCGGGCCGAGGTCGCGCGACTCGGTGAGGAACTGAAGACCAGCCAGGCGGCGCTCGAGGCCGTGCAGGAAGAACTCGAGGCCTTCGCCCTCGGCCTGCCCAACCTGCCCGACGCCTCGCTGCCCGATGGCCGCAGCGAGGACGACAATCGCGAGGAACGGCGCTGGGGCACGCCGCGCGCGTTCGACTTCACGCCGCGCGATCACGTCGAACTGGGCGAGCTCCTCGCCGGCATCGACTTCGAGGCCGGCGCCAAGATCGCCGCCGCGCGCTTCGCCGTGCTGTCCGGCGACGTGGCGCGCATGCAGCGCGCGCTCATCCAGCTCATGCTCGACATCCACACGCGCGAGCACGGCTACCGCGAGGTCTACGTGCCCTTCATGGTGAACGCGCGAAGCATGCGCGGCACCGGCCAGCTGCCGAAATTCAAGGAAGACCTGTTCGAGATCCCGACCCAGGGCTTCTTCCTCATTCCCACCGCCGAAGTGCCGGTCACCAATCTCGCCCAGGACAGCATCCTGGAGGACGCGCAGATGCCGGCGCGCTACGTGTGCCACAGCCCCTGCTTTCGCAGCGAGGCCGGCTCCTACGGCAAGGACACGCGCGGCATGATTCGCCAGCACCAGTTCGAGAAGGTCGAACTGGTGCAGCTGGTGCGCCCGGAAGAGTCCTGGGCCGCCCACGAAGCACTCACCGGTCACGCCGAAGTGATCCTGCAGCGGCTGAACCTGCCGTATCGCGTGATCACCCTGTGTACCGGCGACCTCGGCTTCTCCGCCGCCAAGACCTACGACCTCGAAGTGTGGCTGCCGGCGCAGGAGCGCTACCGGGAGATCTCCTCCTGCTCGAATTTCCTCGATTTCCAGGCGCGGCGCCTGAAGGCCCGCTGGCGCAATCCCGCGACCGGCAAGCCGGAGCTGCTGCACACCCTGAACGGCTCGGGGTTGGCGGTGGGTCGTACCTTGATAGCGGTGCTCGAGAACTACCAGCAGGCGGACGGCAGCGTGCTCGTTCCGGAGGCGCTCAAGCCCTACATGGGCGGGCTTGAGCGGCTGACGCCGCCGCGCTGAGCGCGGCTCAGACCAGCTTCATCAGGAGCAGCACGAAGCCCACCACCGCCAGCAGCGGCAGCAGCAGCGACTGCCAGTCGCCGCGCTGTGCGGGTGGGGAATTCGTCAGCATCTGCCGCGCGCGTGGCAGCAGCAGCGCGATCATGATGGCGATGAAGACAGCCGAGAGGATGCTGAGGAGATCCATGGAGTCTTGGGCGTCCACCGCAGAAGGTGGGCACCGCGCGGGGTGACAGGAGAGCGCGAGGCCGCGCTCTCCCGTCGACCGCTCATTCGTCGCGCGTGATGCCGAGGATCTGCAGCAGGCTCACGAACAAGTTGAAGATGTTCATGTAGAGCTGCACGGTGGCGACGATGTAGTTGTCGACCCCACCGTTCACCATGCGGCTGGTATCGAACAGGATGAAGCCGCTCATCAGCAGCACCACCACCGCCGAGATTGCGAGCGACATCGCGGGGATGTGCAGGAAGATGTTCAGCAGCGACGCGCCCAGCACCACCAGCATGCCGACGAACAGGAAGCCGCCCATGAAGTTGAAGTCACGGCGCGTGGTGAGCGCGTAGGCCGACAGGCCGAGGAAGATGGCGCCGGTGCCGCCGAGCGCGGTGGCGACCAGCTGCGGCCCCTGGGGCAGCGACAGGTACATCGTCAGCATCGGCCCGAGCGCAAAGCCCATCAGGCCGGTGAAGGCGAACACCACGCCGAGGCCCGCGGCGGAGTTGGCGGTGCGCGGCAGCACGAACCAGACCAGCGCCAGGGCGACCACGGACGACACCAGGTAGGTCATGGGCGGCATGTTGAGCGCGACCGACAGGCTGGCGGTGAGCGCGCTGAACAGCAATGTCATCGACAGCAGCAGGTAGGTGTTGCGGATGAGCTTGTTGGTCGAGACGACGGCACTCGAAGCCGTGCGCAGGGTGGCAATCGGGGTAGGCATTTCTCTCTCCTTTGGTCGCACGCGGCACGCCCGCAGTTGCGGTCGCGCCCGGAAGCTTCACCGGATAATAGGGCCAGACGACGAAATTACAACTAATCCCCCAATGGCTGTCGGGACTTAGGTCGCTCGGCCGCACGGTGTCAGCAATGCGACCACGGGTTCGGCGATCAGTTCGCCGGCGACCCGCCGAGCGCGCTTCAACGACGGAACAGCAGCCCCGCCATCACCCGCCAGCCGCGGTAACGGGCGCCGGCATCGGCATCCGCGTCGAACCAGCCGACCGAGGCGTCGAAGGCGAGGCCCGCGGCGAGCGGCAGGTTGAAACCCGCCGCCGCGGTCCAGGTGTCGGCCTCCAGGCGGTAGGCGGTGCGCGGATGGCGGCCGTCACTGAACGCCGGGTCGGCCGCCTGGGCGATGGCGCTGTCGCGCGGCAGCGCCCCGTCGCCGCTGACCGATACGACGTCGCCGTGCTGCCAGCCGACCGTGCCGTAGACGGTCATTTCCGCGACCCGCGCATCGACGTTCAGGTAGACCCGATGCTGATCGCCGTCGAACACCGCTTCACGCCACGCGCGCTGCAGGGTGTAGCGATAGCCGAGGCGGAGCGCGAGGCGGTCGGTGAGCGCGCTGCCGGTGGCGAACTCGCTGCTCACCCGCCCGCCGTCGCGCAGCGCGCTGTCCTGGAACTGGCTCACCGCGCCCGCCAGCGCCACTTCGAACCACGGGCCCGCGTAGGTCGCGAAGGGTTTGTGGCGGAAGACGAGGTCCCCCTGCACCTCGGCGCGGCTCAAGTCGCTCCAGCGCGCCTGGCGCTGGTAGCTCGCGCCTAGGCCCGCGCGCAGACCGCTCTGCGCGGACAGCGGCGCGAGCCAGTTGACGCCGCCGCGCGCGAGCAGCGCATCGTCGTCCACCGTGTCCCGTCCGCGGGCGGCACGCCCCAGGTTGTCGTCGTGCACGTAGGAGACTTCGGCATCGAAGTAGGGGGGCGCGGCGTCCGCGCCCGTCAGTCGACAGGCGAACAGGGTGGCCCAGAGCGTGCTAACGAGGCAGCGGCGGGATTGGCTTCCGAGCACGTCGAGCGCGACCTGCATTGCGACGGAGAGCCCGAGTTAAGCATACTCGGCCGACGCTCGCGAGCGCGGCACAGGCGGACACGGACATGGCGGAACGATCGAACGCGGACGAGCGACGCCGGGCGCTCCTGGTGCGCGCGCTGGCGGCCGGTGCCTACGCGACGGCCGGGCCGCTCGCCGCCGAGGTGCTGGGCAGACGCCCGGCGCCGTTGCCCGCCGGGCGCTCCATCTACCTGCTCGACGGCGAGGTCACCGTCAACGGCGTGCCGGCCACTATCGACACGCCGATCCGCGCCGGCGATCGCGTCGTGACCAAGGCCGGCGGCCGCGTGGTGTTCGTGGTCGGCCAGGACGCCTTCATCCTGCGCGGTGGCAGCGAGCTCGAACTCGCCCCCGCGCCGCGCGAGTTCATGGTCGAGGCCCTGCGACTCGTCACCGGCAAGCTGCTCTCGGTGTTCGGCAAGACCCGCCACCAGGTGCGCACGCCGGTCGCGACCATCGGCATCCGCGGCACCGGCCTCTACGTCGAGTCGGAACCTGACCGAAGCTACGTCTGCACCTGCTACGGCGAGACCGTGATCGGCGCGACCGACGACACCGCGGTCAGCGAGACCGTGGTCTCGCGCCACCATGACGCCGCGCGCTACGTGCTGGCCGGCGGCGCCGGCGCCGACCGCCTGCGGCCCGCGCCCTTCATCAATCATACCGACGACGAACTCGCGCTCATCGAAGCCCTGGTCGGTCGCACGCCACCCTTCGTGCTGCCCGGCGACAGCTATTCCACCCCGCGGCGCAGCGACTACTGAGCGCCGCGTTTGCTAGACTGCAGCCGCTCGGAGAGGTGGCAGAGCGGTTGATTGCACCGGTCTTGAAAACCGGCAAGGGTTAAAATCCTTCGTGGGTTCAAATCCCACCCTCTCCGCCAATACTGCCATCTCAGTGCGCACGCGCAGCGAGCCTTCGTCCTCCTCCCCGACCCTTGCCTGCCTCCACGTCGCAAGGCAGAGTAGCTGCCAGCCGCGGCCCATGACCTGACGCGGCGTCCATCGACCGACACCTTGGTGTTGCACGCGTTGACTGGGATGTCGGACGGCAGACGTCTACGTCGGCGGTGGCCCCTTGCACTTGAATGCCCACGGAGACGCAGATGGCCCTTGGTTCCGACGATAACCCTTCCCCTCGCAGGCGTTCCACCGCCGTATCGCTGGTGCTCGGTTCATTGCGCGAACAGCGTGGCGGGCAACCCCCGACCAGCACCTGGCAGAAGGCCACAGGCCCGCATCAGCAGGGCGGCGAGAGCCTGATGGGCCGCAACCGCGAATTCGATCCCGCGACCTATCACCAGGCCTTCGACCAGCTCCAGTCCGAGGTCAACAAGCACCTCACGCTGAAGCCGGTGTGCCGCGCGGTGGAGCGCGCGCAGGAACGGTTGAAGAGCGACTTCGATGACGCCACGCGACTGCGCAGCGCGACCGACCTCACGCGGAAGCAGGCAAACGCCAGCCTCGAAGCCTTGAATGTCGGTATCGACGCGGTCAAGACGAATACCAGCAAGTGGCAGAGCTTCAACGCCACCGTCACCACCGGCGTCGCCAAGGTCGCCTACGCAATGCTCGACAAGGCCAAACTGCCCAAGGACAAGCAGACCAAGGTCGAGTCCGCGCGGACGCTGCGCAACCTCGCGGTGGCGCTCGGCAACGACGGCGACTTCGACCTCGCCAAGACCCGCCTGGACGAGGGCGTCACGGAAGCGAAAGAGGCCCTGGCCGACGTCATCAAGACCGCCGAGGAACGATTCGAGCGCATACGCCAGCCGCTCATGGCCATCATGACCAGCATCGATCGCAAGGACTACGGCGACCCGCCGCCGCCGGGGCTGCGCGATGTCATCAAGCACTTCGAAGGCGTGGGTGGGCGTTGCCGCGGCCTGCAGGGCATGTTGGCGGTGAACTACGTCGACCTGATGGACGCCATCACCGAGGTGGAAGACGCCATCCCCAAGGTGCGCAAGGCGGTCGACGAGGCGGTGAAGAAGATGGGCGGCACGGCCAGCACGCCGGCCGAGAAGAAGCTCGCCATGGGCGCGCTGCAGGCGCGTTTCGGCATCCAGCTCGATCACTCCAAGCGTTGCGAGTGTGGACCGAGCGCCGAACCGGTCGGCACCAAGTGCCCGAAGTGCAAGACCGCGGTCAACGAGCCGGTCTACTCGTCGAAGATCCTGCCCAAGCTCTACAGCCTGCTCGATGGTCTGCCGCCCGGCCACGTGGTCGACAACCCGTCGTTCAAGAATCTGCGCCGCAACCGCAACGACGACGCGAGCTTCTACCGTTCGAGCGACCAGTCGGTGGTGCTGAATCTGAAGCAGACCAGCGGCCCGCGCGGCATGGTGAACAACGTCAAGCACACCATCAACAACATCCACCACACCGGCAAGGGATCGCTGATCGTCGACGAGTTTCAGGACTTCGCCTACCACGAAGTCGCCCATGCGGTGGATGACAAGACGGGCTACATGGACACCCACGGCAAGCAGCCCGATCACGGTGGTTGGGAACCCAGCAGCCGTGAAGAAGTGCTGAAGATCGCCGGTGAAGCGCTCGGCTTCTACGCCGACTTCGCCGGCGCGCCCCATGCCTTCCTGCGTGCCTTTCTCGAAGACAGCGCCAAGGGCAAGCCGGCGAAGGTCAAGAAAGGCGAGGGGGGTGACCAGGGCACAAGCCTGGACGAGACCTGGAACGCGTCCATGGAGATAGCCAAGGCCCTGCCCAAGACCCTGGGGGAATTCACCTCGCATCCGGCGATCGCCGCTGCGATCGACTTCCGCCGCGTCGCCGCGCCCAAGGGCGACGAGCAGTTCACGCTGAACGACCTCACCGAGAACTTCAAGGCCGAGTGGAAGACGGTGCAGATCGCCTACAGCAAGGCCGGCGCCATCGAGATCCGCAACATGTACGCCGAGTGCTGCAAGCGTATCGGCATGACGGGCGAGGCGCCCGACGCGGTGTACAAGAGTTTTGGCGGTGGCGTGGACTTCAGCAAGGGCGCGCCGCCCAAGCCAGACTTCAAGGCGCTGGCCAAACACAAGGCGGTGGACTGGATCAAGAACGTGGTCATGTCCGGCGGCGAGAGCGGGCTATGGGACCAGGGCGACTCGGGCGCGAAGAAATACGCGGTGAAGGGACGGGTCTACCAGCAGGCTTACACCAGTTCCTGGTGGAGCTATGACCTCGCCGCGCGTGGCGACCTGATCGTCAACTACCAGTTCCGCGCGCCGGGCGAGTGGTTCGCCGAGGCCTATGCCGCGCATCACATCGGCAAGCTGCCGTCCAAGCACGTCGTCGCGAAGTACCTTAAGAGCGACGAAGGCAAGCGGGCGCCGAAGAAGCAGGGCTGAGCCCGCCTCCCATCCACGAGGAACGATCCAGATGTCTTTGTTCGAACAACAGGAAGTCACCTGCCCGGCCTGCGGTACCCCGCAGCAGGTCGAGATCGCGTTCACGCTGAACGCCACGCGGCGTCCCGACCTGCGCGACGCGATCCTCGAGCGCAGCTATCAACGCTTTGCCTGCGAGAACTGTGGGCAGGTGTTTCGTCCCGAACCCCATCTCGCCTACCTGGACATCCGGCGCAACCAGTGGATCCTCGCCAAGGCGGTCACGGACGTGGCGCAGTGGTCTGACTTCGAGGCCGCCGCGCGCGTGCTGTTCGACGACAACTACGGCGACAAGGCCAGCGAGGCGGCACAGGCGGTGGGCGACACGCTCACCGTGCGCGTGGTGTTCGGCTGGAGCGCGCTGCGCGAGAAGCTGCTGATCGAGGCCGCCGGGCTGGATGACGTGACGGTCGAGTACGTGAAGGTGCTGCTGCTGCGTGCGCTGGACGAGACGCCGCTCGCGGACGACGCCGAACTGCGCTTCGAGAGTCTCGGCGATGACGATGTGCTGCGCTTCGTGTGGTACGTCGGCGCGAGCGAGACGCCAGTGGAGGAGGTCGAGGTGTCACGCGCGCTCTACGATCTCGCAGTGAACGATCCCGAGCCGTGGCGCGCGCTGCGCGAGACCTTGAGCGCGGGGCCCTTCGTCGACATGAATCGGCTGCTGGTGCCGGAGGAGGCCGCGGCGGCCTGAGCGGTCCGCATGCTGGGACAGACCCCGTGCGGGGTCCGTCCCATCACCTTCAATCCGCGCTCTGGAATGAATGGCGGGTTGAAACCCGCCCTACAAGTGCGGAGCAAGGCGCGCATCCGCTGTAGGGCCGATTTCAATCGGCCATGTACGGCTTTCGTCTCAGGCCAGCCGAAACACCGGCACCGGCCGCTCTTCGCGGGTCTCGAACGCGAGCTTCACCTTCTGTCCCACGCTGAGCGCGTCCAGGTCGCAGTCGACGATGTTGGTCAGCAAGGTCGGTCCTTCCGGCAGCGTGACGAACGCGATGGCGTAGGGCGGCGAGGCGCGACGCTCCACCGACCAGGAATAGATCTCGCCCTCGCCGCCGGCTTCGAGCCAGGTGGTGTTGGCGCTCATGCAGAACGGACAGAGCGGTCGCGGGTAGTAGTGCACCTCGCCGCAGTCCTCGCACTTCTTCAGCAGCAGCCGGCCTTCGGCGGCCGCGCTCCAGTAGGCCTCGAGCGCAGTGTCGGCGCTGAAGGCGTCCTTGGCTTTGTCGTTCATCGCTCAGGCCCTCTCGAGAATCAGGGTGCCACTGCCGTGGCGCGTGCCGAGGAATCCGCCGGTGCCGTGGGCGAGCGCGAGATCGCAGTTCTTCACCTGCACCGCCGGGTGCGCTTCGCCGCGCAGCTGACGCACGGCTTCCAGCACCTTGGTCATGCCGCCGCGGTTGCCGGGGTGGTTGTTGCACAGGCCGCCGCCGTCGGTGTTGAACGGCAGCTTGCCGACACCGGAAATGAGCCCGCCGTCGGCGACGAAGCGGCCGCCCTGGCCGCGCGCGCAGAAGCCGATGTCTTCGAGCTGCATGAGCACGGTGATGGTGAAGCTGTCGTAGAGCGAGGCGTACTTGATGTCGCCCGGCTTCACGCCGGCTTCCTCGAAGGCCTTGGCCGCCGACCACTGGCCGGCCGAGTGACTGAGATCGACCTTGCCGCCGCGCATGTGCTTGATGGCCTCGCCGGCGCCGATGACGCGCACCTTGGGCCGCTTCAGCTGCGCGGCTACCTCCGGCGCCACGACCACGATCGCGCCGCCGCCGTCGGAGACCACGCAGCAGTCGAGACGATGCAGCGGATCGGCCACCACCGGCGAATTGACCACGTCCTCCACCGTCACCACGTCGCGCAGCATCGCGTGCGGATTGTGCTGGGCGTGGTGCGAGGCCGCGACCTTGATCCAGGCGAGCTGCTCGGCGGTCGTGCCGTGGTCGTGCATGTGCCGGCGCGCGACCATCGCGTAGATGTTCAGCACCGTCGGTTTGAACGGTCCCTCGAAGGCGAGGTCCGGCGGCTGTACCGCCATAGGTGGCCGGCCGGGCGGCGCGCCGCCGGTGCGCGGCTTGCCGGCCAGCGTGATCAGCGCCACCTTGCACTTGCCGGCGGCGATCGCCTGCGCCGCGTGGCTCACGTGCAGCAGGTAGGACGAGCCGCCGGTCTCGGTGGTGTCCGTGTGGCGCACGTCGAGGCCGAGATAGTCGGCCATGGACAGCCCGCCCAGGCCGGGCGCGTCGCCCGCGCAGAAATAGGCGTCGACGTCGCGCAGACCGAGTCCGGCGTCCTCCAGCGCGCCCTTGGCCACTTCGGCATGGAGCTGCGCGATGGGGATGCCCTCGGCCTTGCGCGTCGGATGTTCGTAGATGCCGGCGATGTACGCCTTGCCCTTGATGCTCATGGTCCTGTCCGTTGCGAGTTGCGAATGGATGAGGGGCCGCCTGCCGCGGCGCGCGCCCCGGCGCGAGCTTACACCAGCGCGCCCGACCCGATGGGGTGGGTCGCTCAGCGCGTCGCCGCGCTTGCCGGGCCGCGTGTGCCGAGCCGCTGCTCGATGCGCTCGAGGCGCTTGTGCATCTCGGCGTAGTTCTCGTCGAACTTCTCGTGCAGGTGGGCGATCTGCATCTCGGCCTTGAGGTTCACGTCGTACTCGACATCGTTCCGGACGCGGTCGCGCTCCACCTGGCGGTTCTGGCTCAGCAGCACGAACACCGAGAGGATGATCGCCTCCAGCGACACCACCAGGGTGAGAAATCCGAAGGGAAAGGGATCGAAGCGCCGCGCCTCGGGGACCAGGGTGTTCCAGCCGAGCCAGGCGCCGAACCACAGGATGTGCAGGCCCAGGAACTGCAGGCTGCCGGTCCAGGCCGCGATCCAGTCGGCGGCCTTCATGACGAAGCTGCGGCGATCCTCCAGGTCCTCGTTCGGATTGCGTGTCGCGGCGTTGCGCAACAGCACCGACGCGTAGCGCAGGCGCCGGCCGGTGGCGGCGAGCACGTCCAGTGCCGCGGTCGGCCGCAGGCGGAACAGTTCATCCAGGTCATCGCGATCGATCATGAGCGCCTCCACCGCGGTGGACGCAGTGGCGGTCGCGGTGCGCGGGCCTTCGTCCAGGAGCGAGATTTCGCCGAAGAAATCCCCGGTGTCGGGCGATTCCAGCACGATGTTCTCGCCGGTCTTGGTCTTGACCGTGAGGCCGACCGTGCCGGCGACGATGACGTACATCGAGTCCCCCGGATCGCCGTAGTGGAAAATCGTCTCGCCGGCGTCGAAGCGCACCTCTTTGACCCGCTCGGCGAGCAGCGCGCGCTCCTGTTCGTCGAGCAGGGCAAACAGCGGCACGGCGGCGAGTATCTGGGCGTTGGTCGACATCGATGCGGGATCCGAGGGCTTTCAGGCCCCGGATTATCGCCCATGCCGCGCGCCGCGGGAGCGCGGGCTCAGCCGCGCGCGGCGAGATACTCCGAGGGGATGGTCACGGCCTCGTTGTACCAGGCTTCCATGGCCGGCGCGTCCATGCAGGACCAGTCGGGGATCTCGGTGACGAAGGCGCGACCGAGCTGGTTGCCGAAGCGCACCAGCTCGTTGTTGGCGGCGGTGCGTTCGGCGTTCCACGCGTCCAGCGCCGCGTCGAGGTCATCGTGGGCGGCGAGCGCGTCGCCGAGCGCGATGGCGTCGTTGATGCCCTTCAGCGCGCCGGCGCCGGTATGGGGGCGGGCGAAGGCCCCCGCGTCGCCGGCCAGGCAGATGCGGCCGACGCGGTAGGCCGGCACCTGGCAGTCGTAGATGGCGTAGGCGAAGGTGTCCGGGCTCTTGGCCAGGATGTCCGCGTAGTAGTCCGGCATCACCGGCATGATGCGCGCCTTGAGCGCCTGCTCGGTGGCAAGCGGCATCATGCCGGGCGGCAGCGAGCCCTGGTGCACGCGCGCGGTCTTGTCGGTCATGAAGGTGTCGAGTTCGGCCGCCGGCACCGGCACGTAGACGCCCCAGTTGACCAGTCGATGGCCGACCGCCACCGAGTCGTCGGCGCCCGGCACGAAGTAGAAGATGCCGTGGCCGCCGTCGTAGCCCACGCAGCGGATGCCGGTCTCGAGCGGCGGCGATTCGGACAGCGCCGCCTCCGGCAGGCTGCCGCGCCACAGCACGTAGCCGGCGTAGTTCAGCCTGACGTCGGGGAACAGGGTCTGGCGGCCGAGCGAGGCATAGCCGTCGGCGCACACCACGAGGTCGAAGCGCGCCTGCTCGCCGTCGGCGAAGCTGAGCACCACGCCCTGCGAGTCCTGCTGGGTCAGGCCGACCACCTGGCGCCGGGTGCGGTACACGCCGTCCGGCACGCGCTTGCGCAGGTTGCGGTACAGCCCGCCCCAGTTCATCGCCGCCAGCTTGGCCGGCTGACGCCAGGCGAGATGCCCGTAGCGCGGCTCGGCGGCCGAGCGGCGGATGCGCAGGAAGGCGGGCGCGGGGAAGTAGGGCAGGTCGGCGTCCACCAGGTCGCGTTTGGCGAAGGTCGCGATGACCGAGTCCGGCACGCCGAGGCCGGCGCCGCGGTCCTTCAGCTCCTCCCCCGAGCGCTCGAACAGGGTCACCGCGCAGCCGCGTCGCGCGAGTTCGATGGCGACCGTGCAGCCGGCGATGGATCCGCCGACCACGGCGATGCTGAGCCCCGTGCCTGCCGTCATGCGCGACCCTCCCTCCGATCACCGTGACCGGGCCACTATAGCGCGGGTGGCGACCGCGGCGGGACGGCTCTGGCAGAATGGGACGAGCGACTGGTACCGGGGAGGTGAACCATGAGCGATTCCAGCAAGAGCGAGGGGCTCGCGCCCATCGCGACCCGCATCCTCTACGAAGACGACTACGTGCGCGTGTGGAACCAGGTGGTGCCGGCCGGCGCGACCCTCGAGAAGCACGAGCACACCCACGATTACTTCCTGGTCAACGTGCGTGGCGAGGGACCCTTCGAGGTGGACTTCCACGACGGCACCGGCGGCGCGCTGGGTGAACACTTCACCTATCGCCCACGTCCTGGCACGGCGGACCTCGTGCCCAAGGGGCACATCGAGACCGCGCGCAACGCGGGCGACGAGTACCGCGCCATCCTGGTCGAACTTAAGCAGCGCTGAGGGTGTGATGGACAAGCAGGAATTCAACTTCGAGGTCGAGGGCACGGCGCTCTACGGCTGGCTGATGAAACCCGCGGGCGAGGGACCGCACCCGGTCGTCGTGCTCGCCCATGGCCTGTCCGGCATCGTCGACCTGGATCTCGCGGGCTACGCCGAGCGTTTCGTCGCCGGCGGCTACGCGTGCTTTGCCTATGACCATCGCAACTGGGGCCGCAGCGGTGGCTTCCCGCGTGGCGAGACCGATCCGTGGCGCCAGGTCGCCGACATGCGCGACGCCATCTCCTTCGCGCGCACGCTGCCGGAGATCGACGGCGAACGCCTCGGCCTGTGGGGCACGAGCTACGCCGGCGGCCACGTGCTGACCGTGAGCGCGCTCGACCGCCGCGTGCGCTGCGTGGTCTCGCAGGTGCCCTTGACCAGCGGCGCTCGGACCTTCGAGTCCTGGGTGCCGGCGGACAAGCGCGCGGCCTTTCTCGCGCGGCTCGACGCCGACCGCGACGCGCGCCGACGCGGCGCGCCGCCGGCGGTGACGGCCGCCGCGACCAAGGGTTCGGAGACCGCGGAGTGGGTGGCGCGCAAGGATACGGAGGGTCGCTATCGCAACGAGCTCACGCTGCGTTCCTTCGATCTGCTGCGCAGCTACGAGCCCGAGCGCTTCATCCCGTCCATCGCCCCGACGCCGCTCATGATGATCGTCGCCGGCCGCGACACCACCACGCCCACCGCGTGGCAGGAGGGTGCGTTCGCCACCGGCGGTGAACCCAAGCAACTCGTCACCTTCGACTGCCGCCACTACGACGTCTACATGGACCTGCAGGACGCCGCCGCCGAGGCCGCGCTCGGCTGGTACCGCGCGCACCTGTGAGCGCGGGCGGTTCGCGCGGCGCCGGGGCGCTCGCCGGTCTGCCGGCGAAGGATCTCGCGCTGGTGCTGGGCGCCGCCGACTTCGCGGCGCACAAGCATCGCAACCAGCGACGCAAGGACGCGGATGCCTCGCCCTACATCAATCACCCGATCACGCTCGCCAATATCCTCTTGAACGAGGGCGGCGTGGACGACGCGCGGGTGATCGCCGCCGCGCTGCTGCACGACACGGTGGAAGACACCGAGACCAGCTACGAGGAACTGCGCGGACGCTTCGGCGCGCGGGTCGCCGACATGGTGATGGAGGTGACCGACACCAAGTGGCTGCACAAGCGCGCGCGCAAACGCCTGCAGGTGTCGCGCGCCGCGCGTTCCACCCATGGCGCCAAGCTGGTCAAGCTGGCCGACAAGATCGCCAACCTGCGCGACATGATTGCCCACCCGCCGGACGGCTGGTCGCTGGCACGCAGGCAAGAGTATTTCGATTGGGCGAAGAGCGTGGTCGATCAGATCCGCGGCACCAACCTGCGTCTCGAGCGGCGCTTCGATCGCATCTATCGTCAGCGGCCGTGAACGTGGACGAGGCTTGCCCCTGCGGTGGCGGCGCCTACGCCGTCTGCTGCGGACCGCTGCACGAAGGCGCGCCCGCCGCGAGCGCCGAGGCGCTCATGCGCTCGCGCTACAGCGCCTTCGTGCAAGCGCGGCATGACTACCTGCTCGCTACCTGGCACGCGCGCACCCGCCCCGCGCATCTCGATCGCGAGGGACCGGCGCCGAAGTGGCTGGGCTTGACGGTGAAGAAGCACGCGCCGGACGGCGAGCGCGCGACGGTGGAATTCGTCGCGCGCTATCGCGTCGCCGGCCGCGGCCATCGGCTGCACGAAGCGAGCCGCTTCGTGCGCGAAGACGGGCGCTGGTATTACGTCGATGGAGAGATCCTGTAGGGCGGGTTTCAACCCGCCATGCACGGCCTGACAGGACGCCGTGCGTGGCCGATTGAAATCGGCCCTACAACAACGCATCCCATGTAGGGCGGGTTTCAACCCGCCATGCACAGCGTATCGAAGTGCCGTGCATGGCCGATTGAAATCGGCCCTACAACGGAGTCTCCCTGTAGGGCGGGTTTCAACCCGCCATTCCATTCCAGAGCGGTAGCCAGGGCAGGGATAGACCCCGTACGGGGTCTGTCCCTCAGCTCTCAGAACTTCTGCAGCTTGTGCCCGTTGGCCACGTAGTCCTTCATCATCTCGAGCGCGCGGTCCGAGCCGCCGATGACGTTGGCGAACAGGTCGCCTTCCTCGTCCACGCCGTCGGCCGTGGTCTTGCCCCAGCTCGAGCGGATCACCTGCTTGATGGCGGCGAGCGCGGCGGCCGGCTTGTCCAGGAACTCGCGCGCCATGGCGTGCGCCGCGGCGAGCACGTCGCCGTCGATGTAGTGATGCACCAGGCCCTCGGCCGCCGCCTCCTTGGGCGTGAAGGTGCGGCCGCGCAGCACCCATTCCAGCGCCTTGCCCGGACCCACGAGTCGTGCGAGGCGCGTGGTGCCGCCGGCGCCCGGCAGGATGCCGACCAGGATCTCCATCTGGCCGATGGTGTAATCACCAGGGCCGGCCAGGCGGATGTCGCAGGCCAACGCCAGCTCACAGCCGCCGCCGCCGCAGAAGCCGTTGATCGCGGCGATGGTCGGCTTGCGGCAATTGTCGAGGTTCTCCCACAGCATGCGCAGCGGGGTGCGCGCGAAGCGCGGATCGGCCAGCCCCTTGGCGCGCCGCGCCTTCAGCCCGGCCGTCATTTCGATGATCTCCTCGACCGAGAAGTGGCGGATGAAGACGTCGGGCAGGCCGCCGGTGAAGACGATGACCCGCACGTCATCGCTGTTCTCGAGGTCCTCGAGGATCTTGCTGGTCTGGGCCACCATGTCGGTGGTGAAGAAACCCTTGGGCGGGTTGGTGAAGGTGACGGTGGCGATGCCGTCGGTGATCTTGCAATCGACAGTGCCCATGGCGAACTCCCCCTGAGGCGTGGTTACAATCGGTCGACGCACGATAACGCCTTTGGCCTGCGCCTGGAAACGGCGCGGCCGGGACCACGCTGGGGAGCACGACCATGGCCGCACCGAACTGCTGGAACGACGCAGCGGACTACGACTTCGAAGCGCTGACCAATGCGCTGAATCGCTATCTCAAGCTGAAGACCATGGCGGTCGGACTGAAACGCTTCCGCACCGTCGCGGACATGGAAGCGGTGCCGCGCATCCGTCGCCCCAACCCGGCGGAGAAGCTCGCCATGGACCAGGTGGTGGGCCAGGCGCGCTGGATCGGCTGGACGCTCGGCATCACCATGGACAACCTCATGGGCCAGCAATGCGGCGCGGTGGTCGGGCTCGCGCCGCGGGACGAGGAGTTCCTCTCCGGTGAGCGCATGAAGGGCGTGTGGTACGGCACGCTGGAAGACAGCGCCGCGCACCAGGCAGCCATGACTTGCGCCTCCCACGGCGACTACCAGGCCATCGCCGTCTCGCCGCTTACCAGTCGGCGCATCGACAACCCGGACATCTGCCTCGTCTACGCCACGCCCGGACAGATGATCACGCTCATCAACGGGCTGCAATACACCGGCTACAGGAAGTGTGCGTTCACCGTGGTGGGCGAGAGCGCCTGCGCCGATTCCTGGGGACGGGCGCTGTCCACCGGCGAACCCTCGGTGTCGATCCCCTGCTATGCCGAGCGCAAGTTCGGCGGCGTGCAGGACGACGAACTGCTGATCGCGCTGCCGCCGAGCTTCCTGCCCGGCATCGTCGCCGGCCTCGCCGCGCTCGACCGCGCGGGCCTGCGCTATCCCATTCCCAGCCACGGCATCCAGAAGTCGCCGCTGGACAGCATCGAAACCAGCTACGGCAAACCCTGAGCACCCCCACAGCGAGGACCTCGAACATGCGCGAACGTCGCGACATCATTCCGCCCGGCATGGAGATCATCTTCCAGCGCTTTCGCTATGCGCCTGGCGTGCTCATCGACGACACGCTCTACATCGCCGGGCAAGTGGGGCGGAACGAGAACCTCGAGGTCATCCAGGGCAGCGAGGCGCAGTTCGCCCAGGCCTTCGAGAACGTCGGCAAGGTGCTGAAGGCGGCCGGCGCCACCTTCGACGACGTGGTCGAGATGGTGACCTATCACACGGACATGCGTGACCTGCAGCTCTTCATGGAAGTGAAGAACCGCTACTTCACCAACCGAGTGCCGACCTGGACCGGCATCGGCGTGTCGTCTCTGGCGATGCCCGGGCTCACGGTCGAGATCAAGTGCACGGCGCGCCTGCCGGGCTGAGCGCGCTACGCGACGCGCGTTCCGGCGTGGCATTTGTTCACGTCGGAGCGCGGCCACCCCAGGCCGGACAGGGGTAGGCTGCGAGCCCTCATGAACGCGCCCCCGTCAACTTCCGCACCTACGCCCGTCGAGGCGGCCGATTCCCTGCACGACGCGCGCTCCGAAGTGCGCCGCGAACAATGGCTGCTGCTGCTCGGCAGCGTGCGTGGCGCGAGCCTGCCCACCTTCGTGACCGGCACCGCGTTCGCGTTGTTCTACGCGCAGTTCGCGCCGGTCCCGCGCCTGCTGGCCTGGTGGCTGGCGCTGGTCGCGGTGCTCGGCCTACGCCACTGGGTGGCGCGGGCGGCGGACGTGGGCGTGGCCCTGCGGCGCGGGCCGACGTGGCTGCTGCACGCGCTCCTGTTCGCCACCGGGCTCGTGTGGGGCCTGGCGCCGGCGGCGGTGCTGCCCGGCATCGACGACACCCTGCTCGTGACCGTGGTGCTGCTCGGCGCCGGCATGGCGCTGGCCGCGTTCAGCGCTTACAGCGTCAGCATCGCGGCGGTCACCGCCCAGGCACTGCCGCTGGCGCTCGCCAACCTCGCGGTGCTGACCCTGACGCGCGACCCGGCGCACTACGCGCTGGCCGCGGCGCTGGCGCTGCTCTACGTGCACCAGGGGGTGGTGATGGTCCAGGCGCGCGGCGTGCTGGACCGACAGATCCGACTGCGCGTCGAGAACGCGTTGCTCGCCCAGCAGCTCACGAAGCAGGCCGAGAAGACCGCCGCCGAACTCGAACGGCGCATGGAAGTCGAGCGCTCGCTGCGCGCCTCGCGGGACCGCGCGGAGCGCTTGTCCGGCATCGATGCACTGACCGACATCGCCAACCGCCGCTACTTCGACAATCGCTTGAAACAAGAGGTGTCGCGCGCCTTCCGCGAGCGCGCGCCGCTGTCGCTGGTGCTGTGCGACATCGATTTCTTCAAGCAGTACAACGACACCTATGGCCACCAGCGTGGCGACGAATGCCTGAAGCTGTTCGCGCGCACGCTGGTGTCCTACTGCCGGCGCGGCGGCGACCTGCCGGCGCGCGTCGGTGGAGAGGAGTTCGCGGTGCTGTTGCCCCATACCGAGCATGCCGCCGCGCTCAAGCTTGCCGATCTCGCGCGCGCGGCGTTCGATGCGCTCGAAGTGGAGCACACCGGTTCGAAGCTGAAGCCGAACGTCACCGCGAGCTTTGGCGTCGCGACCAGCATCCCGAACCATCTCGATGCCGGCGAGGCGCTGGTGC
>JBFWYG010000019.1:0-1663 GCA_050186725.1 Gammaproteobacteria bacterium | reverse complement strand
GAGATCATCGAGGGGGGCTGGTGGTCACCGGCCGACATCGAACACTGGCTGGCGCGCGAGCCCGCGCGCTTCACCGGCACCTTCAAGCTGATCTTCGCCGCGCTGCGCGGCTCGGAGGTCGAGGCATGATCGACATCCTGCTGGTCGACGATCAGCGCCTGGTGCGCAAGTGCATCAGCGCGCGCCTGAACGCGGTGGCCGACTTCAACGTGACGGCGGAGGCGGGGAGCGGCGAAGAGGCACGGGACATCGCGCGCGAACGACGCTTCGACGTCATCCTGATGGATCTGAACATGCCTGGCATCGGCGGCCTGGAGGCTACCCGACGGCTGCTGGCGGTCGATCCCGAGGCGCGCATCCTGGGGCTGTCGATGTACGTCAGCGGACCCTATCCCAAGCAGTTCCTGCGCTGCGGTGGCGCGGGCTACGTGAGCAAGAACGCCGACACCGAGGAGCTGGTGCGGGCCATTCGCACGGTGGTCGACGGCGAGTGCTACATCAGCGCCGACGTCGCCCAGCACATCGCTGCGAGTGATTCCCTGCGCCTGCAGCGCCACGGCGTCGAGGCGCTGTCGCGGCGCGAGATCCAGGTCCTGCAGAAGATCGCCGTCGGCTTCTCTCACGACGAGATCGCCCAACGCCTGCACCTCTCCGCCAAGACCGTCGCCCACCATCGCCGCCAGCTGCTGGAGAAGCTCGGCGCGCGCAACGACGTGCAGCTGGCAGTCATCGCCCGCGACCAGGGCCTGGCCGACCTCGACGCCCTGCGCGAGAGCTGACCCCGCGCGCGCGGGGTCGAAGCGCGCCCCCGACCCCCGTATCATGGCGACGATGAACGGGGCGGTCGCGGCCAAGCTTTTCGATGGAACCTGCGTGCGTTGCGCGCGGCTGGCGGACTTCCTGCGCGAGGTGCGCGCTGCCCATCCCGACTACCACGCGCGACCGGTCCCGCCCTTCGGTGACCCCACCGCGCGCCTGCTGGTGGTGGGCCTCGCGCCCGGCATGCACGGCGCCAACGCCAGCGGCCGGCCCTTCACGGGCGACCATGCCGGCATCCTGCTCTACGCGACCCTGCATCGTTACGGATTCGCCACGCGGCCGGTGTCGATGCACGCCGATGACGGGCTGGCGCTGGTCGACTGCCGCATCAACAACGCGGTGAAGTGCCTGCCTCCGGCCAACAAGCCGACCCCCGCGGAGGTCCGCACCTGCAACGACTACCTGGCCGCCGACCTGGCCCGCGTGCCGGACGGTGGCGTGGTGGTGGCGTTGGGGCAGGTCGCGCACGTCGCCACGCTGCGCGCCCTGGGACTGCGCGAGCGCGACCGGCGTTTTGCCCATGGCGCGCGTCACGCGCTGGCGCCGCGCGATCTCACCCTGCTCGATTCCTACCACTGCAGTCGCTACAACACCCAGACCCGGCGTCTCACCACCGAGATGTTCGAAGCGGTGTTCGCCACGGCCGCCGAGCTGCTGGGCGCGGCGCGATGAGCGACGAAGAACGCATGGAGCGGCTGCGCGCCTTCTGCCGCGAGCTGCCGAACGATCCCGGCGTGTACCGCATGCACGACGCGCGCGAGCAGGTGATCTACGTCGGCAAGGCGCGCAGCCTGCGCAAGCGCGTGTCCAGCTACTTCAACCGCCAGGCGGGCCAGGCGATCAA
>JBFWYG010000018.1:0-66218 GCA_050186725.1 Gammaproteobacteria bacterium | reverse complement strand
CTGCCCGACACGCAATTCCACGCTTGCCGGCATCGCTCGCCACCAGGCATTAAACGCAGACGCTCCCCCACCTGCGAATGGCAAGCAGAACAGTCGCTTGACAGCGAGGGGTTTCGGCTGACGACAGACCAGCCACTCATCGGTGTCCATCAAAGTAACTCACCTCCTTTTCCGTTTCGAGCATCCTCCGCCGCACGACGTGTGTCCGTGGGAGGCAAGATCTGCCCCATCCTTGCTCACGCTCGTCCTGCGAGTCGCACCCCTACGTGCAACCAAACGTCGCTACCCTCACGCCACACGGCGCCCGGGAATCCAGGCAGACGTAACGACATCAGCCTCCTCAATCCAACGCCCACTGGCGCAGAAGCCGGCTGGAAAGGGCCCAATGTCATCTTGAAACACATATCCCAGAGTGCCGGACTCGTGCACGTGAACTCGCAGGGCCAGGAACCCCATGAACCGGCCGGACCGCGGATATTGGGCTTTGTAAAGAGCCTCTTTGGCCGAGAACATTGTCAACGCTCGCCGCTCGCGTATCGACGACGGCAAGTTTTCGATGTATTCGATCTCTTCGGTACGCAGTATCAACCGCCAAAGCTTACGCTCCAACCCGGCACGACTCTCACCGTCTATTCCAATTGTCCCCAGTGCCGCATCAGCAATCGCGATCCATACCCGCGTATCGGAATGGGATACGCTGCCGGTGACGCCCGCGGGCCAAAGTGGCGAGCGATCCGGGGCATTGAGAAAATCAAAATCGCGCACAGCGAAATGCTGACCGAATGCCTCGCGGGCCAGCACTCTCGCTGTAGCAAACTCGCGTTTACGCTTCAGCGCTGCCTTGGCAATGAAGGCCGCTTCGCGCTCACTGATGCGGTCGATAGCTGCTTCGCTCACTGCCGCCGTCAGCACATGTATGCGTGGGTCGTCGAAAAGAGTGCGAAGCTCGATTGACATGAATGTGAAATCCGAACGGCGTCACGGCGGTGATGTGTTTGAGCAGACCAGCACAAATACTCAGCAGCGCAACGCTAGTCGCCTACCTTGTCCGGCGATTCTGCGCGCGGCGCCCCGCCCTCTCTTGCCAACGTGGCCATAAACGTTCATATGCAGGGGGAGATCATCGGGAACAAGACAGCCCAGACGCGCACCATTTGTGGATTCTATCGCACGACGCATCTCGAAACGACCTGTCCACTACCGACCACTCGCCGCAAACACTTGACCCGCGTGAACAAATGTCGCACGGTCATGACCTGGTACGGAACGCGGCAGCGGCGCGCGCGCAAGGCGCCGAGCGCATCGTTCGCAGATTAGATGCACTGCTGTGTCTGTTCTCGGCAATCAGCTGATTCTCCAGATGAGGGACCTTCGAGTGAACATGAATCGATGCTCGGTATTCAACAGCTGGACCTTATCTATTGCGTTCCTGCTTCTTATCAGCAACTCGTTCCCCACATTCGCGCAGGGCGGGATTCGCATAAATTTCCCACTGGATGCCAGCAATTCAACTGCTCGCGCCGCAGATGCAGTTCTTCGAACCAATGTAGTCGCCTATATCCACGAATACATCCCTCCCTATGTCTGGTCGAAGTTCTTTGCCGAACAACGCGTCGGTGACATATTGCTGGATACCACTAGCATCACGCGAGATTCTCTAAGCCTGGAAGACATCAAGCGACGAATGACTGCGCTCGATCCGCTGGTCTCCCAAACGATTTCTCGCGGCGGGCGGATACAGCTGGTGTTTCAGAATGGAATGCCACGGTGGTTGTCTTCAGACCCGCACAATGAAGGGAGCATTTTCGAAGGAAGCACAGGCGCAGGAGAAAAGATCTGGCAGAGCGTTCCGCCATCCGACTACGTCAAATGGCAAGAAGTCATCCGTGCGTTTGTCCATCACTTCAATAACGAACTCGATACCAAGGGCAACGTCTACTACGTCCTCGGTAATGAACCCGAAAGCTACTGGGTCGGGAGCGAACAAGAGTTTCACCAGTACTACAAACATTTCGCACTAGGCGCCCTGCAAGCAGACAAGAATGCCAAGGTCGGCGGCATAAATCCGTCTTCTCCGATGACGGATCACTTCAACAAGTCCCACCCACAGAGCACGCCGGACGGTCGAGTAACCTTCGCTCCGCTGCCAACAGACGGCGGCAAACCCATGCTGTACAACTGGCTGCGATTCTCAGCGTCCGAGAATCTACCGGTCAAGGTGGTCACCTGGCACGACTATCCGGCGGCAAGCCCTGTTCCAAGCCGCACGGCAAACTGGGTCGTAGCCGAAAAGAACATTCGCAGCTGGCTGTCCGAGTTCGGCTACTCAGGCGTAGAACTGATCCTCAATGACTGGCCGGAGTGGAAGCCGGTTGAGCACGAAAATGACAGCGAGTTTCAAGCCGCTTACGTCGCGAGCGGCGTGATTTCCATGGTCGAGAATGGCACCGTGAAGCCCCTGTATCTCGGACTGATGGATATCCCTGCGTTCAGCAAAGCCACCAAAGCGAACGCATCGTTTGGCGGGGGAACAGGGCTTTTTACCCGCGTCGGACTAGCGAAGCCGGTCTACAACACGTATGCGCTTTTGAGCAAGATGCAGGGCAAGATAACGCTTGTCGAGACCGGTGATGACTTTGTGAGGGCTCTGGCAACTGTCGAAGACGACGCGATTTATCTGCTTCTCGCCAACTTCATTCCCTCCAGACGCATCATAGTTCACAACACGTTCGGTATAGACGGCGGGACACTCGGCGAAGAAGATAGAGCCGCGTTAAAGAAGCAGCTCAAGAATTCGCGAAGGAGCAAGGAGGAACTCATCAAGGGTCTACTGGATGGCACAATTCGCGTCGAAGGGCTCGATCTGCCGAGCGAGGTTGCGAAGAAAGTCACGGGCGTAGTCCATGTGGCTCGAGGCGCCATGGAACGCGTCCACCAGGTCGCTCAGGTTAGCGTCGGCCTCACCGGACTCAAGACTGGTGACAGCAAATGGACCTTCGAGGAATATGTGATCGATAAGGACCATGCAAACAGTTATGCCGAGAGGGCCGCGATTGCTGAGCAAGCAGCATCGCTTGATCCGAAACGCGATCAGCAGCAGATGCAGAAAATAAGAGACATCGTCAACGCGCGTACCAGCGCCGATTCCGGACGTATCGCGAGCAACGTGGTGACAATCGAGGGTTCGTCACATGTTGTCACGACAACGCTCCAGCCGAACTCCGTCCATCTGATTGTCTTACGACGCGGCACGTCTCATTGACTGATAGGCCGCCTAGCGCTGCATCCGGCCGTGGTGACCCGGCAAGTGTGACTGCCTGTTGCTCTTAGGCCGCGCGCCAGACTTGCAAGAGGCCGCCGCGTCCGCGTGAGTCATCGATGTGCGGCAGACCAGTGGACAATGGTGGCGTTGCACACTCGACCTCGCATCCCGCGGCGGGCTCGAACGGTCTAGCGAAGCCTCGCCCGCAAGCCCTCCCACGCGATCCTTACCAAGGCTGCAGCGCTGCCCAGCCCCAGCGCCAGCGCGCGCAACCAGAGGAGCGGCAGGCAAACAAGGCCCATCCCAGGGCTTTGTCTGGCAACGTTCATGCACATCGGCAGCATGGTAGCGCTGGACAAAGTGAAGACGCCCGCGGCGACGAACAATAAACTCGGTATCAGCGGTGCAAGCACCAGGCATAATGCGAGCAAGTAGATCGACATCACCTGGTATTTCAGGTTTTGCGGCGTGTATGTGTCGGAGACTGCTTTTTGCGGAAACTCCTTGTACACCATTATTCGCCAGTAGCCGCGGCCGATTTTGATGCGGAAGTAGCGTGCGCAACTCGCAGGATGGAGGTGGTAAATGACCGCCAGAGGATTGAAAACCAGCTTGCCGGACTGGGTAGAAAGGCGATAGGACAATTCGACGTCCTCATTCATCTTGAGTTCGCGCAAGAATCCACCCGACTCGATAAACGTCTGTCTGCGGTACGCCGCTGCATGCGAGGCGATCATGTCGATGAAGGGTTGGCTCTCCAGCATTCGGTACCGCTCTTCAAACTCGAACTGAGCGAACCTGGCCACTAGAGCTCGCTGCTTCGTTTTGTACGCGCCGCTGACCCCGACTACGTCTTGATTCGCGAACGGCTTTAGCATCTGCTCGAGGAAATCAGGGCTCGGGACGCAGTCCGAATCGATAAAGAGGATGAACTCTCCAGTTGCCGCCGCCGCGCCCGTGTTTCTCGCGCCGGCCGGCCCCTGATTCGCCTGCAGGATGGTCCTAACCGGCAACGTCTCGAGCACCGCCCGGGTATGGTCGGTAGAGCCATCGTCAACGACGATGATCTCGAATCGGCTCGAGGGAATAGATTGCTTGGCTAGCGCTTCGACACAGGCCGTTATCTGATTTTCGGCGTTGTAAGCCGGAATCACCACGGAGGCAAGCTTGGACGTTGCCTGGGATTCATGCGAACTGGACAAGACTTACCTCGTCAAACTGCAACGTTTTGAATGCTTCGGGGCCCAACCAGCGTATACCGGCCCAGCGGCTGTGTATCCAGGCACCGGTTCGGCCCATCTCGCTCACCTTCCGCAAACTCAATGGGAGGTCCCAGGCGCATTTGCCGGATTCTCGGCACCGCCCAGGGTCGATACATTCAAACATGAGTGCATGACTTTTGTCGTGCAACGCGACGAGTTCTGTGCGCTGGATACTGCCAGGGAGACGCAGATGCCGATTGTCGCTGAGCGAGTCTATCGGTGCGCGATGCTGCCGATTTGCGATCCCAGTTTGACAGGGCCGGCATGAGCAACGTAGTTGGAACTCGCGACCGGATTCTAATCGACGGTCTTCGCCAGGGTAAAGGCATGCAAGCGGCTATTGAAGTGGGCGTACACGCGAGGAACGTGAAAGCCGCGCCAGACATGGTCGCGACCGCCGACACGGCAGGCCTCGGTTCTATCGGAGCACTGTTCATCGGCGTCGATCCAGAGGCCGCAAGACTCTTGCCTTTGACGATTGTTAACAACTCGTTACCGGGTGTGACTCACGTGTTCGACCCGGCGCATCCGGGTTGTCTGTGAAGCGCCCATCGAGCCAGTGTATGCTTCAACGCCGATGGTCGATTGCTTGGCACGACCATACTTGCGCTCAGGTTTACCGCTCACGGATTATTGCGAGCAAGTCCTTAGTGAAAGAAATGCTCGAATTCCATACTAGGCGCCTTAGGCGGCACTTTTCTAGAGGAAGGGATCAGTAATGAAAGTGGTGTTGCTGGCCGGCGGTTTTGGCACTCGCCTGGCGGAGGAAACGGGTGTCAGACCGAAGCCGATGGTCGAGATTGGAGAGCAGCCAATCCTGTGGCACATCATGAAGGCCTATGCTGCCTATGGCTTTGAGGATTTCGTGATTGCTCTTGGCTACAAGGGCGAGTTCATCAAGCAGTACTTTCTCAATTTCTACGCCTCCTACCGAGATCTGAGCATCGATCTTGCCAATGGCGAGATCCAGTACGAAACGTCACCGACCATCAACTGGCGCATTCAGATGACGGATACCGGCGCAGCTACAATGACCGGTGGCAGGCTCCATCGCCTGGAGTCTCTGCTGCGCCCCGGCGGCACGTTCATGCTGACCTACGGTGACGGCGTCTGCGACATTGATATCCATAAGCTCCTGGACTTTCATCGAAAGCACGGCCGAGTTGCTACTGTGACTGCGGTCAGGCCGCCGGCGCGGTTCGGCACCATGCACTTCCAGGGTGACCAAGTGCTCGAGTTCAAGGAAAAGCTTCAGACCGGGGAAGGATGGATAAACGGCGGCTTCTTTGTCTTCGAGCCGGAAGTTTTCGACTACTTGGAAGGGGACGAAACGGTTCTCGAGGGAAAGCCGCTCGAGACCCTGGCCGCCGATGGCCAACTCATGGCCTATAAACATGAGGGATTCTGGCAATGCATGGATACTTTGAGAGACAAGCTTCGCTTGCAGGAAATGTGGGCGTCCGGGAGTGCACCGTGGAAAGTGTGGTGAACACGTAGGTGAACGCGATGAGAATAGTGATCACAGGGAACATGGGCTACGTTGGACCGACGGTCGTCGCGCACTTGCGCTCTGCCTTTTCGAATATTGAAATAGCCGGCGTCGATTCCTGCTTTTTCGGCCACAGCCTGACCAATGTCGATCGTCTTCCGGAAGTCTCGGTTGACGTGCAGTACTTCGCCGACGTCCGCGATCTCAGGCCCGAGTTATTCGAAGGTGCGGACGTCGTTGTGCAGTTGGCGGCCATCTCTAATGACCCGATGGGTAATGCGTTCGAGAATGTGACCATGGACGTCAATTCGCACGCTGCCATTCGAATTGGCCAACTTGCCAAACAAGCCGGGGTAGCACGGCTGGTCTTCGCATCTTCATGCAGTGTGTATGGATATGCCGAAGACGAAGCGAAGAACGAGAGCTCTGCAGTAAACCCCCTTACTGCGTACGCGCGTTCGAAACTTGCGGCTGAAGAGGCTTTGTCCACGCTTGCGTCGGATAACTTCATAGTAAGTTGCCTCAGATTTCCGACTGCCTGTGGAATGAGCCCACGGCTTCGCCTTGATCTGGTGCTCAACGATTTCGTTGCGTCTGCCATAGCCCTGGGGCGCATCGAGATCCTGAGCGATGGCACGCCATGGCGGCCTATCATCGACACCAAGGACATGGCCCGCGGCATCGAATGGGCGATTCGTCGAGATGCGCGCCTCAGCAATGCTTTTGAAGCAATTAACGTGGGACGCGATGACGCCAACTATCGAATCTCCGAACTTTCCGAAGCGGTTGCTCGACGATTTCCCTCCGTAGAGGTCGAGATTCGGGGAGCGGCCGCGCCCGACAAGCGCTCCTACCGCGTCGATTTCGCTCGATACAGAGCTCTAGCGCCCGACTTTCTCCCTACTGTCAGCCTTGATCAGTCGATTGACGAGTTGAGGGATGGGCTGCTGGCAATGGGTTTCGCCGACCGGAACTTCCGCGAGTCGCTGCATATGAGACTGAACGTGCTTCGCGGTCTGGTGAGCAAGGGGATTCTGGACGACAAACTGCGCTGGATATCGCGCGGGCGCTCCGCGTGAGGAGCCATGATGAAGTGCGCCACGAACCATGATGGCGTCTAACGTGGACGATAATGCATCCCCACTGGTAAGTGTGGTCATGAATTGTCGCAATGGTGAACGCTTTGTGCGGGAAACCATCGACAGCGTGCTGCGTCAGACGATGCCGGACTGGGAACTGGTGTTCTGGGACAATCGGTCACAGGATGGAACGGCTGCGATCGTCAAGAGTTACAACGATCCTCGAATTCGTTATCTATTGTCGGACAGTGACGATACGCTGGGCAAGGCGCGCAGCCGTGCTTTGGCAGTCGCGACCGGAAGATGGGTGGCCTTCCTGGATTCGGACGACATCTGGCATCCCGATTTCCTGGAGCGCCAGTTGGCTGTGCTCGAGCAGACCGGCGCATCGTTAGTCTATTCCAACGCAACCAGCTTCTATCCGGACGGTCGGGAACAACTCCACTCCAAGAACAAGGGCGCCGAGATCGAGGAGCTCGACTACCGTACGCTCGCCCTCGATTATGACGTCTGCATCTCGGCGACAGTCTTCGAGCGGCGCGTGTTGTCCGAGCTTTCCTACCTGGTCGATCCGGAATTGATGGCGGCCGAGGAGGCCGACCTGTTCATCCGGATTGCGAGTCGCCACCGCACGGTCTTCAATCCGGCAGTACTGTCCCGTTACCGCGTGCATGCGTCGAGCGATACGTGGACGAATTCCGAGAACTTCATCCAGGACGGGAAGAGGATGATGCAGACCTTCGAGAAACTCGGTCTGGATCCTTCAGTTATCCGGGACGGGATCCTGGAGGTCGCCTACTGGACGGCAGCTATGTCCAGCTGGATCAGGCGGGACGGTGCCCGGGCGCGGCAGCACCTGCGGGAGATTCGAGGCAGGCCTCTGCGGCGAAGGGTGCTCTTCTGCCTGACCTTCTTCCCCTATGGCCTAGTGGCGCCTCTGCTTCGACTCGCCGGGAAACGGGCGTTCTGACTACGCTCCAGCGCCGGGCAGCTCTGGCTGCAAGATGGCCGGGTTGGGGATTCTACCGTGGCGAATCGGCGTGCCAAGGCTGTCGCGCTCTTTCGCTGACAGCCTAGGTCGAGCGCGCCTCTATCGCGCCATGCCCGCAGTCAGTTCTTGAGGAATTCAGCTGCTCAACTTACGGATCGCACCGGCCATATAGTCGATCGCCTCGTGAGTCAGCCGCGGATGGATAGGCAGTGTAACCAGCCGCTCGAACATTTTGCTGGCAACCGGGCATTCGAGTGCGCTATGTCCGAGCCTCCGATAAGCGGCGGTTGTGTTGATCGGAATGTAGTGGGACCACGCTTTGATTCCATGGTCGTGCAGCATCCGCCAGATGAATTCGTCCTTACCGAGAGGATGATCTTCCTGAAGCAACAACGGAAAAAGGTGAAAAACGTGCTCGGCCCGGTGGTCCACGAACGGTGCCACTACGGTTTTGATGTCGGAAATGCCACGCATCAATCGATGTCCCAATTCCGCCCGTGTGGCGTTGTGGGCACCTAGCTTGACTAGTTGCACGCTCCCGACGGCGGCCTGTATGTCGGTCATTCGAAAGTTGTAGCCGACATCATCAAATTCTTGCCACCAATAGCGCCTTCCCATCGGTTGCTCAGTTTCATCAATACCGCCGAATTTGTGCCGGCTTCCGTAGACGCGGTAACAGTGCGACCTGAACGACATGGCCCGTGCGTAGATCAGATCCTCATTGGTGGTGAGCATCCCGCCCTCACCGAGGGTGACGAGGTTCTTTTGCTGGTGGAAACTGAACACTCCAGCAGCGCCGAAACTGCCGGCCATGCGATGATTGAACGTGGCCCCAGGGGCATGCGCGCAATCTTCGACAATTGGAATCCCTGCCTCGTTCGCGATGCCGGTGATGGCCTCCATGTCACAGCATTGACCGTAGAGATGAACTGGTACGATCGCCTTCGTCTGCGGAGTGATCAGCTTCTCGAGAGCTTGCGGATCGAGATTCATCGTGCGGGGATCGACGTCGCAGAATCGTATCTTCGCGCCGAGTAGCTGGAAGGCGTTTGCGGTGGCTATCCAACTGATGGGGGTGGTGATGACCTCATCGTTCGCCTGAATGTCCAAGGCGATGCCGGCGAGCATCAAGCCGGTGGTGGCGGACGAAACCGAGACAGCGTATCTGGTGCCACAGAACTCCGCGAACTGCGCCTCAAACTCGGCGACCCGTTTGCTACAAGTTGGGGCGCTCTCGTCGAGGACAGCAAGGACCGCGTCACGCTCCTCCTGCCCGTACACGGAACCGTGTGCCACTTGGAGATCGTGAACAACTGGTGGCGGCTTTATCATCGGTCGACTCATTATGTGATGGATCAGGACCGCCACGGCCGGCCGTTGTCAAATGGCTATGGCTCATTAAAGCGGGATATGGGCCGACGGTGGTATCCGCATGGGGCGCATGCTAGTGCTACAACGCCGGAGCGAAAGGACACTATGACAGACGCGCAAGTGCGTCAATCCTGTTACGTCTCGTTACTGATGCGATATACGTCCAATCGCCGCCACTTAAAGACAGGTCCGCGCTTATCGATGTGCGGTTACCAGATCTCAGTTTCGGACAGGACAGGTGGCTTTTACCCGGTCGAACACCTGAGGCGTTTCGGCACCCCTTCGCCAACGCTGGGGGGAGAGGCGGAATTGCCGCTAACGAAGTGCTTTGCTCGCGCGTCTTCGTGTGAACCGTGGGTACCCTTGAGCTCGAGTCTTGTTCGCGCAGTCGGTTTACGGGCTAGTGCCGACACGTGTCTTTCTCAAACATGCGATGTGACGCCATTGTTGAATTCAGTGGAGTAGGGTCAGTAGGTAAGGAGCGAGATGAACTTCCACAATACCGCGGCCAGCACGTACGTGAAAAAGAACAACGCTGACAGCTCGCGAGCATGCATCAGTGCTGTCCGCCGCTTTGCGCGAATCTGCTCTTCAATCTCTACCATGGTGAGCCACTGCCCTTCATACGGGAAGCGCCCGCTCGACGCGCTACGTTCGGCATAGGCGAGAACACGCTTCAAGACCTCAGGCGCCGGAGCATCTACAGGCTGGTTCGTTTGTGCTTGTTGCTTCATCCTGCCCAAACTCCACATCAAGAAGGTGGCAGATGCAGCAGGAAATTGATCAAGATGAAGCTCATGACAACGCTCACAGCAGCAACGAACATGCCCAGGTGGATCGCACCTAGCGTCTCCCACAAGGCCTGGTGACTCGAAAGGACGTTGCCCGAATCTCGCGGGATCCGCCCCTCATCTTCGTACTTCTTTTGAATGTACAGATAGGCGTCTGCAAGGCTTTCGCGCATTCGAGGATCACGCACATGTTTCGACCGGTCGTCGCTGGTTCCCATTACGCCGCTCCACCATCCGCAGCTTCGAGCGGCGCCGTGTCCATGGTTCGTTCGAGGCGATATCTACGCAACTTGGTCAAGTACTCCAGGAATAGTGCGTAGTAACACCCTGCGGCAAGACCGAATATCAACGACACTATGGTGTTGAGGATTGGTCGCGGGAATGTCGGTCTCGTAGGAACAGTTGCCCGTTCGACAAGCACCAGTTCTACGGCGGGGTTCTCCTGCTTCAGCTTCGCTTCTATGAGGTTCTTCTGTGTCGAGTCCAGGAGCGCCGCAAGGTTACGGTACTCTGTCCGCAGCGATTCCATGACCACCGACGACGAAACGTTGCGGTCGCGATGTTGTTGTTGTGCGGCGAGATTCTTCGCAAGTGACTTCTCGATTGAGGCCAATTGGTTCTCCAAGGCTTTTACCGGGAAAGCACTGCGATTGGCCAGGGAGCGGCCATGGAATGCCTTGTAAGCCACGGGGTATGCGTTGGCCATCGCCGCCGCCAATTCCGGGTCCACATCTCGCACGTAGACTTCGGTCAGGAAGTATTCGCTCATTACGAAATCGACATTCAGCTTCAGGTCGCTGCGTGTCTTGGATGGAAACTGCTCAAGGATTGCCGTCGTTATCGCTTCACCCTTCAGAATGCCCAGATGAACACCGCCCTCCTTTTCATTGGTAACGGGCATCAGCGGCGCCTTTTCCGTCTGTCCCGCCCCCGGATCGGCTGTATACGGCGGGGCGCCGCTCACCACTGGCAAGTAGAATGCCGACTTGGCCTCATAGACAGGCGGTAGCACAAGGCTGATCAAGTAGGCGAACACCGCCGCAGAAAGGCTGACGAACAGAATCGCGATCCTGCGACGATAGAGCGCCATCCAATAGTCGTAGAGGGTCCCTTGTTCACTCATCAGAATGCGTGGAAGCTTTTTGGGGTGCTTGGAAGACCGAGATTGCCATCGAGCGGGGTTCTCCAGTTCCCGGTATGCACCCCGGAAGATGTGCTGTTACCTGCAGGCATCGCCAAGCTTGCGCGTGCGTGCTCCCGCCGTTCGTTTCGCTCGCAAATGAGGTCAATATTATCCATTGGGCACCAGCGACCGCGCAATAAATGCGCCAGTGACCCTGCTCGCAATAATTCCACCTTTACGCGGCACGGTGCAAGGGCGATTCGAACGCTGACCGGGGCGGGTCTGCCGTCACGACGATATTCCCAGGCATTCGCCAGCCAACTGCGACCCGGGGTTTGGTCTGGCGTGGGAGTCGGGTACGAAGCGACATCGGCGCGGGCCGTCAGCACGCGCCACCAGTTTCACTGCCGCGCGCGTCGCCCAAGGGGATGAGTTCGTAGACGTCGGGCATCAGACAGCTCCAGTGCGCCATTCGTGCAGACAAGGCAACGCTTGTCCGAGATAGAGATTCTTGCAAGCGCGCCGCTGGACTTTGCCACTGGTGGTCAATGGCACACTCCCCACCTTTACCAAGGCAACTGTGGCAGGCGGTACGCCGACGACACCGACCACAGCGCGACGGACTTCCTCGACGATACTTTCGGCGTTGAAACGCTCGCCAAATTCGAGCTCATGGACGACGATGAGTTGCTCGCTTTCGTTCAGATCGATAGAGAATGCAGCGCCGCGCCCTTGGTTGAGCGCGGGGTGGGCATCGCTTACGACTCGCTCTATATCCTCGGGATACAGGTTGCGGCCGTGAACGATGATCAGGTCCTTGATACGTCCCGTGACGTACAGCTCGCCGTCGTAAATGAATCCCTCATCGCCGGTGCGCAGCCAGCGCGTGCCGCTGTCGCCATCGAGGGTTGCGGCGAAGCAGTCGGCGCTGTCCGCCTCGAGTCCCCAGTAGCCTTGCCCGACACTTGGGCCAGAGACCCAGATTTCGCCAATGCGCATCGGTTCACATGCTCGCATCAAGTCGGTATCGACGATGCAGACTCGTTGCTCCAGCACCTCCGGGCCACAGCTGACCAAGGTGCGTGACCGTGCGACATCTGTGCCTATGCCGTGCTCTATCCTTCCGCTCTCGAGGGCAGCTCTATCTATCGAGAGTCTGACCGGGATACCGCTCTTACGCGTGCCTGTCACCATAAGAGTCGATTCCGCGAGACCGTAGGACGGATAGAACGCACGGGGTTCGAAACCGGATTGAGCGAAGCACGCCGTAAAGCGATCAAGCGTTTCGGCACGAATCGGCTCGGCACCCACTATGGCGGCGTTCCAAGCACCGAGGTTGAGATCCTCGAAATCTTCGGGGCGAACAGTTTGCGTGCATCGTTCGTACGCGAAATTTGGCGCGCCGCTCAGGGTAGCGCCGAAGCGCGAGATCACTTGCAACCAACTCATCGGCTTGCGAATGAACTCGAGCGGGTCGAACAGAACACCGTGAACGCCGGAATACAGTGGTTGCAGCAACCCGCCGATCAGGCCCCAATCGTGAAAAAAGGGCAGCCAGCTGACGATTCTGCTGTGTTCGTCGTGCTCGAATGTGCGCTGTAGCAGCGACAGGTTATGCAGGATGTTGCCGTGACTTATCTTGACGCCCTTGGGCGCCGAGAGGGATCCCGAGGTGAACTGCAAAAACGCAAGGGTGGTGTCGTCAATAGCCGGTGCACGCCATTGTTCTCGATCATGATCGGCTATCTTATCGATGCACAGATGCGGCAGATCGGCGAGCACCGGCAGCTTGCTGCTTTGCGACATCAGCCGTGCACTGACCGTGCTCGTCGTGACGATGCACACTGGACTGACTGCATTGAACACTGCACGCAGGCGTTCGACGGCGTGGAAGCCTTGCAACGGGGGGGTAGGCACCGGGACCACTCCCGCGTACTGACAGCCCATGAACGCTTCAGTAAAACTGAGGTCGTTTGGACAAATCACCGCGGCGCAGTCTCCGACCTGTGAAGAGTCCTGCAGATGAGCAGCGATGGCCCGGGCGCGAGCATCCAGAGCCCCGAAAGTGAGTTCTTGTTCCACTTCCCGGGCGCGCTTGAGGAACGTGTACAACGAACGTTGAGGGTGCTGATCGGCTCGCGCGCGGAGAATGTCGACAAGTGTCGTGGCTTGCATGCGTGTCGCCGCACGCCAGGGTTGGTCGGACTCAAATGTCTGCGTCATATCCTTGTGCCGTCAATTCATCGTGCTCAGTTCCGCATGCGTCAGGGTTCGCGCCAAAGATGGCTCAGCGGGCGGCGGCGGCCGCGTGCACGGCCATGCGCTAGGAGCGCCCCCCGCAGAGTACTCCACGGCATCGATCGCCCCCCATTTCCTTCCCCGATGAGCTCGAGCGCAGCTTCAGACAAAAGGGTGTGCGAGCACAAGGCGAACCGTTGCATGCGACCGTGCCCCTGCTAGGCGAAAAGTGGTCCGGTGATTGAGTGCTCTCGCTCCTCAGGCTCCTCCGAAATGGGAGTCCATCACGGTTCCCTTGATAGCGGGAGCGTAGCCTATCGAGGCGAACAGCGCTCGCGAGGCGCAACTTCAGGGTCGACCGCCGCGCCCTCCGATGCCGAGGGGAGTCGGTTCAATCGAGCCTGCACGAAAGTCTGGGGTTGTTGACTTTTGTTCACGTTGTTTCTTGCCTATGCGCGCCATCGCCAAAATATGATATCAATGCCCTAAGAACCTGCACATTAAATTTCACAGCGGGATCCTGCGCTTGGCCCCACCACAGACCATGTCGGCGGACGCTTCATTTGAGCAGCCAACGCTCGCTCATCTCATGAGCGTGAGGGCTCGGCAACAGCCGGAGCGCAGAGCCTACGTGTTCTTGCTGGACGGCGACGATGAGCGGGTCGAGTTCACCTATGCGGCTCTCGATCTTGCCGCGCGAAAGTGGGCCGCGAAGCTCGCTGCGGTGGCCGAGCCTGGCGACAGAGTTCTACTGGTGTTGCCGCCCGGTCTTGAGCTCATAGCCGCATTCTATGGCGCACTGTATGGCGGATTCGTCGCGGTGCCGGCCTATCCACCGCGCGGCGAGCGTCAGATCGCAAAGCTCAGAGGCGTGGCCGCGAACGCGCAACCGAGTGTCATGGTCGCGGCGCCGGATCCGCGTACGGGAGCGATATCGGGCTTCGATAGCGACTGGTCAATGCCCGTCCTGACCCCCGAGGAGGCCGCGGAGACGGCGGAGCCCCTTCCGCCAATAGATCAGCTCTCGGCGGCCTCCAGACCATGTCCTGACTCTATTGCCATGCTGCAATATACGTCTGGCGCCACGGGCGAGCCCCGTGGGGTCATGCTCACGCACGGCAACCTCATGCACAATTCGCGAGTGATCGCGCAGTGCTTCGAGCACACACCCGACAGCCGCGGCGTGATCTGGCTTCCTCCTTATCACGACATGGGACTCATCGGGGGCATCCTCCAACCGATGTACGTTGGTTTTCCGGTCGTGCTGATGTCTCCGCTGCATGTTCTGCAACAGCCCGTGCGCTGGCTCCGAGCCGTGAGTGAATGGCGTGCCACGACCAGTGGCGGCCCGGACTTCGCCTTCGATCTGTGCGCGGACCGAATAACCGCCGAGCAGCGTTCAGAGCTGGATCTCGGCAGCTGGCAGGTGGCATTTACCGGCGCCGAGCCAGTTCGTGCCCGGACCCTCGAACGGTTCGAGCAAACCTTTTCGCAATGTGGCTTCAGCTCTGAAGCCTGGCTACCGTGTTACGGCCTCGCCGAGGCGACGCTGATGGTTTCCGGCAGGGAAAGATCCCGACCGGCCTCGTTCCTGCGGTGCTCGTCTCGTGACCTCGAGTTGGGGCGTGCCGCGCCTGATCCCGAAGGGCCCGAGTTGGTGGGATGCGGGCCGGTCCGTGACGGGCAGCATCTGCTGATTGTTGATCCGCAGACCCGTCGAGCGTGCCCGGACGAGCATATCGGTGAGATCTGGATCTCCGGGCCAAGCGTTGCATCCGGCTACTGGGGTCGCGCGGCCGAAAGCGACGCGACCTTTGCGGCACGTCTCGCTGACGCGCCCAACTCCGCTGGCACCCCGGGGGGAGCGCCGAGGGGGAGTACCGCCGTGCAGTGCCCAACGGCTCCTCACAGGGGGGAGCCTTCGCTGGAAACCCCGTTCCTGAGGACGGGGGACCTGGGTTTCCTGCGCGATGGTGAACTCTTCGTCACCGGAAGGCTGAAGGAACTCATCATCATAGCCGGCCGCAATCATTATCCCCAGGACTTGGAGCGAACGGTCGAAAACGCTCACCCGATGCTCCAGGCACGTGGTTGCATCGTGTTCTGCGTAGAACAAGCTCATCACGAAGTCCTGATAGCCGTGGCGGAAGTGAAGCGGAGCCAACGCCTGAATTTGGCAGGGGAAGAGGACGAGCAGGCTGTTCTTCGTGCGGTACGCTCGGCTGTTGCGCGTGAGCACGACGTGCAGATTTTTGACCTGGTACTCGTGCGACCGGCCTCGCTACCGAGAACGTCTAGCGGTAAACTGCGACGGCGCGTTTGCCGCCAACAGTATCTAGACAACGCTTTGCAAGCGATTTGAGTCGGGATTGACTTCAATGACGCAGCGTTCAGAGGCAGCAGTAGCCATCGGAGCCACCTCGGCGAGGCAGCCCGCCCTCCAGATCTTACGCTGGCAGAGGAACCTGGCGCGGCTGATCGTGTTCGTCCCCATGCTCGGCGTGGCGGGCGCCGGCTACCTCGCCTACAGAAGCGGCGTGACTACCGTCGATCTCGTATTGCTGCTGGTGCTCTACGTGGCGAACGTTATCGGCGTGGAGGTCGGCTATCACCGCCATTTCTCCCATCGGGCCTTCAAAGCGCACCCTGCGGTGCGTGCACTACTCGCCATCCTCGGTTCTGCTTCCGCGCAGGGGCCAGTCTTGTTTTGGGCCGCCGTACACCGTGAGCACCATGGCCATACCGACCAGGAGGGGGATCCCCATTCTCCGCGCGCCGCGTCGCCCGGCGCGCTCGCCGCCATGCAAGGGCTCTGGCACGCTCACATTGGCTGGATGTTCAAGCCTTTACCCCAGGACTTTGGCGGTAAGGTATCCGACCTGCTGAGCGACAGGCTCATCTTCCGCCTGCATCGCTACTATCCCCTGTGGGTCGCATTAGGACTGCTACTGCCGGCCGCAATCGGGGGTGTGCTCGCACAAAGTTGGGAAGGCGCTCTGAGCGGGTTCCTGTGGGGCGGTCTGGTACGCGTGTTCCTGGTACAACATGCAACCTGGAGCGTGAATTCCATCTGTCATCGTTTCGGAAGCCGACCGTTCGACACCGGAAACAACAGCACCAACAACCCCTTGTTGCTGCTGAGTTCCCTGGGTGGATGCTGGCACAACAACCATCACGCATTCCCGGCAGTCGCCCGGAACGACTTCTACTGGTGGCAGTTCGATCCATGCGGCTGGTTCGTCCGCCTGCTGCAGCTTTCGGGCCTTGCCTGGGATCTACGCGTTGCAAGTGACCGGAAGATCGCGACTCGCGCAGCGTCGGATGCCTCGGACAGTCAAGGCGAATCCTCATGAACGTCGATGCACCTACCGCTGGCGCCGTCGTCACCCTGACGCGACCGCAGGTTTTACGAATACAGCAAGCCATCGCGCTGTCTACCGTCGTGTTCCCGTTTCTGGGTTCGATCCTCGCTGGCGTGTTGTGGTTCCGTAACGGGATATCCGCCGTCGAGATAACGAGCCTCATCGCTATGTATCTCCTGTGCATGCTGGGAGTGACGGTGGGTCTGCACAGACTTTTCGCGCACCGCTCCTTCAAGACAGGACGGGCGATGCAGGCGCTGCTCGCGGTTGCCGGCTCGATGGCCGCACAGGGTCCAGTATTGTTCTGGGTGTCCACCCATCGTCGTCATCACGCACATAGCGACCGCGAAGGCGATCCACACTCGCCGAACCTGCATGGCGACGGGCTGAAAGGCACCGCGCGTGGTTTGTGGTTTGCACACATCGGCTGGATGTTCGACGGAAACCTCGCAGACGTAGGGCACTACGCAAAAGACGTACTCCGAGATCGCATGCTCTTTCGGATCCACCAGTCCTACCTGCTATGGGTATTTCTGGGGCTCTTGCTACCGGCGCTTGCCGGCGGGCTGCTCACTGGTACCTGGGAAGGCGCGTTCCTGGCATTCCTGTGGGGCGGCCTGGTCCGCATCTTCTTGGTCAATCACGCCAGTTGGTGCGTGGGCTCCATCTGTCACCGGTTCGGAACCAGGCCGTTCGACACCAAGGACAAGAGCGCAAACAACTACACCGTTGCGGTTCTGGCTTTCGGCGAAGGGCTGCAGAACAACCATCACGCGTTTCCCGCATCGTACCGGCATGCGATGCATTGGTGGCAACCCGATTTGAGCGCCTGGGTTATTTGTTTGATGAAATACACCGGCTTGGCCTGGGAGCTACGCGCTCCATCGGCACAAGACATCCAAAACGCTCGGGCCCGTTGATCTGGCGGCCGCCGGGTACTTGAAGCAGCTACATATGGCAGAACGAGAAGCATCGAAATTGTCGGCGCTCCTGGACACGGCGCAGCGACTCCTCACGGGTCGGCGCAAGGAACGCGCGCCACGCGTGCAACGCAGTGAGAAGGAGATCGAAGACTGGATCGTGCAACGCGTCGCAGAGACGCTCGCGATCGACGCGCAGGAGATAGATCGCACCTTACCGTTCGCCGACTACGGGTTCGACTCGCGGACCGCGGTGCGGCTCTCTGGTGAACTTGAGGAACTGCTGGGGCTCGAACTTTCCCCCACTCTGGTCTGGGATTATCCAACCATCGAGTCCATGGCCAGCTTCCTGGCAGAGGAATGTGCAGCCAAGGCCGCGGATCGAGGCGACCAGTAATCACCACCTCGCGCACCGGCCAGGCGGCAAGCCCCTGATTTCCGGCTACCGGGGACCGGTGTGCACCGCCGATTGCAGCTCAATGCTCGCCTGAGGGCATTTCTCACCAAGCTATGGCCGTCGCTCACACCGACACACAAGGCCGCAGCGGGTAGCTCGGACTGCGACTGCGCGGCCTTGCTGCGCTGAATCGTTCCGTATCACGCTCGGGAGGACTCGTTGGCGCGATAGGGGACCGCACATCTAATTCGCGGGCCCCAATCAATATCAATATGAGATTGGCGCTCGATCAAGTGCCTGAAAGTCGCAGAATAACCGCGAGAGCGGTTCGAGTTCAGAACGCTCGCCGAAGTCTTCTTCAACCGGTCCTCACGGTGTTGCACTTCAAAAGGCAACTTCAAAACCCGCCAGAATCCAATCATCCAGTCAGCCGTGCGGCCTGACCCAGACAAAACCGCCTCCGGCGATCCCACCACGACTCAGTCGAGCGCATATTCCAGCTTGTAGTCCGCCGCCAGTGCTTGCGTTTGAGCGACTTTTGATAAAAGAGCGTTACCCACAACCAATACATCTAGCTCCGTGCCCATGAAACATCTGAATGCATCTTCGGGCGTGCAAACGATGGGTTCGCCTCGAACATTGAACGATGTATTGACGATCACCGGACAGCCAGTAATGGCTTTGAATCGTTCGATCAACGCGTAGTAGCGTGGATTGGTTTCCTTGTGGACAGTCTGCACTCGAGCAGAGTAGTCCACATGCGTAACTGCCGGGATCTCCGAGCGTGGCACATTCAGCTTGTCGATCCCGAACAGGGCTTGTTCCTCTACCGTCATATTTCTTCTTCTTTCTTTCACGACATCAGCCACGAGCAGCATGTAGGGGCTGTCATCATCCATCTCAAACCAGTGACGTACATCCTCCCTTAGTACACTTGGCGCAAAGGGTCTGAATGACTCTCTGTACTTGACCTTGAGATTAAGCAGTTTTTGCATAGTGGGAGAGCGTGGATCAGCGATGATGCTGCGACCACCCAGGGCACGAGGGCCGAACTCCATACGTCCACTCATCCACCCCGCCGCCTTGCCGTTGGCCAATGCCTGCGCTGTCTGTTCTATCACTTCGTCTTCTGTGAGGATCTCGAAGACCGCACCACAGCGCGTGAGTCGCTCCACGATTTCCTGCTGGCTGAACTCCGGCCCAAGATATGCGCCTTTCATCGCATCGATGCCGCTGGTCAGTTTGCGCGGCCGATTGAGCATGATGTGATAGGCACCGAGCGCTGCGCCCAGGGCGCCCCCCGCATCACCCGCGGCGGGTTGTATCCACATTCGATCGAAAATCCCCTCTCTCAGGAGCTTGCCGTTGGCGACACAGTTAAGCGCCACGCCGCCGGCGAGACACAGGTTCTTCTCACCCGTGGTCTTCGCTACACCTTTCGCAAGCTTCAGTACGATCTCCTCTACGACGACCTGTACCGACGCCGCCAGGTCCATCTCGCGCTGCGTCAGAGTGGACTCCTGCTTTCGCGGCGGACCACCAAACAGAGCATCAAATTTCTCATTGGTCATGGTCAGACCAGTGCAGTAATCGAAGTACTGCATGTCGAGAGCGAATGAGCCGTCATCTTTAAGATCGATGAGGTGGTCCTTGATCGTCTTCGCGTACTTAGGATCACCATAGGGAGCGAGCCCCATGACCTTGTACTCGCCGCTGTTGACCTTGAACCCCGTGTAGTAAGTCATGGCCGAGTACAGCAGGCCTACGGAATGGGGAAAGTGAATCTCCTTGTGGACGGCAAGTTCATTCCCTTTGCCCACGGCAAGCGATGTTGTGGTCCACTCGCCCACGCCATCCATCGTCAAAATCGCCGCACGGTCGAAGGGACTTGGGAAGAAGGCGCTTGCCGCATGGCTCAAGTGATGCTCGGAGAAGAGAAGCTTTTCTTCCCACTTGCCATCCTTACCCCACAGCTGCTTCAGCGCATCAGTGATGACCGTCTTCTGAAACAATTTATCCTTGAGCCAAATCGGTAGCGAAGTGGCAAAGCTCTTGAATCCCTTCGGCGCGTACGCAAGGTAGGTCTCGACCAATCTCTCAAACTTCAAGAACGGCTTGTCATAAAAAACGACATGGTCGATGTCGTCAGGGGCGATGCCCGGTTGGCCAAGGCAATACGTAATGGCATTGACAGGGAAATTCGCGTCATGCTTCTGTCGTGTGAACCGCTCCTCTTGTGCAGCGGCCACGATTTCACCGTCAATGACAAGGCACGCCGCCGCGTCATGGTAGTACGCCGAGATGCCGAGTATCTTCATTTGTCTCTAGAACAGTGTGTAGATAAACGGCGCGATGACAGAACCTTGAGCAAGCACCAGTAGGCCGCCGAGCACAACCATCACGATGATGATCGGCGCGAGCCAGAGTTTCTTGCGTACGCGAAGAAATGCCCACAGCTCTCTAAGAAAGCCCATAAACAGATCCTAGTATTGGTTCTTGAATGAATCAGATGGAGGGCCGGGCGGTGAGCGGTCAATCCAATAGCTTTCAACAGACCGCTTCTTGATTTTCAGATCATCACGACCAAACAGCCGCAGCGCGAGTGCAACCGGCGTGATCAGCACGAAGAAAATCAGCCCTAAGACGACAGGGCCGGTGATCTTGCCAAGCAGTATCCCCAAGCCATACCAATGACGATTCAAACGTGTGAGTGCTTGAGGCGCTAAGAGCGTGACACCTGCGAACAGAATGGCGGCGATCGAGGCCGCAATGACCATCAGGCCACGATCATTCCAATAGGCATAGGCGGCAAGCGCGGCAAACACAGCCGCGCCAGTCCCCCCAAATTTACGGTTGGTGGGCAGTTGGGGAGGGGCAGCGGAGATGAGATCTGACATGTCGCAAGTATAAGCTCGATTTGCACCGAGGGATGACGCGCCTATCGCATTGAGACCAATCGACGAACAGGCGCACCCTGGGCGGCGCCCCCAGGCCGGAGAACACAAGCGTACCGCCCCCGGTCGTGAAGCCAATCAGGTGCGGCGCCATAAGGCGCACTACGCGGGCCTGTCGCCCTCGCAGAAGACGTCGGGACCGATCCGGTGAGGGCCACCGTGTGGCCGCCGAGGGGTGCTAGTACTGGATGGTGGCGCGATCGGCGAACGACATCATCGTGGCCGCCGAGCGCAACCAGCTCGGCTGCACCAGCGAAGCCCCAGGAGACAGGGTCCGAGCAGTGCTGGTGCCGGAGACTGGGGAATGTGCCGTCGGGCGTTTCCGGACTCGCCGCACTGGTGCTTGGCCGCCGCGGACGCATTTTCAGAGCCCGTATTGACCAGGTAGATGATTCCTTGCCGCGGCTCATGAACGCGACAAGTAGACGGAGTTCGTATTCAGCTATCGGCCTATTTTCGAGCTTCGATGAACTGCCGCACTACCTCTTGTGCCACGAGATGATACATGTACGCGGTGGGATGTCCGTCGCCAGCAATCTGATACTTGTCAGGGTCAACCAGGAAACCTGGAAACTCCGCTGGAGTAATTGCATACACCGCAATACCTTCCTGTCTCAATCGGTCGACAATACTGACCTCGTCCTTGTCCTTTCCGATATCCCAGAACAACACACGAAACTCGGCGCTCGGATAGGCCTCGCCGATGAGTTTCGATGCCTTCTTCACCGCCGCTATGTACAGGCGCAGGTCTGACTCATCCACCCGACTGAACCACACACGCATCAGGAGGACAGACTTCATGAGTTGCGTCTTTATTCCCGCGCCCAGCGCGCCCCAGAAGGACCCGGGACGGTTGAACCATCCCGCACTAACCGCTTCTCCCTCGTCGGACAAAATATAGCGCGGACCATACCTGAGATACGAAGCGTTCCCCGCAAGGCGGCGCACGTGATCCTTGATTGTCACATAGAACACGAATCGAACTGTTGGCTGAATGATCGGGTTAACCAGATCGTTTTCAATCGCGGCCAGCATGTGTTGCGGGCCATACCCATGCAGACCGAAATTGTAGACTCGATAGCTTCCTTTGGTCAGCTTCGCAACCTGAGCGGGCAGCGTGTCGTCGTCGCCCACGCCTTCTCCGTAGGCAAACGAGTCGCCGAAGAAAAGGATGGCTTCCTTCGACAGGCTATTGAATGGCAAAGTGGCGCGAAGGCCGTTTTCCCCAATCGTGACCGCGTGCTCATAGATGATCTTGCCGGTCTTTCTGTTGACCTTCCGGGCTGTTCGCTGGGTATTCGACGGGGCGACATAGCCGAGGATCGGATGCGGGCTCGTGATGTGAACCTGGTCTAGCTGGACCGGATCCGAGGACTGCTTTTGGAGGTAGACGAAGTACGCTTCGGCAAACATGAGCGCAAACACTGCCGCGGCCAAATTGACGAACACTGCTCGCGTCCGCGCACCGGAGAAGCGGACCGCCAGAAGGATACAAGCTCCCGCCCACGATAAGAGGCACCAGACGAACGGTAAACTTAAGTACTTGAGGGAGGCAAGTGGGATTGCTATCGCCAGCAGCACGAAAGCAAGGATGGTCAGCGTACGCACAGGCGCCAATCTCTCGTATGAAAAGCCATGAGCGTGTCGCTCTTTCTACCCGCGGCGCGGAAGTACATCACTTGAATCCTGACTCGCGCAAGTAGCCGGCACGCATGCGTCGCTTGCACGCCGTAACGATGGTCCGTACCAAGCCAGGAAGCGTTGCCGACCATGCCACTGGACCTCGCGTCGGGGCTGGTGTCGGCGCAGGTATGGGTCAGGTGATGGTTCTGGCATTCTGACACTTGATTCAGGGTCTCTCAGCATGACCGGTGCTCACGGCTAGACACATCTACGCCGGCAATCGCAAACAACCTTCCACACTCGCCGCCCCATTCAACGGACAAGCCTCCGGGTTGGCCTCTTGCCGCGCCTGAAAGCTCTCGCAGCGCGGGGCGCGCGGCGCAGAGCCAGATTCCCTCCTGCAATCATCTGTGGCTGTGGCGAGTCGTGGCCCCGCGGCATCGGCCAGGTCTGACAAGGACGACGCCAGTATGGGTTGGCGGGGCCAGACTTTCCCGCAAGCTCGGCCGCGCGAATCGGCCGCACAGCCCGACCCACCCGATCTCTAGATGGAGCGTCGGACGTCGCTGGGGCGTCACCTTCGCTCGGCTGTCGGCTTCGGCCGCCTGCGGCCACTGTTCCACGTCGCCCGGCAACGCCCCCCGGGTCGGACCGTCCTGCACCGCGCCGAGGGTCTAGTTGCCGCCGTCCGCGCTGAGCGGCGCGCTCAAGGCACGGTGTCGCGTGCCGCTATCGAGTTCGCCCGGACAGTCACGGTGTGGCGCGCCGTCGAGCGCCCGGCCGGTCCAGGACGCGAGCGGTGCGGGGGTCTCGTTCAGTACGAGGCGCGCCGCCGCGGCCTGCTCCATTGCCAGTGACAGGAATGCCATGAACAGCCACGATCGCGCCGACATCGCCCTCTCCCCCGCTTTCCGGTCCGCCGGCGCCGGCAGTGCCGCGGCCCGGTGTGGCACACAACGGGCTGCCGGCGCGCCTCGCCCGTGCGTGCGACCTCGTCTCGTCGCCCGCGTGGCGATGGCGGTGCTGCTCGCGTTCGCTGCGGTCAACGCGCCGGCGGCCGTCAGCGGCGGACCGCCTGCGCTGCCCGGCCTCACCACCATCAGCCCTGCGCGCTGGGACGCCACGGCAGTGCGCAAGGTCATGCGCACCTTCGCCTTCGGCGGTCACGCCACCGACGCCCAGGTCGACCTGTGGGCGGCGATGGCACCACAGGATGCCATCGTGCAGATGCTCAATTTTGACGAACACAACCTGCGACTGTCACCGCCCGACCCGGCATTGCGCCGCGAAGCGATGGCGAGCCGTCCCCAGACTCTGCGCTCGCTCGGCGACTACTGGTCCTCGACCGACCCGAGCAACCTCATGCCGAGCGCGCTGCGCCGCCAGTTCACACGCGATGCACGATATGGCCCCATGCTCACCTGGATGCTCGCCGCGCGGGTGCGCGGCGGCAATCCGTTTCGTCATCGCGTCGGCTTCTGGGAAACCAACCACCATCTGGCGGTCAGCCACACGAGCGAAGTCTCGAACTATCAGCTTGTGCGCTACTACGACGACGTGCTGGCCGCCTTGGCACGCGGCGACAGCTATGACGAGGTGATCGCTACTGCCGCCAGCAGCGCTGCCATCGCGCAGCAGTACGGTCATCGCTACAACCGCTACATCGACGGCGTCTGTTACTGCAACGAGGACTTCGCGCGCGAACTGCACCAGCTCGGATTCGGCGTACTGGGCACAGGCGACCGCACCTATCATGAGCGAGTTTCGATCAAGAACACCGCCAAGCTGCTGACCGGCATGAGACTCACTTCGCGCGAAGCGCCAGACGATTCGCAGGCCGAGGTGCCGTTGTTCGGCAGTGTCGGCCATATCAACGCCCCGGTACCGATCCTCCGCACAATGATCGGTGGCGCGAACATGCGCGACGATCTGCGCGATCTGGCGCGCTTCGAGATTCGACATCCGGAAAGCAGCGATGCACTGCCACTGATGATTGTGCAGGGCATGGCCGACGATCAACTCTCGCAAGGAGAAGCCCAGGCGTTACGCCGCGCCTGGCGCGCGATGCCGCGCAAGGATCTGTTGCGCTTCCTGCGCGCCTACGCCATCTCGACCCACTTTCACTCGCCGCAGCGCGCACGGCAGCTGAGCAGCCTTGATCGCTTCATGATCTTCGCCAATCGTTTCACAGACTCCAATCTCGAGCACTACCGCGACGTGGTCGAGTCCTGGCGCCTGCACTTGGAGGAAGGGTTCGTACCCTTCGAACCCTGGCACGAAGTGTTCGGGCATCAAACTGGTGCTGAGGCGGCCGCCAGCGCCGACCTGTTCCGCAAGTACTACGCGCGTGCCAGCGACGCTCGGTTCGCCGGCAGCAAACAGTCCCTGAGCGGCCGAACTCGCTACAAGGACTGGCGCGCGCTGATGCCACCCGCCGCCCGCCACCAGGTGCGCGCCACCGCCGAATGGCTATGGCAGCGTTTCGTCGCCGACGGCTTGAAGAACTTCGGACTACTGGAGCGCGGCCATGTGTACGCGCTGCTAACCACCGGCCGCGATCTCGGCGCGGAGCTGCGACCACGCGCGGCAGGCACGCGGGTGATGCCCAAAGACCTGAAGAGCGGCGCGGGCCTGCAGTGGATGAAACGCACCGCTGCGCGCACGCTCCCGCTGGCAAGCCGCTCACCCGAGTCGCGTGCGGCGGCCAACGATCGCGTCGGGGCGGCGGTCGCGTTCATCATCGCCACGCCGTTCATGCTTGCCGAGGAGGGACGCTGAGATGGATACCTGCACGTTACGTCGCGCCTTTCTCAAACGCAGCCTGATGCTCGCCGCACTGGCCGCCAACGGCCTGCCGCTCGGCACCGTGCGCGCCGCACCGGGCGACATCGCGCTGTCCAACCGCGTCCTGGTCAATGTCATGCTGAACGGCGGGCCGGACATGCGACATCTGCTGATGCCGCCGTGGTCGGCCACGACCGGCAGCTATGGTCACGAGTTCTGGCGGCTACGCGCCAATGTGCAGGCCAGCGCCGACACGCCGGTGGCGTTGGAAGCGCGCTGGCACGACGCCTACCTGCCGGTGAGCGATGGCGCGCTCGAATTCGGCATCCTGCGCGAGGCCGGCTGGCTGCACACAATGTGGAACGCGGGCAAGCTCGCCGTGGTGTGTGGCGTGGAGAGCAGTCCCTCGCGCGATCACGATCTCGCCGTGCGCACGCGCGAGATGGGTAACCGTCGCGCGCGGAAGGACACCCTCGGCTCGGGCTGGGGTGGGCGGCTGGCGTTCGCCGCCGGAGGCAACGCGGTCGCGCTTACCAAAACGCCCCGGCGATTCGCTTTCGGGCCCGACCCGACGCTGCCGACCGACCTCGCGCGGGTCGACAATCGCCGCCTGGTGGCGGCCGGCGACATGCGTGAAATGGCGCTCGCCGCCCCGGCGCCCGACAGCAATTTCCGCTCCACGAGCGATCGGCTCAAGCGCGCGCTCGAAAACTATTACGGCGCGCGACGCGCCTCGGTCGATGCACGGTCGGTCTATGCCCAGTACTTCGACCACGAACGCATGCTGCGCGAACTGGGCGGCGCAATCGATGCGCGCCTTGCCGACGTGCCGGTGCCGACCACACTGGAGGCGCTGTTCGGTGACAGGCGCGGCACCCGTTACAATCTCGCGCTGCAGACGCGCAATCTCTACGACGCGCTTGTTTGCAATGACTTGCTGGCGCTGCGCGTGGCCTCAATGGAATACAACGTGTGGGACACCCACAGCAACCAGGCCGCGAACTTCGCCGCCCATTCCAGTGTTCTGTTTGGCGCGACGGGAGCGCTCGCCACACTGTGGTCGGAGCTGCCCGACGCGGCGCGTGCGCGATTGGTGTTCGTCATCGGCGGCGAATTCGGCCGGCAACTCGCCGCCAACGGCGGTGGTGGCACCGAGCACGGCGAGGGCACGAGCATGCTGGTGATCGGCGATGCGGTGGCCGGCGGCGTCTACGGCACGATGTTCCCCGACGAGGAGATCGCGCGCTTCAGGCAGGATTCGGCCGACATCATCGGGGTCAACGCCATCGACCACGTGTTCGGCCGCATCGCGGAGTGGGTCGCGCCCGGCAGCAAGCCACTGGTGTTCCCTGACTTCGCCAGTGCTCCGCTGCAGAGCGGATTGTCGCTGGACGGCCTGCTGCTGGGCTAGGAGCGAAATTCAGCCGGCGTCGAACCGTGGAGACACTGGCCGTACGCACGGCCATATCGCGCTGAAGCGCGCGCCGCTCTCACGATCGTTGTGGCTGTTGGCGGCGCCATCCAGGATGAAAGCCGTAGAGGGCCTCACCCTGGCCAAGTCGTTCTTCGTCCAGATTCGTATCCAGGGCACGACCGTGGGCCTTCCGCAGAATTCTAGCGGCATGCTGGCCTGCGTCTGCGCCAATCACCTCAGACCAGTGGGCGAGCTCGTCTACCCGTTCGTCACGGCCGTCGCGGCGCTCGAACGCGTCCAGAAGACCGAGCAGTTAGGCAAGCTGGTGCTCTGCACGTTGCGAGGCTTGCCCCTGTCGCGACACCAAAGTTCACGGTTACTCATCGCATGGCCTCGATGGCCCGCGCGGCGAGGTTGTCGCGACCGCCGACCGCTCTGCATAATGGCGGCCGGCGTTTCGCCTGGGGTCTTGCCGTGATCAGTTTCATCTTCGGGGTGCCAGTCGCCACGAGTGCCAGCGGAACCTTCCTACCCTACCTCGGCAGCATCGACTCGATCACGGTCGTCAACAAGCTGAGGGCGGAAGCCGTGACGTCGAACGGCAACACAGTCATGTTGCGCGGTGATTTCAGTGCCAGCAGCGCCGGCGATCTGCGTGGCAGCGAGGTTACAGCCTTTGACGTGATTTCACCGACCGGCAGTCGACTGGTCAGGGTCACCGGTCTTCCCGGTATTGAATTCGGGGATCTCGACGGCGGGGCCGGCGCATCGCAGGACGAGATTCGGCGCGAGATGAATCGCGGTTTCAGCTTGAGCAGCGGCGCGACCGAGGACATCGTGGTCGGGCTGGCGGGCGGCGACCGATTCGTCACGGGCGCGGGTAACGACGTTCTGCGTGGTGGCGCCGGTGACGACCGCCTGAACGCCGGGGCCGGCAACGATGTGTTGGACGGCGGGCGCGGCATCGACATCATGATTGGCGGCACCGGCAAAGACATCTACGTGGTGGACAACCGGGCCGACCGGGTGGCGGAAGGTAGCAAGGCTGGCATCGACACGGTACGCAGTTCGGTCCACTGGACCATGCCCAACGGCGTGGAAGAACTCATCCTCACCGGCAAGAAAAGTCTGCACGCGATCGGCAACGCCGCCGACAACATCATCACCGGCAACGCCGGCGCGAACGTGCTGGAAGGCCGTGCCGGCGATGACACGCTGGATGGTGGGCGCGGTGCCGATACCCTGAAAGGCGGCCTGGGCGACGACAACTATATCGTCGATCGCGCCACCGACAAGACGGTCGAACTCGCCAACCAGGGCGACGACGAGGTGTCCGCCAGCGTGAGCTACACGCTGGCCGCCCACGTCGAAGACCTCACCTTGCTCGGCGTCCGTGACATCAACGCGACCGGCAATGCCCTCGACAACCGGCTGCGCGGCAACGCCGGCGACAACGATCTCGCCGGCGGCGCGGGCGCCGATCTCGTGATTGGCGGGGCGGGTGCGGATCGCTTCATCTTCGCCCACAGCGGTGAGCACGCCGACCACATCAGCGACTTCCTGTCCGGCACCGACAAGCTGCGCCTGGACGGCAACGTGTTTGCCGGGCTCAGCGCCGGCGCTCTCGATCCAGGCCAGTTCGGCACTCCCGGGGCACAGACCGGCTTCGACGACTTCCTGGTCTATGACCAGGCGAGCGGCGTGCTGTCCTACGACGCGACCGGCAACGGCGGCAGCCTGCAGACCATCGTCACCCTCAATCCAGGCGCGACCCTGCTCGCGACAGACATCCAGGTATTTGTCGTCTAGCCAGCGTTTCGCACAGTTGTTCGTCGCGAAGACGCGAAAACACCGGTGTGCCGCGCCGCACGGAAATCGGGAATGTGCCCTTCTCCACCTCTTTTCCGGTTCACCTCGGAACCTATTCCGGGCGCATTCGAGTCAGCGAATTCTCACGAGCTCATCGGCGCCAGGGGCTCTTGATCCCGGCTTCACAGGTCCGGGTGGAAATGCGTGCGCTGTCCGCGCAGCGGCTTGAGGTAGGAGTCCACGCGCCGCACGAATTCCGCATCACGCCACAGGGGAATTGGCGCTACGTACGGTCCGGTGAGGTCGCCGGGCATATTCGCCTCGATGAATACCGGCCCCGTGAGCGTCAGGGCCACATCGAATCCGACGAGGAACAGATAATCGCGCGCACCCTCCGTGAGAAGCCGGTGGGTCTGGATGCAAAGGTCAACGGCTTCGGGGATGTCGGGAAGAAAGACGCCTTCGATGGGCGCGTGGGTGACGGGATGAACACTGAGAAGAGTGTCTTGCTCAGCAAGGTATCCGGCACTGAGACGGCCGGTGACCGGATCCACCTGACATTCAATTCCTCCCTGAGCGACGTTATCCACCGCTGAGTCCGACGTCGCAACGCGCCAATAGACGGAAAAGACCGAGAAACAACCCTGCCGATCCCTGATGGTAGTGATTCGCAAAGTCGCCAGGGTCGCGTCACCTGCCAGCTCGGCCACACGCAGGTGGTTGTGCAGGCGCGGCATCAGAATCCAATCCCCTGTTTCCGAGGCTCGGCACAAGTGCCGGATGAGTTCGTCACCGCTCAGGCGGACTTGGGCGAACTCCAGAAGCGCGTCTTGCCCGATCATGGGAGCACGTGGCCGTTCGATTGAGTACGTCTCCGACACAGGATCGTAGAAGATCCTCCTGGCGCCCCTTCCCGCGTCCTCATGCGCGGGTTTGACGAAGAGGTCGCCTTTAGGAATGGCCTTGTCCGAGACCAGCCATTCCGCGCTGCCCCCACGGAACAGCGCAAGCATCGGACCGGCTGGAAGACCGTTTTGTTCGAGGAAGCGAGAGAATGTGATCTTGTCGTGGACAAACGCCATGTCGCGCTCTATGCCGGCGACCGACTTGCCGGACACAAGATGCGAAATCGCTCGAACATCGAAACTGTGTCCGGCGCCTGCGATGCGTCCAGCATACTTCGGGAGATAGAATCCCTGCTTGTAGAACTCCACCGGAAGTAGTCCGGGAAACTGGAAGCACGTCCGCAAGAGGACCAGGTATTGCTGCCATGGAGAAACATCGGCGAGGCGGCGGGCGCCGGGACCAAATTTTCGAACCGCTCTGGAAGCCGCGACGACCATGTAGAGCAGAAGAACAGGGATCCAGCAAACCCTGTATACAAGTTTGTCCGGAAGCACGCGGTGCAAAGCCAGAGCCGTTTTGCGCGTCGCGGGAACCCGAAGACAAGCGATGTGAAGAACCGACCATAGTTGAAAGAGATCATGATGGGTGGCGACATCCATCAAATCTTCCCATTTCGGGGGAGACACGAGCAGACGAACGGCGTCAATGACAACACCGATGACGGACGCCGAAGGAAGCACGATCAGAGTTCCGTCTGCCGACAGCGTTGGTCTATCGCCGGGGCGCAAGCGGAGCCGGACCGGAGGGGAAGAAGACCAGCCTTTTCATCCTTATCCGCCACGGCCTGACAGGGTTTCGCCACCAACCCTCCAGAAGGCGTCCCGGATATCCATAAGCGTGAGCTCGTGCCGACAGCCGTTTGCCACGAGCGAGGAAATCGGCCTGGCTTCGCCGACGCCGATCGAAGCGTGCAATCCTGTCGCCAATGCCGCGCCGTTCAACGTTCAGCACATTCAGCACACCGCTGATCATCGTGGTCAGGAGGGCACTTGGATATGAACGGGATGCTATCACACGAGAGGGCTCACCCATCCATCCACAGCGCTGGTCCCTCGACCACTGGTGACTTAAGTCCGTGGCAGACTGGTTCCGACCGCGCGACCGCAAGACGCTCGAAATCGTAGCCAATGAATGCCGGACAAGAGCCGCCCTGCGCCTTGGCCTTGCCATGGACGAAGGTCGGACTGTCGCCGAGTGAAACGCTTATGATCCCCACGCTGCCGCGAAAGCCCGCGACGCGACTCCGTTGTGAATCGGAGGCCTGGGGAATGACCTCGGCAAGGCGTCCGCCGAGCGGCATGAGCGCTGCCGCCAGAGCGCGCCGCTCCGGCTGGCCCGGTGCGGCGGCCATGTCGGCGCCGGAAGCTGGAAGGCGCCACCGGCGCCACCGGCGACGACAGCGGCAATGCGCCGAGTCGACCTTGCATGAGATGGCTCTCGGTACCTCGGCTATCGAGTGCTATCCGGCGGTCGAGCCTGACGCCCACCTGTGTCATTCGGCCTGTCGGCACGCCGCGCCTCGCGCATCGTCGGTAACCCGGCCTACGTTGTCGCTGTAGCGCTCGTGCCCGCGTTGACGGCGCTCCGCGGCCTACGCTAGTTTCGTCGTCGGCCGCGCAGAAAGCGTGGGCCATCATCTGTTGGCCCCTCTCCCTCGAAGCACAACCACTAGGAGGTTTCATGTCCTTGGTGATCGGGTTGGACGACCCCCGCGCCACACACTGCGCGCTGGTCGGCGGCAAGGCGTGCAGCCTCGGCCGACTGGCCGCACTGGGTTTCCATGTACCGCCGGGGTTCACGGTCAGCACCCACGCGCACGACGAGTTTCTCGCCGCCGACGGGCTACACACGCGCCTTCGCGCTCAGCTCGGCGAGCTGGACACCAACGATGCGCTGGCGCTCGAGCGGCAGACGGCCGCGATTCGCGCATTGATCGAGGCACAGCCATTACCGCCGACGATCGTCGCGGCCATAGCAACGGCCTACGCCGCGCTCGGCGACGAGGTCTATGTCGCGGTGCGCTCCTCCAGCACGGCCGAAGATCCCGCAGTCGCGTCCTTTGCCGGCATGTACGACACCCATCTCGACGTCTACGGTAGAGAGGCGGTACTCGCCGCGGTGCGCCGCTGCTGGGCATCGATGTGGACCGCGCGGGTCATCACCTATCGACATCAGATGGGTTTCGACGGCGACGTCGAGCGACTCGCGGTGATGGTGCAGACGATGCTCGAGCCCACCGCGGCCGGGGTGATGTTCACCGCCAACCCGATGAGCGCTGGTACCGACGAGATCGTGCTGAACGCCAGTTGGGGGCGTCGCGAAGCGGTGATATCTGGCATTGTGAAGCCCGACAGTTGGGTACTGGCACGCGACAGTCTCACCATCAAGTCACGCGAGCTCGGGCGCAAGGACAAGAAGATCGTGCGCAATTTGCACGCTGGCCACGGCGCGCTGGAACTGTCCACCACGCCGGAGGAACGTGCCCTGCCGTCGCTGAACGAGGCGCAGGCGCGTCAGCTCGCCGCCATCGGTCGCGACATCATGCAGCGCTATGGCGGCCAGCCGCAGGACATCGAGTGGGCGCGCGTCGGAGAGTCGTTCTTCGTTCTGCGGGTGCGGCCGATGACCGGCGTGGAATTTACCTGGGACGAGGACGTCGACGGTTGGCAGGACGCGCGCGACGCGGCTGACACGACCTGGACCTATACCAGGTCGATGGACTCGACCGGCGGGATCTCCCCGCTGTTCTATTCCTGTCGTGCCTTCGAGTGCTATCTCAACTATGCGCGTTTCGCGCGGCTGTTCGGCCTCAAGGGCATCACCAAGGTGCGCTGGCACAAGTACCGACGCGCGACGGCCTATTTCAATGCGGACGCCGAACGTGCGTGGCTCACCCAACAGTGGCCGGCCCAGTTGCGCGACCTGACCAATATTCCACCGGCGTGGCATCAGGACTACCTCGCCACGCCGGTTTCCAAGTGGAGCCTGCTGCGCATGTGGGCGCGGGTGCATCTGCTCGAACCTGAATTCGGTGTTACGCGCTGGTTCGCCACCACCTACGACTACCTCGACCACCGCACCGCCGAGGCCGACGGCCCGAGCGCGGCGGCGTTGGCGGCGTTGGACGACACGGCCCTGATCGCGGCCGCCGAGGCGCGCGTCGCCCTTGTCGACGGGTGGTACAGGACGCTGTGGCCGCCGTTTTTCCTCTACGCCACCGGCGCGCTGGCCGGACTCGCAAAAATACTCGAGCACTGGTACGCGGACAACACGCCGTCGACTTTCCAGGATCTGCTCTGCGGTACTCCGGGCAACCAGGTCGCGCTCGAAGCCGAGGCCATGTTCGAACTCGCTGAACGCATTCGGCATTCGGCGGAGTTGAACCGGCTGTTCGTGACGGCGCACAAAGCTTCGTTCTTCGACACCGTGCGCTCGAGCGATCACCCTGACGCGCAGGCATTCACCGTCGCCTACGGTCGCTTTATCGAACAGCACGGCCACCGTGGCCACCAGGATTGCGACTTCTACTACGAACGGCGAGCCGAGAATCCTTCGCTGGACTACGAAGCCTTGCGCCATCTGCTGGATTCCGACGATCCGGTCCATCCGGAGGTGCTGATGGACAAGCTGGTCAAACGGCGTCGCGCAGTGACCGCGGCGGTGTGCGCCCATCTGCGCAAGCAGCGCTGGGGTGCGCTGCGCGAAAGGCTGTTTCGCTATGTCGCGAACTATTGCCTGCGCTTCCGCAAGTTTCGAGACGATGAACGTCACTATCGCGATCGCCTGACCTACGGCAAGAAGCGCGTGTTCCTCGAGATCGGCAAGCGTCTGCAGGCGCGGGGCTTGCTCGATGCGCCGGAAGATTTCTGGTTCCTCGCGCGCTTCGAACTGTATGGCTACCTGCTCGGTCAGGAGCCGGCGGCGCTGTGCAAGGCCAAGATGGCTGCGCGCAAGCGGGTGTTTCAGCGCCGCAACGCGCGTCTCGAGCCGACGCCGACCTGGATCCGGAACGATGTGCCGGTCGATCTTTCCGGCGCGGCGCAAGAGCTGCTGGCCGTCCCGCCCGGCACCCTGGCCGGCTTCGCCACCAAGCGCGGACTCGCCGCCGACATTGCGCGCATCGTGCCGAAACTCGACCAGATCAGACAGGTGGAAAGAAGCGACATCCTGATATGCGACACCACCGAACCGAGTTGATGTCGGTGTTTCCCGAGGTGAAGGGCTTCGGGCTGAAAAGTGACGGCACGTTCGCCCGCGGCGCCTGACTGTCGCGCGAGTACGGCATTGGATTCACGAGCGGGCCATGCTTGACGCGCGGAAGCGCTGCCTTTCGCAGCTTCCTCGACCACCCGAGTCGTGCCAATAGAAGAGGACATGCCGACCGCGCCTTGGGGGGTGTAGTGAACGCGCGCGGAGCAACTGCGCCCACCACGCTGGGCGCGGGCTGGGCCGCGCGGAGGGCGGTCGATCGCGGCAGCCACCATCTCGCCAGGGGTCGAAGTGCGACATCCTGGACAATCGCGGCAACGCCAGGATGCACACTCGGGTAAGCGCGTTACCATCGTCGCCAAGATGTCGTCCGCGTCCGACAAGGAGGCCGAGGGAACATGACAAGTTTGTTACAGCTGCCGCACATCAGGCGGCTGCTGGCCAACGTGCTGCTTGCCGCGACCTTCGTTTGCGGATCGGTTGGCGCCCACGCTGCTGAACTACCCACGCCGGAGGAGATTCTCGAGCGGGCGCGAGCCAAAGTCACGGATGCGCTGTGGCGGCGCCTGGAGCGTGAACCGGTGTTGACCGTGCTGGTGCAGTTTCGCACCGCCGACATCGACGCGCTCGCTGACTTGCGCCTCGCGCGCGGTGACCGCGCGGCGCGTGAGGACAGCCAAAGGCAGCGCGTCGCGGGTTACCGCGAGCTCAAGCGTCTCGCCCGCACACGTCTGGCGCGCGGCGATGCGCCGGTCGTGCGTGAGTACACCCAGCTACCGATGTCTGCGGTGAAGATTCGCAACATGCCCGAACTCTTGCGGCTGCTGCGTCGCCCCGAGGTCGAGGCCGTGCACGAAGACGTGCTGTTGCGCCACGCGCTGACGCAGAGCCTGCCGCTGATCCACCGTCCCCCGGCCGGTGCTGCGTCACAGCTGGGTGCCGGCACGACGGTCGCGGTGCTCGACACCGGTGTGGACTACACCCGGCCTGCCTTCGGCTCATGCGTCACGCCAGGTAGCCCCGCGACCAGCTGCAAGGTCGCCTACGCGCAGGAATTCGCCAATCAGGACAACACGCTGGACGCCGACGGCCATGGCAGCTCGGTGGCGGCCATCGCGCTCGGTGTCGCGCCGGGCACGCGCATCATCGCGCTGGACGTGTTCGACGGCGACACTGCCCGGAGCAGCGACGTGATCGCCGCCATGGACTGGGCGATCGCCAATCGCAGCACCTGGAATATCGCCGCCATGAATCTCAGCCTCGGGGACGGCTTGAAGCGCACCTCGCCGTGCGGAGGGGTGCTCAATCCGTACCGATCGGCAGTCAACAACGCACTGAACGTCGGCATCATCAGCGTCATCGCGGCGGGTAACGAAGCTTTTCTCGATGGCCTGTCTTCACCGGCTTGCACCCCAGGGGCGCTGTCGGTCGGCGCGGTCTACGACAGCGATATCGGCCCGGTCAATTGGAGCATATGCAGTGACTCGAGCACGGCTGCCGACAAGGTGACCTGTTTCTCCAATACTGCGAGCTATTTGTCGGGTTATGCGCCAGGCGCGCAGATTACCGCCGCCGGTGTCACCTTCGGTGGGACTTCGCAAGCGGCGCCCCACGTCGCGGGTGCGGTGGCCGCGTTGAAGGCTGCTTTCCCCGCCGACACGCCCGGTGACACCGCCAACCGACTGATCGCCGCCGGCGTGCCGGTGACGGACTCGCGCCCACAGAGCGCGATCACCAAACCACGTCTGGATTTGAAAGCGATCTTTCCGCCGCCACCCAATGACGCGTTCATCGATGGGGTGACGCTGTCGGCCACCAGTGGTTCGCAGACACTCGACAATCGTTACGCAAGCAAGGAGGTCGGCGAACCCGATCATGCGGGCAATGCCGGTGGCGCATCGGCCTGGTGGCGTTGGACCGCGCCGCAAGACATTACCGTGCGCACCACCCTGCGCCTCACGACTGCCGGCAGCACCATCAATACGTTGCTCGCTGTCTATACCGGTGAGGCCGTGAGCGCGCTGGCGCCAGTGGCCGCGGCGAGTAACCCCGAAGGCGAGCCCGCGACGCTGGCTGTGCAGGTCGCCGCGGGCGTGACCTACGCCATCGCCGTCGACGGTCGCGACGGCGCCGGCGGATCGCTCGGCCTTGCCTGGGCGCTGGACACGGACGGCGACTGCATCGGCGACGACCTGGAGAACGCGACGAGCACCCATGCTTTCGACATCGACAGTGATGACGACGGCCTAGCTGACAGTGACGAAGACCTCAACTGCGACGGCACGCACGACGCCGGCGAGACCGATCCGCGCCGCTCGGACACCGACGGTGATGGCGTGCTGGATGGCACCGAACTCGGGCTCGTAACAGCGGTGCCGGACCCAGACGGTGATGGCTCCTTGCTCGGCACCGACCCGACGTTGTTCATCCCCGATGCCGATCCCACGACCGGGACTTCACCGCTGGCGCCTGACAGCGATGGCGACGGCGCGAGCGACGGCGCCGAGGATCTCAACCGCAATGGCGCGCTCGATAGCGGCGAGTCCGACCCCAACGATCAGACGTCCACACCGCAGGTTGCCCATCAGGTAGCGCTGCCGCCCGGCTGGCTTGCAGTGCTGGCACTGGTCCTGGGTGTGGTGGGGCACCGGGCGAAATCCCGCCCGCGGCAGACGCGCTGATGAAGTCCTCACGTGGTTTCGTTCCTGTATTTGGCGCCGCCTACCTCGTCCTGCACGTCGCCTATCTGCAGGTGCCCACGTCCTTCCTGGTGGAAGTCGCGTATCGCTACGCCATCGTGCAGCCGGCCGCGGTGATTGTGGCCTGGCTCGCACCTGGTGAAGCAGTGCAGGTGATCGATAATCAGCTTCGCTCGGCCCACGCCGTGCTCGAGATCGTGCGCGGTTGTGATGGCGCCGGGCTGCTGTTCCTGCTGGTCGCTGCGATCGTCGCGGTTGATGCGTCACCGGGCAGAAAGCTGGCTGGCGCGCTTGGCGGCGGGGTGATGGTGTTCGCGCTCAATGAACTGCGCATCGTCGGTCTATATTTCATTGCCGCCCATCACCACACCCTGTTCGTGCCCTTGCACGTCTATTTCATTCCGATGTTGGAGATTCTGGCCTGCGCGGCCTACTTTGCCTGGTGGTTGAACCGCTGGTCACCCGCGGAGGATCACGTCGATCCCGAGCAGAGTTGAGCTTGTCGGGCGCGTCTTCGTGCTGTGGCTTATGGTAACGCCGGCCGTGTATTTTCTCGCTCGCCCACTGCTGCAGATCTCGCTGCCGGCACTGGAGATTGCCGTCGGCGCGCTGCAATCTGACTACTACCCGGTGTTGCGCATCAGGCAGGTGGCCGGTCAACCGATGGTCACGATGCGCTGCGTGCTGCGCACACCGCTGCGCATCGCCTCCGGCCGCACGCTGCCGCCGGGCGCTGATTTCGACGGTGGCGCCACGCACGTCGCCCACGTGTTGCTACCGCTCGCGCTGTTCTTGTGGGTGGCGATCGCGCGACTTGTGACCAATGCCGGACGACCGCGTCTGCTGTTGCTCGGCATTGGGGCAGCACTGGTCTTGTCGCTCACGACCCCGCCGCTGCTGGCCGGACGAGTCGCGAGCCTGCTCGCCGCCAGCGCAGGCGATGGCGATACCTTCAGCGCCCTGCCGCTGGAGCACTTGCTGCTGTTCATGGAAGGTGGTGGGCGCTGGCTGGTCGGCATCGTACTCGGCATCGTCTGTGCCGCGCCGGCAGCACCAGCAAGCGCCGCGGTGGTCGCCTCGTGAGCGCTCGCCTGAGTCGGCGATGGCATCGGGGAACAGCGACGCACCCGCCATGCCACAATGCACCGCATGACCCTGCCACTCTTCACGCCCACGTCCGCGCCCGTGTCCCTCGGCGCCCACGCCGCGCTGCTCTGCGGCTTCGCGTTGCCGATGGCGGATGATCTGCTGCAAGCACTGCACGCGGTCGCGGTCGCGGCCCCGTTCCGACACATGCTGACACCCGGCAATCGCCGCATGTCCGCGGCGATGACCAACTGCGGCGCGCTCGGCTGGGTAAGCGATCGTCGCGGCTATCGCTACGTCGCGACCGATCCGGACAGCGGTCTGGCCTGGCCCTCGATGCCGGCGACATTCCTGGAACTCGCGCGGACCGCCGCGGCCGCCGCCGGGTTCGACGGTTTCGAACCTGACGCCTGCCTGATGAACCGCTACGAATCCGATGCCCGGCTATCGCTGCACCAGGATCGCGACGAATTGCCGCTCGATCAGCCGATAGTCTCGGTGTCCCTGGGCCTCACCGCGGATTTCCTCTGGGGCGGCGCCGTGCGCAACGCGCGGGTGCGACGCGTGCCCGTGAACCATGGCGACGTGGTGGTGTGGGGTGGCGAGGATCGGTTGCGATTCCATGGAGTCGAGGCGCCGGGGGCCGGGCACCACCCGGCGGCTGGCGCAGTGCGCTACAACCTGAGCTTTCGCCGCGCGTTCTGAGTCGCTGGGCGGCGTATCCATGTGATCCGTCACGGTCGGGTTGGGCGTAAAAACGGTTTTCCAGCGCCCAGCGCCGCCCACCGACAGGGTACTCACATCGACTCGCGCGCGAGGCTATCATCCGACCGAACAAGGGTCATCCAGGGAGTCAAGATCATGAGCATCCGCACCATTCGTTCGATCATCGAGGGGCAAGATCTGTTGAGCACGCCGGCCAGCCTGCCGGTGGCGGATGCCGCGCGCCTGATGCGTACCCACAAGGTGGGCGCCATCGTGGTGGTGGACGGCGAGCGCCTGGCAGGCATCTTCACCGAGCGCGACGCGCTGTTCCGCGTGGTGGCCGAGGGCCGCGATCCGCAGACCACGCCGGTCGGCGAAGTGATGACCGCCAACCCCACCACCATCGACGCCGACAAGCCCTTCGCCCGCGCGTTGGAGCTGATGCACGCCGGACGCTTCCGGCACGTGCCGGTGGTCGACAACGGCCGGCCCATCGGCATCGTCTCGTCGCGCGACGCCATGGGGCCGGAGCTCGAGCAGTTCATGTACACCCTGATCGTCGAAGACCAGGTGCGCGACGTGCTCGCCTGAGGCGAGCCGTATCGCGAGCCGCGCGCCAGTCAGGGCGCCGGGTGCCCGTCGGCGCGGCCCACCGCGTCGAGGAAGGCGTCGTAGGCGGCCGTGAATTCGCGCGGGTGTTCGAAGTGCGGCAAGGCGCCCGAGTCGAACACCGTGAAGTGCCAGTTGGAACGGTTGGCCAGGGCGTCCTTGTAGCGATAATCGACGAAGTCGCCCCGTACGCCGTGGGACATCCACACCGGCTGCCGCAGGGACTCGTACACCGAGGTGATGTCGGCGCCGAACAGGTAACCGGAGATGAAGTAGTAGGGCACGTGGTGCGCGCCGGGATGGCGCGTCGTCAGGCGCGCGTACTCGAACACGCCCTCGTCGATATGCGTGCCGCCCCAGGTCTTCTCCAGAAAGAAGCGGATGCTGGCGCGGCTCGTGAGCACATCGAACAGCCCGCGTCGCCACAATGGCATGGTGAACAGCCGATACAACCAGGCTTTGCCACGCGAACTTCCCGCCGGACCTCGATAGGGACCGCGACCATCGAAGCCCGTGGGGCTCACCAGCGCGAGCGTGCGATACGCCGCCGGCCGTTCGCTGGCCGCGCGCGCGAGGAATTCGCTCGACAGGGACACCGCCAACGCGTCGATCGCATCGACGTTCTCGCGTCGGCGGATCTCGTCCGTCGCCGCGAGCACTGCGTCGGTCATCATGCGCAGCGTATAGACCCGATCGCTGCGATCCGAATGGCCGTAGCCGGGCAGTTCGAGCGCGTACACGCGTCGCGATCCACGGTAGTGGTCGTAGAGCGGCTTGACCTCGTAGGCTGAGCCGGCGGCATTGACGCTGTGCACGAGCAGCAGCGGTCCATGGTTCGCGCTCGCCTGTCCGTCGACGTAACAGGCAAGCGGCCCCGCAATGCTCTCCAGGGTGAAGGTCTCACCGCTGACCGGTGCCGGCAGCGCGCCGCTGTCGATGAGCGGCGCACTGCAGCCGAGCACGGTGGTGAGCGGGAGAGCGAAGGTCAGGCGCGCGGGGCGGCGCATGATTGAAGACAAGGGCGACAGCTCCAGGGCGGGGCCCTCGACTATCGCATCGAACACCCGCGCCTGGCCAGCCACACGTCATGTAGGCGTCCCGCCGACAGAAGGGTCGCGTGCAGGTCGCCTGTAGGTCGCACTTCAGTGCGACATTCCCTCCCAGGGCATCTAGCCGAAGCCAACCCCAAGCATACTCACGCCGCCACCGCACTCCCCTCACGCAGGCCGCGCTCCTCGTTCAACCACTCCACCAGTTCCGCCCCGCGCAGCGGCTTGCTGAACAGGTAGCCCTGGCCCTTGTCGCAGCCGAGTTCGCGCACCACCGCGGCCTGCGCGACGGTCTCGATACCCTCGGCCACGGTGTCCATGCCGAGGCTCGCGGCGACGCGCACGGTGGCGTCGATCAGCACGCGGTGGTGCTGACTGTGATCGGCGTGACAGACGAAGGAGCGATCGATCTTGACCGTGTCCACCGGCAGCAGATGCAGACTCGCCAGTGACGAGTAGCCGGTGCCGAAGTCATCCAGCGCGAGCGTGAGGCCCAGGGCCTTCAGCGCCTTCAGCACCGCCTGCACGCTGCTGTCCTGGGCCGCCAGGCTCTCGGTGACCTCGAACTGCAGATCCGGCGGTGCCATGCCAAGCGCCGCCAGCAGCGCGGCGACGCGCGGCACGAAGTCCGTTTCCGCGAGCTGCGCGCGCGACAGGTTGACCGCCAGGCGCCGCGGCGCCCGTGGCCCGAACTGTTCACGCCAGCGCAGGAACTGGCGGCAGGCGGCTTCCAGGACCTGGAAGCCGAGTTCGCCGATCAGCCCGCAGGACTCCGCCACCTCGATGAATTCCAGCGGCGGCACCAGCCCGCGCTCGGGGTGCTGCCAGCGCACCAGCGCTTCCACGCCGGCCAGCGCGTGGTCCGAGCCCTGCTCGGCCAGCGCGATGACCGGCTGGTAGACCACGAAGAACTGGCCCTCGGCCAGCGCCCGGCGCAGTTCGGCCTCCAGTCCGCCACGTCGCGCCGCGCGTTCACGCATGGCCGGCTCGAACAGCACCGCGCGCATGCCACCGGCGCGCTTGGCCTCCTCCGTGGCGATGCTGGCGTCGGCCAGCACGCCGTCGGCCTCGGTGCGCGCCGCGCTGCCGAGCACGACGCCCATGCTCACCCCGCAGCGCACGGCGTGACCATCCACGTCGTACTCGGGCGCGAGCGCGCCGATCAGGCGGTTGGTGATGGCATGCACGTCGCTCCCGCGGCGCAGGTTCTCGACCAGCACCACGAACTCGTCGCCGCCGATGCGGCCTGCCATGCTCGCCTCGCCTTCACCGCGGCCCACGCTGTCGCCCTGGCGCAGCGCCGCGCGCAGACGTTCACCAATCATCGAGAGGACGGCATCACCCGCGCCAGGACCGAAGGCGTCGTTCACCTGCTTGAAGCGATCGCAGTTCAGGAACAGCACCGCGAACTCGCGCCCCGCGTCCTGCGCACGCAGCTCGAGCAGGCGCGCGAGCTGTTCGAGGATCGCGAGCCGATTCGGCATGCGGGTCAGCCCGTCGGTGTGGGTGGCGTCGCGCACGCGGCGCGCGAGCGTCGCCTGCTCGCGCTCCACTTCCTGGGTGACGTCGGTCAGTACGGCCATCAGGCGCTGCGCGTCGAGGCGCAGCAGGCTCAGCGACAGCACCTGGGACTCGGCGCCGGGCAGCGCCGGCGGCAGCACGAAGCGCAGGTTCTCGCAAATCACGCCGTCCACATGGGTTTCGGCGCACAAGGCGCGCAGGCCCGGCGCCACGCCGTCCAGCACGTCGAACAGGTTGTCCAGCGTGCCATCCGGCGAGAGCGGCATGAGCAGATTCGCCGACATCGGGTTCAGCATCTCGACCGCGCCGGCGCCGTCGGTCTGCACCAGCCCGATGGGCGCGCGGTAGAGGAACTGCATCAACGCCTCGTAGGCGTCCGCCGAGATGCTCGGCGCGCTGTCCTGCGGGCCGGGCATCATGGCTGCCAGCGCTCGATGCGATTGCGACCCGCGGCCTTGGCCCGGTAGAGCGCCGCGTCAGCGCGCTTCAGCCACACATCGAGGGTCGCGGCCGACGGCTCGAACTCCGCCACGCCGCCGCTCAAGGTGTAGCGCAGCGTGCAGCCCTCGACCGGCACTTCCCGCCGCTGTGCGGCCTCGCGCACGCGGTTGGCGACCGCTTCGGCGACGGCAAGCGAGGTGGAAGGCAGCAAAATGGCGAACTCCTCGCCGCCGATCCGCGCCACCAGGTCGACCGGGCGCACCGCATCCAGCAGGCACTCGGCGAGGTCGCGCAGCACGGCATCGCCCGCGGCGTGGCCGTGGGTGTCGTTGATCTGCTTGAAGCAATCGGCATCGAACAGCACGAGTGACAGCGGACGCGGCGCGCGGCGCCAGCGCTCTAGTTCGAGTTCCGCCGCCTCGAAGAAGGCGCGACGGTTGGCGAGCCCCGTCAGGTGGTCGCTCGCCACCGCGCGCCGCTCCCGCTCGCTCGCCTCGCGGCGTTCGCTGATGTCGCGCAGCACCAGGCAGTAGGCGGGATCGCTTGCCAGCGCGAGCTCTTCGCCCGCGCCGCCCTTGCGGTCGTAGAGCGGCGCGATCAGCATGCTGCCCCAGAAGCGGCTGCCGTCGGCGCGCAGGCGCCAGCCCTCGTCCAGGCTCCAGCCGTTGGCGTCGGCTTCACGCAGGCGATCGAGCACGCGCTCAGGTGTGGAGGTTTCCGCGGGCGAGAACAGCGAGTAGCACCGGCCGCGTACCGCGTCGGCCCCATGGCCGGTGACGCGCGCGATGCTCGCGTTCCAGTCCCAGATGCGTCCCTGGCGGTCCAGGCTCAGCAAGGCATAGTCGCTGATGCCGCAGAAGATGGCGTTCATCCACGCCTCGTGCTGACGCAGCAGGCGCTCGCGCCGCACCTGTTCGCTGATGTCGGTGATGACCGCCATCAGGAGCGTCTCGTCGAGCTTGAGCAGGCTCAAGGACAGGAACTGTGGCTCGCGGGCATCGCGCGTCGTGGGCCGGAGCTGCAGGCGCAGGCCGTCGCATACCGCGCCCCAGGGCGCGTCGAACTGCTGCACCTGGTGGCGCAGATCGGGCGCGACGTCTTCCAGTGCGACGAACAGGTTGGTCAGCGCGCCGTCCCGCGACAGCGGCATCAGGAGTTGGGCCGACAGCGGGTTGATCATCAAGATCTCGCCGTCCGACCGCATCTGCACCAGCCCCACCGGGGCGAGATAGAGGAACTGCAGCAGCGCCTCGTGCTCCCGCGCCAGGTCGGCGGCAGGGATCTCGAGCATCGCGCTCATGACGGCGACCTCAGTGCTGACGCTGCACCAGCACGTAACGCAGAGCCGCCCCCGGCACGGCCAGCAGGCGCAGCTTGACCTTCACCGGACGCATGCGCAGCGTCAGCACGTAGTCGATGGTCGCATCGAGGGGCTCGGCCGCCGCGGCCGCGTCCTCGAAGCGCTGCGCGACCAGGTAGTTGTTCATGCACGGCGCGACGATGGTGAACAGCGGGTGGTCCAGCACGCGCGACGGCGACAGGCCGGCGTATTTCGATTCGGTCGCGTTGTATAGGCGCACCACGCCGGCCTCGTCGAAGCCGATTACGCCGAATTCGAGCTCGTCGAGCTCCGCGGCGTCGAGTTCGGGCAGGTGCTCGGCCAGGGCAGGGTCGGCGAAGGTCAGGGACAGCGTCGTGTTCATGCAGATGGCTCCGTGAGCGCGCGCCCGGGATGAGGCGTGCAGGGGTAGCGGCGGCCGCGTTCTAGCCTTTAGCCCGACGCCCCGCAGCCCTTGGTCTGCGGCCGTTCGTTTGTGAAATTTCAGGAATTTCTGAAATTACGGGAATAGGCCGCTATACTGCGCGCCATGAGCGACATCGACACCCTGCCCGCGGTCAGCCGGGAATTCATCGCCCACTTCGGCGAGATGGGCAGCCGCTGGGGCATCAACCGCACCGTCGGCCAGATCTACGCCCTGCTCTACCTGTCGCCGCGCGCGCTCAGCGCGGAGGACATCGTTCTTGCCCTGGGCTTCTCGCGCTCCAACGTCAGCATGGGGCTGAAGGAGTTGCAGGCCTGGCGGCTGGTGCGGCTGCGCCACCAGGCCGGTGAGCGCCGCGAGTTCTTCGAGGCGCCGGAGGACGTGTGGGAGATCTTTCGCGTGCTGGCCGAGGAGCGGCGTCGGCGCGAGGTCGAACCGACGCTCAGCATGTTGCGCGGCGCGCTGCAGGGCGCACCTGGCAGCGACCAGGAGCGCTACGCGCTCGACCGCATGCGCGCGATGTACGACCTCATCAGCCTGCTGCTCGGCTGGTTCGACGAGATGCAGAAGCTCTCGCCCGACACGGCGCGCAAGCTGATGGGCATGGGCACGCTCGTGTCACGCGCGCTGGACTTCAAGGAACGGGTCGGCGGCGCGCGCGCGAAGGCCGGCAAGCGCCCCGCGACCTGAGCGTGGGAGCCCGAGCATGAGCGCCGACGTCCTGTTGCTGTCGCGCCTGCAGTTCGCGGCGAACATCAGCTTTCACATCCTGTTCCCGACCATCACCATCGCGCTCGGCTGGTACCTGCTGTATTTCCGCCTGCGCCACGTGCAGACCCGCGCGCCGGCCTGGGAACAGACCTGCTACTTCTGGACCAAGGTGTTCGCATTGAGCTTCGCGCTCGGCGTGGTGTCCGGCATCGTCATGAGCTTCCAGTTCGGGACCAACTGGCCGGGCTTCATGCAGCGCGCGGGCGACATCGCCGGGCCCCTGCTCGGCTACGAAGTGCTGACCGCGTTCTTTCTCGAGGCGAGCTTCCTCGGCATCATGCTGTTCGGCCGCGAGCGCGTGCCGCCCGCCATGCATCTCGCCGCGACCTTCTTCGTCGCCGCCGGCACCACGCTCTCCGCCTTCTGGATCCTGAGCCTGAATTCCTGGATGCAGACCCCGGCCGGATACGAAGTGGTCGATGGGCGTCTTCTGCCGGTCGACTGGTTCGCGATCGTGTTCAACCCCTCCTTTCCCTACCGCTTCGCCCACGTGCTGCTGGCTTCCTTCCTGACCGCCTCCTTCCTGATCCTGGGGCTCTGTGCCTGGCAGATGCTGAAGCGCGTGGACACCATCGGTACCCACCACGCACTGCGGGCCGCGCTCGCGGTGGTGGCGGTGGCCGCCCCTCTGCAGGTGTTCGTCGGTGACCTGCACGGCTTGAACACGCTCGAGCACCAGCCGGCGAAGATCGCCGCCATCGAAGGCATCTGGGAGCGCCAGCGCGGCGCACCGTTGACGCTCTTCGGCCTGCCCGACGAAGCGACCGGCAGCACGCGCTACGCGCTCGAGATCCCGCGCCTCGCGAGCCTCATCCTGACCCACGATGCGGACGGTGAACTGGCCGGCATCGCCGACTTCCCCAACGCCCATCCACCGGTGGCGCCCGTGTTCTTCGCGTTTCGCGTGATGGTGGGCGTGGGCAGCCTGATGCTGCTGGTGGCCGCGCTCGGCGCCTGGCAGGCATGGCGTCAGCGTGGTAACGCGCGCCTCGCCCTGCCGCAGCCCCTGCTGTGGCTGCTCGCCGGCATGAGTTTCTCCGGCTGGCTCGCGACGCTCGCCGGCTGGTACGTGACCGAGATTGGCCGCCAGCCCTTCATCGTCTATGGCCAGGTGCGCGTCGCCGAGGTGGTGACCACCCTGCCCGCACGCTACGTGGGCTTCACGCTCACGGCCTATCTCGTGGTCTATGCGCTGCTGCTCGTCGCCTACGTGGGCGTACTCAAGTACATGGCCGAACATCCCGCGCAGCGCCCGGCAGGCGACGCCACGGGCGCGGAATTCGGCAAGGCGGGGGTGTGAGATGTTCGGCATGAGCTGGGCCGACTGGCTGCCCTTGCTGTTCCTCGGCGTGATGGGACTCGCGCTCCTGGTGTACGTCGTCCTGGACGGCTACGACCTCGGCGTGGGTCTCCTGCTGCCCGCCGCGTCCGACGTCGACAAGGACACCATGATCGCCAGCATCGGGCCGTTCTGGGACGCCAACGAGACCTGGCTCGTGCTCGGCGTCGGCGTGCTGCTGGTGGCCTTTCCCATGGCGCACAGCATCGTGCTGCAGGCGTTGTATCTGCCGGTGGCGGTGATGCTCATCGGTCTCATCCTGCGTGGCGTCGCGTTCGATTTCCGCGTCAAGTCGCCACCACGCTACCAGCCGTTCTGGAACCGCGCGTTCTTCGCCGGCTCGCTGCTCGCGGCCTCCGCGCAGGGCTGGATGCTCGGGCACTACGTCACCGGCTTCGAGGCCGGTCTGCTCGGCCACGCCTTCGCGCTCGGCGTCGCGCTCACCTTGCCGGCGGCCTACTGCCTGCTGGGCGCGGGCTGGCTGATCATGAAGTGCGAGGGTGACCTGCAGCGGCGCGCGGTCGGCTGGGCGCGACGCTTCCTGTGGCCGATGGCGCTCGGCCTCGTCGCCATTTCCGTCGCCACGCCGCTGGTCAGTCCGACGGTGGTGGCGAAGTGGTTCACGCTGCCGAATTTCTTCGCGCTCCTGCCGGTGCCGCTGGTCTCCGGACTCGCGCTGCTCACCGTGCGCTGGGTCTCCACCCATCCCGCGCTGGTCGAGGCCGGCCACGGCTGGCTGGTGTTCGCCGCCACGGTGCTCGTCTTCGTGCTGGCCTTCTTCGGCCTCGCCTACAGCATCTTTCCCCACATCGTCATCGGCCGCATGACGGTCTGGGAAGCCGCCATCGGCACGGCGTCACTGAACTTCGTGTTCGTGGGCGTCGCGCTCACGCTGCCGGTGATCATCGCCTACACGTTCTACATGTACCGCGTGTTCTGGGGTAAGGCCCGCGCATTGACCTACGGTTGAGTGCTTCGGTCGCGGCGACCAGCGACGCGGCCCTGAGCGGGTCAGCCCTCGAGGCGCATCAGCACTTCCTGGGTGTAGCTGCAGACCAGCTCGCCCGCACGTGACCAGACCCGACCATGCGCCAGTCCGCGGCCGTGTTCCGCCGTGCCGGGCCACTGTTCGACGAACAGCCAGTCGTTCAGATCGATGCGGCGATGGAACCACATCGCGTGATCGATACTGACGAAGGTCATACCCTGCGCGCCCCAGGTGAGCCCCTGCGGCACGAGCAGGCAGTCGGCCAGCGATTCATCGCTCTGGTAGGCAAGCGCCGCGCGGTGCAGGGCCGCGTCGTCCGGCAGCGGCGCGACCGCCCTGATCCAGTGGCGGATGCCGCCGGCGGCGGACGGACCGCGCGGGCTCCACGGCGCATTCACCGGGCGCAGATCGATCGCGAGCGGACGCCGCGCCCATTCCAGCGGCAGCGGTGGCGGGTCGAGCACGTGCATGAGCTCCGAGTAGCTCGTGAGCGTCGCGGGCGCTGGCAGCGCGGCGAAATCGGCGGGCGGCGCCGCGACGAGCGAGGGACCCGCGGCCCCATCGCTGAACGACGCGGTGAGTTCCAGCACGTGGCGTCCGTTCTGCCACGCGCTCACGCGCCGCGTGCTGAACGAACGCCCGTCGCGCACGCGCTCGACAGCGTACTCGTAGGGCACGCCCGGTTGCCCACCGCGCAGGAAGTAGACGTGGAGCGAATGCAGCACGCGCTCCGGCGCACAACTCGCGCAGGCCGCGGCGGTCGCCTGGCCGAGCATATGACCGCCGTAGGTCGCATCGACGCCATCGTCCCGCGAACCAAGGCCGCGCCAGCGGTCCGGCCCGATGGACTCCAGGGTCAGGACGTCGATCAGATGTTCGAGCGCCGTGGACATCGGTCAGTCGCCTCTCAGCGCTGCGCGGCGACGGCCAGCGCCGTGCCCGGCTTGACGTCCTCGAGCTTGACGTCCGCGCGCTTCCAGGCCTTGACGAAACGTTGCTGAACGGTGTCAGCGAGCGTGTCCTTGTGCTGCGCGCGGAGCGCCTGCGCGAGCGTGTGCAGCGCCCAGCCGTTCTCCGGATGCTCGGCGAGATCCTGCCACAGCACGGTCTCGGCCTCCGCCGCGCGGCCGGCCTGGAGCAGCACGCGCGCGAGCGCATGACGCGGCGGGTAGGCCCACTCGGACGGCTCGGTGTAGACCAGCGCATCTTCACGACGCACCGCGAGTTCGAGCGCGGTGACGGCCGCATCGTAGCGCCCCTCGGCCGCCGCCACGAGCCCGCTCAGCACCGGCTGTCCGACGCCGAGGATCGCGCCCGCGGTGTTTGGCGAGAACAGGGGCTGCTTCAGGCTGTCGGCCTGCATCAACGGGTCCAGCGCCGCCAGTTCGCGCTTCGCATCATTCAGCTTGCCGGTCGCGACCAACGCTTCGCCGCGCCCGTAGTGCCAGGCGCCGGTCAGGAAGTCGTTGCTGGCCGGCGGCGCCGGCTCCTTCAGCATCTCCTCCCAGCGCCCGAAGCGCACCAGGGTCCAGTAGGGCACGACGCGGAAGCCCGCCAGCATCGGCATGCTGGCAAGCGTCGCGTCGTCGATCTTGGCGGCCACCTTGCGCGCCGCCGTCAGCGCCTGCGCCTGCTGCCCGTCGAACATCGCCGCGAACCACAGGAAGTGGATGTTGTGCGGGTAGTAGGCCATGGGGTAGAGGCCCTGGGCGCGGCACTGGGAGATGTAATCCTCGTCCGCCGCCACCGCGAGTTCATTGCTGCGGATCGCGTCCGCGTAGCGTCCGACGCGCTGGTAGATGTGCGAGGGCATGTGCACCATGTGACCGGCGGCCGGCATCAGCGTGAGCAGCGTGTCGGCCGAGCGCTCGGCGCGGCGCGCCTGCGCGGTCGGCTCGAGCAGATGAATGTGCAGGTGCAGCGCGCCCGGGTGCCTGGGATTGCGCGCCAGCACGCGCTCGGTCAGCGCGACGATTTCCGCGGTGCCCTCGTGCGGCGTGCCATCGGGCATCCAGTAGCCCCAGGGGCGCAGATCCATCATCGACTCGATGTACAGCACGGCGATGTCGTCGTCCTCGGGAAAGCGCTGCCAGACGTCATGCATCGCCTTGGCATAGGCCTGGTCATTGGCCTTGCGCGCCGCCGCGTCCCCTGAATAGCGCGCCAGCAGCGCTTCGATCAGCGCCTGCTCGCGCGGCGTCGCGCTCGCCGCCAGCGATTTCGCCTTGCGCGCCATCTCCTGCGCGTGCGGCTCTTCGTTCGGCTGCATCATGGCGTTGATGTTCGGACCCAGCACCAGCGCCTGGCCCCAGTAGGCCATGGCGAGGGTCGGATCCAGGCGCGCCGCTTCGCGGAACGCGCGGCGCGCTTCGGCATGATTGAACGCGTAGGCGAGTTTCAGGCCCTGGTCGATGAAGCGCTGGGCCTGGTCGTTCTTGGTACTGACCGGGAAATGGTGATCGCCCAGGTTCTGCAGGCGCGGCGCGAGTTCGCCGTCGGGTCCTGGCGCGGCGGCACGCGGCTCGTCGGCATAGTGCTGATGGCTGCCGCCATGAGCGGCCTCGTCCGCGGCGACGGCCGCGTTCAGGCAGAGCAGGCTCACAACGAAAACGGCGCACGTGGCGTGTAACAGGCTCGGCATGATGGTGTCTCCCCGACATCGGCTGGATAAACGCGACGCAGACGCGTCGCGGGTCGCAGTCTAACTGGTAGTCGACTTCACCGCAGGGCCAGGCTACATACCGCCAACAATCGAAGGACTTGGTTACAGCAATGCAACATGCCTGCCTGGTTCGTCGCGGATCGGCGACGTACCAGGCAGGGTCGAGCTTCAGTAGTTGGCGGGCGGATCGCTCGCGGGGAACGACTGCCAGGACGCTTCTTCCACCATGTCCCGTTCGCCCTCGCCGAAGCGGCGTTCGAGATCGGGGCGAGCCGCGGCCTGCTTGCGCGCGCCGAACAGCGCGAACACCGGGCAGCGTCCGGCGGTCGCGCGGTAGAGCAGGTAGCCGGAGACCAGCAGCCGCGGCCACGCACGGGGGCGCAGCGCGCCCGCCAGCACGGCGACAGCCGCCGCCGCGGACCAGTAGCGCTCGCTGCGCGTCAGGTTCTGTTCGCGCTCGTGGCGCAGGTTGTCGATGGGGGTGCTCACCGGGTTGGCTCCTTATTGGCTGGATACAGATTGAGGGGCTGCGTTCAGCGTGAGCCGCCGCCCACGCCGCCGGCGCCGGCGCCCGCACCGCCCCCGCCATCAATGGCCCCGCTGCCGCGCAACACGCCGTCTCGCCGTTCCACGGGCATGCGATCGGTGTTGTCGATGTCCGCGCCGTCATCAGGACCGATGGCGCCGGGGGTGCCCATACCGCCGCCGGAGCCCATGCTGCCGCCCGCGGGACCGGTACGGCAGTCGGGATCGGAGGCGCGTGCGCAGTTGGTGGTGCCTGGCGTCACCGCGCCGCCGTTGTCGGTGGCATCGACGCCGGCACCCCGCGTATCGCTCTGGGCCAGCGCGCCATGTGTCGCGAGCGCGAGGCCCACGGCCAGCAAACAGGTCTTGAACATGATGTATTCCTCCTCGTTGCGCGCCGCGAAGGCGGCGTGCGCGTGCCCCATGGACCGCCTGCAAGGGCGATGCCGAGGCGCACATCCCGGCAGGCTCGCCGAGCGCTGGCGCGGACGACCAAGTGCGGAGCGAGCGAGGCCCTGCGCATGTAAATGCTGCAGGGGCACGCGCCAGCGTTTACACCCGAGGCACCCTGCACGATGCGGAACGAGACATGCGATCGGCTGGCTGTGGCACGACCCAGTCGACCGGGTCACGGTTCCGCAGCGGATGGCAAGGTCAGGCTAATGTCCCGACTCGACCTTAAGGCACCGTGCGCCGCGCTGCCTGTCAGTCACCCGCACCGCGTGTGTCCGACGTCTCGTCCTGCCCGACCATCGCGGCGGGCCGCACCCACGCATCGAACTCGGCGGCGCTCACCGCGCCGCTCTCGAGCGCCGCCTCGCGCAGGCTCAAGCCCGCCTCGTGCGCGTGGCGCGCGATGGCCGCGGCCCGCGCATAGCCGATCCGCGGCGTGAGCGCGGTGACCAGCATGAGCGAGCGCTGCAGCAGTTCCTCGATGCGCGCGGTACGCGGCGCCATGCCGCGCACCGCGTGCTGCTCGAAGTCGCCCACCACGCGCGTCAGCAGGCGCAGGCTGAACAGCACGTTGAACGCAATCACCGGCTTGCAGGCGTTCAGCTCGAAATGCCCGCCCGCGCCCGCCATGCCGAGCGCGGCGTCGTTGCCGCACACCTGGCAGCAGGCCATCACCAGCGCCTCGCACTGCGACGGATTCACCTTGCCGGGCATGATCGAGCTGCCCGGTTCGTTGTCCGGCAGCGCGAGTTCGCCAAGTCCGCAGCGCGGGCCAGAGGCGAGCCAGCGCACGTCGTTCGCGACCTTGGTGAGCGCCACCGCGAGCGTGCGCAGCGTGCCGTGCAGCGCAACCAGATCATCGTGCGCGGCCTGCGCGGCGTAACGGTTGCGGCTCGGCACGAACGCTTGGCCGGTGACGCGCGCGAGGTCGCGGATCGCGATTTCGGCGAAAGCCGGATGGGCATTGAGGCCGGTGCCGACCGCCGTGCCGCCGAGCGACAGGGCCCGCACCGAGCCGCTCGCATCGTCGATGCGTGCCGCGGCGTCCGCGACCTGCGCGCACCAGCCCGAGATCTCCTGGCCCAGGGTCAGTGGAGTCGCATCCTGGAGATGGGTGCGACCGATCTTGACCAGCCGCGCATGGGCCGCGGCGTGCGCGGCCAAGGTTCCGCGCAAACGTTCGAGCACGGGCATGAGCTCGCGCACGCCGAGCGTCGCGGCGATGTGCATCGCGCTCGGCATCACGTCGTTGGTCGATTGCCCGAGATTGACGTCGTCGTGGGGATCCACCAGCCGCGCCCGGCCACACTCGCCACCGAGCAGGCACGATGCGCGGTTCGCCAGCACCTCGTTGACGTTCATGTGGGTCTGGGTGCCGGAACCGCTCTGCCACAGGGCCAGCGGGAATTCCTGCGCGTGCGTGCCAGCCAGGATCTCCTCGGCCGCGCGCGCGATGGCCTCGGCCTTGTGCGCGGAGAGCAGGCCCAGCGCGGCGTTGGCACGCGCGGCCGCCGCCTTGATCAGCGCCAGCGCGTGCAACAGCTCGCGCGGCATGCGCTCCTCGCAGGCGCTGAAGTGGCGGCGCGCGCGCTCGGTCTCGGCGCCCCACAGCCGCGCCGCCGGCACGCCAATCTCGCCGAAGCTGTCCCGCTCCAGGCGTTGCGGGCCGGGCTCAGTCATCGTACTTGCAATCCTTGGTATCGGCCGCACGCGGCGCCGCGCCGGGCTCGCCGGCACAAGTCTTGCTCGACGCTTCGCGATGAAGCACATGTTCAGTGACGCGGGCAAAGCGGCGCTGCGGACAGCCATGGCGCGCCGCTGCCTGCTGGCCTTCGATTTCGACGGCACGCTCGCGCCCATCGTGCCCCTCCCCGAGAGCGCGCACACGCCGACCGGCATCGCGCGCCGCCTGGCGGTGCTCGCGACCTTGTGCCCGGTGGCGGTGATCACCGGTCGCGCGGTTGACGATGTGCGTCGGCGCCTCGGCTTCTCGCCGACCTACATTCTCGGCAACCATGGCGCCGAAGGCTGGGCCGATCTCGATCCGGCGCGCCAGTCGCGCCAGTTGGACGGGTTGCGCGCCACTCTCCGCGCGCGCCAGGCCGCGCTCGGTGCGCTCGGCGTCCGCGTGGAGGACAAGCGCCTGTCGCTCGCGCTGCATTACCGCAGCGCGCCCGAGAGAGCGCGCGCGCTGGCCTTCATCGACCGCCTGCTCGCCGACTTCGTGCCTCCACTGAAGGCGTTTGGCGGCAAGTGCGTGGTCAACGTCGTGGTGGCCGACGCGCCCCACAAAGGGGAAGCGCTGACCGCGCTCGCGCAGCGGACCGAGGCCGAGGCGGTGGTCTTCATCGGCGACGACCTGAACGACGAAGCCGCGTTCGAAATCGCGCCGTCCCATTGGCTGACGGTGCGGGTGGGCGACGCCGGCGCGGACTCCGCGGCGCGGTACTTCATCGAGAGTCACGCCCACATCGCGCACCTGCTGCAGGACATGATCGATTTGCGCGCGGCGCCCTGAGCGCGCTCAAGCCGGCGCCAGCCCGGCCACAGCTTCGAGCGCCACCGTCGCCTCCTCGTCCAGCACTCGCAGGGGCTCGTCCATGCCACCGGGCGTGAGGATGATCTTGCGACAGTCCTCGGCCTTCTCGGCGAAGATGCGGTAGCCGTGCGCCGCCTCCTCGAGCGCGAGATGGTGGGTGACTATCACCTCCGGATGCAGTTCGCCGCTCAGGATGCGTTCCAGCAGCTGGGGCATGTAGCGCTGCACATGGGTCTGTCCCATGGCGAAGTGCAGCCCCTTGTCGAAGGCGTCGCCGAACAGGAAGCCATGGATGAAGCCTGCGTACACGCCTGGCACGCTCACCGTGCCCCCGCGACGCGCCGCCGCAATCGCCTGGCGCAGCGCGGTGCCGCTCGAACCCTCCAGCTTCATGGTGGCGAGTGCGGTCTCGAGCATGCTGCCCTTGGCCTCGAAGCCGACCGCGTCGATCGACGCGTCCACGCCGCGGCCGTCGGTGCGCTCGATGATGATCTCGGCCGGATCGTCGACCTGGTCGAAGTTCAGCGTCTCCACGCCGTACTCGCGCGCGGCGAAGTCGAGGCGGTAGGGATGGTGATCGATCATGAAGATGCGCTCGACGCCCAGCATGCGCGCGCAGGCGGCTGACATCAGCCCCACGGGCCCCGCGCCGAAGATCGCCAGCGTGCCGCCCACGCTCACCCCCGCGTTCAAGACCGCCTGGTAGCCGGTCGGGAGGATGTCGCTCAGGAACAGCACGCGCTCGTCGGCCACGCCTGGCGGCACGAGCAGCGGGCCGACGTTGGCGCAGGGCACGCGTGCGTACTCGGCCTGGCCGCCGGCGTAGCCGCCATAGAGATGGGTGTACCCGAACATGCCGGCGCCCGGCCGCAGGTCCTTCTTGTTCACGATCGCGCCGCGGCCATCGTTGGTGGTCTCGCAGCAGGCGTAGAGGTCCCGTTCGCAGAAGAAGCACTGCCCGCAGGAGATGGTGAAGGGCACCACCACCCGATCGCCCGGCGCCAGGGCGTGCACCGCCGAACCGCATTCCTCGACCACACCCATGAATTCGTGGCCGAGGATGTCACCTGTCTCCATGCCCGGCACCTTGCCACGGTAGAGATGCAGATCGCTGCCGCAGATCGCGGTCGCCGTGATGCGCAGGATGACATCGTCGCTCTCGATCAGCGCCGGATCGGCCACGCTCTCGACGCGCACGTCGCGCGCACCGTGCCAGGTGAGCGCGCGCACCTCTCAGCGCTCGCCGCGCAGCGCGGGCATGGTGGTGTCCTCGCCCTCCACCGCACTGTCGTGCACCGTACCGCGCCACGCGCCGGTGGCGGCGCCCTGCTCCTCCATGAAGGTCTTGAAGTTGCGCAGGCTGCGCTCGACCTGCGCGTCGGTCACACCCATGGCGTCGCCGAACGACTCGATCATGCCTTCCGGCTCGTAGGCCATGACCAGGCGCACGAGCGTACGATTGTCCGGCAACGCCTCGAAGCGCACCGTGCCCGCGCTCTGCGCGCCGCTTATGCTGCGCCAGGATATGCGCTGGTCAGGCGTCTGCTCGGTGATCTCGGCTATCCACTGCGTCTCGCGCCCGCCGACCTCCACGTACCATTGCACGTGCACGGCGTCGAGCTGGCGCACGTCACGCACTCCGTCCATGAACTCGGGAAAGCTCTCGAACTGCGTCCACTGGTCATAGGCCGCGCGCAGAGGGCATGCGACCTCGATGGTTTTCTCGATTCGCTCCATGGCTCGCGGGTCTCCACATCAAGGGCCAGCGACGCCAGCCTGCGATGAGGATTGCAAGACATGTACCGCCACGGCGCGCGACGTAGGTGGGCGCCGTCGCCGAAGTGGCCGTTGCGCTTACAGCGACGGGCCGCGCGGCGAACTAGGCTTTGATCCACAGTTTGACCCCAAGCGCACCCCCGCGCCCAACCCCAAACTGAGGTGCCAGCCCTGCAGGCACCGGGCAGATGCAGTTCCCCCCAAGACTGCATCTGCCTTTTTTTGCCCTTCTTTCCGTCTCGAGAACTTTCCCGCTGGTGGCTTCGTGTCGCGCCAGCGCCGTGGCGTGAAATATCGCGTGCCAAGCGCGTAAGAATTTCCCGATCTGAAACTCGCTACCCGCGTCTCCACGGGTGGTCCGCAACTCGCGCCCATGGATCGCTAATTGCTCCACCGTCCCGTGCCCTGCGTTTCGCACGGGCACGTCAATCCACCGGAGACCAACAGTTATGCGAACGAAAATAATGCCAAGTGTCCTTCTTGCCGTGATGCTCTCGCTGCCCGCCATCGCCAACGCCGCGATGTGGAACTTCGCCGGCGCCATCAACCTCAGCCAGGAGATGGCGACGCACGACGTGAGCGTGCCGGCCATCTACTTCGGCGGCGGACTGGTGTCGGCGAGCCTGGACGACGAGTCCGGCAGTTTCCTGGTCAACGCCTTCGCCACGGGCCTGACCGGCGATCCGACCGGCGCGCACATTCACGCCGGCGCGCCAGGCGTGGCGGGGCCGATCGTGCTGGACCTCGGTGCGCCGGGCATCAACACGCCCGGCATCATCGGTTACAGCCTGGCGACCACGCTCAGCGCCGATCAGATCGACGCGCTCACCGGCGGCGGCGCGCTGACCACCGGCGCGGCGACCGACTGGTACGTGAACATCCACACGGCGACCAACCCCGACGGCGAGATTCGCGGCCAGCTGATGGTGGCGCAGGCGCCAAGCGCGGTACCGTTGCCGGCGGGCGTGTGGCTGCTGGGCTCGGCCCTGGTGGGCATGGGCTGGATGCGTCGTTCGCGTCGCTGAGCGCGAGCGCCCACGGCGCCCCGGAGCCAGTGCCGGGACGCCGTGGGCGCAGTTTTCCTTTCCTGGGGTCTTCCCGCAGGCGCTGTTCCTCTCAGCCCCGCGCGCTGCGGCGTGGCCGCGAGGCGTCGTCGTCCTCTTCACCGAGCGGCAGTTCGGCTGCGCCGTCTTCGTCCTCGTCCTCCGCGCCGTCTTCGAACTCGGCACGCAGCTCGTCGCGCCGGGCCGCCATGGCCTGGCCCAGTTCGGCGAGATCGAGCTCGATGTCGCGTGCCTGCTTGAACATCTCCTGCTCTTCTTCCTTGACGTGATGCAGCACGTACTCGCCGAGCACCGTGACCTTGGCGTCGTACAAGTCGTCGTCGGCGGACATGGCGCGAATCTGCTCGATCAGATCCTTGGCCGTGGTGTGCTCGACCTCGGCCTCGTCGAGCAGCGCCTGCTCGTCCAGCGCATCACGCAGGGCCGGGTAGAACAGCTCCTCTTCGATCTGGGTGTGCACGGTGAGTTCGGCGCAGATCCGCTCGGCAAGCGGCTGACGCTCGCTCGCTTCCGCTTCGGCCTCGCACTGCTCGGCGTACTCGTCGAACATTTGCTTGACCGCCTTGTGATCGGCCTTCAACAGCGCGATGGCGTCCTTGGGCGACTTCTCCGCCTTGTCGGACTTGGTGGATCGGGATTTTGTTTTGGCGCGGGTCATGGAAGAACTCCTGGAGAATGAAGTGTCCAGTGCATCAGCAAACTCCATGCCTCGCGCGCGAGCCACGCGCGTCGTGGCCTGCCTCGGCGCGCATGTAGCTTCTACGCGGGCGACGTGTAAGAAGGCGGCGCGCTGCGCGCTGGCATGCCGCTTGCGATTGGGCTCGCGTGCCCACCGTCGTCGACAGCGAATCCGCACCAGGCCGCCTGCGTTACGTGAGCGACCGGCGCCCCGGCTACACGCGTGAGAACGTGCGGGGCGGGATGCGTTACGTGGAGGCGACAGGCGCCGTCGTGCGCGACGCCGAGATCCTGGCGCGCATCGCGCGACTGGCCATACCGCCGGCCTGGACCGATGTGTGGATCTGCGCCGATCCGCAGGGGCATCTGCAGGCGACGGGACGCGACACGCGCGGGCGCAAGCAGTATCGCTACCACCCGGCCTGGCGCGCGCGTCGCGAGCGCGACAAGTTCGGCGCGTTGCGCGACTTCGGACGTGCGCTGCCGACGCTGCGCCGCCGGGTGGAGGCCGACCTCGCGCTGCCCGGCTTGAGCGACACCAAGGTGGTGGCGGCGGCGGTGCGCCTGCTGGACCTGACGCTGATGCGCATCGGCAATACCGAGTACGCACGCTTGAACGGTTCCTTCGGTCTCACCACGCTCCGCAACCGGCACGTGCGCGTCGCAGGCGAACAGGTACTGTTCAGCTTTCGTGGCAAGGGTGGTCGCGCTCAGCGCCTGGGTGTGATCGACCGCCGCCTGGCGCGCATCGTGGCGCGCTGCCGTGAACTGCCAGGACAGGAACTCTTTCAGTATCTCGACGCGGAGGGCCGCCAACGGCCCATCGATTCGGGCGCGGTCAACGCCTACCTGGCGACGGTCGCCGGCGAGGGCTGCACCGCCAAGAGCTTTCGCACCTGGGGCGCCAGCCTGCTCGCGGCGCGGCTCTTCGCGCGGCAGAGTGCGGAGCAAGCCGCCGGCGCGCCGCGCCAGGGTCTGCGCCCAGTGCTCGAAGCGGTCGCGGCCGCGCTCGGCAATACGCCCGCCATCTGCCGCAAGAGCTACGTGCATCCGGCGCTGATCGACGCCTACCAGAGCGGCGCCTGGCCCGACGTGCTGGCCCGCTGCGCGAGCGATGACCGCCTCACCGCGGAGCGGGCACTGCTCGCCTTCCTGAACGGCGGGAAGCGTGCCAGACGCCGGTCGCCGGGCACCTAGCTCGCGCGCTTCTGCGTCTTCCTCCCAGGAGTCTTCTTGCTGGGCGCCTTCTTCTTGGACGCACGCGACTTGGCCGCCTTCTTCTTCCCCGAGGTCTTCGTGGCAGACTTCTTCCTGCCGGCCCGCGGGGCCGGCGGCGGCGGCACCTTGGCGCCGGCCTCGCGCGCTTCCGCCAGGCCGATGGCCACCGCCTGGCGGCGGTTGGTGACCTTCTTGCCCGAGCGTCCGCTCCGCAGTTCGCCCGCCGCGAATTCTTCCATGACTTCGCGCACCTTGGCCTGCGCCTTCTTGCCGTACTTCGCCATCGCCTGCCGAGTCGTTCAGCCGCCGCTGGTCTCGCCGCCCATCACCTCCAGCACCGTGCCGGTGATGTAAGGCGAATCGGCCTCGGAGGCCAGGAACACGTAGGCCGGCGCCAGTTCCTCCGGCTGCGCCGGGCGGCCCATCGGGTTGGAGCCACCGAAAGTCGCCACCTTGTCCGGCGGCTGGCCCGGATCGGCCGCGTTCAAAGGTGTCCACACCGGCCCGGGCGCCACCGCGTTGACGCGAATGCCACGCCCCACCAGCGCTTGCGCGAGCGATTTCACCAGCGCGTTCAATGCCCCCTTGCTCGCTGCATAGTCGGGCAGCCTGGACGAGCCGAACAGCCCCACCTTGGAACTGGTCGCGATGATGCTGCTGCCGCGCGTGAGGTGCGGCAGCGCGGCGCGGCACAGCCACACGAAGGGAAACACGTTGGTGCGAAAGGTCAGCTCGAGTTCGTCGTCGGTGATGTCCTCGGGCTCGGACTTGCGCGCCTGGTGCGCGGCATTCGAAACCAGGATGTCCAGGCGCCCGAACCTGCGCACCGTGCGTTCCACCAGCGAATGACAGGTCGGCGCCTCGGACAGATCGCCCGGCAGCAGCAGGCATTCGCCGTGATGCTCGTGGATCGCGGTCTGGGTGATGACCGCGTCCTCTTCCTCGTCGATGAGATAGTTGATGGCGACCGCCGCGCCCTCGCGCGCGTACATGAGCGCGACCGCCCGGCCGATGCCCGAGTCGCCGCCGGTGATGAGCGCCACCTTGCCGACCAGCTTGGCCGCGGGCCGGTAGGCCGGCGCGGCGTAGCGCGGCGGTGGCTCGAGTTCGGTTTCCAGCCCCGGCGTTGCCTGGTGCTGCGCGGGAAAAGGCGGACGCGGTTGCGCCGCACTGGAAGTGTCGTGACTCATGGTGTCTGCCCTCCGCGAGATGCGGCGCCCATGGTCGCGCCCGCTCTCCCCGGCGGCTGTCGGCAAGCATCGCCCCCGCAGGTCGGACTAGAGCCCGCTAGTCGTCCCCGGCGGTCGCGGAGTTCGTATCAACTTCCCGTCGCGCGCGGCTGCGGACTCTGCCCGCTCATGCACCCACCACGAGCGCTCGATGCAGGAACGCCCCGCACTCCATCTTGCCGACGAAGCCGTCGAGACCGCGGCGGCGCGCCTCGCGGGCGAGGGCCTCGCCACTCGCGTCGCCGCTCATCATGTGGATCTTCATCGCGCTTTCCGGAAACTCGCTGCGCAGGCGCAGCGCCACGTCGTAGCCGTTGGTGCCGGCGAGGTTCACATCGATCAGCACCAGGTCCGGTTCCCACAGGATGGCGATGGACATCGCATCGAGGCCGGTGCAGGCGGCGCGCGCGACATGTCCGAGCTCGTCCACCAGGCTCAAGAGCGAGTCGCACAGCGCACGGTTGTCGTCGACCACCAGCACGCGCCGGGTGGCGCCGTGCAGCCTGTCCGAGGCCGCGAGCTCCGCGGGCGCGGCGCTCGCGAGAGTCAGGCGAAAGCCATCAGCCGCGGCCTGCTCGTCGAAGCCGCACACGAGGGCGCCGCCCATCAGCTCGGCGAGGCGCGTCGCGCAGCGTACGCCGAGCGCGGCCCCGCGCGAGGCCGGCGCGACCGCCTGTTCGTCCCGCGCTTCGCCGACCGCGAGCACCACCGTGTCCCCTTCGCGGAGCACGCGGAGCAGCAGACCGAACTCGGGCTCGCGCCGCGCGGCGCTCATTTCCAGCACCTCGAGCAGCGTCCAGGACAAGTGCTCGCGCGAGGCGCGCACGCTCAGCCTGGCCGCGTGGGGCAGGACTTCGACACGCCCGCCGTGCAGGGTGGCGAAATCGCGCACGACGTCCGCGAGCAGGTCCTCGAGCGCCACGGGTTCGAGATCGAGGGTGAAATCGGGCACGAAGATGCGCGCCGCCAGCGCCATGCGATCGAGCAGTCGACTCACTTGCCGCCCCTGGCGCTGGATGCTGAGCGCGGCGTTGCGGACCGGCGCCGGCGCTTCGCGCAGCAGCGCGAGCGCGTCGCCCGCGTGGGCGATGGGCGCGAGCTGGTTGCGCATCTCGTGGACGAAGTCGCCCAGCAGATGCACATCGAGCCCGGGGGTGACGACCGCAGGCGGGGCGTCCGGAGCGGGTGCTACGAGCGGGGGGGAATCTTCTGCCGACATCCTCTTGCTTCCAACTCACGCGCCCCTCACAGGTGGCCGAGGCAGGCTAGCACGGCCCTCCCGCCCGGACTGTAGGACTTGCGGAAATGACGTAGCGCGGCGCGCGTGGCATGCGGCTTGCGTCGACCTCGGCACCAGTCACAACGGAGGGCCAGCGATGGACCTGATCATCGCCCGCTTTCGCGAGCGCGCCGATGCCGAGCGCGCCGTGCAGGCGCTCAACGCGCGGGGCTTCAGCCTCGGTCGGGAATCGACCGCGGCCGGCGCCGCGCCGGATTTCCACGTCTCGCCCGACCCTGCGGAATCGAGCGGCGCCGAACGCACCGGCAGCCACGCGGCCGGTGGCGCGGTGGCGGGCAGCGTGGCCGGTGGCGTGGTCGGCGTGGTGGCAGCGACCGCGGTCGCGCCGCTCATCGGCCCCGGCGCCATCGTCGCCGGCATTGGCGTAGGGGCCTACGCGGGCGCCCTGATCGGCGCGCTGTCCGGCGCCGAGCAGAATGCCGCGCCGGACGAACCGTCCCTCGCCCAGCGCGATGAGATCATCAAAGTCGAAGTGAACGGCGCCGCGGGCCGCGCGCTCGCGCTCGAGGTGCTGTCCGCCCACGGCGCGGTGGACGTGCGCGAGGAACGCGGCTAGCGGGCGCGACGCGCCTTGCGCCGGGGACGTGCGGGGGTCGGCTTGCCGCTGCCGCCGAGGCTGCGCCGCAGCGCCGCCACCAGGTCGATGACCTCCGCGCCGTCCGGCGCCTCGTCCTCGTCGACGCTCACCGCGCGGCGGTGCTTGACCTTGTCCTCGACCAGCGCGCGCAGCGCCTCGCTGTAGCGATCGCGGAACGTCGCGGGATCGAAGGGCGCCGACTTGCGCTCGATCAGTTCGCGCGCGAGAGCCACCAGCTCGCCATCGCTGCCGCCTTCATCGACCGGCGCGAACAGCGGCGCGGCCCGCCGAACTTCGTCATCGAAGCGCAGCGTCTCCATCAGGAGCCCGCGACCGCAGGGCTTGAGCGCCGCGATGTACTCGCGACTGCGCATCACTATCTGCCCGATGCCGACCTTGCGCGTCTCGCGCAGCGCGTCGCGCAGCACACGATAGCCATCCTCGGCGAGTTCGTTCTGCGGCGTCACGTAATAGGGACGGTCGAAGTACAGCAGGTCGATCGCGCCCTGCTCGACGAACTGCACCAGCTCGAAGATGTGCTTGGCGCTCAACTTGACGCTGTCGATCTCCGCCTGTTCCAGCAGGACATATTGTCCATCGCTGATCTCGTAACCCTTGAGGATCTCCGTCGCCGGCACCGGCCCGATACCAGGCGCGATCTTCTCGTAGCGGATGCGCTTGCCGCTCGGCGCGTGCACCTGGTGGAAGGACAGCCGCGCGCCGCTGTTCACCGCGGCATGAATCTGCACCGGCACCGACACCAGCGACAGGCGGATCTGCCCGCTCCACAACGGTCGACCACCAACGGGCTGTTCACGAACCGACTTGGCGGCGTCGGCTTGCGACTTGCGCTTGCGCGCCATGTGCACTGCCCTCCAACGCGCAATTGCTACACGTGCATGTAAGGCTTACGCCGCCGGACGACTGGCTCAGGGATCGAACAGCGGCAGGTCGGATTGGCCGCACCGCGCACAGTGTGTACAGCAATAGTCGCGTCCGCCGTGCTCGACGCCGTGGCCGATGATCGCGCAGCGGCAGTGGGCGCAACGCGGTGCGAGCGCGTGGATCGCGCACTCGAAGCAATCGAACCAGTGACTGCGGGCGCCGCGTCGAATCTCGATGGCCCGTTCATAGTTGTTACCACAGGTGTCGCACTTGGGCATGTCGGCGCTCCTCGCGCTGGGCATGACGTGGCAGCAATGGGCGTGCCAGACGAACACCTACGCCGGGGCTGTGGCACGCCACTTGCTGCCTGTGAGTACGCGATCCGCCCTCCGAGCGCGGGTCGCTTTCACGAGTTTTTTCGAGTCCACGAGAGGAGAAACAGACATGGCTCAGAGACAGTCGAATCGCGATCGTTTCGACCCCTACGCCGACGAGATCCGCGCGCAGAACGACGAGAGCTACGGCCGCGGCTATCGCGAGCAGGATCGCGAATCCTGGCAGGGCGAGAGCGGACGGAACCGCGGTGAAGGTTGGCGCGGCGGCCGCGGCTACGAGTTCGAAGGCGGACGGCAGCAGGGCGGCGAGCGCTGGCACGAGGACCAGGGTGGTGAAGGCCAGTGGCGCGGCGGCCAGCAGCGCGGCGGCTATGGCGGCTATGGCGGTGGCCAGGGCAGCTACGGTGGTCAGAGCAGTTACGGCGGCGGCCAGAGCAGTCAGGGCAGCGGCTATGGCCAGCAGGGCTATGGCGGCCAGCGCTACGGTGGCCAGGGCGGCGGCCAGGGGTATGGCGGACAGCGCTACGGTGGCCAGGGCGGCGGCCAGGACTATGGCGGCCAGAGCTACGGTGGTCAGAGCGGCGGCCAGGACTATGGTGGCCAGAGCTACGGTGGTCAGCCCGGCGGCCAGGGCTATGGTGGCCAGAGCTACGGTGGTCAGGCCGGCGGCCAGGGCTATGGTGGCCAGAGCTACGGCAGCCAGGGCTTCGGCACGCAGGGATACAGCGGTCAGGGCTACGGCGCCCAGGGCTACCGTGGTGGCGATGGCTACGCGCCGGGTAGCGAAGGCTCGCAGGGCGGACAGCAGTGGGGCCAGTGGGGCCAGGGCAGCCAGGAGCGCGGTCAGCAAGGTGGTGGCTGGAGCATGGGCCAGGGTGGGCAATCGCACCGCGGGCGCGGACCCAAGGGCTACGAGCGCTCCGATGACCGGCTGAAGGAAATGATCTGCGAACGCCTGACCGAGCATCACGACATCGATCCCAGCGAGGTCAACGTGCAGGTCAGCAAGGGCGAGGTCACGCTCGAAGGCAGCGTCGACAGTCGCATGACCAAGCACCGCATCGAAGACCTGATCGATAGCTGCAGCGGCGTGAAGGAGATTCACAACAACCTGCGCGTCACCAGTGGTCAGCAATCGATGAGCGGCCAAGGCATGCAGCAGGGTAGCGATAAGTCCGCGCGTGGCGCGAGCGAGCAGGGCAGCGAAAGCGGCAGCAGCGCCGCCACTCCCAAGCGCTGAGGCGAGGCGCGACGCGGCGGCGTATGCGCCGCCGCGTCGTCGCGCCAGGTGTCACTCACGCGTCCTCACCAAGTCCAACGAAGCCGGCGGCAACCTGCACCGCCGCGGCGGCCATGCTGGCCGCCAGCAGGCCATACAACACCTTGCTGTCCACATCGAGCCCGGCCAGCGTGTGCACCGCGGCCAGCGCCGGGGGGACCAGCATGACCAGCAACGCCGACAGCACGCAGCGGACGAATCCCCAACCGACGGATGACCTCGAGCCGATCATGACGGAGCAGACTGCAAGCTCGGGGCCAGCACCCGGCAGCGGCAGGAAGCGGCGCGGTCGGCTGGACCTCTCGGCGGCGCTGACCGCCAAGAACGTGCGCGAGATCGCGCGGCTCGAACAGAGTGAACGCGAACGCCTGACGCTCGGTGAGCGCATCGCGGAAACCATCGGTGGCTTCTGCGGAAGCCTGTGGTTCGTGTGGCTGCATCTCGGCTGGTTCGGCGTGTGGCTCGCGTGGAACAGCCTGCCGCTCGCCGAGGTTCCCTTCGATCCGCCGCCCTTCGATTGGCTGGCCGTCACCGTCTCGCTGGAGGCGGTATTCCTCTCAGCCTTCATTCTCATCAGCCAGAATCGCGAGACCCGCATCGCCGACCGGCGTAATCATCTCGACCTGCAGATCAACCTGCTCGCCGAGCAGGAGACCACCCACACCCTGCGCCTGCTGCACGCGATCTGCGCGAAGCTCGAGATTCCGGTGGACGAGTCCGGTCGGCACCTCGAGCGCGAGATAGACCCGGTGGAGGTGGTCGACCTGATCGACCAGGACCTGCCGCACTGAGCCACGCGGCGTATCTGTCAGACCGCGGGCACCGGGAGCGTGGCGAGCGTGCCGAGCAGCACCGCGCCCGACACCGGTTTGATCAGGTGCAGGTCGAAGTCGGCGCGCGCACCGCGACGCGCGAGCTCCTCCTCGCTCCAGCCGGTCATCGCGATCAGCACCACGTGCCGGCCGGCGGACTGGTCACGAATCCGGCGCGCCACCTCGATGCCGTCCATCTCCGGCATGGCGATGTCCAGCAGCACCACCTCCGCGCCATAATTCGCGAGCAGGTCGAGCGCGGCGCGCCCGTCGTAGGCCACGCGCACCTCCAGCCCCATCATCTCCAGCAGCATGGCGAGACTGTCGGCCGCGTCACGGTTATCGTCGACCACCAGGATGCGTCGCCGCGGCAGGGCCAGGGGCGGCGCCTCCTCGCGGGCCGGTCGCGCCTCGGCGTCGTTGCTCACCAGCGGCAGCGTGATGATGAACTCGCTGCCCTGGCCGGCGCCCTCGCTGCGCGCGACGATGCTGCCGCCGTGCATCTCCACCAGCATGCGCACCACCGTGAGCCCGATGCCGAGCCCGCCGTCCACCTGTGCGGCGCGCGACGGTCCACGCTCGAATACCTCGAAGATGCGCGCCAGGTTCTCGCTCGCGATGCCCACGCCGGTGTCCCGCACCGTGATGCGCGCCGCCCCCGCGACGGCGCGCGCACACAGCCATATGCTGCCGCCGTGCTCGGTGTAGCGTGCGGCATTGTTCAGCAGGTTGGTGACGCTCTGCGCGATGCGCACGCCGTCGGCGTTCACCCACAGCGGCGCCTGCGGCAGCTCGAGCCGCAGTTCGTGCCCGGCATCGGCGATCAGCGGGCCGCTCGCCTCGACCGCGTCGCGCAGCGCGTCGCGCACATCGATGCAGGCGCGCCTGAGCTCGATGCGGCCGCGGGTGATGCGCGAAATTTCCAACAGGTCGTCCACCAATTGCACGAGATGATCGAGCTGGCGCTCCATCATGGCGTACATGCGCCGCGCGTCGTCGGCGCGCGCCTCGCCCATGCGCAAAACCTTGAGCGCGTTGCCGATGGGGGCGAGCGGGTTGCGCAGTTCGTGGGCGAGGGTCGCCAGGAATTCGTCCTTCTTGTTGTCCGCGTCCTGGAACTGCTGTTCGATGCGCTTGCGTCGCGTGATGTCCTGGCTGACGCCCACCATGCGCGGGCGCAGGGCGTCCTGCTGGAACACCTTGCCGCGACAGTTCAGCCAGCGCAGCTCGTCGCCCGGCAGCGGCACGCGGAACTCGAGATCCAGTTCACCGCGTTGATCGAACGCGCGTCGACACTCGGCTTCGAAGCGCAGGCGATCGTCGACGTGCAGCAGCGCGAGCCAATGTTCCAGGCTGCCCTCGAAGGCGCCGGGCGCGAGACCGTAGAGCTCCTCCATGGTGGCCGACCACACGATGTAGCCGTGCTCGGCGTTCCATTCGAAGCTGCCGATGCGCCCCACGCGCTGCGCCAGCGTCAGGCGCTCCTCGCTGGCGCGCAGCTCGGCGAGCGCGCGCTGCAACTCGTCGAACTCGCGTTGGCCGCTGACGTCGACCACCAGGAGGCAGGGCGGCGCCAGGCCTTCCCTCACCGGACTCGCCTTCAGCAGCACCGGCCGCGTGGGCCCATGGGCGGGCTGCACCGCGAAGTCGCCCTGGCTTTCGCCGTCCCAGGCGCGCAGCAGCAGTTGCTCGAGCGCGACGCGTCCGGGCGCCGAGATGAAGTTGCGCAGCGGTTTGCCGCCGATGAAGGTCGCGGACTGGCCGCACAGCGCGCTGAAGCGCAGGTTGCAGGTGAGGATGGTGCCGGCGCGGGTGACCGTCGCCGCCGGGTAGGGAATGAACTGCAGCAGCAGGCGGCTTGCCTGGTACAAAGCCTCGCTGTCGTGACCGTCGGCGCGGAGCGTGCCGATGGTCTCCTCGGCCTGCTCCAG
>JBFWYG010000017.1:0-70801 GCA_050186725.1 Gammaproteobacteria bacterium | reverse complement strand
TGCTGCTTCTCGGTCGAGCCCAGGCGCTCGGCGACGCCGCGTGAGCAGGTCAGGAGCGCGCTCAGGTTTCGTTCCAGCGCGACGATGCGCTCGGCCTGCAGCGTGACCGTCATGCTGAGTCCGCGCAGCGCGCGGCGGTGGCGCAGTTCGCACAGCGCGCCGGCCAGCCCCAGAGCACCGACCATGGTGGCCAGCGGCAGGTAGTCCAGCAGGGCGGGCACGAGGTTCATGCGTAGGCGTCGACGTGCGGCAGGCCGTCGTCCTCGGCGTCGGGTGCGGGAGGCACGGACTTCGGCGCCGACCTGCGTCGCTGTTCGCGACGCGCGGTCTCCTGCTCCTCGACCCGGTGCGGGGGCAAGGTGGGCTGCGCGGGCATGACGGGCTTGATGTCCATGCGCGGATGAGCTCAGAACAGCCCCATGTCGCGGTGATCGTCGGCAATGAGCTTGTTCAGATCGATGAGGATCAGGATCTGCTGCTCGCTGCTGTAGATGCCCTGGATGTAACGCGAGCCCTCGTCGTTGCCGACGCTGGGCGGTGGATCGATGTCGCTGGAGGCGATGTTCACCACCTCGGCCACGCTGTCGACCAGGAGCCCCACGGTCACCTTGCCGGACTCGATGATCATGATGCGCGAGCTCTCGGTGATGTCGCCGGCCGAGAGGTCGAGCAGCTTGCGCGTGTCGAGCACGGTGACGACGTTGCCGCGCAGGTTGATGATGCCCATCACGTAGTGCGGAGAGCCGGGCACCGGCGCGACGTCGGTCATGCGCAGCACTTCCTGCACCTGCATGACGTTGATGCCATAGGTCTCGTCGGCGAGGCGGAAGGTGACCCAGCGGAACATCTGCTGGGACTTTTCTTGCAAGACGGCGCTCATCTGTCACTCCTCCGGAGACCTGGCCGCCCGGTGTCGGATTCCGGTCGCGTCCCCTGGTTGTTGATGGGTATTAGCATGTCGCGTGCCAGACGCTCATCGAGCGCCTTCCTTCGTGTGCAGTAGCAGGTTAAGTGCCTGTTTCTCCAGAATCAGGCTCGGCGGATCGGACAGGGTGGCGATGATCCAGGGCTCGTCTTCGTGTCGGTTTCGTGGCGCCACCGCGCCCTCCGCGGCGACGATTTCGCCATCCGCCCGACAGGGGCCGATGCCGAGACGCGTGCCGGTCAGGTGGATGTAGTGTTCGTGGCCCGCGTCGACCCGCGCGGCCGCGCGGTAGCGGGCAGGCACCAGCACCTCGCCCGATACATAGTCGCAGCCCGCTTCCCGTTCACGCCCGAGGCTCGCGATGGCGGTGCTGGCGAGCGCGAAGCGGATCTGCCCGATCTTGAACAGCACGTAGCGGGTGGCGTGGGTCGCGACATGCGCCACCTCGGCACCGCCGGCGCAGTCCTCCTCCACCAGGTGCAGGTGCTCGGCGAAGAAGTTCTCGAGGATGTCACGCGTCACGCCGCGTCTCCGGCCAGGCGCAGCTGGCGCCGGCGATTGTTCTGCAGGGTGTCGCACAGGCGCGCATAGGCTTCGGCGCCGCGCGCCTCGGGCTGCCAGCGCGTGAGCGGCACGCCGAGTCGCGCCGCTTCGCGGAGCTGCGTGTCCACCGGCACGACTTCCGGCCACAGGTTGATGTCCTCGCGGCAGCGGAGCGACAGGAGCGTGTCGCGCGACGCGCGCGTGCGGCGATCGAACATGGTCGGTACGACCAGGTGCGGCAACGTGCGACCACTGGAATTGCCGAACAGGGTGAGGGTCCGCAGCAGGCGGTCCAGCGACTTCAGCGCGAGGTCCTCGCACTGTATCGGCACCACCAGCAGTTCGCAGGCGGCGAGCGCGTTGATCACCAGCATGCCGAGCGTCGGCGGGCAGTCGATCAGGCAATAGTCGTAGCGCGCTTCGAGCTTGGGCAGATGGCGGTTCAGCACCCTGCCCATGCCCTTCACCTGGCCGCAGCGGCGCTCCAGCGACACCAGCGCCGTGGCGCTGGTGATGATCTCGAGCTTGTCGACCACCGTGCGACGGGGCAGGCGCGTGACGTCCACCGCGCGCTCGCCGACCGCGGCGTCGAACAGCTCGTGTACGCTGCCTTCGTCCTGCTCCGGATCGAAGCCGAAATAGCTGGTGAGCGAGCCGTGGGGATCGAGGTCGATGGCCAGCACGCGCGCGCCGCGCGCGGTCAGCACCCCGGCGAGATTGACCACTGTCGTGGTCTTGCCCACCCCTCCCTTCTGCGCCATCACTGTCCAGGTTTTCATTGTCCTATCTCCTCGGGGCCCGGCAGCACCGAGACCCGCTTAAGGCTGTCGAGAGAAAGCTGTTCCGGTCCGTCGCCGCGCGCGGCGAGACTCACGCTCGCGCCCGGTACCTGCGGATGACGCGCGATGGCGATCACCACGCGACGATTCCTGCGGCGGCCTTCCGCGCTGGTGTTGTCGGCCACCGGGTGGTTCTCGCCGTATCCGGCGGCGGACAGCCGATCGGCATCCACGCCGCGCGCCACCAGCGCCGCGGCGACGCTGCCGGCGCGCGCGGCGGACAGTTCGAAGTTCGAGGCATACAGGCCGCGTCCCGCGGGACGATCGTCGGTGAAGCCCTCGACCCGCACCGGCGTGGTGGTCTGCTTGATCAGCGCCGCCAGGCGGGAGAGGGTCGGATCGGCGGCTCGTGTGAGGCGCGCCGCGCCGCTGTCGAAGGCGAAGCTGCCGTCCAGTTCCACCTCGATCCATTCCTCGCTCTGGCGAATGCGCACCTGGTCGAGCTCCACCGGGTCTTTCAGGATCTTCTCGATGGTGCCGGCGGTGACGTCGTGCGCGTCGATGTCGGTGACCGGCACGGGGAAATCGTCCAGCGCCACCTCCTCGAAGGGCCGGGTCGGCTGGCCGCTCTCGTCGTCGACGCCCGCCACCCGACCGATGCCTGGCATCCCGCCGCCGAGATCGATGGGCGCCGGCATGGGCTGGGGACGGCGAAAGCTGGTCTCCATCGAATCGGACAGCACGCGGAACTTGCCGTCGTTGACCGAGGAAATGGAGTACATCACGACGAAGAAGGCGAAGAGCAGCGTGATGAAGTCCGCGTAGGACAGCACCCAGCGATGGCTGTTGTCCTCGTCCGCCACTTCCTCGAAGCGCGCGCGGCGGCGACGCTGGGCGAGGCGCTCGACGCTCATACGATGAGCCCCGTGAGACGGGCCTCCACCACCCGCGGGTTGTCGCCGGCGGCGATGCTCATGATGCCGATCGTCACCAGTTCCTGCAGGCGGCTCTGCTCGCGCACCAGCGCCTTCAGCTTGTTGGCGGCCGGCAGCAGCACGAGGTTCGCCAGCCCGACGCCGTAGACCGTGGCGATGAAGGCCACCGCGATGCCCTCGCCGAGCAGCGCCGGATCGGCCAGGTTGTTCATCACCTGGATGAGCCCCATCACCGCGCCCAGGATGCCGAGCGTCGGCGCATAGCCGCCCATGCCGTCCAGCACGCGCGCGGCGTTCAGATCACGGCGCTCGCGCGCCAGCGAGTCGAGTTCGAGCGTCTCGCGGATGGTCTCCGGGTCGTTGCCGTCGATGACCAGCTGCAGGCCCTTGCGCGCATAGGCATCGCGCACCGTGTCGACCACGCCTTCGAGCCCGAGCAGGCCCTCGCGCCGCGCGACCTGCGCCCACTTGATGATCTCGCGCATCTGCGGCTCGGGATCGATGCGCGGCGGGCGCACCACCCACACCAGCATGCGCATGGCGCGCACGAAAATCGGCAGCGGCGACTGCAGCATGGTCGCGCCGATGCTGCCGCCCACCACGATGAGGATGGCCGGACCGTTCAGCAGCGCCGCGACCTCGCCGCCCTCGAGATGCTGGCCGAACAGCACCGCGAGCAGCGCCACGGTGACGCCGCACAGGCTCAGCAGGTCGAGGTTCCGCATCGCGAGGGTTCTCCGCGTGGGGGGGTCGCGCGGCCCTCAGGGCCGCGCCGGCGGCGGCTGGTCAGCGCCGCGCATAGGCTTCGAGCAGGCCAGGCAGATCGAGGATGAGCGCGATCTTGCCGTTGCCGGTGATGGTCGCGCCGGACAGGCCCTTGATGCCGTGGAGCAGCGCGCCCAGCGGCTTGATCACCACTTCCTCCTGGCCGATGAGGTCGTCGACCAGTAGGCCGACGCTCTGGTTGCCGATGCGCACCACCACCACGTGACCGGCGGGGCGCGAGAACTCGTACACGCCCTGCACCAGCCAGCGCGACAGGTAGAACAGCGGCAGCGCCTTGCCGCGCACCACCATGGTCTTGCGGCCGTCGACCTCGCGCGCCTGGTTGCGCTCGAAGTTGATGATCTCCTGCACGTTGACCAGGGGCAGCGCGAACACCTGCTCGCCGAGCACCACCATCAGGGTGGGCATGATGGCGAGCGTCAGCGGCACGCTGATGCGGATGGTGGTGCCGACGCCGAGCTGGGAGTCGATCTCGATGCTGCCGTTGACCTGGGTGATGCGCGTCTTGACCACGTCCATGCCGACGCCGCGGCCGGAGATGTCGGAGATCTCGTCCTTGGTCGAGAAGCCCGGCAGGAAGATCAGTTCGTAGCATTCGCGGGTGGAGAGCCGCGCGGCGGCCTCCTCTTCCATGAGCCCCTTTTCCACCACCTTGCGGCGCAGCGCCTCGGCGTCGATGCCCTTGCCGTCGTCGGCGATGGTGAGAATGATCTGGTCGCCGCCCTGGGCGGCGGCGAGGCGCAGCGTGCCGCAGGCCGGCTTGCCGCGCGCCACGCGATCGGCCGGCATCTCGATGCCATGGTCGACGGCGTTGCGCACCAGGTGCACCAGCGGGTCGGCCAGGGCCTCGACCAGGTTCTTGTCGAGATCGGTGTCCTCGCCCTGCATGACCAGCTCGATTTCCTTGTCGAGCGAGCGGGCGAGATCGCGCACCACGCGCGGAAAGCGGCCGAAGACTTTCTTGATCGGCTGCATGCGGGTCTTCATCGCCGCCATCTGCAGGTCGCTGGTCACGACGTCGAGGTTCGCCACGGTCTGCGACACGGCCTCGTTGCCGACCGTCGACTGCAGGTTGAGCAGGCGATTACGGATCAGCACCAGTTCGCCGACCATGTTCATGATGCGGTCGAGCGTGTCGGTCTCGACGCGCACGGTGGTGTCCTTGGGCGCCTCGGCCGCGCGCGGCGCGGCCGGCGCCGCCGGCGCGCTGGCCCTGGCCACCGGCGCCACGACCGGCGCCGCAGCGATCGGCAGCGCGGCGGGCTCGAACTTGCCCTTGCCGTGCATGTCGTCCAGCAACGCCTCGAACTCTTCGTCGGTGATGAGTTCGTCGGGCGGCGTGCGGCCGGCTGGCGTCGGCGCCGCCACCTTGGCCGCCACGAACTGGCCCTTGCCGTGCATGTTGTCCAGCAGGGATTCGAACTCGTCGTCGGTGATGAGATCCGCGCCCGCACTCGGCGGGGTCGCGGGCATCTCGGCCTTCTGCGCGGCGAGGCTGTCCATCAGCGCGTCGAATTCCGCCTCGGTGATGAGGTCGGGGTCGGCCGCGTCGCCCTCCGCCGTCACTTCCGGCGCGCTCATCTCCTCGACGATGGCGGCCATCAGGTCCGGTTCGCCTGGCGGTGGCGCGTGGGTCACGGCATGCGCCGCGGTCAGCGGCGTGACGCTCGCGGGCGCGACCAGGGATTCGCCGTTCTTCACCGCCTGCAGGCGCGCCAGCAGTTCGGACGGCGCCGCGGACGGCGTCTCGCCGGCGCGCAGCTGATCGAACATGCCACGCAGCACATCCAGCACCTGCAGGAATACGTCCATCAGCGTCGCGTCGATGCGCAGCACGCCGTTGCGCAGCATGTCGAACACGTCCTCGGACTTGTGGCTCACCGCCACCAGGTGCTCGAGGCCCAGGAAACCCGCGCCGCCCTTGATGGTGTGGAAGGCGCGGACCCCCGCGTTCTGGTGCGCCTTGTCGTCGGGTGCGCTCTCCAGCGCCACGAGCTGCTCATCGAGATGCTCGAGCGTCTCGCCACCCTCGATGAGAAAATCCTGGACAATTTCGTCGTCCATCGCCGTTTACCTGATTGAATTCGCCGGCACGGCGCGCAGGTCCTGCGCGGCGTGGCGTGCGGCGCGCGAAAGAACGCGCGCCGCGACTGCATGTGTCTTAGCGGCGGACGCCGCGGGGATCTGTATGGCCGTGGGCTCAGAAGCCCAGGTTGGCGAGCAGTTCATCGACGTCCGCCTGGCGGCCGACGACGTTCTCGTCATCGCGCACCGCCGGGCCATGGGAACTCGCATTGGCCACCGGCAGCGCCGTGCCGCCGCTCGCCACCACGCCGCAGGCCGCGACCAGCTCCACCAGTTTCTCTTCCACCTGGCCCACCAGGTCGATGGTGCGCTTGATGACCTGGCCGGTGAGATCCTGGTACTCCTGCGCCATCAGCACTTCGCTGAGCGATGCGCGCAGTTCCTGGCCCTCGGCCTCGACCAGGTCCAGAAAGCAGGAAATCCGCCCCGTCGGGGCGGCGCCCAGCGTCGCGCGCAGCGCGAGCGCTTCCTGCACCAGGCGGTCGGCCTTGGGCAGCATGTTCTCGACCGCGGTCAGGGTGCGGTCGGCCGCTTCCTCGGTCTTCTCCACCACGTAGTTCAGCCGCGCCCGCGCGTCCGGCATGTGGCGCTGGGCCAGCGCCACCAGGCGCTCGTCCCCGGCCAGGCCGGCGAAGGTGTCGTGCACGTCGCGCGTGAGCTTGCCGATCTCCTGGTAGAGCGCGTCGAAACGCCCGTCGTGCAGCGCCTTGATCAGGTGATCGGCGTGGTTCGAGTCGCCCGACTCGATGGCGTCGACCAGGCGACGGGCGAGCGCGAGACTGTCCATCTGTATCGCGGGTTGCGCCATGCTCGAGTCCTCAGGCTGCCGCGCCGAGACGTTCGAAGATCTTCTGGATCTTCTGTTCCAGTGTCTGGGCGGTGAACGGCTTGACGATGTAGCCGTTCACGCCGGCCTCGGCCGCGGCCACGATCTGTTCGCGGCGCGCCTCGGCGGTGACCATCAGGATCGGCAGGTCGCGCAGATCGGCGTCGGCCCGGATGGTCTTCACCAGGTCGATGCCTTCCATGATCGGCATGTTCCAGTCGGTGATCAGGAAGTCGTACTTGCCGGTCCTGAGCATGGGCAGCGCGGTGCTGCCGTCGTCCGCTTCGTCGGTGTTGCTGAAGCCCAGATCACGCAGCAGGTTGCGAATGATCCTGCGCATCGTCGAAAAGTCGTCGACGACCAGAATTTTCATGCTCTTGTCCACCGGAGTTCTCCAGTCAGTTGTGCGGCGTGCGGCGTGCGGCGCGTCAGAGTTGATCGGTCCAGTCGGCCATGCGCGACTTGAGTCGGATCAGGGCCTGGGAGTGGATCTGGCAGACGCGCGACTCGCTCACGCCGAGCACTTCGCCGGTCTCGCGCAGATTGAGTTCTTCCTTGTAGTAGAGCGACATGACCAGCCGCTCGCGCTCCGGCAGACCGGCAATGGCGTCGGCCAGCGCCTGGCGGAACAAATCGCCTTCGACGTTGGCGAGCGGCTCGGGGATCTTGGCCGTCAGGCTCTCGGTCATGCCTTCCTCGCCGGCCGGCAGGTCCTCGAAGCTGAACACCCGGTAGCCGGTCGCGTCCTGCAGCGTGGCGTAGTACTCGTCGAGCGACATGCCGACTTCCTTCGCCACCTCGGCGTCGCGCGCGTCGCGCCCCTCGCGGGCTTCGATGTCCGCCACCGCCTTGGTGATGGCGCGCACCTTGCGATGCAGGGAACGCGGGGCCCAGTCGCCCTTGCGGATCTCGTCCAGCATCGCGCCACGAATGCGGATGCCGGCGTAGGTCTCGAAACTCGCGCCCTGCGAGGCGTCGTAGTTCCGCGCCGCCTCGAGCAGTCCGATCATGCCGGACTGGATCAGATCGTCCACCTGCACCGTCGGCGGCAGCCGGGTCATGAGGTGATAGGCAATCCTCTTGACCAGCGGCGCATAGTCGGTGACCAGCTGGTTCTGGCTTCGCGCCGCGATGTCGGACGCGGCGTTCTGCTTATATGCAGCCAACTTCTTCATACGTTTACTACCCTCCCGAGTGACTCCATGCGTGTCATGCGTTCCACGAAAAATTCCATCCGGCCACTCGCCCATCGTGGAATGGGCCATTTATCGGTCGTGATGGCGAGATTCTTGAATGCCTGGGCGGCGCGGCTGGCCGGGTAGGCGTCGACCAGGGCCTGGCGGCGGCGCACGGCGCTGCGCACGTGGCCGTCGAGCGGCACGACCCCGGCGAGATCGAGCGCGACATCGAGGTAGCGATCGGTGACCTCGAGCAGCCGGCGATAGACCTTGCGCGCCGCCTGGTCGTCCTGCGCCATGTTCACCAGCACGCGGAAGCGGTTGCGCTGGCTGCGCTGGTTCAGCACCTTGATGGTCGCGTAGGCGTCGGTCAGCGAGGCCGGGTCGTCGGTCACGACCACCAGCACCTCGTGGGAGGCGTCGCAGAAGTCGAGCGTGTTGGCCGCGATGCCGGCGGCGGTGTCGACCACCATGAAGTCCGCCGCGCGCTCGAGCTGGTTGAACGCCGCGATGAGCCCGGCGCGTTCGTGCTCGGAAAGCTCGGCCATGTGCTGGATGCCGGACGCCGCCGGCACCACCCGCAGACCGGCCGGGCCGGTCACCAGCACGTCCTCGAGGGCGCAGCGGCCGGCGATCACGTCGGTCAGCGTGCGCGCCGGCGAGAGCCCGAGCAGCACGTCGACGTTGGCGAGACCCAGGTCTGCGTCGAGCAGCACCACCTCGCGGCCGAGGCTCGCGAGCGCGACGGCGAGATTGATCGACACCGTGGTCTTGCCCACGCCGCCCTTGCCGCTGGTCACGGCGATGACGCGGGTCGGCTGCATGGCGCGGAAGTGCGTGGCGCCGTTCATGCCGAGAACGCTCGCTCGAAGGCGCCGCGATCGCGCGGCGCCGGCGCGCTTTTGGCGAGTTCCACCGTGCGCTCGATGAGACCGCGCGCGGTGACGGTATCGAGATCGTCCGGCACGCGCTGGCCGGCGCTGGTGTAGGCGATGGGCAGGCCGGCCTCGACGATGGCCGAGAGCGACGGCCCGAGCGTCGCGGCCTCGTCCAGCTTGGTCAGGATGCAGCCCGCGAGCCCCAGTTCGGCCAGCGCCTTCAGCCCCTTGGTCGCCGCCAGGTAGTCGGTGGTGGCGGAGAGCACCGCGTAGCACTCGATGCCGGCGTCCATCTCGGCCAGGCCACGGGCGAGTTCCTGGTAGCGTGCGTCGCCCGGCGCGCTCCCGGGGGTGTCCAGCAGCACCAGGCTCTTGCCGCGCAATTCGGCCAGCACCGGCGCCAGTTCCTCGAGATCGCGCGCGACCTGCACCGTCACGCCGATCAGACGGCCAAAGGATTTCATCTGCTGATGGGCCCCCAGACGACGATCGTCCATGGACACGATGGCGACCCGCTCGGCGCCGTACTTGAGCGCGTAGCGCGCGGCCAGCTTGCTGACCGCGGTGCTCTTGCCGACCCCGGTCGGCCCGAGCAGGGCGACGCGGCCGCCGTGGCGGAGGATGGGGTCGTCGCGCGTGCGCAGGCGCATCACCAGGAGCGCCAGCGCGCGGTGCCAGCCGGCGCGGTAATCGAGGTCGTCCGGCACGTCGGTGACGAGGTCACGGGCCAGCGCCGGGCAGATGCCGACCTGGCCGAGCACGCGCATCAGGCGCGCACGCAGCGGGTGGCGCGAGCCGAACTCCGACCAGGCGAGACCCGAGAGCTGCGACTCGAGCAGGCTCTTCAGATTGTTCAGCTCCTCGCGCATCTGGCCGACCACCGAGGCGTCGGTCCACAGCAGGTCATCGGACCCGAGCTGCGGCAGGCCGCTCGCGGCGGCGCGGCGCGGCGCGCTGGGCGCCGCGGCCGGCAGCGGCGCCGCGGCCTGTGCGGCAGGCCTTGCCGCGGCTGTCGGCGCGGCGACGCTCGGCGCGGCCGACTCGTTCCGCTTGCGCTGCGCCTGCTGCTGATCGGCGAGGCGCGCGGCCTCCTGCTCGGTCAGTTGGTCGGCCGTGATCAACTCCACGCCGCCGTCGACCTTGCGGTTCGACAGGATCAGCACGTCCGGTCCCTGGTCCTGCTTGATCATGTCGAGCGCGGAACGCATGTTCGCGGCGAAATAGCGCTTGACCTTCATCGCCCGGATCCTTTCTTCGTAGTCGCTGTTGTCATGGTTGGGTCGCGGCACGCTTCACTGGCGCCAGTTGTTTGACGCCTAGCCCCGGTTCGTCGAATCGCCGACGGTGGCGACGATGCGGATCTGGGTATCACTGGGCACTTCGTTGAAGCCCAATACATGCAGACCCTTGAGCGCCGGCCGCGCGAAACGGGCAAGAAAGTCCCGAAGACCGTCCGCGACCAGCAAAACCGAGGGCTGGCCGGCGGCTTCGCGCTGCGTATGCGCGTCGCGGAGCGCGAGCAGCATGCGGTTGGCGAGGTTGGGTTCGAGGGTCATGGCCGTGTTCGACATCGTTTCCAGGGACTGCTGCAATATGCGTTCCAAGGAGAAGTCGAGCGTGATGACCGGCAGCTCCGCGTTGGAGCCGTTGATCTGCTGGACGATGAGACGGCCGAGCGCGGCGCGCACCTGGCCGGTGAGGAAGCCGGTGTCCTGGTTGCGCGGACCGTACTCTGCGAGCACTTCGAGGATGCTGCGGATGTCGCGCACCGGCACGTGCTCGGACAACAGGTTCTGCAGCACCTTGACCAGCACCGACAGCGGCAGCTGCTTCGGGATCAGGTCCTCGACCAGGCGCTGGTTGGTCTTCTTCAGCCCGTCGAGCAGCTTCTGCGCTTCTTCGTGGCCGAGCAGCGCCTGGGCGTTGTCCTGCACCACCTGGCTCAAGTGCGTGGCGATTACCGTGCTGGCATCCACCACCGTGTAGCCGAGCGCCTGCGCCTGCTCGCGCTGGTCGGAGCCTATCCACACGGCTTCGAGATCGAACACCGGGTCGCGCGTCACGGCGCCGCGCAGCTGGCCATAGACCTGGCCGGGATTGATGGCCAGCTCCTTGTCCGGGTAGATGGCGCTCTGGCCGATGATCGCGCCGTGGATCGTCAGGCGGTACTGGTTGGCCTCGAGATCCAGGTTGTCGCGGATGTGCACCGCCGGCACCAGGAAGCCGAGCTCCTGCGAGAGCTTCTTGCGCACGCCGCGCAGGCGGCCGAGCAGCTGGCCGTTCTGGTTGCGATCGACCAGCGGGATCAGGCGATAACCGACTTCGAGACCCAGCGCGTCGGTCGGCAGCACGTCGTCCCACGACAGCTCCGCGTTCTCCACCGGCGGCGGCGGTGGCGGCGCCTCGGCCTGCTGGGCCTTCTTCAGCTTGGCGCGCTCGCCCATCCACCACGCGCCGCCGAGCGCGAGACTGCCCATGGACAGGAAGGCGAAGTTCGGCATGCCGGGGATGAGGCCCATGCCGACCAGCACGCCGCCGGTGACGATGAGGCTCTTGGGGTTCTCGAACAGCTGCGAGACGATCTGCTCGCCCATGTCGCTCGCGGTCGAGGTGCGGGTGACCATGAAGGCCGCCGCCACCGCCAGCAGCAGCGCCGGCACCTGCGCCACCAGGCCGTCACCGATGGTCAGCAGGGTGAAGACCCTGGCGGCGTCGGCCGCCGCCATGTGGTACTGCACCATGCCGATGGCGAGGCCACCGACGATGTTGATGAAGAGGATCAGGAGCCCCGCGATGGCGTCGCCACGCACGAACTTGCTGGCGCCGTCCATTGCGCCGTAGAAGTCGGCCTCGCCGGTCACCTCCGCGCGGCGCTTGCGCGCTTCGTCCTGGCCGATGATGCCGGCGTTCAGATCGGCGTCGATCGCCATCTGCTTGCCGGGCATGGCATCCAGGGTGAAGCGCGCGCTGACTTCCGAGATGCGCCCGGCGCCCTTGGTCACCACCACGAAGTTGATGATGACGAGGATCGCGAACACCACGAAGCCGACCGCGTAGTTGCCGCCGACCACGAAGTCGCCGAAGGCCTCGATGACCTTGCCCGCCGCGCCCGGGCCGGCGTGGCCGTGCAGCAGCACCACGCGGGTGGAGGCGATGTTGAGCGCGAGCCGGAGCAGGGTCGCGATCAGCAGCAGGGTCGGGAACGCGGCGAAGTCCAGCGGCCGCCTGGCGTAGATGCTCGCCAGCAGCACCACCAGCGCGAGCGAGATGTTGAAGGTGAACAGCACGTCCAGCAGCAGCGGCGGCAATGGCACCACCATCATCGCCAGCATGGCGATGAGCAGCAGTGGCGCGCCCAGGCCCCAGCGCTGCAGGTTGGTCACGAACGGAGTACCGGTGAGAGTGGCGGCCATGGTGCGCTCAGTGCTTGAGTTCGTCGGGGATCGGCAGATCGCTCGGCAGGGTCACGGACAGGTTGCCGGCGCGCAGCTGGAACACGTAGGCCAGCACCCGCGCCACCGCCACGTACAGGCCGGCGGGAATCTCGCGGTTCAGCTTGGTGGTGTGGTAGATGGCGCGCGCAAGCGGCGGCGCCGACATCACCGTCACGCCGTGCTGCTCGGCCAGCTCGCGAATGTTGAACGCGACCGTCTCCACGCCCTTCGCCACCAGGATGGGCGCGCGCATGCTGTCCGGCTTGAACTTGAGCGCGACGGCGTAATGGGTCGGGTTGGTGATCACCACGTCGGCCTTCGGCACCTCGGCCATCATGCGGCGCCGCGCGACCTCGTGCTGCATGGCGCGGATGCGGCCCTTCATCTCCGGCGAGCCGTCGGTCTCCTTCATCTCCTCGCGGATTTCCTGGCGCGACATGCGCAGCTGCTTGCCGTGCTGCCAGAGCTGCAGCGGCACGTCGATGAAGGCGATGACCACCGTCGCCGCGCAGGCCACCAGGAACACCAGGTAGATGACATCGATGCTGGCGGCCAGGCTGTCCTCCAGGCTGCGCTGCGAGAGGCCCAGCATCAGCGGCCACTGCTGACGGAGCGCGGCAAAGGCGAACGCCGCCACCAGGCCGAACTTGGCCAGCGCCTTCAGCATCTCGATCCAGCCGTGGGTGCCGAACACGCGCTTCATGCCCGCCAGCGGATCGAGGCGTGAGAGCTTGGGCGCCGCCGCCTCCAGGGTGAAGTTCCAGCCGCCGAGCGCCAGCGGCCCGGCCAGCGCGACCAGCGCGCCAACGGCCAGCACCGGCGAACAGGCCAGGAGCCCGCGCACCAGCACCTCCAGCAGGCGCGCCGGCAGCAGCTGGCCGGCGAAGATCTCGGCGTGGGACAGGCGCAGGCTCGCGGTCATGACGTCGGCCAGGCTCTCCACCAGCCGCGGCCCGCCCATGCGCAGCGCGAGCGCGCCGCCGAACAGCACGAACACCGTGGCCAGTTCTCGCGAGCGGACCACCTGGCCCTTCTGACGCGCGTCATGCAGACGTTTGTCTGTGGGTTGTTCTGTGCGGTCTTCGGCGTCGTCGTGCTCGGCCATGTCAGCGCGCCTCGAGCACCTGGCGCAGCGTCAGGAAGGCGGCGTCGAACAGCGTGAGTCCCGTCGTGCGCACGTCGTCCAGCGTCAAAAGGGCGACCATCATCGCCGCCAGGATCAGCACCGGGAAACCGATGGAGATGATGTTCAGCTGCGGCGCGGCGCGGGTCATCACGCCAAACGCAAGGTTGATGGTGAGCAGCGCGATGATGACGGGCAGGGACATGACCAGCGCCGCTGCAAACAGCGTGCCTGCCCACTCGACCACCAGGCCCGCGCCGTCGGCGGTGAGTCCCTGCGGGCCGACCGGCACGAGCGTGAAGCTGTCGCCGAGCAGCTTGATCAGCACGAGATGCGCGTCGGCGGCGAAGAAGATCATGCTGGCCAAGATGGTGTAGAGATGGGCGAGCACCGGCACCTGCGAGCCGCTGGCCGGATCGACCATCGCCGCGAAGCCGAGGCCCGCCTGCTGCGCGATGAACTGCCCGGCGAACTCGAAGGCCATGAACACCATGCGCAGCACGAGCCCGATGGTCGCGCCGACCAGCACCTGCTGGCACACCGCGAGCAGGCCCGGGCCGCTGAGCGGCTCGAGACCGTCTGGCGGGGCGAGATTGGGCGCGATGACGCTGGTGAGCGCCAGCACCAGGATCACGCGCAGGCGCATGGGCAAGGCGCGCGTGCCGATGACCGGCGCCGCCATGACGAAGCCCGCGACCCGCAGCAATGGCCACAGCCACTGTGCGAGAAGCGCGTTCAGCGTCGCTTCGGAGAGGGAGAAGCTGGCCATCGGCGTCGCGTCATTGCGTGCAGCGTCAACCGATGAGGCCGGGAATCGCCTGGAACAGGCGAATGGTGTAGTCGGTGAGGGCGCCCAGGATCCACGAACCGCCAAGCACCAGCACCGCGACGGTCACCAGCAGCTTGGGAATGAACGACAGCGTCATTTCGTTGATCTGGGTGGCGGCCTGGAAGAGGCTCACCAGGAGGCCCACCGCCAGCGCCGGCAGCAGCAGCAGGGCCATCAGCATCACGGTCAGTTCCAGCGCCTGGTTGCCGATGGAAATGACGGTTTCGGGCGTCATGGCGCGGCGCTCAGGTGTAGAAGCTGGCGGCCAGGGTGCCGACGATCAAGGCCCAGCCGTCGACCAGCACGAACAGCATGATCTTGAACGGCAGCGAGATGATCAGCGGCGAGAGCATCATCATGCCCATCGACATCAGCACGCTCGCGACCACCAGGTCGATGATCAGGAAGGGCAGGAAGATCAGGAAGCCTATCTGGAAGGCGGTCTTCAGCTCGCTGGTGATGAACGACGGCGCGAGGATCGAGAACGGCACGTCGTCCTGAGCGGCGAAGGCATCGTGGCCGGACATCTCGGTGAACAGCGTGATGTCCGTCTCGCGGGTCTGCTCGAACATGAAGCCGCGCACCGGGCCGGCGGCGGCGGCGAGCGCGGTCTTGAAGTCGATCTTCTCCGCCATGTAGGGCTCGATGGCGTCGCCGTACACCTTGTCCGCCACCGGCGTCATGATGAAGAAGGTCATGAACAGCGCGAGCGCCACCAGGATCTGGTTGGAGGGCGTCTGCGACGTGCCGAGCGCCTGGCGCAGGATGGCGAGCACGATGACGATGCGCGTGAAGGAGGTCATGGCGAGCAGGATGGCCGGCAGCACGGACAGCGCCGTCATCAGCAGCAGCACCTGCAGCGACAGGCTGTAGGTCTGGCCGCCGTTGCCGTCCGTGGTGATGGACAGCGCCTCCAGCCCCTGGGCCTGGGCGAACATCGGCAGCAGGGCCAGCGCGAACGCCAGCAGGCGGCAGGTGGCGCGCCTCACGCGGCGCGCCCCGCGAGTTCGGCCCCGGCGTCGGCCAGCGCCTGGTCGAATACGGGTGCGGTCTCGCCGCCACCCAGGTCGGACAAGAGCGCGATGCGCCCGGGCGACATGCCGAGCAGCATGCGCCGCCCCTCGACCTCGACCAGCAACAGCTTGTCGCGCGTGCCGACCGCCAGCCCTTCGAGCACGCGGATGCGGCCCGCGCTGCGCGGCCGGATCACCTGCAGTCGACGCGCGGCCCAGGCGGCAGCCAGGATCATGCCGAGCACCACCAGGAGCCCCAGCACCACCTGCGCGGCGTGGCCGGCCGTGACCGGCGCCGCACCGGCGCCGAAGCTCTCTGGCGGCGCGAGCGCGAGCGCCGCGAGCAGGCACAGGTGGAGTTCGAACAGACGCATGGCGCGGGCTTCGACTACTGCAGCTTGCGCACGCGCTCGTGCGCGCTGATCACGTCGGTCAGGCGGATGCCGAACTTCTCGTTCACCACCACCACTTCGCCGTGGGCGATGAGCGTGCCGTTGACCAGCACGTCCAGCGGCTCACCGGCCAGGCGGTCGAGTTCGACCACCGAGCCCTGGTTCAACTGCAGCAGGTTGCGGATCGCGACCTTGGTGCTGCCGATCTCGACCGTCAGCGTGACCGGGATCTCGAGGATATTGTCGAGGCTGCCGGGCGGCAGACCGGCCGCCGCGGCGTCACTGTCGAAGTTGCGCATCGGCGCCGGGGCGGCGTCGGTGATCTGCCCGCCCTGCTCGGCCATCGCCGCCGCCCAGTCGTCACCGACCTGGTCCAGTGCATCGCTCATTTCGTCACTCCCAGGGACATCGCCGCCGGCATCAGGTCGCCGTGGCGTATGGGTTCAATCACCTTCAGCGCCGCCTTACCCTGCGACGCGCCATAGACGCCGCGGAACACCGGCACGTCCTCGACCTTGGCCACCACGCTGGCCGGCAGGTCGATGGGCAGGATGCTGCCCGCCTTGAAGTTCATCACGTCGCGCAGCGAGACCTGCTTGCGGGTCAGGGTGGCGGAGATCGGCACCTCCGCGCCCTGGATCTCCTCGCGCAGGATCTGCGCCCAGCGCTCGTCCTTTTCCATCACGTCGGACTGCACGCCCGCGTCCAGCAGCTCGCGTATCGGTTCGATCATCGAGTAGGGCAGCGTGACGTGCACGTAGCCGGAGCCCGAGTCCAGATCGATATGGAAGGTCGACACCACCACCACTTCACTCGGCGTGACGATGTTGGCGAACTGCGGATTGACCTCGGAGTTGACGTACTCGAACTTGACCGGCAGCACCGGCTCCCAGGCCGATTCGAGGTCGGCGAACATGATGTCGATGAAGCGCCGGATGATGCGCATCTCGGTGATGCTGAAATCGCGCCCCTCGATCTTGTTGTAGAAGCGCCCCTCGCCACCGAAGAAGCAGTCGACCAGTGAGAAGATCAGCTTCGGATTGCACACGATGAGACCGGAACCCTTCAGCGGACGCATGCGCACGATGTTCAGGTTGGACGGCATCAGGAGCGTATGCACGTACTCGCTGAACTTGGTCAGCTGGATGCCCTCCAGCGAGATGGCCGGCGACTTGCGCAGCAGATCGAACAGGCTCTGGCGCAGGTTGCGCGCGAGACGCTCGTTGATCATCTCGAGCGTCGGCATGCGACCGCGCACGATGCGGTCCTGGGTGGTGAAGTCGTAGCTCTGCGCGACGCCGGCGGCGAGCGCGTCATCGACCTCGGTCTCGACTTCGCCGCTGTCCACACCGGACAGCAGCGCGTCGATTTCGTCCTGCGAGAGCAGATCGGAGTTGGCCATGGCAAGGGTTCCGTGACGGGACGCGCGAGTCTCAGTGCATCACGAAATTGGAGAAGAAGAGATCTTCCACGCCGGGCTTGTCGATCTGCGCCTTCAGCACTTCCTGCACCGCGGCCAGCGCGTCGGCGCGGAGCTTCTCCTTGCCCTCGTTCGGCTGCAGGTCTTCGTAGACCTGGCGGCTCAGCAGCAGCACGAGCGAGTTGCGGATCGCCGGCATGTGCTTCTCGATGGCCTTCTCGACGTCGGGCTCCTTGGTGACCACCGACAGCTCGGCCTTCAGGTACTTGGAGTGACCCGCCTTGTCACTGAAGTTGATGACGAACTCGGGCGTGATGTTGATGTAGACCGGCTCGTGCACCACCTCCTCGGCGTGCTCCTTCTCGGCCTCCTTGCCGCCGCCGCCCTTCATCATCACCGCCACGCCACCGCCGATGGCGGCCAGCAGCACCACGGTCGCCGCGATGATGATCAGTTTCTTGTTACCGCCGGCCGGTGCGGCCGCCACAGCTGCCTGGGACATGGAAAACACTCCTCAAAAGTCTTCGGATGAGGCGAGTGCAATCGGCATGCCAGCGAAAATCTTTGCCCGTAATGGACGGTCGCGTCTCGCCGCGCTCGCCTGCGGGTCGGCGAGGAGTGCGCAAGCGCTTGAATTGACGACGATCGTGAGTGGGTTGGAGATGAGCGCAGGTGAGCGCGGTGAACGCTGACGGACGGTGGCGCCGCGCTGCGACGCCGGCAAGGCGGGATCTTGACGCCGTCGTGTCCGGCGGCCGACCGTCGGGCCGCCAGGAATCCGACGGCGCCGACGCCTAGACGAAGGCGTCGACCAGGCCGAGGCGCAGGTTGCGTGCCGCGGGGGTCGGGGCCACGGCCGCGGCGTCGAACTCATCGCCGTCGCGCCCGCCGAACTGCGCGGTCGATGCCTCGCCCTGCGCCTGCTGCTGGCGTTCGGGCATCTGCGCGAACACGCCCGCCTGGCCGAGCGACAGGCCGCTGTCGGCCAGCGCGGCGCGCAGCTTGGGCAGCGCATCCTGCAGCGCTTCGCGGGTCGCCTGGTGGGTGGCCGCGAGCTGGATCTTGGCCTCGTCGCCCACCACCGTCACGCGCACTTCCACCGGCCCGAGGTCCGGCGGCGTCACCGCGATGGTGGCGCTGTTGACCGCGTCACCGAGCATCACGCTCACGTGCTGGGTGAGGCGCTCGGCGAACAGCGCCGGCTGATCCATCGGCAGCGGCGCGGACTGCTGGGCATAGACCTGGCCGGGCGCGCCGGCCGCGCCGGCGCCGTGGGCACGGCCGATCTGACCGGCGAGCAGCGCTTCGCTGCCCGTGCCGGCGCCTTCGGCGCGCGGCGCGGCGGCGGCCGTGAGGGTCTGCAGTGCCTCGCCGAATTCGCCGAGCGCGGCGCCGAGCGCCTGTCCCTCGCCGCCAACGAGCGGGCCCTCGCCCTTGTCCACCTCGCCGCCGCCGACCATGGCGTCCTGCAGGGCGGCGAAGGCCATGGCGAATTCCTGCTCACCCGCGTCCGCGGTGGCCGCGGGGAGAGCGCCGGGCAACAGCGCGGTCGCCTGCGGGGCATCGGTCGGACCGGCCAGCGCGACGGTCGGCGCGCGGCGCGGCGTGCCGCTCGCGGCAAGCGCTGGCCGCAAGCCCGGCAACTCCTGGCCGGCGCCGAGTCCCGCGCCGGTCTCGACGGCCACCGGCGTCGCCGCCGGGGTCATCTGCGGCATCATGCCCTGGGCCAGCAGGGCGGCCGCGAAGGCATCGCTGGCGCCGGCGCCAAGTTCCGTAGAATCAGTAAGTTGTGTACCGCTGGGCGGCACCGGGCGAAGGTCGGCTGCGGCGCTCAAGGTGTCGATGGCAGGCATCACGGGACTCCGTTGTGACTGTGGTCCAGAGGGTCTGGTGCCGATATCAGCAAGGCCCGTGCCACGACGATGCGGGCGGGGCTCGCCGTGCCACAATGCCGAGGCCGGCCCCCCTCAACCTAGATGCAAGGGAGATTCATGCACATGGCCCATTCGTCACGCCGTCCCGCCACCCGTCGCCGCGTGCTGGTCACCGGCGGCGCCGGCTTCCTCGGCTCTCATCTGTGCGAGGCCCTGCTCGGCCTTGGCAACGACGTTCTGTGCGTCGACAACTTCTATACCGGGGCCAAGGACAACGTCGCGCACCTGCTGCCCAATCCGCACTTCGAACTGATGCGCCACGACATCACGTTTCCGCTGTACGTGGAGGTCGACCAGATCTACAACCTGGCCTGCCCGGCCTCGCCGATCCACTACCAGTTCGACCCGGTGCAGACCACCAAGACCAGCGTGCACGGCGCGATCAACATGCTCGGGCTCGCCAAGCGCATCAAGGCGCGCATCCTGCAGGCCTCGACCAGCGAGGTGTACGGCGATCCGGAAGTCCATCCGCAGACCGAGGACTACTGGGGCCACACCAATCCCATCGGGCCGCGCGCCTGCTACGACGAAGGCAAGCGCTGCGCGGAGACCCTGTTCTTCGACTACCACCGCCAGCACGGCATGTCGATCAAGGTCGCGCGGATCTTCAACACCTACGGCCCGCGCATGCATCCGAACGACGGCCGCGTGGTGTCCAACTTCATCGTGCAGGCGCTGTCCGGTACGCCCATCACGCTCTACGGTGACGGCAGCCAGACGCGCTCGTTCTGCTACGTCGACGACCTCATTCGTGGACTCGTCGCGCTGATGAACAGCCCCGCCGACGTCACCGGCCCCATCAATCTCGGCAATCCCAACGAGTTCACCATCCGCCAGCTGGCGGAGCTGGTGGTGGAGATGACGGGTTCGAAGAGCGAAATCGTGTTCGAGCCCCTGCCGACCGACGATCCCCGCCAGCGTCAGCCCGACATCACCCGCGCCAAGGAGATTCTCGACTGGCAACCGAGCATCGCGCTGCGCGATGGGCTGACCAAGACCATCGAGTATTTCGCGAGCCTGGGCCCGTAGGTCGAATGGCGGGTTGAAACCCGCCCTACAAGGTGCCTTCGCAACGACCGTGCGTTGTAGGGCCGATTTCAATCGGCCATGCAAGACCTGAATGGCGGGTTGAAACCCGCCCTACAAGGTGCCTTCGGAACGATCGTGCGTTGTAGGGCCGATTTCAATCGGCCATGCAAGACCTGAATGGCGGGTTGAAACCCGCCCTACAGCTCCGCCTTCTCCACCCGCCGGTCGTCGATTTCGCGCTGCAGGCGGCCTTCGTAGTCGGCCTCCTCGCTGTGCGTGCAGCGCGTGAGGATGTCACCGAGGACGTTCGCGCGCTGGGCTTCCTTCTTCCACGCGCCGAGTTCGCGTTCGCAGTCGCGCTCGGAGCGGGTGACCATGGCTTCCAGCGCGGCGATGGTCTTGTCGAGCTGGTCCAGGAACACGCGGGTGTCGCGCGCGGTGGCGACGGTCATGGCGTTGCCGGGCTGCTGCAGGGCGCGGCCGTATTCCAGGCGATAGCGACGGAAGTCGTTCAGCTTCTTCTGGTTCGCATCATGGCGACCGCGGCTGTCGGCGAGGCGCTGGCTGGCGATGCTCTTCTGCACCTCGTTCAGAGACACGATGCGTTTCATGCGCTGGCTGCGGGTCATGGTTCACCTCAGTGCTTGGCGGCGTCGGCCGCGGGCGCGCCGGTGACGCGCGCGAGCGCGCCGACGGCGTCGGCGTAGTTGACCGCGGCGGTGCGGTCCTGACGCAGGAAATCCAGGATCGCGGGGCGCAGGGCCACCGCGCTGTCGAGTTCGGGATTGGCGCCGCGCTGGTAGGCGCCGACGTTGAAGAGATCCGCGTTCTGCTCGTAGAGCGAGTAGAAGTGGCGCAGTGTGCGCGCGTAGCGCAGCTGCTCGTCCGGCACCACCTGGCTCATCACGCGGCTGATGGAGGCCTCGATGTCGATGGCGGGATAGAGACCACGCTCCGCGAGACGGCGCGACAGCACGATGTGCCCGTCGAGAATCGCGCGCGCCGAGTCGGACACGGGGTCGTTGGGATCGTCGGCCTCGGACAGCACGGTGTAGAACGCCGTGATCGAGCCGCGCCCGCCGATGCCCATGCCGGCGCGCTCGACCAGCTGCGGCAGCCGGGCGAACACCGACGGCGGGAAGCCGCGCGTCGCGGGCGGCTCACCGATGGTGAGTGCGATCTCGCGGTTGGCCTGCGCGTAGCGGGTCAGCGAATCCATCAGCAGCAGCACGTGGCGACCGGTGTCGCGGAAGTACTCCGCGATGCTGGTCGCCATGGCCGCGCCATGCATGCGCATGAGCGGCGGATTGTCGGCCGGGGTGGCCACCACCACCGCGCGGGACATGCCCTCCTCGCCCAGGATCTGTTCGATGAATTCCTTCACTTCGCGGCCGCGCTCGCCGATCAGCCCGACCACGATGACGTCGGCGTCGGTGAAGCGGGTCATCATGCCGAGCAGGACCGACTTGCCCACGCCGGACGGCGCGAACAGGCCGATGCGCTGGCCACGGCCGACGGTCAGGAGCGCGTTGATGGAGCGCACGCCCACGTCCAGGGGTTCGCTGATCACGGCGCGTTGCAGGGGATTGATCATCTCTCCGTACAGCGGCCGGGACTCGCTCAAATGTAGGGGGCCTCGGTCGTCGAGCGGCCGGCCTGAGCCGTCGATCACACGTCCGAGCAGGGCCTCGCCCACCGCCACGTCGCCGGCGCCGCCAAGCGGGATCACCCGCGCGTTGGGTGACAGCCCACGCGGTATGCCGGTCGGCATCAGGAACAGCCGTTCGCCGGCGAAGCCGACCACCTCGGCGTCCACTTCCACGCCGCCGGCGGTGTACACCCGGCAGCGGTCGCCGACCGCCGCCTGGCAGCCGACCGCTTCCAGCGTCAGGCCGACCATGCGCGACAGCTTGCCCTCCACCGCCACTGCCGGCGGCTCGGCCAGGCGCTCGAAATAGGGCGTGAGACCGCGGCGCCAGCGCGCGGCCGGCGGCGTGGCGAGCAGGGCGGCGGCGCTCATGCCGGCGCGCGATCCGACTCGCGCTCGCCGCCGAACATCTTCGAGGCGATGGCGGCGATGCGAGATTCCACCGTGGCGTCGATGCGCGAGGTCTCGGTCTCGACCACGCAGCCGCCGCGCGCGATGAGCGGGTCGGCCTCCACGCGCCAGGCGATCTGTTCGTTGTCGATGGACAGCGCCGAGCGCACCAGGTCGACGTCGTCGGGATTGAGATGCAGCGTCGTGCCGCGGCTCGCGATGGGCAGCAGGCGCATGGTCTCGCGCACCACGCCGATCACTTCGCCGGGCGCGGTCTTGAGTTCACGGCGCACCAGGTGACGGGCGATGAGCAGCGCGAGTTCCGCCACCGAGCTGACCATCTCCTCGTCCAGCGCGGCGAGCGGCTGGACCAGCTGCCGGGCGAGACTGTCCAGGGTGCGGGCGCGGGCCTGCACTTCGTCCTCGCCGCGGGCGCGGCCCTCGCGGTAACCGTCGGCGCGGCCGTTGTCGAAGCCTTCGGCGTAGGCCTGCTTGTGGATCGCCTCGAGCTCGCGGGCGGTGAGCACCCCGGCGCCGTCGCCGCGGTTGCGTACCAGGAGGTCCTCGATGTCGGGCAGCTCGAAGCGCGTCACCACCACGTCGTCGCCCGCCATCTGCGCCATGTTCACTTCGCTCATCCGCCTGCTCCCGACCGTTCAGTCACTAGACCATCTGCTCGCCGGAGCCGCCGAGGCTGATGGTGCCTTCGTCGGCCATGCGGCGGGCTATCCCTAGGATTTCCTTCTGCGCCCCTTCCACTTCCGAGAGCTTGACCGGCCCCTTGGACTCCAGGTCTTCGCGCAGCATCTCGGCCGCGCGGCTCGACATGTTCTTGAAGATCTTCTCCTTGATGGTGTCGTCGCAGCCCTTCATCGCCAGCACCAGGTTGTCGGTCGAGACCTCGCGCAGCAGCGCCTGGATGCCGCGGTCGTCGATGTCGGCGATGTTCTCGAAGGTGAACATGAGGTCCTGGATCTTGGTTGCGAGATCGGCGTCGGCCTCGGTGATCTGCTCGTTGATCTTCGCTTCCACGCTGCGATCGACGTAGTTCAGGATCTCCGCCGCGCACTTGATGCCGCCGAGCGAGGACTGCTGGCCGCCCACGCCGCCGCGCAGCTGCAGCTCGAGCATCTCGTTCAGCTCCTTCATCGCCGCCGGCTGGATGCCGTCCATGGTGGCGACGCGCATGAGCAGGTCCGCGCGGGTGTTCTCCGGCAGCAGCGACAGCACCTCGGCCGACTGGTCGCTGTCCAGGTAGGACAGCACGATGGCGATGATCTGCGGATGCTCGTAGCGCACCAGCTCGACGATCGCGCGCGGGTCCATCCACTTCAGCGATTCCAGCCCCTTGGTGTGTCCGCCGAGCAGGATGCGGTCGATCATGCTGGTGGCTTTCTCTTCGCCGAGCGCGTTGGTCAGCACCGAGCGGATGTATTCCTCGTTGCCGATGCCGAGCCCGGTGTGCGAGCGCACGGACTCGATGAAGTCGGTAATGGCGGTGTTGACGTTGGACGGCGAGACCACGTCCAGGCTGGTCATGGCGACGCCGATCTTCTGCACCTGGCGAGGCCCGAGGTACTTCATGATCTCGGCCGCCGGCCCTTCGCCGATGGACATGAGCAGGATGGCGGCTTTCTGCGCGCCGTCGAGTTGGCTGGCTGCGTCTGGCATGGCGGCTCCCCGGGCGGCTTACTCGCCGACCCACCCCTTGATGACCTGCGCGGCGACGCGCGGATCGCTGTTGACGAATTGCTTGACCGAGTCGATGTTCGGGTCGAGTTCCGCGGCGACGGTCAGCGGACCACCGCCCGCCGCCGCGCCCGGCAGCGCGAGCTGACCGTCGGCGCCGACCACCGCGCCCGGCAGCGCCGGCAGGCCGTTGGGACCGAGCGTCGCGCCTTCGAGCGCGGCCACGTCGCCCGCCTCGCCCACCACTTTGAGCGGCTTGCTCATCAGCGACTTCACGGTCGGGCGAATCACGCCGAACAGCACGAACAGCACGAACAGTCCGCCGGCCACCTGCTTGGCCAGGTTCCACACCCAGGGCTGCTGCCAGATGGGCGGTTCCGGCAGCGGCTCGGGCGGCGGCGGGACCTGGAACTCTGCGCTGGTGATGCTCACCGTATCGCCGCGCGCGGCGTCGAAACCGATGGCCTCCTTGACCAGGTCCGTCATGCGCTTGATCTCTTCCTCGCTGTAGGCGGCGGGCTTGGGCGGCGCGACGGGCGCGGCGGCCTCGCCCTCGGCCGGCTTGCCGTCTTCGGCCGCGCCCTCGGCGCTGTCGCCCTCGGCCGACTTCGGCGGCGCCGGCGGCGCCACCGGCGCGCGCACCACCACCGCCACCGACAGGCGCTTGATGTTGCCGAGCGCGTCCTTGGTGTGGCTGATGGTGCGATCGACCTCGTAGTTCTTGGTCATCTGGCTGCGCTTGTTGCTCGGCGACGCGGCGGCCTGGGCCTGGCCCGCGGCGCCCGCGGCGGCCGTCTGCTCCGGCGCACTGGCCGGCCCCGGCGGCTGGTTGCTGAGCGCGCCCGGCACGCCGTTGGCGGCGTCGCCGCTGCGTTCCTCCTCGGTGGAGGATTCGCTGCGCACCGCCTGCAGGTCGGGGTTGTAGCTCTCGCGGGTCTGCTCGGAGTCGGTGAAGTCGAGCGCCGCGGTGACCTGCGCGCGCACGCCGTCGGCGCCGACCAGAGGCGAGAGGATGTCCTCGACGCGATCGATGTAGGACTGCTCCAGTGTGCGGGTGTATTCGAAGCGCTTGGCCGAGAGCATCAGGCCATCGGGCCCGGCGTCGTTGTCGGTCAGCAGGTTGCCGCGCTGATCGATGACGGTCACCTTGTCGGCCGGCATGCCCGGCACGGCGGCCGCCACCATCTGCGCGATGGCGGCGACCTGGTGCGGCTCGAGCGAGCGGCCGTTGTACAAGTCGATGATCACCGACGCGCTCGGATCGCGCTTGGTGCGCGCGAAGGCCGACTGCTTGGGCAGCGCGAGGTGCACGCGCGCCGCGCGCACGTTGGTGATGTGCGCCACCGAGCGCGACAGCTCGCCTTCGATGGCGTGCTGGTAGCGCGCCTGTTCGAGGAACTGGCTGGTGCCGAAGGGCTGCGCCTCCTGCATCTTCTCGAAGCCACCTTCACCGTTGTCGGGCGTGAGGCCCGCGCTCGCGAGCTTCATGCGCGTCTCGGTCAGCTTGTCCGCGGCCACCAGCACGCTGCTGCCGTCACCGGACAGCTTGTAGGGCACGGCATTGGCGTTCAGCGCCTCGGTGACGCGCGACATGTCGCGCGCTTCGACGTTGGCGAACAGGATGCCGTACTCGGGCTGGCGCGCCCACAGCGCGACGTAGAGCCCGAGCGCGACCGCGGCCGCCAGTCCGACCAGCACGCCGGCCTGGCGGAGCAACAGCATCAGGGATGCCTGGGCATTGAATGTGGCGGCTTCGGCCATGGTCGTGCTCTAAGGTGTCGTGGTCGGCTGCATCACAGCGGCATGTTCATGATGTCCTGGTAGGCGGACACCAGCTTGTTGCGAACCTGGGTGGCGGCCTGGAAGGACAGGCTCGCCTTCTGCATCGCGACCATCACCTGCGCGACGTCGATGTTCTTGTCGCCCTGTTCGAACCGCTCGGTCAGGTTGCGCGCCTCGACCTGGCGGGTGTTGACGAACTCGAGCGCGTTTTGCATCGCGTCGCCGAAGTTGACGCTCTGCGCGCCGGTCTCTAGCGGTGAGACCGCCTGCGGCATGTCCACGCCGCGTGCCCGGGCGGCCAGCAGGCGCATCTGCGCCAGCACGGCCTGGGCGTCGATGGTGTTGCTGCTCATGGCTACTCTCCGCGGGACGACGCAGCGCGTCAGACTTCCGGCACGGCCACGCCGGCGTCGCGCAGGCGCGCCAGCTTGTAGCGCAGCGTGCGCGGGCTGATGCCGAGCTTCTGCGCGGCGAACTTGCGGCTGCCGCGTCCTTCCTCCAGCGCGCTCAGGATGAGGCGACGCTCGTGATCCTTCAGGTCTCCGCCCAGGGACTCGGCGGCGCCGTCCTCGTGCTCCTGCTCGTCGTCCTCGGCCGCGACCGCCGCCTCGACGGGCGCGCTGGGCGCGCTCGCGACGAAGATCGGGCGTGCCTCGGGCAAGGCCCCGCCCAGCGTTTCGAACACCAGGTCGCGGCCTTCGATGGCCTCGCCCTGGTGCAGGATCAGCGCGCGCTGCATGACGTTGTCGAGTTCGCGGATGTTGCCCGGCCAGTCGTGGGCCATGAGCAGCGACCGCGCGCTCGCGCCGAGCTGCGGCACGCGCTGCGCGCCGCGCGCGGCGGCGCGCGCCAGCAGGGCCTGCGCGAGCGGCAGGATGTCGCCGCGGCGCTGACGCAGCGGCGGCACATGGATCGGCATCACGTTCAGACGGTAGTAGAGATCCTCGCGGAAGCGCCCGGCTTCCACTTCGCGTTTCAGATCGCGGTTGGTGGTGGCGACGATGCGCACGTCGAGGTCGATGATCTTGTTGCTGCCGAGGCGCTCCACCTGGCGCTCCTGCAGCACGCGCAGCAGCTTGGCCTGCAGCGCGAGCGGCATCTCGGAGATTTCGTCCAGCAGGAGGCTCGAGTCCTGCGCCTGCTCGAACTTGCCCGGGCAAGCCTTGAAGGCGCCGGTGAAGGCGCCTTTCTCGTAGCCGAACAGCACGGCTTCGAGCATGTTGTCCGGAATGGCCGCGCAGTTGATCGCAAGAGGCGTCTGGGTCGCGCGGTTGGAATGGCGATGGATGGTACGGAACACGATTTCCTTGCCCACCCCGGATTCGCCGGTGATCATCACCGAGGCGTCGGACTGCGCCACGCGGCGCGCCAGTTCGAACACCTTGGCCGACACCGGGTCGACGGCGACCACGTCGTCTTCCAGCGGCGCGGGCGCGGGCGGCAGCCAGTCGTCGATGCGCGCGATCAGCACTTCCGCTTCGAATGGCTTCACCAGGTAATCGGTCGCGCCCTCGCGCAGCGCCGCGACCGCGCTCTGGATCGACTCGTAGGCGGTCATCAAGACCACCGGCAGATCGCGGTTGCGGCTGCGGATCTCGCGCAGCAGCGCGTGGCCGTCCATCGGTTCCATCTGGATGTCGCTGATCACGAGGTCGAAGTCGTCGCCGTCCAGGCGCGCCAGCGCGGCGCGACCGTCGGACGCGCCGGTGGCGTCGAAACCTGCCAGCGAGGCCGTGTCGAGCAGCGCCTCGCGCAGTGCGTGGTCGTCTTCGACGATGAGGATGCGAGTGTGATGCGCGTTCATGGGAATCATCCTGCGTGGCTGGCGGCGACCGGCAGGTCGCTCGCATGGGCATCGGTGCCGGCGTGCTGCGCGCCGATCAGCGGCAGCGTCATGACGAAGCACGCGCCGCCGTCGGTGGCCTCGAGCGTCAGCTCACCGCCGTGGGCACGGGCCACCGCGCGCGCCACCGGCAGGCCGAGGCCGGTGCCGTTGGCGCGGGTGGTGAAGAACGGTTCGAAGATCTGCTCGGCCTGGGCCGCCGCAATGCCCGGGCCCTGGTCGGCGAAACGGAGCCGGAGATGGCCCTCGTCCTGGGTCGCGGACAGCGCGATGCGCCCCTCGCCGCGACAGGCGTGGCAGGCGTTGTCGATCAGGTTCAGCACCACGCTGGTCAGCGCGGGCTGGTTGACATAGAGGCGTCCGCTGGCCGCGCAGGGCGCGAACTCGACCTGGAAGCCGCTCACATGGAAGTTCTCGGCAGCCGCCGCTTCGAGCGCGGCGTACAGCGCGTCCACCTCCACCGCTTCGACCGCGAGCTGGCCGCCGCGGGCGAACAGCAGCATCTCGTCCACCAGGCGCTCGAGCTTGCGCAGCGACATGAGCCCGCGCTCGAGCGCGCGCTCGCGCCCGGCCTCGTCCCGCGCGCGGCGCAGGTTGCCGAGATTCAGCAGCGCCGCGGCGAGCGGCGTGCGGATCTGATGCGCCATCGCCGCGGCCATCTCGGTCTTGGCCGAGAGCCGCTTGTGATGGGCGAGCTGGTCCTGCAGCAGGCGGGTCTCGGTGACGTCCTTCACGAGCAGGATCTGACCCGGCTCGCCGGACAGCGCCTGGGTCGCGATGTTGACACGGCGCCCGTCGGTCAAGGACACGTCGTGGCCGTCGTCCCAGCGCGGCGCGAAGGCGCGACCGACCACGCCGGCCCAGGCTTCACCGCGGCTGAGCGGCCCGAGCAGCTCGACCGCCGCCGGGTTGAATTCCTGGACGGTGCCGCGCTGGTCCAGCACGACCACGCCGCCCGGCAGCGCGTCCAGCAGGTTGTTCAGGCGCGCGGCGAGGCGCTCGCGCTCGCGCCGTTCGCGGCCTTCGTCGGCGCGGGCCTCGGCCAGCTCGCGTTCGAGTTGCGCGGCGGGACGCTGACGTGGAATGTCGCGCAGGCCGGTAAGGGCTTCACACAGGTGAGAGATGGTGATGGAGGCTGCGGTGCTCATGCTCTCGGCTTCTCTGTTCCGACCCCCGCGTCAATGCGGCGGTCACCCGGAAGCTTTTGAGCAAGGACCATGCCACGGAAATTTATCTTTTAATTTCCGAGGCTTGAGAAAAATGACCCGCCGCCAAGAGGCGACGAGCGTCAGAGATCCGTCAGAGACCCTCGCGCGCGAGGTCGAACTTGCGCATTTTCTCGACCAAGGTCGTGCGTCCCATGCACAGCTTTTTGGCGGCATGGGCCACCACCCAGTCGGCCTCCTCCAGCGCCTGCAGGATCAGATCGCGCTCGATGACGGTGAGGTGTTCCTTCAGGTCGAGCCCGGCGCGGGGCAGCCGCGCGCCGGCCGCCAGCAGCGGCGCGGCGACGGCCGGGCCGCTCTCTCCACCGGCGCTGGCCGGCAGGTCCTGCGGCTTGGCCGGCACGCGCGCGACCACCTGCGCGGAGCGATATTTCTCCGGCAGGTCGTGCACGTCCACCACGCCGTTCGGATAGAGGATGGACAGGCGCTCCACCAGGTTGGCGAGCTCGCGCACGTTGCCCGGCCAGTGGTACTCGGTCAGCGACTCGATGCAGGCCTGGGTCAGGCGGATGGTGCCGCGCCCCTCGTGCTCCAGGCGCTCGACGAGATCGTTGACCAGGAGCGGCAGATCCTCGGTGCGCGCGCGCAGCGGCGGCGTCTCGATGGGAAACACGTTCAGGCGATAGAACAGATCCTCGCGAAAACGACCTTCGCGGATCGCCTGGTCGAGGTTCACGTGGGTGGCGGCGATGATGCGCACGTTGACCGAGTGGCTGCGGTTGCTGCCGACCCGCTCGAAGGTGCGCTCCTGCAGCACGCGCAGCAGCTTGACCTGCATGGACAGGCTCATGTCGCCGATCTCGTCTAGGAACAGCGTGCCGCCGTCCGCCATCTCGAACCGCCCCTGGCGGCTGGCGATGGCGCCGGTGAAGGCGCCCTTTTCATGGCCGAACAGTTCGCTTTCCAGGAGATCCGGCGGGATGGCGCCGCAGTTCAACGGCACGAAGGGCTTGGAGCGGCGGTTGGAATGGTGGTGGACGTGGCGCGCCACCACTTCCTTGCCGGTGCCCGACTCGCCGACGATCAGCACGTTGGCGTCGCTGCGCGCGACCATCTCGATCATGTTGCGCACGCGATGGATGCCGGCGCTGCTGCCGACCAGGCTGCGGAACAGCTCCAGCGAGCGCGGCGAGCCTTCCTGGTGACGGTTCTCGCGATAGGTCTTGACCTTCTGCAGCGCCGCCTCGAACTCCAGGTGCCGGAGCGGCAGGCGGATGCGCGCCAGCGCGTCGGGGTCGAGCTCGTTGGGGGTGGAGGCCTGTTCGCCGCTCGCCAGCAGGATCAGTGGGGTGTAGGGATCACAGGCCTTGATGCGGCGGAAAGCCTCGCTCTGGACGCGCGGATCGCCACTCTCCCCGACCAGCACCATGTAGGGCGTAGGTCGGGTCTCCATCACCGCCACCAGGTCGCCCTCGGGCGGCACCACCTGGCTCGGCATGTCGAGGTAAGTCAGTATCTGCTTGAGTTCGTTGGCGGTACCGGCATCCCGCTCAACGATCACGACCGGCGCCTGCGTGCTCACGGTGTGTCGGCTCCTCACATCGTCTCGGCGATGCTTGTGTTTGCGGCTCGAGTCCCGCCTGGGCAATGGCGCGCGCGTCGAAGGGCCGACGCGGGCGCCCGCGGGTGCGGTCAGGTATACGGCGCAGGGTGGGAAGCTGTCAAGAAAGCGTTGCCGCGCACTTGATCACGACGGGGGGTTGGCGGCGGCCGGAACTGCGTCACCCCAGCCAGTGGCCCGGCTGACGACTGGCGTCGGAAAGGCGACTCGGATCAGGCGGCGATGCGACGCACCGCCGGGGTCGCGGACCGGAGCGCCTCGAGGCAGGCGGTGCGCTCCCGCCCGATCAGCACCGCCAGGCCATCGTCGCCGCGCCGGGCGGCGCGCAGGCGCAGACAGGTCAGGCTGCGCAGGCGGCGCAGCAGGTGGTCGGTGGGCAGTTCGAGTTCCGGGGTCACGCCAGCCTCCGCACGGGCGGCGAAGGCCGCCTCGTCGCGAGGCTAGCGGCGCGCGGCGGCGGCGCTTGACCGGCGGATGCGCGAACTCCTTCGCGTTTTCGTCTGCCGGTCCGCGGCGCGCCTCAGTCGATGTAGTCGAACAGCGTCAGGTTCTGCACCTTGACGAAGGCCTGCTGCGCGGCCTCCAGCGCGGTGGTCTGCTGGGTCAGGCTGGTGATGGCCGACACCAGGTCGACGTCCTCGAGGTTGGAGCGCAGGCGCTGCAGGGTCAGGTTCAGCTGATCGTTCACGTCGCGCTGGGCGCTGATGCTGTTCAGCCGCGCTCCGGTGGTCGAGCGCAGCTCCGCGACCTTCTCCATCGAGCGGTTCATCGCCTCGATCGCGCGGTCGATGTCGAAGCCGAAGTTGGCCTGCTCGGTCGGGTTGGCGTAGCCGGTCTCCAGCACCGTGGCGATGTCGCCCAGGGTCACGAACAGGGACTGGTTCTGGCTGGGTTCGACGCTGAACTCGTCGCCCGTGGCAGCCGCGCCGAACACCGTGACCTGCATGCCGTTGAAGCTGATGGCCGAGCCGTCCACGTAGGCCTGGTTGGTCGCGACGTTGCTGCCGGCGGTGTCGTCGATGATGTCGTAGGTGGTCGCGCTGGTGAAGCGGATGCGGTAGTCGTGGGCCACGTAGGCCGCGCCGTTGATCAGGGTGTTGTCACTGATCTGGGCGGTGCCGGTGTTGGCCGCGTTGCGTCCGGTGACGAACACGCCGTTGCCGTTGCGCACGGCGAAGAAGGCGTCGTGGCCGGTGAAGCTCTCGGCCACGCTGCGGGTCTCGGACAGCGCCAGTTCGCGCACCGTCTGGTCGCCGTTGTAGGTGACGTTGCCGAGCGCGTCGGCGGTGAAGGGCCGGGTGCCGACCTTGGCGCCGGCGAAGATGAACTCGCCCGACGCGTTGCGCGTGTTGCCGATGTCGAGCAGCACGTCCATCTGCTCGCGGATCTCCTTGGCGATGGCGTCGCGGTCGGAATTGCCAAGCTGCTCGCTGCGTCCCTGCAGCAGGAGATCGTTGACCCGCTGCAGCATGTTGCTCACGCCGCCCAGCACGTCGTCCACCTGGGTCAGGCGCTGCTCGGCCAGCGCGCCGTTGCGATCGAACTGGGTGGAGGCGTTGGTGCGGTCGTTGATCTGCATGACCTCGACCGCCGCCACCGGGTCGTCGCCCGGCGTGGAGATGCGCTTGCCGCTCGAGATCTGGGTCTGGAGGTCGCGGGTGCTGGCCTGCAGCTCGAGCATGCGCGCGAGCGACTGGCTGTACATCTGGTTGGTGGTGACGCGCATCGCACTCAGCCTCGGGTCGCGTTGATGATGGACTGGAAGGCCTGGTCGGCGGCGCGGATGACCTGCGCCGCCGCCTGGAAGGCCTGCTGGAAGCGCAGCAGGTTGGCCGCCTCTTCCTCCAGGTTGACGCCGGACAGGGCCTCGCGCGCGGCGGTCGCATTCTCGGTCAGTGAGGCGAGCGCCTGGCTGCTGAGATGGGCCTGCTCTGCGGCCGCGCCTACCTCGCCGGTGAGCACGCCGTAGGCCTCCTGCAAGGTCGCCGTGCCACCGGACAATATCGGCGTGGACTGCACCTTGCTCAAGGCGAGCCCGTTGCCGTTGTCACCCGTGCCCCCCGCGTTGCTCTGCACGGTGAAGCTGTCGCCGGCGGCCGGAGTGCCGGCGATCTGCACGCGCCAGCCGTTGACGTCGATGTCCGCGCCGCTGGTGAAGGCGAGGCTCGCGCCGGCGCCGTTCAGCTTGTAGGTCGTCGGCGGGTCGTCGAACACGATTTGCGTGGTGGTCAGCAGCGCGGCGTTGGTCGGGTCCAGAACCTGGGGACGCGTGATGCTGGCGTCGCTGACGTTGGTCGTGGCGCGCGCGCTGCGCACCGGCGAGGCGAGCGCGAGCTGGTTGGGCTCGGTGACCAGCAGCGTCATCGCCCGCGGCACGGTCTTGGTCGGCTGGATCAGGAACACGTCGCCGGCGACCGGCGCGGTGCCGACGCTGATGGTGATGCCGTCGACGTTGAACGGGCCCGCGCCGCTCAGGGTCTGCGAGGTGCGGGTCTGCAGATTGGTCAGGTTGAAGTTCGTGCCGTCATAGCTCAGCCGGTAGTCGGCGTCGGTCAGGTTGCCGATGTTGGCGGTGTCGAACACCGCGCTTACCGTGCCGGTATTGCTGGCCGGCGACTTCACCACCGGTACCGGCAGGCTGAACATGTCGGTGCCGAGGTTGCCCTTCAGATCCATGCCCTGGCGATGCTGCTCGTTGACCGCGAGCGCGAAGGTGGCGGCGATGCGCCCGATGGCGTTCCGCGCCGGTTCCAGGGTCTGATCGCGAAATGCCACCAGCGCGCCGAGCTCACCGCCCGAAATGGTATCGGTGATCTGGGACAGCGCATTGCCGACGGTGAAGGAGATCTCGCTGCGCGACGCGTCCAGCGGGTTGCTGGTGGCGGTCAGCTTCTCGTTGTTGCCGCCGGTCACGACCAGCTGGCCGTCGCCGATCAGCACGTTGACCATGCCGTCCGCGCGGCTCTGGGTCTGCACGCCGACCAGCTTGGAGAGATCGATGAGCAACTGGTCGCGCTTGTCGAGCAGGTCGTTGGGCGGCTCGCCCGTGGCGAGACCGGCGCCGAGCGCGATGTCCTTGTTCAGCCGCGCGATGGAAGTGGTGAGCGCGTTGACCCGCTCGATGAGGCCGGTCATCTGCCGGTTGACGCTGCGCGACATGCGGTTCAGCTGCTCTTCCGCCTCGGAGAAGCGCGACAGCATGGAGCGCGCGCTCTCGATCACCACCTGGCGGGTGGAAGTCAGGCGCGGATCGTTGTTGGCGTCGCTGACCGAATCGAAGAACGACTGCAGGCCCTTGGAGATCAGCGCGTCGCCCATCTGCGTGTCGACCTGGTCCACCAGCTCGGTGAGCTTGTCGGCCTGGGCCTGGTTGGAGGTGGCGAGGCGCAGCTGGTCGACCAGGAACTCGTTGGCCATGCGGGTTATGCCCTGCACGTCCACGCCCTTGCCGACGAACCCGACACCCGCGAACTGCGGTTCGCGCGTCTCGAAGGTGACGCGCTGGCGGCTGTAGCCGGCGGTGTTGACGTTGGCGACGTTGTGGCCGGTGGTGGCGAGACCCCGCTGCGAGGCGAGCAGCGCCGACAGGCCGATCTGGAAGGTATCCGACATCTCAGTTGCTCACTCCGGCGCCTTCGTCGGCGAGGCCATCGAAGCCGTCGCCCGAGAGGATCGCCATGATCTTGTTGGCATAGTTGGGATCGGTGGCATAGCCCGCGCGCTCCAGGTGGCGGGCGTACTGGCCGGCATTGGCGCCGTGCGCCAGCGCCTCGCGATAGCGCGGGTTCTGGCCGATGAAATCGACGTAGTCGCGAAACGCGCTCTGCGCGTCGGGATAGGCGCGGAACGAGGCCTGCACGGTGACCGCGCGGCCGTTGATGTACTCGGTGGTCGGAATGCGCACCGTGGCGCCCCGCCAGTCGCCGCTCGCCTTGATACCGAAGTAGTTGTGCGAGCTCGAGCCGTCGGGCATGCGGATCACGTGGCGGCCCCAGCCGGACTCGAGCGCGGCCTGCGCCATCAGCGCACGCGGCGCGACGCCGAGATCCGACGCGGCGCTGGCCGCGATGGGCGAGATCTCGTCGAGGAAGGCCTGCTTGCGTGCATCGATGTCACCGGCGTCGGCGCGCGCGTTCGGCGCGCCGAAAATGCTGTCCGGCGCGCGCGGCGCGGTGACCGGCACGCCGCCGGGAAGCGGCGACTCGACGCTGGACAGCATGCGCAGCGCGGCGCGGCCCGAGGGACTCGTCGCCTCGGCGGCGGCCTGCTGCTTCTCCAGGCCCTTCAGCACCCCGGCGAACTGCTGCTTCAGCATGGATTCGAAGCCGAAGTCCTGGGTCTGCGCGAGCGATTGCGCGAGCTGGCCGTCCAGCAGTTCGCGGTAGGTGCCGGTCTCGGAGGAATCCAGCAGACCGTCACCCGTCTCGGCGGCACGCGCCGCCTTCAGCATGGTTTCGGCGAACATCGCCTCGAACTCGTCCGCCACCTTCTGCATGGTGGCGTCCTGGTCCTTGTGCGCGGCCGTCCGCATCCTGCTGAAGCGGGTGAAATCTACGCTGGCGCCTGGGCTGTTGGTGGTCATGGTCGATGGCTCGTTCCGTCGTGCTCAATGCACAAGCAGTGCCAGCCCGGAACAGGGAGGAATCGACGCGCTTCGAGCGGTTTGCGGGGCGCAGAGCGGCAAGGGCTGCCGAGTGGGCGGCAAGGTGTGCCTGGGGTGGCATGGGATGCCCGTTCGGTCGCGGGTGTAGGGCCGATTTCAATCGGCCATGCACTTCGATTACGGGATAGCCCTCGTGGCGGGGCCATCCCTTGCGACACGCAGTGCACGGCGGGTTGAAACCCGCCCTACAGGACGGCAATCGAAAGCCGGTTAGCCGCGCCCACCGTCAGATGACGATCAGCTCCGCGCGCAGCGCGCCCGCTTCCTTCAGCGCCTCGAGGATCGCGACCAAGTCGCCGGGCGCGGCGCCGACGCCGTTCACCGCCTGCACGATGTCATCCAAGGACACGCCCGGGTTGAACAGGAACATGCGGTTCTTCTTCTGCTCGACGCTGATGTTGTTGCGATCGACCACCGCGGTCTGGCCGCCGGACAGGGGGCCGGGCTGGCTGACCACCGGGTCGTTGCTGATGGTGACGGTGAGGCTGCCGTGGGTCACGGCCGCGGCGGTCACCGTGACCTTGTTGCCGATCACCACCGTGCCGGTGCGCGAATTCACCACCACCTTGGCCGGCGCGTCACCGGGCGAGAGCTCGACGTTTTCCACGATCGCCATGAAGGACACGCGCTGCGCGGGATCTGCCGGTGCCAGCACCCGCACCGAGGAACCGTCGACGGCGAGCGCCGAGTTCGGCCCGAGCGTCTTGTCGATGGCCTGCGCCATGCGGGTCGCGGTGGTGAAGTCCTGGCGGTGCAGGTTCAAGGTCAGGTAATCGCCCTGGGCGAAGGGCGTGGCGACCTCGCGCTCGACGGTCGCGCCGTTCGGAATGCGACCGACGCTCGGCACGTTGACCGTGATGCTGGAGCCGTCGTTGGCCGCGACGCCGAAGCCGCCGACCACCAGGTTGCCCTGGGCCATGGCGTAGATCTGGCCGTCGGCGCCCTTCATAGGCGTCATGATAAGGCTGCCGCCGCGCAGGCTCTTGGCATTGCCCATGGAAGACACCGTGACATCGATCATCGAACCCGGCTTGGCGAACGGCGGCAGGTTGGCGTGCACCATCACCGCGGCGACGTTCTTCAGCTGCGGGTTCACCGTCGGCGGCACGGTGATGCCCATCTGGTTCAGCATGTTGCGGATGCTCTGCACGGTGAAGGGCGTCTGCGAGGTCTGGTCGCCGGTGCCGTCGAGACCCACGACCAGGCCGTAGCCCACCAGCTGGTTCTCACGCACGCCCGCCACCTGGGCGAGATCCTTGATGCGCTCGGCGTGGGCGGCGAAGGTCGCGCCGGCGAGCGCCAGCAACGTGAACAGGAGTCGGGTCATGGCGAAGGCGCTCCGCGGCGCGAGGGTCGAATCGGTCATGGCGATCAGAACGGCGACATCGCGCTGATGAAGAAGCGCTGCAGCCAGCCGACCTTGCTGGAATCGGCGTTGGCGCCGTCGCCGCTGTAGATGATGGTCGCGTCGGCCACCTTGGTCGACGGCACGGTGTTGTCGGTACCGATGTCGACCGGGCGCACGATGCCCGAGATCTTGATGTACTCGTTGCCCTGGTTGAGATTCAGGCGCTTCTCGCCGCGCACCACCAGGTTGCCGTTCGGCAGCACGTCGGCGATGGTGACCGTGATGTTGCCGTTCAGCGAATTGCTCTGCTTGGCCGAGGCCTTGCCGGCGAAGTCGTTGGTGGCGGCGAGATCGGTCTCGAGCGTGTTGTTCGCGACCGCCGCGAGCGGCAGCACACCAGGCAGCGCGAAGGCCGGCTTGGCGCCGAGGATGGTCGGGTTGGCGATTTCCGTGCTGCCGCTCTTGTTGACCGCGTTGTCGTTCGACTTGGCGGCCTGGTTGCTCTCGGACAGGCGGATGGTGAGGATGTCGCCGATGCGCCGTGCCTTCAGGTCCTCGAACAGCTGCACGTCGTAGCCGGCCTGGAAGATCGCGCCGGTCGCCGATTGCGCGGGCGCCGGGCTCGCGTGGGCGGCGGGATAGGTGACGGCGAATTCCGGATCGCGCCGCGGCGGCGCCTCGCAGGCGGCGAGGCTCGCGAGCAGCAGCGCGGCGAGGCACATGCGCAGCGCGCGGGTCAGGTGAAGGTTCATGAGGTGTGCTCCGCGCTTACAGCTGCTGGGTGACGAACTGCAGCATCTCGTCCACGGTCTGGATGGCCTTGGAGTTCATCTCGTAGGAGCGCTGGGTCTCGATCATGTCGACCAGCTCTTCCACGGCATTCACGTTCGAGCCTTCCACCGCGCCTTGTACCAGGGTGCCGGTGCCGTTCAGACCAGGCGTGGTGGTCTGCGGATTGCCGCTCGAGACCGTCTCCTTGAAAAGGTTCTGACCGATGGGCTGCAGGCCCTGCGGATTGATGAAGTCCGCCACCTGGATGTTGCCGACCTGGGTCGGCGCGGTGTTGCCGGCGGTGAGCGCGGAGACCGTGCCGTCCGGCGCGATGGTCACTGACAGCGACTCGGCTGGAATGGTGATGGCCGGGTCGAGCGTGTAGCCCGAGGACGTCACCAGCTGGCCCTGCGAGTTCATCGAGAGCCCGCCGTCGCGGGTATAGGCGGTGGAGCCGTCCGGCAGCAGCACCTGCAGGAAGCCACGCCCCTGGATGGCGACGTCGAGCGCGTTCTCGGTCTGGTTCAGCGTGCCCTGGGTGAAGATCTTGGCGGTCGAGACCGTGCGTACGCCGGTGCCGAGCATGAGGCCCGAGGGCAGCTCGGTGCTCTGCGACGACGACGCGCCCGGCTGGGCGACGGTCTCGTAGAGCAGGTCCTCGAAGTTCGGCCGACTCTTCTTGAAGCCGGTGGTGGCGACGTTCGCCAGGTTGTTGGAGATGATCGACAGCCGCGTCTGCTGTGCGTCGAGACCTGTCTGGGCGATGTTGAGTGCTGAAGCCATGGGTGTGTGTCCGAAGGATTCTTGAAGGTGTCGTCAGTCGTCAGCCGCGGATGTCGAGCAGCTTGGCGCCGGCGGCGTCGATCTGTTGCGCGGTGCTCATCGCCTTGACCGCCATGTCGTACTGGCGCGAGTTGCCGATCAGCTGGACCATCTCCGCCACGGTGTTGACGTTGCTGCGCTCGAGCGCGCCGCTGGTCACGCGCACCGCGGCGTCCGGCGGCGCGGGCGTGTTGTCGGCCAGGCGGAACAGGCCGTCGGCGCCCTTGCGCAGGTTCTTGACGTCGGGGTTCACCAGCCGGATGCGATCGACCTGGGCGAGCGTCGCGGCCTCCTGCCCCACCGGGCGGATGGAGATGGTGCCGTCCACGCCGATGGTTACCTTCTCCGACTGCGGCAGCGCTATCGGGCCACCGTTGCCGAGCACAGGGTGACCCGCGCCGGTCAGCAGCTGACCGTTGACGTTCATCTGCAGATCGCCCGCGCGGGTGTAGGCCTCGGTGCCATCCGGCGCCTGCACGGCGATGAAGCCCTGGCCGTTGACCGCGATGTCGAGCTCGTTGCCGGTTGTCTCGATGGTGCCAGGCGCGAAGTCGGTACCGGGCCGCTCGAGCATCGCGTAGGCGCGGCTCGGATGGCCATTGCCGTATACCGGCATGGCGCGCGCCGCTTCGAAGTCGGCCTTGAAGCCGACCGTGGACGCGTTCGCCAGGTTGTGCGAGGCGAGCGCCTGGCCGTGCATCATCTGCTGCGCGGCGGTCATGGCGAGATAGATCATGCGATCCATGGGTAGTGCCTCGGGTCGGTCGCTCTAGGCTCGGGATCAGCGGATGTTGATCACCGACTGGGTGACCGCGTCCGCGGTCTTGATCACCTCGGTGTTCGCCTGGAAATTGCGCTGCGCGATGATCAGCGCCACCAGTTCGGAGGACAGGTCGACGTTCGAGTCTTCGAGCGCGCCGCCCTGGATGAGACCGAGGTTGGCCGTGCCGGGCTTGCCTTCCAGCACCACGCCGGCGGCGAAGGACTCCTGCCAGCCATTGCCGCCGGCCGCGCGCAGGCCCTGCGGGTTGGGGAAGTTGGCCATGCCCACCTGGCCCTGCACCGCCGACTGGCCGTTGGTGAAGCGCGCGAGGATCACGCCCTCGCTGTCGATGTCGAGGCCGGCGAGGCGGCCGGTGGTGAAGCCGTCCTGGGTCAGCTTGGCCACGCCGAAGTCGGCGCCGAACATGGTCGACCCCACCACGCTGGTGGTGATGTTCATGGCCTGCGTGCCGGGCGCGGCGGTGAAGGTCGGAATGGTGATGAGACCGTTGGCCGGCGTGGCCAGCTTGCCGGCGGTGTCGAACACGATGGCATCCGGGCCACCTACCGCGGTGCCGTCGACATAGGTGTACATCTGCCAGGTGTTAGCGGTCGCGGCACCGGTGTCGCGCACGAAGTACATCTGCTGCAGGTGCGAGCCGCCCAGCGAATCGAAGATGTTGAGCGCGGTGGTCTCGTTGTAGCTGGTGGAGTCCAGCGGATCGAAGGTCGGCGTCGCCGGGTCGGTGGCGTTGGCGTCGAAGTTCGCGCCGAAGGCCACGGCGGTGGTCGCCTTGGGCGGATTGGCCGCCGAGGACAGCTGCAGCGGCCCGAGCGCGCCGTTGATGTTGCCGACCGAGTCCGAACCGAAGGCCATCAGCTGGTGGCCCTTGGAATTGACGATGAAGCCATCCTTGTCGAGGCTGAAGGCGCCGTCGCGCGTGTAGATGCGCTCGCCGCTGTTATTCATGATGAAGAAGCCCTCACCGCTGACCGCGAGATCGAGCGCGTTGTCGGTGAAGGAGATGTTGCCCTGCTCGAACTGCTGGGCGATGCGCGCCGTGTCGACACCGCGACCGGTGGCATTGGCCGAGCCGCCGACACTGGATACCGCGAACACGTCCTGGAACTCGACGCGCGACTTCTTGAAGCCGGTGGTCGCCGAGTTGGCGACGTTGTTGCCGATGACGTTGAGTTCGTTCTCCGCGGCCTTGAGGCCGCTGATGGCTTGCTTGAAAGGCATGTTGGACTCCGGGTTGCTGCGTTTCGCGGCTTACAGGATTTGCATGACGTCGCCCATGTCGACGGCGCCGTAGCCGTGCACGTTCAGCGTCGGCGGGAGGCCGTTCTTGCCGAGCGTGACGCTGTCGACCCGGGCGCGCACGGCGGGCGTGAGCGCGGTCGGGGTGCCGTCGATGTTGGCGGTGATCTTTACTTTGTAGGTGCCGGTGGGCGCGGCCAGGCCGTCGGTGCCGAGGCCGTCCCAGGTGTAGGACACGTTGCCGGCGTTCTTCGCGCCGAGCTGCTCTTCACGCACCAGCTGGCCGGCGCTGTCGGTGATGGTGACGGTGACGTTGCTGGCGCGCGCGTCCAGCGCCGCGGAGATGGGCGCGGTCTCGCCGGTGGAGAAGCCGAAGCTGTTGCGCGGGATCACCACGTCGCGCCCGACCATCGTCGAGGCCTGCAGCGCCTGGCTCGACTGCAGCGAGCTCGCCATCGAAGAGAGGCTCTTCTGCAGGCCGCTGATGCCGGACACGGTGCTGAACTGCGCGATCTGGCTCAGGAAGTCCGCGCTCTCGAGCGGCTTCATCGGATCCTGGTTCTTCAGCTGGGTGACCATCAGGTTCAGGAAGGCCTGCTGATCGAGCTCGGTCTTCTTCGACTTGTCGGTCTGGCTCGTGTACTGCTCGAGCCCCGAGGGGATGACGCCCGACGTGTTGTTCACGGAGTTGCTCATGGGTACTCGCTTACTGTCCCAGGGACAGGGTCTGCTGCAGCATGCGCTTCGAGGCGTCCATCACCTCGATGTTGGTCTGGTAGCTGCGAGAGGCGGAAATCATGTTGGCCATCTCTTCGACGACATTGACGTTGGGCAGGTAGACATAGCCCTCGGTGTCGGCCAGCGGATTGCCGGGTTGGTACTCGTGGCGCAGCGGCGCCTGGCTCTCGACGATGCCGGCGACCTTCACGCCGACCTCGGCGCCGCCGGTGGGATTGAACGGGTCGTCCGCCAGCAACGGCTGGAACACGGGCTCGCGGGCGCGGTAGGTCTCGCCCGTGCTGCTCGACGCGCTGTTGGCGTTGGCCATGTTGCTGGCGGTGGTGTTCAGCCGCACGCTCTGCGCGTTCAGCGCCGAGCCCGCGATGTTGAAGACGTTGAACAAGGACATGGTTCTACTCCCCACGCAGGGCCGTCATGAGGCCGCGGATGCGGCTGTTCATGAAGGTGAGCGTGGCCTGGTAACGCATGGAGTTGTCGACGAAGGCAGCGCGTTCGGCCTGCACGTCGACGGTGTTCTGGTCGAGCGAGGCCTGCTGCGGCTCGCGGTAGCGCGTGGCGTACTCGAAGCTCGCGTCGGCGCCGCCGAGGTGGCGCGCGTTGGTCACGGCCAGCGCGCCCTTGCCACCCTCGTCGGCGAGCACCGCGGCGAAATCGATGTCGCGCGCCTGGTAGCCGGGGGTGTCGGCGTTCGCGAGGTTGGTCGCGAGGACTTCGGCACGGCGGGCGCGAAAGGCGAGCGCCTGTGCGTGGATGCCGAGAACGTCGTTGTCGCTTGCCATGTCTTGCGCTTCGCTGGTCGGTGGTGTGCCGAGAGCCAGCTTGCGAAGAGCGTGCCAAGCAAAGGGATTACGGTGAATCAGTCACTTGCGTTGCGCGCGGCGGGATGAAGGGCTTGCCGGCGGCAAGCGGCTGCCGCTGACGCGGCAAGCAGGAGCGCGGCGGTGGAGTCCGGTCGCCTCTTGCCGCCGGGACGGCAAGGGCGGCGCAGGCACAACGCCGACGCGTCACGCCCGCGCAGTAGTGGACGACGATGAGAGGCGCGCAGTCCTCTCCCACGACAACGACCCGTCATTCCCGCGCAAGCGGGAATCCATGGGCTTCGCCGTTCGCCGATGAACCCTCGCTTTCGCGATGAGTGACGGGGTCGTGAGCGGCGGCGAAGACCTTTACGCGGCCACAGCCGCAAAGCCGCGGAGACGGTCTCAGCCGTCCACCACCTCGCGCACCACGCCGGCGAGGTCGTCGGCGACGAACTTCGGCACCAGCTTGTCGGCGCCCACGCTCTCGGCCATGGACTGGTTGAAGCTGCCGGACAGCGAAGTGTGCAGGCACACGTAGAGCTGTTTCAGCTCGTTGTCCGACTTGATCATCTTGGTCAGGGTATAGCCGTCCATCTCGGGCATCTCGATGTCGGAGATCACCATGCCGTAGCGCTGCGTGATGGGCCCCGCCGCCGCCGCGGCCTTGAGCATGTCCCAGGCCTCGCGGCCGTTCTCGGCCACGTCGTAGGTGAAGCCGATCTGCTCCAGCACCTTGGTGATCTGCTTGCGCGCGACCATGGAGTCGTCGGCCACGAACACGTGCCGCGGCCGCGACCGCGTCGCCCCCTCATCGTTGCACAGGCGCTCGGAAACCTGGTCGTCGACGCCGACGATCTCGGCCAGCACACGCTCGACGTCGAGGATCTCGATCAGCCGCTTGTCGATGGTGACGACGGCGGTCAGGTAGTTGCTGTTGCCGATGCCACGCGGCGGCGGATGGATCTCGTCCCAGCGCAGGTTGACGATGCGCTCGACCTTGGCCACCAGGTAGCCCTGCACGCGGCCGTTGTACTCGGTGATGACCACGAACTCGTCGTCCCGGCCACCGAGCGGCGGCATGCCGAGCACCGAGGCGAGATCGATCACCGTGACCGTCTGCCCGCGGGTGTGCATCACGCCGCACACGTGCGGATTGGACTGCGGCACGCGACGCAGCGGCGGACACTTCAGCACTTCGCGCACCTTGAACACATTGATGCCGAAAGTCTGCGCGGGTCCGAGTTGGAACAGCAGCAACTCGACGCGGTTCTGCCCCGCGATCCGGGTCAGGCGGTCCACGCCCTCCATTACACTCGACATGACGGTGCCTCGCGCGCATGCATTGAACATAGGTCAGTCCGCGCTAGCGGCCGGCAGGCGGCGAGGCTTTAGAGAAGCCGATCGGGGGGGGTCTAAACGGGGACAGACCACGGTTGCAATGATCGCCTCAGCGTACCCCCAATGCCTTCGCAACCGTGGTCTGTCCCCGTTTAGACCCTCGCAGTGCAACCGTGGTCTGTCCCCGCTTACAACAACTGGCACGCCACTTGCCAGCCATGTTGCGAGGGCCCTTGCGCCCGGCAATTCCTGCCGCCCATGAATCGGACCGCCGCCATGCCCAGACTGACCGCCCTGCTCGTCCTGCTGTTCTCCGCGCTGACGGCGCGTGCTGACGCCATCCAGTCGCTGGCCGCCATCGACACCGCGGTGCACGACTTCGTCGCCGCCGCCATCGACGGCGACAGTGAATTCACCCAGGGCCGGCTGGACCCGCGCCTGCGGCTCGCGCCGTGCACGACGCCGCTCGCGTTGCGCTTCAGCCGCGAGCCGCGCGGCGGCCCGAACGCGGTCGAGGTGCGTTGCACCGGCACTCAACCCTGGTCGCTCTATGTCACCGTGGACATCGCGCGCTACGCCGAAGTGGTGGTTGCGACCCGCGCGCTGACCCGCGGCACCATCATCCAGGCAGGTGACGTGGCACTCGCCAGACGGCGGGTCAGCGGCACGCGCATGGACTACCTGAGCGACGTGGCCAGCGCCGTCGGGCGAGTGGCGGCGCGCATCGTGCCGGCCGATACCATCCTCGGCGCGGGCAACGTCATGCTGCCGCTGCTGGTGAAACGCGGCGACGAAGTGGTGCTGGCGAGCGTCGGCGGCGCCATCAGCGTCAAGGTCAAGGCGACCGCGCTCAAGAACGGCGCGCTCGGCGAGCGCGTGACGGTGCGCAATCTCGGCTCCAAGCGCGTGGTCGAGGGCACGGTCGGCGGCGACGGCCTGGTGGTGGTTCAATCCGGAGCAGTGCTATAACCTGCGGAAACGCAGGCAAGTCCGCGAAAATGAAAATGAATTCTTTTGTGCGACGAGGGTCGCAAAAGCGTTCCGGCGACTAAAGGGATGCAGTCGAAGGCCGCTATTGGAGACCGTCCTTACAAAGGGGATGACAAAAAAATGGTTACAGAGATCAAGGGCACCGGACCGCAGAACGTGAGCGCGGTCGACAGTGCCGTGCGCAAGGTCGGGCAGACGACGCCCGCGGCGCCGGCGGAAGCAGCGAAGAGTTCGGAGGTGGTCACGCTGACCGACCTCGGCGCGCGCCTCACCCAGCTCACGGAGTCCGTCGCCCAGGTGCCGGAAGTGGACAAGGCCCGCGTGGCCGAACTGAAGAGCGCCATCGAGAGCGGCAGCTATCGCATCGACGACAAGGCCATCGCCGACAAGATGACGGCCTTCGAGACGCAGGTCGGTCGTGGCGGCAACGCCAGCTGAGCGCCGGCCCGGACCGATGAGCAAGGCTACGCCCGACCTCCACGAGAGCCGCCGGCAAATGGGCCTGCTGCTCGACGAACTGAAGCTCACGCTCGCCGCCGAACAGCAGGCGCTCTCGGCCCGCGATGCCGAGGCACTGGAAGCCGCGGCCGCGCGCAAGCTCTCGCTCGTCACGGCGTTGGAGGAGACCACCGGCAACTATTGCCGCGCCGGCGGCAAGCTCGAGCGCGACGAGCTGCGTGAACTGCGGCGCCAGGCCCAGGCCTGCGCCCGCGCCAACCGCGCCAACGGCGGCGCCATCGAATTGAACCGCAACCTGGTCGGCCGCCTGCTCGATACGCTGCGTGGCGCGCCGCGCGGACCGGCGACCTACAACGCCACCGGCCGCCTGCAGCGCGGCGGCGCCGGTCGCCCTGTCGGCCACGCCTGACGCCGGACACGACTCCATGGACCTGGCCGGCGAATTCCACGCGCTGGTGCGCCGCGCCTCGGCGCCACCGGAAAGACTGGTGGTCGATCCGCGCGAGGCACGCCACCTGCTGCTGAAACGCATCTTCGACGCCCATTGCCTGCTCGACGTGCGCCTCGGCGAGGACGACACCCCCTACCAGAGCGCGATCATCGAACTGGTGCCCGAGCAGGGCTACCTGGTGATGGACGCGCTGACCCCCACCAGTGGCAACGTCTTCGCGGCGAGCCTGCCGGCGGTACGCGTGCGTGCGCGCCTGTCCGGCATGGAGCTGCGCTTCGCGAGCCGCATCCAGAGCAGCGGCAGCGAGTCGGGGCTCGCCTACTTCATGCTGCGCTATCCCGATTCGGTCGATTACCCGCAGCGCCGGCGCGAGTACCGCGTGATGGTGCCGCTGGATCGCGGCCTGCCGGTGCGTTTCCAGACGTCGCACGGCGGCTGGGTGCGCGGCGAGATTCGCGATCTCTCACCGAACGGCTTCTGCGCGCGCATCCTGTCGGGCGATGTCGCCCACTTCGAGGCCGACTGCGAGGAACTCGCGCACTGCGTAATCGATCTGCCCGGACAGGAGCCGCTCACTGCCATGGTCAGCGTGCGCCACCTGCTGCCATCCAAGGCGCGCACCGCCCCACGGGTCGGCGCCTGCTTCGTCGACCTCGAATCCCGCGGCCAGCGCATGCTGGAACGCTGCCTGGCCGACATCGAACGCCACCGCCTGCGGCCGAGCTGAGGCGCGACCGCGCACTGGCGCCTCGGCGCCGATTTCCCTATGTTTGCCTGCCCGCGCGGCGCGCCGTGCCGCGCGTCCTGCAACACCAGGAATGCGTCGCCATGGCTGCCTACAACCTCAATCTCGCCCGCGTCGCCGAGCGCCCCGAGCACTACTTCCCGCGCAAGGAGATCCTCACCCGGCGCACGGACGGCAGCCTGTTCCGCTACACCTATGCGGACTTCGGCGCACGGGTGCGGCGCCTGGCGAGCGTCATGGCAAGCATCGGCGTCGGGCCGGGCGCGAAGGCCGCGACGCTGGCCTGGAACACCCATGAGCACCTCGAGCTCTACTTCGGCATCCCCTGCGCCGGCGCCGTGCTGCACACCGCCAACCTGCGGCTGTCGGACGAGCACATCGCCTGCACCATGAATCACGCCGCGGACCGCGCACTGTTCTTCTCGCCCGACCTGCTGGCGACGGTCGAGAACCTGGTGCCGCTGCTCGAGACCGTCACGACCTACGTGATCCTGGCCGAACGCGCGCCACCGTCCAGCATTCCTGGTCTCATCGCCTACGAGGAACTGCTCGCGCGCGGCGATCCCGCGTTTCGCTACCCGGACGTCGACGAGGACGCGCCCGCCTCGATCTGCTTCACCTCCGCCACCACCGGCCTGCCCAAGGGCGTGGCCTACAGTCATCGCGCGCTGGTGCTGCATTCCATGATGCTGTCCCACGTCGACGGCATGGCGCTGTCGGAAAAGGACGTGCTGCTGCCCATCGCGCCGATGTTCCACGTCAATTCCTGGGGCGTGCCCTTCGCCGGCGTGTGGGTCGGGGCGAAATTCGTCTTCCCGGGGGAGCGTCCGCACGCACGGGACAATCTCGCGCTGATCGAAACCGAGCGCGTGACCTTCGCCCACGGCGCGGTGACGGTCGGCATCGACATGATGAACCTGCTGGCGACCGAGCCGCACGACATCGGCTGCCTGCGCGGGCTCCTGCTCGGCGGCCAGGCGACGCCGGCGGCGGTGATGAAGTTCTTCCAGGAACGCCACGGCGTGCCGATCCTGACCGCGTGGGGCTCGACCGAGTGCGCGCCGCTCGCCACGCTCACGTATATCCGTGCCGATCAGCAGGATCTCTCGGTGGACGACACCATCGCCATTCGCGTGCGCCAGGGTATTCCGGCGCCGGCGGTGGAGCGCAAGGTGCTGGATGAAGATGGCCGGCCGGTGCCCTGGGACGACACGACGATGGGCGAGGTCTACGTGCGCGGCCCGTGGATCGCGATCACCTACATCGACGAGCCGCGCAGCGCCGAGAGCTTCATCGATGGCTGGTGGAAGAGCGGCGACATCGCGACGGTCGATGGGGACGGCGTGATGAAGCTGGTCGATCGCGCCAAGGATCTGATCAAGAGCGGCGGCGAGTGGATCTCCTCGGTCGATCTCGAGAACGCGCTCATGGCCCACGCCGCGCTGCGCGAGGCGACCGTGGTAGGCCTGCCCCACGACAAGTGGCTGGAACGCCCCGTCGCCTTCGTCGTCGCGCGCGGCGCCGAGCGGCCGAGCGAGAACGCGCTTCGCGAGCACCTGCTCGCGGCCGGCTTCGCCAAGTGGTGGCTGCCCGATCGCCTCATCTACGTCGACGAGATCCCGAAGACCGGCGTCGGCAAGTTCAACAAGCGCCTGCTGCGCGAGCGGATCGGGGAATACCTGTAAACCGCGCCTGCGAAAAGGGGACAGACCCCGTACGGGGTCTGTCCCATCCTGTCCCATACCGTAATCACGCCCCGCCCAGCCCCAGATTCCCCGGCGCCATCCGTCCGTCCGGATCGAGCGCCGCCTTGAGCCTTTGCAGCACGTCGAAATACGCGCCCGTGGCGCGCACTTCCTCGGCGAACAGCTTGCCGCTCTTGTAGGGCACGCAGCCCGCGGCGCGGAGATCGGGAACGGCGGCGGCGATGGCCGCGCGCATCGCGTCCCACTGCGTGCGCTCGTCGTAGAAGGCGAGCACGCCGCCGTGCAGGCCGCGCCGGCACAGCACCGCCGCTGACGCCCACGCGAACTCGGGAAAGCGCTTGCGCTGCGCATCCACCGCCGCGCAGAAGTCGGCGAGCCGCGCGCTCGGCAAGGAGGTCATGAGAATCGCGCAGCGCGAACGCGAGAAGTAGCCGGCGTAGGTGTACCAGTAATTCTCGTCGTAGCGCAGCGTGCGGAAGTAGATCTCGTCGAACAGCGGGAAGTCCGTGCCGCCATGACGCGCGGCGAGCGCGGCGAGCCGCGCGCGATCGCGCGCGACCTCGTCCGCGTCGCCGCCGAGATCGAGACCGATGCAGAACCCCGGCAGGCTGCTGGCATCGACCTCCGGGCCCGCGGCGCCGACCCGCGCGCGGATCGAGCCGCCCTCGTAGCAGGCCCCGTACCACAGGTTGCGGGTCAGCTCGTCGGCCTGCGCTGCAACCACGAAAGCGCTCGCGGCCGCGGCATCGGGGAAACCCAGCACGCAGGTCTCGCGCGTCGCGGGCAGCGGGTGAAGCCAGAGCGCGATGGCGGTGACCACGCCGAACACGCCGTCCGCGCCGATGAACAGTCCCGTCAGATCCGGTCCCAGGCAGTAGCGCTGGAAGAAGCCGGCGTCACGGCAGGCCGCGCTGCCGGTGCGCAGGCGCGTGCCGTCGGCGAGGATCACCTCGAGACCTGCGACGCAGTCGCCCATGCTCTGGTGCCGCGCCGAGCCGGTGCCGAGCGCGTGGGCCGCGAGCGCGCCGCCCACCGTGGCGGCGGGCCCGGTGGACGGCACGATGCCGACGGTCTGGCCGTGGGGCGCGAGTTGCGCCAGGAGATCCGCGAAACGGATGCCCGGCTCGACCACCACCACGCCGCGTTCGAGATCGAGTTCCAGTACGCGGTTCATGCGCGACACGTCGACCACCAGCCCGCCTGCAGCCGGATTCGCGCCGCCCGCGTACATCGTGCCACCGCCCCGCACGTAGACCGGCAGGCCCTCGCGGGCGGCGCGGGCCATGAGCGCCACGACGTCCTCCGCCGCGGCAGGCTGGGCGGCGAGACCGGCCCGACCGGGCGGTACCACCGAGCAGTCGCGGCCGTAGGGCAAGAGATCCAGCGTCTCGGTGTAGAGCGGGAAGCCCTCCGCGACTTCGCTCGGCATGCTGCTCATCGCGCGCCCTCCCCGTCGATGTCGAAATGCGTGGTGAGAAACTCCGCGAAGCCGAGCACGGGCAGCGCCTCCGGCGCCGCGCCGCGCAGATGGTTCGCGCAGCGCGGGTCGAGGCTCACGACCACGCCACGCTCTGGCAGCCGCGCAGCCGCCATGGCGCGCGCCGAAGCGGGCGCCATGGCGGGCATGCCGCCCGCGGCACCACAGCAGGTGGCGTGATGGTTGGGGAAGTCGCGGTTGGCGAGTCGCACGCCGAGCGCGTCGAACAGTTCGGCCGCGGCCTGCTCGTCGGTCGCCTCACCGCGCCGCGTGCCGCGCAACTGGCAGGACTCGACCAGGTGCACCTCGCGCGGCGCGCTCGGTCGCGGCCGCAGCCGCAGCCGGCCGGCGCGCCAGGCGTCGATCACCTGGCGCGCGAGACTGGCGGCGCCAGGCAGTTCGAGCTGACGCCGACATTCCGCGCCGAGCACCACCGCGCCCTCCTCGGCCAGACCGGCGCGCGCCGCGCGCGCCAGCGCGTCGGCTTCGCGCGCGCAGCCGAGTTCGGCGAGCGGCGCGCCACAGCAGCCGGCCTGCGCCACCTCGGGCTCGGCGCCGAGCGCGCGGAGCAGCGCGAGACCCGCGCGCGCTTCCTCCGGCCGGCCGTAGGCCGCCGCGCAGCCGACGAAGAACCGGCCCGCGGCATGCGGCGTCGTGTCCGCGCCGCACCAGGCGTGGCGGTCCGCGCGCGGCTTGCCGTCGGGATTGCCCTCGCGCGCCATGCGCTCGCGCAGCGCCGCGAGCGGCGCGGGCAGCGCGTCCTGCGCGACGAGTTCGGCGCGCAGCGCACGGCCGACGCTGGCCGGCGCGAGACCGATGGGACAGGCGCGCTCGCAGTTACCGCAGGTGGTGCAGGTGAATACCCGCGCGGCAAGCACGTCGGCGTCGAGCGCCAGGCCTTCGTAGGCCGCGCGCGCCGCCTCGATGAAGCCCCGCCCGGAATAGCCCGGCGCGCGGCTGTGGCTCTCGAGGGTCGCGCAGACCGCGGTCATGCCGCGCTCGGGCCACACCGCGTCGACGCAGTAGTTGCAGCTCGAACAGTGGTAGAGATCGCGCTCGTGGCGCTGGACGAAATCCGCGGACAACGCGGTGAATGTGCGCATGGCGCTCCCCTGATCGCGGCCACGCCGGCCGACGCGCTAGTGTCGCGCGAGCGCTCGGGGCTCGCCAGTCATGGTGGCGCGGTTCAGCGCGGCGCCGCGGCGCGATCGCGCAGCACGCCAACGCGGCCGTCGCCTGGCGCGGCGTCCGCCGGCGGGCGGCGGCGTAGGAGCGCGCCGGCGCGCAGGCCGGCGGCGTAGCGGTCATCGCCGGCGGCGTCGTACAGCACGCCGAGGCTCGCGACCGGCGCGTCCGGCTCGAAGTGGTAGTCGTTGTTGCCCGCCGCGCCCTGCGCGACGGGCGCATGGCTACGGTACACGTCGTCGCCCGCGGCGTCGTACAGCAGCGCCGCCGCCTGCTGCGCGGCCGCGCCCTGGCTCAAGTCGCCACCGCGGTAGTCGTCGTCACCGCCGCCGTCGTAGAGGAGCGCCAGCCCCTGGTCCCAGGCCGCGCCCTGGGCCGCGGCGCCCGCGGTCCAGTAGTGATCGTCGCCGTCGGCGTCGAGCAGCGCGCCGACCGCCTGGTGGGCGGCGAAGCCCTGCGCGTAGCGCTGGCCGTAGTAGAGATCCTCGCCGCCGGCGTCGGCCAGCACGCCGAGCCCGCCGAAATATCCACCGCCCTGGGTGAATTCACCGCCCTCGTAGCGATCGTCGCCGCCGCCGTCCAGCAGCAGTCCCACCCCCCCGTGATCGAAGGGGCGCAGCCCGTAGCCGAGACCCTGGCCAAAGCCGGCGTAGACGGCCGGGGTGCCGTACACCGAAGGCCGCGCGCCGCCAACCTGGTAGAGATCCGACCCGCCCTGGTCCACGAGGACACCGAGCCCCGCCGGCCCGCCCACGCCCTGGGAAAGCAGTTCGGAGCGATGGACGTCGGCATCGCGGCCGCGATCGAGCGCGAGGCCCACACCGTACAGGCCGGCGCCCAGCGACCAGGCGTCGCAGCGATAGCGGTCCCGGCCCGCGCCATCCAGCAGCAATCCGACGCCGTACAGGCCCGCGCCGCAGCCGCCGAGCCCGCTCTGGTAGTCGTCGTCACCGGCGGCGTCGAAGGTCAGCGCGACGCCGAGCCAGGCGCCGCCGGGGCCGCCGCGGCGCGCGCGGTAGTGGTCGTTGCCGGCCAGGTCGATCACCAACGCGAGGCTCGCGGCAGCGCCGTCGTCCCAGGCATAGACATCGTCGCCGTCCAGGTCGATCACCGCCAGCAAGTGATCCATGCGATAGCGATTGGCGCCGCGCGCCCCGAACACCACCGGGCCCTCCGGTGTCGGCCAGTGGCCGAGTATCGGCCCCTCCACCCATTCGGCGAGCGAGCGCGGCGGCGCCTGGGCTTCGCCGGCCGGCAGCGGCGCGGCGATGGCGAGCGCGAGCAGGCGCGCGAACGCCGGCAACAGCGCGGCGCCGTCGAAGCACAGGCTGTCTCGCATCGCGCGAAGCGCGCGCGGCGCCTCGGCCTGGCCGTGGATGAGCTGCGCGCGGGCGGTCTCCGCGGCGAGGAAATCGAGGTCGGCGAGGGCAGCCGCGCGCGGCCGACCGAGCCCGGCCGCGACGTCGCGCCGCACCTCGGTGGCGAGCGCCGCGAGCGCGGTGGCGAAACTCGCGGAATCGGCGCTGGCGGGTGGGCCGTCCAGCGACGGACAGTCGACCTCGAACCACGGGCAGAGCGCCGCCGGCAGACGCGCCGGCTGGGCGGTGGCCTCGCGCAGAAGACTCAAACGCTGCTCGATCTCGCCGAGCGCGCTCGCCGGGTCATGCAGCGCCGCGCGCGTGATCGGCAGCCGGTTGCGGCCGCGCGGGTCGAAAGCGAGTTCGTCGAACATGCGCGCGAGGCGGCGCGCATCGTCGCGCAGGGCGGGGGCAGCGTGATCGAGATCCGCAAGCGCCGCCGCCAGCCAGCGTGGCGGCGCGACTTCATGCGGCGCGAAGGGCCGCGCGGCGAGCGCCTCGGCCGGCCCGCGCCAGTCGTCGGCGCGGGCGAGCGTGAGGGCCACGTTCCAGGTGCGGCCGTCGCGGGCGATCGTCAGCGCCAGGCGCTCAGCGACGCGTCCCGCCCGCAGGCGCGCCACCAGCGCATCCGCCGCGAGCGCCTGGCCGTCGACCGCCAGCAGGCGATCCCCCACCCGCACGCCCGCCTGGGCCGCCGGCCCCGCCCACACCGCCGCGACCCGCGCGCCCGGCGCCTCGTCCAGCGCGAGCAGCAGGCCGCTGTAGCCGGCCTCGTCCGCGGGTGGCGCGAACTTGGCCGGGCCGTGAACGCAGCCAGCCATGACGAGCGTACAAACCAGCAGCGCGACGGCGTGGACCAGTCGCCCCTCGAACCGGGGCAGAACTTGATCGGCCCACGTGTACGTCGCGCGGCGCGCGGTCCAAAATAGCGACCGAGGATTCATCACCATCCCACAAGGAGAACCAAGTATGTCGAACTCCATCGATCGCCGCGGCTTCGGACGCGTCTGTGCCGGCCTGGTGGCCGTGGCCCTGGCCGGTGGCAGCCGCGTGGCCCGCGCCGCCGATCTGCCGCACGTGGACGAGGCCGGCCCGCAGGCCAAGGCGCTCGGTTACGTGCACGACGCGGCCAGCGTCGACAAGGCCAAGTTCCCGGCCTTCGTCGAAGGCAGCCAGTGCTCGACCTGCCAGCTCTACCAGGGCGGCACCGCGGAATGGGGCCCCTGCCCGCTGTTCGCCGGCGCCGCCGTCGCGGCCAAGGGCTGGTGCAGCGCCTACGCCAAGAAGGCCTGATACACTCGCGTCGCTCCGCAGCAAGACCGGCCCAGTGCCGGTCTTTCTGCCTCTGGGCCCGACACCGCGGGCACCGCCACCATACCGCGCCGCAGAGCGCGCCATAAGTACGGGAGGACTTCGCCATGACCCAAGGAGTGTTCAAACTCGGCGTGCTGAAACTCGGCTGCATCGGCGCCGCGCCGCTGCTCGACCTGCTGCTGGACGAGCGCGCGGACCGCGAGGATCTCGAGACCCGCGCCTGGACCAGCGGCGCCAAGCTCGATCCCGCCGCTTGCGCGGGCGCCACCGCCGACTGCATCGCGTTCAAGGCCGATCTCGTGCTGCTGGTCAGCCCCAACGCCGCCCTCCCCGGCCCGACCCAGGCGCGCGACGCGCTGCTCACCGCCGGCATTCCGACCATCGCCATCGGCGACGCGCCGTCGAAGAAGGCCTTCTTCAAGAAGAACGAGGAAGGCAAGCAGGTCAAGAGCGTGCCGGCCGGGCTCGGCTTCCTGATCCTGCCGAGCGATCCGATGATCGGCGCGCGCCGCGAATTCCTCGACCCGAGCGAGATGGCGCTGTTCAACGCCGACGTCATCAAGGTGCTGGCCGCGGGCGGCGTGCTGCGCGCCGTGCAGAACGAACTCGATCGCGTGATCGACGCCATGCAGCAGGGCGCGACGCCGACGCTTCCCACCCTGACCGTGAGCGCCGAAACCGCGCTCGCCGCCGCCGAATTCGCCAATCCCTACGCCGCCGCCAAGGCCTACGCCGCGCTGACCATCGCCGAAGCGGTGGCCGGGATCACCACCCGCGGCTGCTTCGTCGAACAGGACGCGTCGAAGTACGTGACCCTGGTCGCGGCCGGCCACGAGATGATGCGCGCGGCAGCGCTGCTGGCCGATGCCGCGCGGGAAATGGAGAAGGACAACGACAGCGTGCTGCGCACGCCCCACGCCGGCAGCGGCCAGGCGCGACGCAAGACCGCGCTCGGCGACAAGCCGGCCTGAGACATCGAAGGAAGTGAAGCGCGCGGGTTGCGGCCGCGCGCGTCTGCTCAGACCTTGCCGTCGCCCAGCACGACCACGCTGAGATTCGGCGGCATGCCGGGGTCGGCGCGCAGCCGGCTGCGCGCCAGCTCCAGCGCCTCGCGCAGCGCGTCCCGTTCCAGCGACAGGTCCGACACCAGCTTGCGCAGGCGCTCGTTCTCACGCCGCAGCGCGAGCGTGTTGCCTTCGCGCTCGAGACGGGTCGCGCCGTACTCGCGGCACCAGCGCTGGTAACGCTGTTCGCTGATACCGAGCACCTCGCACACCGCGGTCAGGGTCTCGCCGTCCTCCAGCATGTCTTCGGCCCGCTCGAGCAGGCCGATGATGTCGACCGCCGACAGGCGCTGCACCGGCGGCACGCTGGCCGAGGTGGTGTCGAAGCTGGACGCGGGCGGCGGCGGCGGGGGATCTTCGCTGAGTTCGAATTCGGGGCCGGCGGGCGGTGGCGCCGGCGCCGCCGCGAGGCTCGCGACGCTGGCCAGCAGCTGGCCCATGTTGCGCACGCATTCGCCGAACGCGAACACCTGGTCGATGCTGACCTCGCCCTTGGTGAAGGGCACGAGCTGCTTGTCGCGGATCTCGTAGGTGCCGTTGCGCGATTCGAGATCGGTCAGGAAGTACAGGTCACCGTCGATGTCCAGGCGCGCGTGGCGCCGGGAGACCGTGTCGTCGTACAGCGCGATGTGCCCGGCACGACCGATGATGTAGCTTTTCCTGGCCATTACCCGAAGTCTAAACGCTCAGCCCGGGCCGCGCCATGCCGCCCCTGCAGCCCTGGTCACGCATAGAGGAGTTCGACCGACGGCGCAGGGAGGCCCGCCTCCTCGGCCGACAGCACACCCTTGACCATGGGACCGCCCTCGCCGGCCAGGTTGCGCAGGCGGCGGGCGGGGAGCGGCCGGCGCGCGGCATCGCTGAGTGTCAGCACCACCGGCAGCAGGCGGCGCTCGCGGTTCTGCGCCACCACCAGCGCGATACTGCCGTCGCCGAGCTCGACCAGGCTGCCGATGGGATGGGTGCCGAGGCCCTGGATCAGCGCGCCGACAAGTTCGCGCTGGAAGACCGGCAGGCTGGCGGCGTAGAGCTCCTGCACCGCCTCGTGCTGGGCGACGGGCTCGGCGTAGCCGCGCGCGCTGGTGAGCGCGGTGAACGCGTCGGCGAGACCCGCGATGCGCGCGCTGAGCGGAATCGCGGCGCCAACGAGCCCGCGCGGATAGCCCGAGCCGTCAAAGCGCTCGTGGTGCCCCGCCACCACTTCCAGCACCCCCGGGCGCAGACCGCCCAGTTCGCGGACGATGTCCAGGCTGTGCTGCACGTGGAGTTTCACCGTCTCGCTCTCGCCCGCGTCGAGCCGGCGCGGCGCGCGCAACAGCTCCGCGGGCAGGCGCAGCTTGCCGAGATCGGCGACCAGCAGGCCGAGCGCGAGATCTTCCAGCACGTAGCGCCTGAGGCCGAGGCCGCGGCCGATGACCAGGGCGACGATCGCGGCGTCCACGGCGTGGCGCGCGGAAAAGGGCGCATCGTCCGTGAGCGCGCGCAGCAGCACCGCGGCGTCCGGGTTGCGCACCAGCGAGTCGACCAGTTCCCCCGCCGCGCGCGTCAGTGGTTCGAGGCTGGGCAGCAGTCCGTCCCGGAGCGCGCCGACCACCTGTCGCAGGCCCTGACGGGCCGCGCCGATGGCCGCCCGCGCCCGCGACAGTTCCGCGTCGATGGCGGCCGTGATCGGGTAATCCTGCGCCGGTGGCGGCAGCGCCGGCGCCTCGACGCGCGCCGGGGCGGGCCGCGGCCGCTCGCTCCGTGCGAGCCCGCTGACCTTGCCTTGAATCTCCACCGTCTCGCCGTCCTCGTTCAGCATCACGCGCTCGCCGCGCCCGGTGGGCGGCGTGATGCCGCGCTTGAAGTCGACATAGACGTAGGCGCAGAGCGCCTGCAGCTGCTTCAGTTCCTCGACGGTCTTGATGCGAAAGCCCTGCAGCAGGAAGGGCGTGCCTTCCCAGGGACGATCGAGACGCACCACCTGCATGCCGAGGGTGAGTTCGCGGACCGGCAGCTTGACCGTGTCGATGAGCATGTCAGGCGGGCCTGCGGGAACGGATGGACACTGTGGGCGGCACGGACATCGACGGCAAGCGCCTCGCGCGGACTCAGGTCACGAGCCCGATCACGGCGCCGGTGGTGCAGGTGGCGAGCACCCCCACCAGCACCGAGCGGGCGCCGAGTTCGACCACTTCGCGCCGCCGCTCGGGCACCATCACGCCGAGGCCCGCCAGCAGCATGCCGAGGCTGCCGAGATTGGCGAAGCCGCACAGCGCGTAGGTCATGATGAGGCGGCTGTGCTCACCCAGGGCGGCGCTCGGCAGCTGGCTCATCTGCAGGTAGGCGAGCAGTTCGTTCAGCACCACCTTGACGCCGAGCAGGCCACCGGCCGTGACGCATTCCGACCAGGGCACGCCGATGAGCCAGCACAGCGGCGCGAGTGTCCAGCCGAGCATGCGCGCGAGGCTGAGCGGCGCGCCGGCCGCCTGCACCTGGCCGATGCCGAGATCGACCAGGTGCACCGTCGCCACCATCACCAGCAGCATCGCCACCACGTTGAGATACAGGGAAAGGCCCTGGGTGGTGCCATTCGCGAGCGCGTCGAGCGTGCCCTCGTCCTCGCGCTCGAAGCGCTGCTCGGCGCCGGTGTGATGGCTGGGCGGCACCAGGATCAGGCTGTAAGCGAGCGCTGCCGGCAGGCTCATGAGCGAGGCCACCAGCAGGTGGCCGCTCGCGTCCGGCAGCACCGGCCCCAGGATCTGCGCGTAGAGCGCGAACACCGTGCCGGCGATGGTCGCCATGCCGGTGGTCATGACCGCGAACAGTTCGCTGCGGCTCAGCGCCGCGAGGTAGGGACGGATCAGGAGCGGCGCCTCGGTCTGGCCGAGAAACACGTTGGCGGCCGCGGAGAAGGCCAGCGCGCCGCCGATGCCGAGCGCGCGTTCCAGCGCGCGGGACAGCAGTCGCACCACCAGCGGCAGCACGCGCCAGTAGGTCAGCACCCGCGACAGCGCGCTCACCACCAGCACCAGCGGCAGCGCGCGCAGCGCGAGCACGTACCAGCCCTGCGGTGGCGAGTCGGGCACCGGCGGCGCGCCACCGCCGAGGAAACCGAACACGAAGCTGGTGCCGGCTTCGGTCGCGGTCTGCAGCGCGAGCATCGCGGCGTTCAGACCATCGAACAGCGCGCGCGCCGGTGGCAGGTAGACCAGCAAGAGCGCGATGGCGAACTGCAGGGCGAGCCCGATCACGGCGATGCGCCAGGTGATGCGCGCGCGGTCCTCGCTCAGCGCCCAGATCAGCAGGTGAAAGACGACGATGCCGAGCAGGGCCTGGACGACGGACAAGCGGGCGCTCCTTGCGCGAGCGGAGAATGTGTCAAGCGTCGCAAATGTCGGGGGCCGGCGTCCAGGCGCGGCGCGCGCTGTCCGATAGTACGGTCGTCGCCGGTGCAGGCGACGACAAAGGGACAGGATGGACGCGGACAAGACCGAACCTCAGGCGGCGGATGCCACCGATCCCGACACCACCGACGATCCGATCTCCCACGTGCGCTCGCGCGTGGTGCCGAGCGGTGCGCTCCGCGCGCGTGACCAGCGCGATCCGCGGCTGGTGCAGGCGCGCCGCACCTGCGCCGCGCTGGTGGCCTCGGCCAGCAACCCGCCGCTGCGCCTGCTTGCGGAGTTCGACCTGGTCGGCATCGGCCGGCTGCGCACCACGCTGCTCAGCAACTTCGCCCTCAGTGACGATGCCAGCGTGGCCGACGGCGCCTTCCTGCTCAGCTTCGACTACCGCGGGCGCGAGCCGCTGGTCTACGGCTGCGCTTCCGAGGCGGTGTACAAGACGCTCTCGCGGCGCTTGTTCGACCATGGCCTGGAAGTGCGCGGCGCGAGTTCGGCGCTGGCCTGCAAGCTGGTCATCGAGGCGCGCGTGGCGGCCAGCGTGCGCTTCGCGGCCGATCGCGCGCGCGAACGCATGCGTCTCACGCTGCACAACGTGGTGATGCTCGGCACCACCACCTACGACCTGCCGCTGGAGGCGGCGGACCGCGCGCTGCTCGACGCACTGGTCGGTCTCATCACCGGCCAGAGCCGCGAGTTCTACACGCTCACCGCCCGCGCCGGGCTCGACCGGCGCGGCTGACCGTCGCCCGCCTGCCGCCGGCCGGCGAGTTCTCGTACCATTGGCCCGGGATGTCCCGAAGCGCGCGGCCTCCAAGCGCCGCGCCACGCCGACCAACGAGAGGAGAAGCCAGCCGTGAGCGACCAGTGCTGCAACAACAACGACCCGAGTCTTGCCAACTTGTTGAAGGATGCCCCGCGCAACTGGGGCAAGTGGGGCCCGGACGACGAGGTCGGCTCGCTCAACTACCTCACCCCCGAGGTCATCAAGAAATCGGCCGGCGCCATCAAGTCGGGCAAGGTCTTCACCCTGCAGGTCAAGATGGCCAACCCCGAGGGCGACCCGGTGTGGCCCGGTCGCGCGGGCGCCATTCGCACCACGGTCATCGACGAGGGCAACTGGATTGCCGGCAAAGGCCTGCACTTCCCCGGCGGCATGCACTACGCGGACGACTTCCTGTCCTGCTTCACCCAGGGCTCGACCCAGTACGACGCCCTCGGTCACGTGTGGTACGACGGCCAGATCTGGAACGGCTACGACGCCAAGACCACCATCGGCGGCCTGGCCAAGGCCAGCATCCTGCCGCTGGCGGAGAAGGGCATCGTCGGCCGCGGCATCCTCATCGACATCGCGCGCTGGCGCGGCAAGGACGTGCTCGGCCGCGGCGAGACCTTCACCCACGAAGACCTGCTGGCCTGCGTCGAGGCGCAGGGCGCGACCATCGAGAAGCACGACATCCTGGTGGTGCGCACCGGCTGGATCGGCAGCTTCTACCGCACGCCGAAGGAGGAATTCTTCAAGGACTTCATCGAGCCGGGCCTGACCTACAGCCCGGAACTGGTGCAGTGGTTCCACGACATGGAGATCCCGAACCTGGTCACCGACACCATCGCCAACGAGGTGACCATCGATCCGGTGTCCGGCGTCGCCCTGCCGCTGCACAACGCGCTGATGCGCAACCTCGGCGTGACCCTGACCGAGATCGCGTGGCTGGAAGACCTCGCGGAGGACTGCGCCAAGGACGGTCAGTACACCTTCCTCTACACCGCGGCCCCGCTCAAGATAGTCAACGGCACCGGCGCGCCGGTGAACCCGGTGGTGATCAAGTAGGCGGCGACGCGGGCCGGGGCCGTCCGAGTGGCGGCCCACGGCCTTGAACCCTCCGACCGCGCAGCGGAATGCATGGCACGAAAGGAACAGCGAAACGCCCCTAAATCGGGGCGATCGGCTGATTGCAAAGGAAATGCAAAATTCTGTTAACGCTAGAATGGGATCGTGCCGATAACAGATCGCGGAAGTCACAGCCCATGCAGCCCAAACTCGTACGCCCCCTCGAAACCCGGTCGTCCTCCGCGGCGCGACCGGCCCGCGCCCCGGCCCCGGCGGCGCCGCTCTATCGGCCCGACGTGGTGGCCCTGTTCGAGTACCTCGACGACGTGCTGCAGCTGCGCGAATGCAGCCACGGCTTCCGCCACACCCAGCAATTCCTCATCGACCACCAGCTCGAAGTGCGTCCCAGCATCGCCTGGCTGCGCGCCCATGGCGCGCGCTGCGACTGCGAGGTGGTGGGCAAGTTCGAGACCTCCTGGCGCGCACGGGAATACCTGGCCGGCATCGTCTGCCGCCTGCCGAAGCGCAAGTAAGCGCCCCAGCCTAGTCTGCTCCCCTCATCGTCGGGCCGAACGCCCGGCCCTTGCCACCGGCGCGCCGCGCCCTGCCGGCACGCTCGCGCGCCGCGCGCCGCCGGCGCGGGTCGACTCGCCGGCCATGAGACGACGAATGCGCTCGCGCGTGCCGCCGAAGAACGCGAAGCCGGTCATGAAGCCGAGCGCCGCGCCGCTCACGTGGGCGACCAGGTTGACGTTGGACGAACCGTCGTCACGCACCAGGTTGTAGACGTCCCAGCCGACGAACCACGCCGCCAGCAGCCAGGCCGGCACGGCGAAGGTCCGCCAGAACACCAGGAAGAACGCCAGGCAGCGGATGCGCATGCTGGGTGCGAGGTAGGCGAACATCCCGATCATCCCCGACACCACGCCCGACAGGCCCAAGGTCGGCACCGAACTGTGGGTCGCGAGCTGCGACACGGCGTAGGCGACGTGGGTGCCATAGGCGAACTCCAGCAGCAGGAGCAGGTAGATCACCGAGCCCACCGCCATTTCCACCAGCACCGCGAACGCGACGAAGAAGAACAGATTGCCGAGCAGATGATCGATCCCGCCATGCGCGATGGCGGCGGTGAACATGCGCGTGAGGTCGCTCTTGGCCGGGTCGAACACCAGTCTTTCGGTCAAGGTGGGCGGCACCTTGCTCGCGAAAGCCGCGACGGCGGCCTCGAGCTGGCGGGTGGTGTAGGCGCGGCTCTGCGCGCGGCTCATGGTGTCCCAGGGTTCGGCCTGCTCGGCGAGCAGCGGAATGACCGCCTCCGGTCGACCCGAGCCGTGCACCACGGTCAGGAGCTCGGCGCAGCGCCCGCGGCTGCGCTCGCCGGTGACCTTCTGCACGGTCAGCCAGAAGCGCCGCGAATGATCCTTCTGCGCGCACCAGGCCTTGGCCGCCGGCGCCAGGCTCTGCTCGCTGCTCGCCTGCTGGTAGTAGACGAAGATGCACAGCACGCACACCGCGAGCGTGACCCACGGCAGGCTGTCGTGTTCGACATCGACGCGATAGGGGATGAACATGCAGCCAGTCCTTGGGCGCGGATGCGCGCAGCATGCCCGCGGTGCGGGCGATTGACCAGCCGCAAGCGCGACGGAGGCCGCCGCCGCCGGCAAGGCCGCCCCTCGGTACGAAAGCAGCGTTGGACGTGCATGTTTCTTCGTGTGCCGCGCGCGGCGCGCGGGCGTGGGGCGTTCCACCCCGGCCACAAGCCCCTATACTGCGTCCGTCCCCCAGCTTCGGACAGGGATAGGCGAATCATGCGCCCATGCTTGTTCCACTCGTGCGAGTCGCGCGCATGAAGTCGACCACCATGATCGCGACCCTGACCGGCGCCGCCGCGGCTCTGCTGCTGCTATGCGCCGCGCTGTACTACCCGAACCTGACGCGCACCGCCGAGCATGCCCGCTGGGTCGCCCATACCCACCGTGTGCTCGGCCGGCTCGATCACCTGAGCGCCGCGCTGCACGACGCACAGGCTTCGCAACGCACCCACCTCCTCATCGACGCTCAGACGCCGGCCGAGGACTTCCGGGCGGCGACGCGCACGGCGCAGAGCGCGCTCGCGGCGGTCGCCGCGCTGACGGCGGACAACCCAGCGCAGGCTGCCAAGGTGCGGCGCCTGGAGGGTCTGATTGCGGAGGTGATCGCCGGCTGGAACGCCACGCTCGAGGTGCATGCCCGCGAGGGCTTGGCAGCCGCGCGGGCGCGCGTCGCCTCCGGCGACAACGACCATCGTCTCGCCACCATCGACGAGCTGCTGGAAGCCATGCGCGTGACCGAGGCGGCGCTGCTGGGCGAACGCGAGCAGGCGGCCACCCACGCCTACGCGGTGACGCTGCGCGCCGGCGCGCTGCTGATCGGCGTGGGACTCCTCGCGATTGTCCTCTGCGGGTGGATCCTCGCGCGTTTCCTGCGCAACCGTGAGACCGCGGCGGAAGCGATCTTCCATCATCGTCAACTGCTGCAGGCGACGCTCGCGAGCATCGGTGACGGGGTCATCATGACCGACGCGGCGGGCCGCGTGACCTTCATGAACGCCATCGGCCAGCGCCTCACCGGCTGGACCGAAGACGCGGCGCGTGACCAGCCGATAGTGGATGTGTTTCGCATCGTCGGCGAGGATACGCGCGAAATGGTGGACAACCCGGCACTGATCGCCCTGCAGCGCGGTGTCATCGTCGGCCTCAGCAACCACACCATCCTGATCTCGCGGGACGGCACGGAGTGGCCCTTGGACGACAGCGCCGCGCCGATACGCGACACCCACGGCGAGATCCGTGGCGCGGTGCTGGTATTCCGCGAGATTTCCGAGCGACGCGCGCGCGAGCGCGCCCTGGCGCGCAGCGAGCGCGAGTTCCACCTGCTGGCCGAATCCATTCCGCAGCTCTGCTGGGTGGCGGACGCGGAAGGCTGCATGCAGTGGTACAACCAGGTGTGGTACGCCTATACCGGCAGCGCGCCGGCGCCGCTGCGCGCGCGCCAATGGGCCGGTTTCCACCACCCCGATCACGTCGCGCGCGTGGTGCGCGGCTTCCTCGGCCAGCTCGCCGCCGGCGAACCGTGGGAGGACACCTTTCCCCTGCGGCGGCACGACGGCGAGTTCCGCTGGTTCCTCGGGCGCGCCGTGCCGCTCCGCGATGACGACGGCCACGCCACGCGCTGGTTCGGCACCTGTACCGACATCACCGCCACGCGCGAGGCCGAGCAGAACCTGCGCGCGAGCGAAGCCCAGCTGCGCGCGGTACTCGACAACCTGCCTGTGATGGTTGGCGTGCTCGATCTCGCGGGCAGGATACGCGAAGTCAACATGCCGGCCCTCGAGGTGGCGGGCACCACGCGGGAGCACGCGATTGGTCTGCCCTTCACCGAGACCGTGTGGTGGCAGCGCTCACCGAACGTTCACCAGGCGGTGGGCGCGGCCATCGCGCGCGGTCTCATCGGCAACGCCTCGCGCTTCGACATCGAGATCAATACCGTAGACGCGCCGCCCATGCAGGCCGACTTCATGTTGAACCCGATACGCGACGAGGCTGGCCACGTGACCCAGCTCATCGCGTCGGCCGTGGACATCAGCGCGCGCAAGGCGGTCGAGGCCGCGCTGCGTCTGCAGACCGCCAAGACCGAGCGCCTGCTGGAAGCGGGCTTCATCGGAGTGATCGTCGCCGTCGGCGATCGCGTGACCGAGGCCAATGACACGTTCCTCGGCATGCTCGGTCACACGCGCGCCGAGTTCGTCGCCCATGGCCTGGACTGGCGGGCGATGACGCCCCCGGAGTACGCGCCGGCCGACGCACAGGCGCTGGCCGAGCTGCACGACGAGGGTCGCTACGGGCCGTTTCGCAAGGAGTACCTGCATCGCGACGGCCACCGCGTGCCGGTGATGATCGGCGGCGCGCTGCTGGACGCTTCCGCGGGCAGCTGGATCAGCTACGTACAGGATCTCACCCACGTCACCCAGGTCGAGCGCCAGCTGCGCGAGGCCGACCTGCGCAAGGACGAGTTCCTCGCGACCCTCGCCCACGAGCTGCGCAATCCGCTGGCGCCGCTGGCAAACAGTCTGAACCTGCTCAGCCTTGGCGGCGAAGAGGATGGGCGGCTGGAACACGCGCTGGCCAGCATGGCGCGCCAGGTGGACCAGCTCACGCGCCTGGTGGACGACCTGCTGGACATCAGCCGCATCAGCCGCGGCACCATCGAACTGCGCCGCGCGCCGGTGGCGCTGGCCGCGGTGATCGACAACGCGGTCGAGACCAGCCGACCGCATATCACCACCATGGGCCATGAACTGGTGGTCGACCTGCCGGCCGAGCCGGTGATGCTGGACGCCGACCTCACGCGCCTCGCGCAGGTCTTCGCCAACCTGCTGAACAACGCCTGCAAGTACACGCCGCCCGGCGGCCACATCCGCGTCGCCGCGCGCTGCGCGGCGGACGAGGTCGAGGTGACGGTGAGCGACGATGGCATCGGCATTCGCGCCGAGCAACTGTCGATGGTGTTCGATCTCTTCACCCAGGCGGACAGCGCGCTGCATCGCGCGCAGGGCGGCCTCGGCATCGGGCTCACGCTGGTGCGCCGGCTGGTGGAGATGCACGACGGCAAGGTCCGCGTGGAGAGCGAGGGCGAAGGCCGCGGCGCGCGCTTCGTGGTGGCCTTGCCGCGCAGCGGCACGCCGGCACCCAAGCCCCTCGAAGCGCCGCGCGGCGCGGCATCATCACCCGCGCAGCCGGGTCTGCGCATCCTCGTGGTGGACGACAACCACGACAACGCCGAGAGCCTCGCCATGCTGCTCGAGATGCTGGGCCACGAGGTCAGCATCGCCAACGACGGCGAGCAGGCCATCGCGATGGCGCTGCGTGAGCCGCCGAACGTGGCGCTGCTCGATATCGGCTTGCCGCGCCTCGACGGACACGCGGTGTGTCGCCGCCTGCGCCAGACCTTCGGTGGCGCGGTGACCATCGTCGCCCAGACCGGCTGGGGCCAGGAGGAGGACCGCGCCCGCACCCGCGCCGCCGGCTTCGATCATCACCTGGTGAAGCCGATCCCGCTGGAGTCCCTGCAACGCATCCTCGAACCTCTGCGCCCGTCGTGATCGGTCGCAAGCAGGGCTCAGGCGCGTCGTAGCACTCGCCCGGGCCGTTCGGCGGTCGCCTTGCCCTCCGCCACCACGCGCCGCCCGTTGACCCACACGCCGACGATGCCGCAGGGCGGCCGCTGCGGTGCGTCGAAGGTGCCGACATCGCGCACGGTGGTGGCATCGAACAAGGTCAGGTCGGCCCACGCGCCTTCGCGCAGCACGCCGCGATCGGTGAGCCCCAGGCAGCGCGCCGACAGGCCGGTCATGCGCGCGACGGCGTCGGCCAGCGTCAGCACCGCGAGTTCGCGCGCGTAATGGCCGAGCACGCGGGCAAAGCTGCCGTAGAGCCGCGGATGGGGCTTGCCGTCGAGCGTCGGAATGCCGTCCGAGCCGATCAGCGTGCCGGGATGACGCAGCACCGTGCGCACATCGTCTTCGCTCATCATGTGGATGATCGCGGTGGCGCCCGGCGCTTCCGCCACCACCCGCTCGGCGGCCGCGCGCGGCGCGAGACCGAAGGCGCGCGCGAGTTCCGCGATACTTCGACCGTCCCACTCCGGGCGGCCGGGCGCGGCTGCGACCAGCACGTCCTCCGCGCCCACGTCACCGATGCCGCCCCGCGCGGCGGCCGGCGTCAGCACGCCGTTGGCCAGCACCGCGGCGAGCATGGTGCTGCCAGCGGTGTAGGGATACTGATCGAGATTCACCGTCTGGCCACGCGCGCGCGCCTGCGCGATGCGCGCGAGCGAGTCGTGCACACGTCCCCAGTTGTCGCGTCCCGCGGCCTTGTGGTGGGACAGGAGCACGGGCACGCCGGCGCCCGCGCCAATCGCCAAGGCCTCGTCGACCGACTCGAGCAGTCCGCCGGCCTCGTTACGCAGATGGGTGGCGTAGAACGCGCCGCTGTCCCGCATCACCTCGGCCAGTCCGATCAGTTCCTCGGTTGCGGCGTGCTTGCCCGGTTCGTAGATGAGGCCACTGGAGAGGCCGAGCACGCCGGCCTCGAGTGCGTGGGACAGCGCGTCGCGCATGCGTTGCATCTCAGGCGCGGTGGGCGCGCGCGCGGCGAGACCCATGGCGGCATGACGCAGGGTGCCGTGCCCGGCCAGCACGCCGATGTTGGTGGCCGGCGGGCGCGCCTCGAGCAGGCGCGCATAGCCGGCGTGATCGCCGTAGTCCGGCAGCGCGCTGCCCGGCGTGAGCCCGGCGAACAGCGCCTGCGCCGAAGCATAGGGCGCGGGACCGAAGCCGCAGTTGCCGACGACACAGGTGGTGACGCCGCCCAGGGTCTTGAACGCCATGTCCGGGTGACGCAGGCAGGCGAAGTCGTCGTGGGTGTGGATGTCGATGAAGCCGGGCGCGAGCGCGAGGCCGGCGGCATCGATCTCCTCGGTGGCGCGGCCGCCCAGCGCGCCCACTTCGCCGATCGCGACGATACGGCCATCGCTGACCGCGAGATCCCCGCGCCGCGCGGCACTGCCGAGGCCGTCGAAGAGTTCCGCGTCACGCAGGATCAGATCGAACTCGTGCATGGTCATCAGTGCTCCACTCAGACGATCCCACCCACCACCGCGAAGGCCGCGGTCGCCGCACCCTGCGCATCGCGCGCCAGCGCCGTGACGAGCGAACCGTAGGGCCGCCGCCAGCGACTGTGGGGCACGGTGTGCAGGCTGGCCGGCACGCGCGTCAGCGCGGCATAGCGCGCACCGTCGCGTCGCAGGTCCAGCGCCACGCCGTTCAGGAACACGCGTACGTCCGCGACGCCCCGCGACGCCCGCGCCTCGCCCTCGATCACGAGGGTCTGCAGACCGTCGTCATCCATCGGCGCGAGACGCGCCGCGAGAGTGAGCGCGGGCGCGGCCCCATCGCGCGCGCCGGGCGGTGACGCAGCCTCGCTCGCCGCGAGCAGCAGTTCGGCCGCCAACGGCGGCGTGCGCGCCGGCGCTGCGCGACGCGTGCCCGCGCCTTCGAACACATGCGCATAGGCGAGCAGCGCGCTGTCGTCGTAGGCGCGGCCGGCGAAGGTCAGCCCGATGGGCATGCCGATGTCGGGCAAGAGCCCCATCGGCACCGTCACCGTCGGCACGCCGCAGTGTCGCAGCGCCTGGTTGCCGTTCGCGACCCAGGTGCCGTTGCGCCAGGCGATGTCGTTGGAATGGGGATTGGTGTCGACGTCCGCCGGCGCGATGTCGGCGACCGCGGGAAACACCAGGGCATCTAGTCCCTGGGCGGTGAGCCACGCCTCGAGGTCAAGCCTGCGCGTCTCTTCCAGTCCGCGTAATCCGGCATCGAGATCGGGGATCTCGTGCGGCGGCAGGAGCCCGGCGCGCACCCGTGGGCCATAGGCGCGAAAGTCCGGCAGACCTTCGTAACGATCCGGCAGCGCGTCCGGTCTTCCCGGCAGGATCAGCCGACCGTCCACGTCGGCGAGCGAGTCGAGCTTCGGATCGCCGTTCGCCTGCAGGTAGTCGTGCCAGGCGAAGGGGATCAGATGCTCGCCCTCGGCCACGGCGAAGCCCGCCGGCACCAGCCCGCGTTCGACCATGGAGCGCGCGCCGGGGCGATCACGGTCGTAGTTCGAGACCAGCGGGAAATCGACTTCGATCACTTCGGCGCCGAGCGCGACCAGGTCGCGCGCCGCGGCCTCGAAGGCGGTCACCACCGAGGCGCGTGTGGCGATGGGCCGCGTACTGTCCGGATCGCGATTGAGATACATGCGCGGCACGCCGAGACGCTTGCCGCGCAGCGCGTCGTCACGCGCGAGCGCGCGATAGTCGGCCGGCCGCACGCTCGCGACCGGCGGCAGGCGCACCGCGCGCTGCAGACGCCAGAAATCGCCACGCGTCTCGGCGTCTTCGGCCACGATCACGTTCAGCACTTCGAACAGGTCCGCCACGCTGCGCGCGTAGGGCACGACGACGTCCATGGTCGGAATGAGCGGCCAGTTGCCGCGCATGGAGATGAGCCCGCGTGAAGGCGTGTAGGCGACCAGCCCGCCGTTCGACGCCGGCGCGCGGCCGGAGGACCAGGTCTCCTCGGCGAGCGCGAACACGCCGAGGCTCGCCGCGACACCGGTGCCCGAGCCGTTGGACGAACCGGAGGCATAGGCCGCGGCCAGGAAGTCCGGGTTGTAGGGACTCTCGGCGCGACCGTACACGCCGCGCTGCATGCCGCCCGCCGCCATGGGCGGCATGTTGGTCAGACCGACGAGCACGGCGCCCGCCGCGCGTAGGCGCGCGACGACGAAGGCGTCGTCGCCCGCGATCAGATGTTCGAAGGCCGGCGCGCCGGCCGCGACAGTCAGACCCTTCACCGCGTAGCTGTCCTTGGCGAGATAGGGAATGCCGTCCAGCGGTCCGCGCGCCTCGCCGCGCGCGCGGCGCAGATCGCTCGCCAGCGCGTCGTCGAACAGCGCGGGGTTCAACACCGGCACCGCGTTCAGACGCAGGCCGTGACGGTCGTAGTGCGCGATGCGGTTGAGATGCAGGAGCGTGAGTTCGACGCTGGTGACCTGGCCGGCGTCGAGCGCGGCGGCGAGTTCGGCGATGGTGGCTTCGACGATGCGCGGGCCACGCGGCGCGACAGGGGAGACAGCGGACATGGCGGAAGACTCTGCAGATCGACTCTCCGCATCATAGGCCAAGCGGGCGGGCTCGCAGGCGCGTCATCGCGGCGGCGCGCGGTAGCGGCGGCCTTGCGTTAGCCTGTGCGGATGGACAGCCAGCTCGCCATCGCCGCCCGCGCACTCGCCATGGGCGATGCACTCGCCGCATTGCGCGAGGTCGCGCTGCGCGACGACGCGGCCGCGCTCGCGCTGCGCGGCACGGCCATGGCGCAGCTCGGCGAGTACACGCGTGCACGCGCGCTGCTGAAGCGCGCGGCGCGCGCCTTCGGTCGCGAGGCGCCGCTGGCACGGGCGCGCTGCGCGGTGGCAGAGGCCGAGGTGGCTCTCGCGCTCCGCGACTTCGGCGGCGGCACACGCGTGCTCGAAGCGGCGGCGGCGACGCTCGCGGCAGCGGGCGACGAGGCGAACGCGGTGCTGGCGCGACTGCTGCTGGCGCGGCGCCTGCTGCTGCTCGGGCACCTCGGCGATGCCGCCGGCGGACTGACATTGCTCACGCCGGATCGACTGCCACCTGCACTCGCCGCGATGCGCGCTCTGCTCGCGGCGGAGCTCGCGCTCCGCGCGCTCGAGGTGGACACGGCGCGGACCGAACTCGCGCGCGCCGCGGCGGCCGCGCGGCGCTCGGGCATCGCGGCGCTCGCGAACGAGGTCGAGACGTTGGGCGCGGTGCTCGCGCAGCCGGCGGCGCGCGTGGTGCAGCAGGGTGAGAGTCGCGCGCTCGGGCTCGCGGACATCGCGCGGCTTCGGCACGCGGACCTGCTGCTGGTCGACGCCTGTCGGCGGTCGCTGTCCGTCGGCGCGAACGAGCGCTCGCTCGCCACGCGTCCCTTGCTGTTCGCGCTGGCGCGCAGCCTGGCGGGCGCCTGGCCCGAGGCCGTCACCCGCGAGCGCCTGATCGAGGACGCGTTCCGCCTGCGCCATCCCGACGACAGTCATCGCGCGCGGCTGCGCGTCGAGCTTGGCCGTCTGCGCCGCGTGCTTGGGCCGTTGGCGCGCATCGAGGCCACCGCGAAAGGCTACAGGCTCGCGGCGACGCCGAGCGGCGGCGTGCGCCTGCTGCTGCCACCGCTGGACGGCGATGGCGCCGAGCTGCTGGCCCTGCTCGCCGACGGCGCGCCGTGGTCGACCTCCGCGCTCGCGCTTGCTCTCGGCACGAGTCAGCGCAGCGTGCAGCGTGCGCTCGCGGCGTTGCAGGCAACGGGACGCGTGCGCGCGCTCGGTCGCGCGCGGGCGCAGCGCTGGCTCGCGCCGCCGCTGGTCGGATTCACGCCAATCTTGTTACTCCCGGCGTGCCACGCTTCCCCCTAGAGTGCGTCACACGGCGTCGCGGTGACGCCGCCTCGAGGAGAGCGCCATGCCCCTGGTAGACGACCTGCCTGCTCCCACCCCCGCCGTAGTCGTGCGCGAATACGGCCCACTGCCCGACGTCACCCATGTGCATGGCGTGTCGCACGACGGTCGACTGGTATGGGCCGCGACCGACGAGCGCCTCATTGCCATCGACCCCGAGAGCGGCGCGGTGGCGCGTGCGCTGGTACGACGCAACGACGCCGGCACGGCCTTCGACGGGCGGCACCTGTACCAGCTCGCCGATGATCGAATCGAGAAGATCGATCCGACCACCGGTGAGGTGGTCGCGACCATTCCAGCGCCGGGTCGCGAGGGCAACTCCGGCCTGACCTGGGCCGAGGGCAGCCTGTGGGTCGGCGAGTACCACGCGCGGCGCATCCACCAGGTCGATCCGGCGAGCGGCGCGCTCCTGCGCACCATCGAATCCAATCGCCATGTCACCGGCGTGACCTGGGTGGACGGCGAGCTGTGGCACGGCACCTGGGAGAGCGACGAGAGCGAGATCCGGCGCGTCGACCCGGCCAGTGGCGCGGTGCAGACACGACTGCGCATGCCGGCCGGCGCGGTGGTGAGTGGGCTCGAGGCGGCGCCGGGCGATCTCTTCTACGCCGGCGGCGGGCCGAGCGGCACGGTGCGCGCCGTGCGCCGGCCGCGGGGCGCGCAGGGCTGAACGACACTTCCATCATTCGACGAGGACCATGCCATGAGTACGACTTCGACCGACACCACGACCACGACCACCACGCATCCCGTCGTCACCCCGGACGCCTGGCTCGCTGCGCGCCGACGCCTGCTCGAGCGCGAGAAGGAACTGACCCGGCTGCAGGACACCATCGCCGCGGAACGACGCGCGCTGCCCTGGGTGCGCGTGACCAAGCGTTACGAGTTCGACGACGGCACGCACCGCGTGCCACTGGAAGCGCTGTTCGGTGAATGCAGCCAGCTGCTGGTGCAGCACTTCATGCTCGGGCCTGGCTGGGAACGCGGCTGCCCGAGCTGTACGTACATGGCCGACCACAGCGATGGCATGCGTCCCTATCTCGCCGCGCGCGACGTGAGCCTGGTGGCGGTATCACGCGCGCCGTGGTCGGAGATCGCGGCCTACCGCGCGCGCATGGGTTGGGGCTTCCGCTGGGTCTCGTCCCACGACAGCGATTTCAACTTCGACTACCACGTCAGCTTTCGCGACGCCGAGCGTGCGCGCGGTGAGGTCTGGTACAACTACGGCATGCGCGCGTTTCCGAGCGACGAAGCGCCGGGCATCAGCTTGTTCCAGCGCGACGACGCCGGACAGATCTTCCACACCTACTCCACCTATGGTCGCGGCGTGGAAGTGATGATGGGCGCCTACCACCTGCTCGACCTCGCGCCCAAGGGCCGCGACGAGCGCGATGTGCCCTACAAGATGGAATGGGTGCATCACGCCCAGGCGTCGCGGCTCGCGGCGCCGACCTGCTGCGGCTGCGGCTGAGGTTGCTGTCCCGACATACCAGCGTGAGCACGCGTCCATCGGCTCCGCCGACCGCCGATGGACCCTCGCTTGCGCGAGGGTGACGGTGCCGAAAAGAAGGCGCCGACCGCAACGCCTTACGAGTCAGTTCCGCGGCCAGCGAGAACAGGCATCCATCGCCTCAGCCGCCCCGCCAGCCAGGCGCCCACGACGCCAACCCCGGGCCACTTGATCCAGATCAAGACCGCAAATTGTTTTCGTGTTGCGAATGTGTCGCAGTTACATTCTAATTGCACGCGATGTGCGTTCGGGCGACCTGGCTCCCCGCCGCGCGCCCTTCCATTCGCAACCCGGGGACCCAAGTCATGCGATTCCGCGCACCTATCGCCCTGCCGCTCGCGGCAGCACTGCTCACTGCCTCCGTCCAGGCAGAAACGCCGACCGTCGAGGACCTGTGGCGGGTGGTGCAACAGCAGCAGAAGCAGATCGAGACCCTGACGCAGGAGCTGGCGGCGACCCGCGCCGCGCTCGGCG
>JBFWYG010000016.1:46443-72022 GCA_050186725.1 Gammaproteobacteria bacterium | reverse complement strand
CGTTGGCGGGCACGGCCCTGTCCACCGCGGTGGTCGGCGTGGCGATCTGGTGGATGCAGCCCTGGCTGCAGCTCGAGCTGCCGCTGCCGGCCTGCCTGCTGTGCGGCGCGCTCATCTCGCCGACCGATCCGATCGCGGTGCTCGGCATCCTGAAGTCGGCCGGAGCACTCCGTGACCTGGAGCTGGTCATCAGCGGGGAGTCCCTGTTCAACGACGGCCTCGGCGTAGTGCTGTTCGCGTTGCTGCTCGACCTGGCCACCGGTGCCGCCACGCCCACCGTGCCGCAGGCGGCCTTGCTTCTGCTCCGCGCGGCCGGGAGACGGCCTCCTCTTCGGCCTCGCGCTCGGCTACGCCGGCTACCGCTTGACGCGCAGCGTCGACAACTACGAGGCGGAGGTCCTCATCACCTTGGCGATGGTCATCGGGGGCTATGCCCTGGCAAGCCACCTGCACGTGTCTGGTCCGCTGGCCATGGTCGTCGCCGGCGTCTTCACGGGGAACTTGAGCCGCGCGCACGCCATGTCCGACACCACCCGTCACCACGTCGACGGGTTCTGGCATCTGGTCGACGACATCCTGAACGCCGTGCTCTTCGTGCTGATCGGCATGGAGGTCGTGGTCGTACCGATAGCGCTGGAACTGCTGCCTGCCGCCGCCGCCGCGATCGTGGTGACACTTCTCGCGCGGGCCCTGAGCGCGGGTATGCCCGTCCTGCTGATGAGGCGCACCTTCGGCCTGCCCTCCGGATCGGCCACCGTACTGACGTGGAGCGGACTGCGCGGGGGGATCTCGGTGGCCTTGGCACTGTCGCTGCCCCACGGCGACATCCCCAACGTGCTGGTGCCGCTCACCTACTGCGTGGTGGTCTTCTTGATCCTGTGCCAGGGCCTGACGGTCGCGGCCGTGGTGCGCCACGCCATTCCCGCGATGTCGCGCCGGACGGCATAGACGGCTAAGCCGCCCGGCGCCCCTGAGGACGGCCGAGTTGCTCGTGCCGCTGGCGCAGGTCCGCGACATCAGCGGCAGCACGGAGGCTGCGCTCGCCCTCCTCGAGCACGAGCTGCGCGTGCCGCAACAGCGTGCCTCGCCGCTCGCCGTCGTGTTCGCACTGCATCACCGCGGCAAGGGTCTCCAGCAGCCGGATAAGCACCATCGCGTTGCCGCTGCCGTGCTGGCGCAGAGGATTGAACATCGTATCCACGAGCCCGTCGTAGTCGAGGCTGGGCAACGTCAGCAGCGTTCGGCCCTCGCGCGCGAAACACCCGGACGGCAGGCGCACGCGGCTGAGGTCGCAAAGCGCGGCGCCCAGCCGGTCCACGACGCTGACGGCGGAGTAGGGATCGTTGATGCCCGGTGAAAGGGCGCGCATCGCAACCTCGACGAGTTGCCGTATGGCGTACTCCAGATCCGCGTAGGGGGTGCGAACCGGACCGAGCAGCAGCGCTTCGCCGACCACACGTTCCGCGTCCGCGACGTCATGGGGCAGCCACGCGACGGGAACATGCGGAAACACGTAGTGTCCCGGCCGGACGACCAGGCGCACCTGCATGCCCTCCGCCTCCGCCCAGTGCGTGAGCGCCGCGGTATCCACGCTCTGGACGTAGCCGGCTTGCGTGGAGACCACCGGCACCGCGTCGGGCCATTCCGGCAGATCCCGCGTCGTGGCGGGCGGCACTTCGTCCTCCACCGGCAGGACGGCGCGGACGGAGCGCTGCAGGTCGTCGCCCACCAGCCCGATGACGGTGTCGACGTTGATGCGCGTGGCGACGTGATTGACGAAGTAGATCAGCACGCCGACGCTGCCGAACGCGAGGAGGATGCCGACGCTGATGGACAGGTGCGGCGTGAATCCGCCCTCCTCCGTCGTGCGGACCGTGCGCAGCACGAGCAACGCGTAGGTGAAGGTGCCGAGCAGCACGCCGAGAGTGAACTGATTGCCGCGGTCCCTCACGAAGTTGCGCAGCAGGCGCGGACCCATCTGTCCCGCGGCGAGCGTGAGGGCGGCGATCGTGATCGAAAACACCGTGCCGGCCACACCAATGGCCGAGCCGGCGACGGCGCCGAGCAGTGTGCGGGCGCCGGTCGGGCCGCCGTTGTACAGCCAGGCGCCCTCGATCATGGACTCGGGAATGACACCCGCGACGTCCAGGTGCAGACAGGTGAAGGCCATCAGCGCGCTGCCGGCGACCAGTCCAGCAGGGACGAGCCAGAAGGAATCGGCCAGCAGGGCCGCCAGGTGACGCAGTCGCGCAAGCATGAGAAGGATCCTGACGCGGTATCGATGACCAGTCGTGGCCCTGTCACCATCTTGAGGGTGCGCCCGGCACGCGGCTGTAGGACAGTGCGCCCGATTGGCGGCCACGGCAAGCACCGCCCGAGATTTGCCGCGCCGATCCGGTCCACGGAAGTCCGGGAACGCGATTCGCCAGCGCGTGGCGCGAGTCGGATTACGACAGACGGCGCTTCGTGGGCTTACAGAACCGCGCATTGAGTTGCGCGGAGGCCTGCCAGGAACATCGGTAGCGCCGCCGGTACTGGCGCCGTCGCGGTGGCGAAGCATCCGGAGTCGCTGCTGTCGTGCGGGGCCTCAACCCCTCAGTCCTGCAGAATCCTCACTTCGCGCTGCGGGAAGGGGATCTCGACGTTGTCCTCGCGCAGCGCTCGCCACAGCGAGAGGAGCAAATCGGCGCCGACGCGGTTACGGCCATCGTCGATTCCCTCCATCCAGAACTCCACCAGGATCTCGATGCCGGAATCGGCAAATGCACGAATCTCAGCGTCGGGCTGCTCCTCTTTCGGTATGTCCGGGCCGCTCAGGACCTGCGGATGCGCGGCCACCACTTCGCGGACCCTGGGCAGGAGCCGATCGAGGTCGGTGCGATACGCGACCGAAAAGGTCAGGCTGTGACGCTGCTTGGTGCCGGCATGGGTCCAATTGACGAAACTGGTGGTGACGAAGGTCTCGTTCGGCACCAGGATGCCCTTGCCTTCAAAGGTCTTCAGCACGGCGTAACGCATGTTGAGTTCGACCAGTGTTCCGGCGCGGCCGTCCCCGAGCTCTATATAGTCACCGAGGGTAATGGAGCGATCGAGCAGAATGATGATGCCCGAGATGAAGTTCGACGCGATCTGTTGCAGCCCGAAACCAAGCCCCACGCCCAGAGCGCCACCGAACACCGCAAGGGCCGTGAGGTTGATGCCCATCACTTGCAGCACGAGCAGACCGATGACGACGTACAGGCCAATCTCGAACAGCTTCGCGAACACCTCGCGGGTGCCGGCATCAAGCGGCAACTGGGTGCGGATGACCTGTTTGCCGGCAGCATTCGACGTGCGCCCCAGCCAGAACAGCACGCTGCCGAAGATCAGTGTGCGCAGCAGCGCGTAGAGCGAGACGTGTAAGGTGCCGACCTCGAGCGAGATGCCGTCGAGGTAGCCGGTGACGTCGTCCAGCCAGCCGAGCACGTGTAACGCGGCCACCGGTATGCCAACCCAACGCGCGAGGGCGACCAGCCAGGCGTTGGTAATGAAGCGTTCCGCGATCGCCACCAGCAGCACGATCGCCGCGACACTCTGCGCCAGGCGCACCAGCCAGCTCTGCGCGATCAAGTGCATGGCGGAGGTTGCGGCAACCCCCAGCAAGAACACCAGGAGCAGAGGGAACACGAGCGACCGAAGCGCGCCGAGGCCGCGCCGTACGATAGGCAGGGAACCGGTGGCCTGCGCATTCTGCAAGGCGGCCAGGCGCGGCTTCAGCAGTGCGCTCAACAAGCCGCTCAGCGCGAGCGCCGCTGCTATCGCGAGCAGTTGGCCGAACAGGGCCGGTTCGTTGGCCCATGTCCCCAATGCGCCGCGCATCCAGTTCGGCAGGTCGGCGATCTCAGCGGGCATGGTCACGCCGAGCTTGCGCTCTGGGGTGCGGCTGTCGGACTGTCAGTGTTGTCGGGAGCACGACAGGGTTCCAGGTGTTCGGCGCAGCAGCGGCGCCTGGTCCGCACCCACGCAGTGACAGAAATCGCGCTGCTATTTCCGTCGCCGAGCATACACCATCGCACGTACCGTCGACCCTCGGTCTGGCATTGCTCCGGCACGGGCGGGACGCCCGGCATGGCCCAGTAGTCGCATAGCCCGTCAGACGCGTTGGTGGGTTCGCTGTCCCACAGGTACAGTGCGAACGAGCAGGCATGCGGCGCAACCGGTTCGCTGGCGATATCCGCCCCCACGAAATCGAAGGCGGCAAAATCGAAACGGTTCTCGACGATTGAGCCGAGCACGCCGTCGTCGGTCTGTTCGGAGAACGAGCTGCCGTTGAGCGGATCTTAGTTCCACACGTTGTCACTGATGCGCACGGTGAGGCTCAGGATCGGCGCATCGAACATCGCCGTACGCGGCGTGACAAAAATCGCGCCTGTCACGGCGGCGCAACCGCGCCATGGCACTTACTCGCCACAGCCGCGACCCTTATGCGGCAAAGACGCGAACATGGCCCGCTTCGGCCCGCACTTCGGGACGGCGAGTCGGCCCGGCATATTCGCCGGCCACCAGGCCTCGCCACTCGACACCTCGATCCGGCAGGGTCACGGCGGATCTGACCCGCGCGCGATCGGCGCTGCTCCGCCGACACTCTGCGTTCGAGCGACGGTCCTGAAGGCGGCGCAGGACGTCGAGCCGACCAGCCTCGCTGAGGTTCGAGCGAGGCGTGACCGTCCTTCGGCGCCGTCGACGCGTCCTACCGGGACCCGCGACCGCCGACGCGCGACCGCCCCCTGCGTCGACGGATACCAAGCGCGGCCAGCCCGGCCAGGAACATCGGCAGCGCCGCCGGCACGGGCACGGGCGCGGTGGCGAAGAACCCGGAGTCGCTGCTGACGCTGAAATCCTGCGGCGGGAGCACGTCACCATTCAGGTTCGTCACCACCAGGTTGATGATCGCGGTGTGGCTGAAGTCGCCCGATGCTGTGAAACCGGGATTGACCCTCTGGATGCTGAACTGCAGGGTCGAGACCAGATCGAACTCCGCATCGCCGATGAACTGGTACTGGGCCGAGAGCACATCGTGCACATCGTCGCTCGTGGTGTAACTCGAAAAGTCGTTGGATTGCAGCTTGCCCACCGGGCTGATGGTGAGGGACGCCGCGGCACGCGCGGTACTGCCATCTATCTGCAGCACGCCGTCCACGATCATTTCGATGGTCACGAGGTAGGGATCGCTGAAACCCGGCGACACCGTGATGGTGTCGGTGTAGCTCGCGAACGCGTTCAATGCGCCGATCTCGATGTCACCCAGCGGTGCGTCGGTGTTGTTGAAGAGCGAACCGGCCACCTGGAGCTTCGGCACCGTGCTGTCGACGCGCGCCAGGTAGGACCAGACGCCGGGACTGGAATCAGAGACCTCGATGGCCGGACGCACGAAGTCCGGCGTGCCGGTTTCCTGATCGGTAAGGAACGAATCGAACGGAAAACTCCCATCGAGTTCCGCCCGTCCGCTCACCCTCATCTCCGGTACCGCCAGCGCAACGTTGGCGCAGGCAGTCAGCAGCATTGCGACGATCGTACGCCGCAGCATCGAATTCCTCATGGGTCGAACCTCCCTCTCGTCCAACACAGCGAAGACGGTTCAATGCTCCGCCCGGACACGATTGGACACAATCGACGGGAGTGCGAACTGGTTCTAAGCCTCGGCATGCGAGTGCGGGCCGACGGCCGTCGCGGCGCGGCATCACGCCCGGCGCCGCGCCGGGCGTGATGCCCCCTCACCGCCACGCGGGTCAGCCGCGGTGCGCGGCGCTCCCGCGGATGACGCGACCCGGCCGGACCCCGGTCAGTTCGCCGTTGGCCTGCACGCACTGACCGCGCACATAGGTGCCGACGTAGCCGCTCGCGCGACACAGCATGCGCTGCTGGCCGGCCGGCAGGTCATAGGCCATGTAGGGCGTGCCGGAGCCGAGACGGCCCATGTCGATGAGATTGAGATCGGCGCGACGCCCGGGCTCGAGCACGCCGCGATCGTGCAGGCCATACAGGCGCGCGTTGTCGCCGGTCAGCTTGCGCACCAGGAACTCGAGCGGCAGACGCTGCGGATCGTCGGCGTCACGGTCGCGATACCAGTGGGTCAGCACGTAGGTATGCACGCCGCCGTCGCAGATGAAGCGGCAGTGCGCGCCGGCGTCACTCAGGCCGAGCACCGAGAGCGGATGACGCAGCATCTCGTGCACCGCGTTGGCGGTGCCGTCGGAATAGCCGACTAGAGTGTGCACCAGGATGGCATTGCCCTCGTTCTCGAGCAGGCGATCGTAGGCGACTTCCCACGGACTCCTGCCCTCGCGCCTCGCGATCGCGGCCACGCTCGAACGCGCGTCCGGCATGTAGCTGAGCGGCTCGCTCGCGACGAAGGTGGTGTCCCACAACAGCGGGCTCTTGTAGAGCAGCGAGAAACCGGTGTCGTGGGGATCCTGCTCCGCGAGCAGGCGCGCGCGCATGGTCGGCTCGGCCATGCGGCGCACGCGTTCCGCGGGCGGCAGATCCGCGATCTCGGCATAGCTCGGCATGAAGCGCCACGGATGCTCGCCCGCCATCGAGAACAGGATGGGAATCGGACGTCCGGCGACCTGCGGCGTGATGACCAGCCCGGCGCGCGCGGCATCCTCGGATACCGCGAGCTGGCGGCGCCACTGGCCTGGGTCGGTGTTGTTCTGCGCGAGCAGGTACATCAGGGGACAGCGCGAACGCTCGGCGACGTCCCGCAGGATGCGCATGTCGCGATTGAGCCCGTCGACGTCCTCGCCGGCGGCGCCGGTGAGGACCATCTCCATCAGGCCGTGCCCGCTGTCCTTGACCGCACCAGCCAGCGCGCAGAGTTCCTCGGTGTCGGCGAAGGTCCCCGGTACGGGTACGCCATCGACGTCGATGTGCACCGCGGTGCGCGAGGTGGTGAAGCCGAGCGCGCCGGCCGCCATGCCTTCGCGGATGAGCAGGGCCATGCGTCGCAGGTCGTCCGCGCTGGCCGCCTCGTTGCTGGCCCCGCGTTCGCCCATCACGTAGCAGCGCAGGGCGCCGTGGGTGAGCTGCGTGCCGATGTCGATGGCGCGCGGCATGCGATCGAGGGCATCGATGTACTGCGGGAACGTCTCCCACTGCCACTGCATGCCGGCGCGCAGCGACACACCGGGGATGTCCTCGACGCCCTCCATGAGCCCGATCAGCCAGTCATGCCTGTCGGGTGCCGCCGGCGCGAAGCCGACGCCGCAGTTGCCGAGCACCGCCGAGGTCACGCCGTGCCAGGTCGACTGCAGCAGTTCCGGATCCCAGGTCACCTGTGCGTCGTAGTGCGTATGGATGTCGACCCAGCCCGGGGTGACGGTGAGGCCATCGGCATCGATGGTCTGGGCAGCGCTGCCGAGCCCGCGCCCGATGGCGGCGATGTGGCCGTCGTTGATGGCGATGTCGGCGGTATACGCGGCGTGGCCCTTGCCATCGACCAGCGTGCCGCCGCGGATGAGGGTTTCGAATGTCGGCATGAAGGAACTCTCCCCGGTTGACTTGATGATGCGGCGCGATACCGAGACCTCCCCGAATCGGTCATTCCCGCCGGTTCCCGCGGCGCGAGGGCGCGAGGGAAACCGCATCGAGCCTAGGCAGGGCCGTCGACAGATGCAAGGCGCATGCGCGCCTACTCTTGCGGGTGTTCGAGCTGCTCGATACTGCGCGGCCAGTCGTCCTTCAACAGGCGCGACAGCGCCCGGTCGGCCAGCAGTCGGCCGCCGGTCTGGCAGCGCGGGCAATAATTGGTCTCGTTGTCGACATAGCGGATGCGCTGCACCGGCGTGCCGCAGTCCGGGCAAGGCAGGCCGTAACGGCCATGCACGGCCATCTGCGGACGAAACGCCGTGACCTTGCCTGGGAACGCGCCGGCCGCTTCGTCGCGCAACCTCGTCAGCCATTCGTCCAGCACGGCGCGCGTGGCGTCGAACAGCCGCGCGAACGCCTGGTCGTCGAGCCGCGCGGTGAGCGCGACGGGCGACAGGCGCGCCCGGTGCAGGATCTCATCCGAGTAGGCATTGCCGATACCGCTCAACAGGCGTGCATCGGTCAGCGCGCGCTTCAGCGTGTGATTGCGTCGTGACAGGACCGCGCGGAAGTCCGCAAGCGTCGCGGTTGCGAGTTCCAATCCGCCCGGGTCGTGCTCGGCGAGGGCCGCGCGACCGCGCACAACGTACAGCGAAGCGCGCTTGCGCGTGCCCGCCTCGGTCAGGAGCAGCGTGCCGCTGGTGAAGCCGAGGACCAGCGCGGTCTGCCGCGTGGTCCTGGCGGGCCAGTCCTCGCGCCACTGCAGACGCCCGGCGATCATGAGATGGATGACGAACCATAGATCGTTGGCGAAGCCGATGGCGATGCGCTTGCCGAGTCGCTCGATCGCCGTGACTTCGGCGCCCACGGCCTCGTCCATGCTGGGCTCGACGCTGCGCAGCAGGAACGGCGACGCGACCCGGGTTCGCTCGAGACGCGCGGCGCGGAGCCGCGACCTCAACGCCTCGATATAAAGCGTGATGTCCGGCAACTCGGGCATGGGATCAGGCCCAGCGCGCGACACGCAACGGCGAACGTTCGCCTGTCACTCGGCCACGCCTTGCTTGCCCGCCGCCTGCTGCGCGCGCCGCGCTTCCCCCGCGGCCAAGAGCGCCGCGCGGTTGTGCTCGCCGACTTGCATGTAGGCCTCCTTCCACGCACTCGAGACGCTCCACACCTGCGGCGTGACCACGGTCGTGCGCGGCCCTCGCGCCTGTTCGACGAGATCGAACGCGCGGTCGGCGATGTCCCGCTGGCTCGCCTCGTCCCACGGACGACCGCAAGGATTGCCGAGCGGAAAGTCCGTGAACAGGAAACGCGGCACGCCGCAGTGTTCGACGATGTCGCGCGCCGAACCCACCACCACGGTGGCTACCCTTGCGGCTTCGAGTGCGCGGGCGACCAGACTCACGGTCTGGTGACAGACGGGTCAGAGCGGCACCAGCAGCGCCACGTCCACCGCTTCGTCGCGACAGCCCGCCACGATCGCGGGCGCGTCGCGCTCGACGGTATGACGCTGCGAGTACTCGGTCGGCACGCAGTAGAAGTGCGGCGCGAGCGCGCCGATGCGCCCGCTCGCGACCAGGCGACGAAGCTGCCGCACAGGCAGATAGCTCTCGCGATCGTCGGTGTGGGTGGCCTGCGCGTCCCACGCCAGGCCCTCGGTATCCAGTCTCTCGGGAGGATGCGCGAGATCGCACCGCGCCAGGCGCCGTCCGCGGCCGTGATGGCTCGCGTCGGGCATGGCCGTGGTGATGACGGTGACTCGAGACTCGGCGAGCGGTTTGGTCAAAGGATGGAAGGGCACGTCGTCGTGATGCGCCCAGTGATACGGTCTGGCGTAACCTTGCGCCGCGTAGAAGTCGCGCGAGCGCGCCATGTAGAAAACCGGGTCCGTCGCATCCATGGTCGTCCGCCCTGGGGAAACTGCTGACGTCGGACGCGCCGCCGGCATACCGTGCGGCGCCTCGCTCGACGGTTGAATATCCGCGCTATACCGCGCCGTTGCAAGCCGTCCGATCGACACGTCGCGGATGGCCAACTGTCCGCCCGGTCGCGCGCCCGGGGCAGGCGCGACGGGTCGCGTTGCGCGTTCTCCGTCGGCGGGCGCGAGTACGGTCCTGGCGCGACGGCTCACCCTTGAACGCTGTCCCGACGCTGATCGATCATGCCCTGCCGGCGATACCCGTCGGCGTCCACGGGGAGGCGCGACGATGGAATACACATCGATCAAATGCACGCGGCGCGCCAGGCGCTGGAGCAAGATCTGGTCAGGACGCGCGGCGCGTTTCGCGCTGTCCGCGCTGCTGCTCGTCGGCAGCGCGGTCGCGCTCGCCGCCAGCGAACTCGACCTGCTGCTGAAGCAGTTGCTGACACTGGACATCCAGGCGGCGCCGGGCTTCAGCGCACGCGTCATCGTGCCGCCCGGCGAGCTCTACGACCCACTGGTGATGCACGCCAGGGGCGATGCCGTGTGGTTGAACGACGACGGCAAGGTGCGCGGCGACAAGGGCAGCCGCATGATGGCCATCGCCCCGGACGGCAAGGTGACGGTGCTGGTGGACGCGGACAGGATGAAACCGGTCAGCGCCGGCTTCGACGTCGCGCCCCCGGACTTCGGCGCCTACGGTGGCCAGATTTTCGCGCTCTCCCAGCCCAAGGTTGGCTCGCAGAACCAGGTGGAGAACTACATCGTGCAGCGCATCGACGTCGCGCACGATGGCGCGGTCAGCGTGTTCTGCACCCTGCCCGCGCTGGAGGGCGGCCAGGTCAGCGGCACCGGGGTCGACGCGGGTTTCGGCCCCGCCGGCAGCCCGTTCGCCGGCCGGCTGTTCGCCATCACCAGCCACAACGGCGCGATTTACGCGGTCGGGGCGGACGGACGCTGCGCGCCCTTCACCATCTTCGACGTCGAACGTCACGGATCGCCGCTGTACCTGGCCTTCGCGCCGAACGGGCAGTCCATGCTGGTCAGCGTGGTGCGCGGCGGCTTGTATGCCGCGCGCGGCGCCGCGGTATTGCGCGTGCATCCCGACGGCCGCATCGATCCGCAGGCGGTGGTCGAGGGCGGCATCATGCTCGGCGGCCTCGATATCGCGCCCGCTGGCTTCGGGCGCCATGCCGGCGAACCGTTCATAGTCGACGTCGGCGCTTTCGAGATCCCTGTACCGCAGGGCCAGCGGCTGGCGGCCGACGGCAAGGTCTACCGGGTCACCACGAATGGCGAACTGGCGCTCGTCGCCAGCGGCCTGGTCAACCCCTGGGGACTGCGTTTCGTCGGCAATCGTCTGTGGGTGAGTGACATCAACGGCGACTTCATCTACGGCAAACGCGAACTGCCGGACGGATTCATCGTCGAGATCGAACCGCGCTGAGCGCGCCCTCCTGCCGGCGGCACGGTTCCCCGCGCCGCCCGCGCACGCCATAATCCAGGCCCGAATTCAGCATCAAGGAAACCGGCCCATGAATGCCTGGGAGATCCAATCAGGCGGCGGCATCGACGCGCTCGTGCCCGTGACCCGCGACAAGCCCACGCCCGGTCCGTACGACATCGTCGTGCGCGTGCGCGCGGTGTCGCTGAACTACCGCGACCTGCTGCACGTGCTCGGCGTGGTCGACCAGGACCGCTGGCCGCTGGTGCCCTGTTCCGACGGCGCCGGCGAAGTCGTCGCGGTGGGACCCGCGGTGACCCGCTTCAAGGTCGGCGACGAAGTTGCCGGCACCTTCTTCCAGCGCTGGCAGGCCGGCCGCATCAACGCGAGCGTCATGGGCTCAGCACTGGGCGGCACCATGCCCGGCATGCTGGCCGAGCACGTCTGCCTGCACGAAGACGGCGCGGTGCATGTGCCGGCGGGATGGACGGCGGCCCAGGCCGCGACCCTGCCCTGCGCGGCGCTCACGGCGTGGCACGCGCTGGTCGCCAAGGGCCAGCTGATGGCGGGTGAGACGGTGCTGGTGCTCGGCACCGGCGGCGTGTCGCTGTTCGCGCTGCAGATAGCCAAGATGCACGGCGCGCGCGTCATCCTGACCTCGAGCAGCGACGCGAAAATCGAACGCGCCCGCGCGCTCGGCGCCGACTGGACGATCAACTACCGCGACACCCCGGACTGGGACCAGGCGGTGCTCGAGCTCACGGGAGGCCGCGGCGTCGATCACGTGGTCGAGGTCGGCGGCTCGGGGACGCTCGCGAAGTCGATCAATGCCACCGCCTACGGCGGTCACGTGTGGCTCATCGGCGTGCTGACCGGCTTCGACAACGCGGTCGATCCGATGCCAGTGCTGTTCAAGAGCGTGAACGTGCAGGGCATCTACGTCGGCAGCCGCGAGATGTTCGAGAACATGAACGCGGCATTCAGCGCCAATGGTCTCAAACCCGTCATCGACCGCAGCTTCCCGCTCGCCGAGGCGCGCGCCGCCTTCCACTGCATGCAGCAGGCCGGGCACTTCGGCAAGCTGGTGATCGAGCTCTGACCTCCGGTCCGCGGGGGCGCGCCCCCGCGGACCAGGCGCACGACGGGCGCGGCGCCTCCAACCTTTGCGCGGACAACAGGCACAGCCCATGACCGTCCAGGAATCTGACCTCGCAGCGCTGCGCAGACGTTATGCTGAAGAACGAGCGCGTCGCCTGCGTCCCGCCGGCACCGATCAGTACCGCTATGCCGAGGGCGCGCTGGCAGCCCTGGAGAACGACCCGTACGCGCCGCCACCGGCGCCGCGCGCGGCGCTGCACGAGACGCTGGACGTCCTGGTGATTGGCGCGGGCCTCGGTGGCCTGCAGCTCGGCGCCACGCTGCGCCGCCTTGGGCTGGACAGCTTCCGCATCCTCGACCACGCCGCCGACTTCGGCGGCACCTGGTACTGGAACCGCTATCCGGGCCTGCGCTGCGATGTCGAATCCTATCTCTACCTGCCGTTCCTGGAAGAGACCGGCTACATGCCGACCGAGCGCTACGTGCGCGGCGCAGAGATCCTGGCCTACTGCCAGCAGCTCGGCCGCCATTTCGCGCTCTACGAGCGCGCGCTGTTCCAGACCGCCGTCACCAGCATGCAGTGGGACGACGACGACGCCCGCTGGACCGTCGTCACGTCCAGGGGCGACACCCTGCGCGCGCGCTTCGTGACCACGCAAAGCGGCATCTTCACCCGTCCGCAGCTACCCGGCATCGAAGGCCTGGAAGATTTTCGCGGCAGGATGTTCCACAGCGCGCGCTGGGACTATGCCTATACCGGCGGCGACACCTTCGGCGACCTGCGCGGGCTCGCCGACAAGCGGGTCGGCCTGCTCGGCACCGGCACCACCGCGCTGCAGGTGGTGCCGGAGGTCGCGAAGAGCGCACGTCATCTGTACGTCTTCCAGCGCACGCCCACCGCCGTCGGCGTGCGCGACAACGGACCGACGGACCCCGCCTGGTTCGCGGCCCTGCCGCCGGGATGGCAACGAGAGCGTGAAGTAAGTTTCAACCAGATTGCCAACGGCGAGCGCGCCGACTGCGCGGTGGACGACGGTTGGGCGCGCTACTTCAACCGCATGATCGAGGCGGTCGAGGGCCTGCCCGCCGACGAGCGGACGCCCGAGGCCATCGCCGCTGCGCAGGAAGCGGCGGACTATCGTTACAACGACATGGTGCGCGCGCGGGTCGACGCCGAGGTACACGATCCGCGCACCGCCGCGTTGCTGAAGGCCTACTACCGGACGCTGTGCAAACGCCCTGGCTTCAGCGACGACTACCTGCCGGCGTTCAACCGTTCGAACGTGAGCCTGGTCGACGTCAGCGCGGGCATCGAACGCCTCACCGCGACGGCGCTGGTCGCACAAGGTCGGTCCTACGAACTCGACTGCCTGGTCTTCTGCACCGGCTTCGCCCTGGGTACGACCTGGACCCACCAGGCGGGCTATGACGTCATCGGTCGCGACGGACTCAGGCTCTCGGAAAAATGGGCGCAGGGGCTCGTGACCTACCACGGACTGTTCAGCCACGGCTTCCCCAACCTCTTCTTCATGGGGCTGACCCAGACCGGCACCACCATCAGCGTGCCGCACATGCTGCGCGAGCAGATCGAGCACCTGACCTACATCGTCCGCCGGTGTCTCGACGAAGGGCGGACGCGGGTCGAGGCGCAGGTCGCCGCCGAGCAGGACTGGCAGCGCGAGATCGCGGCGGTCAACGCAATGCGCCGGCCGTTCCAGGAGGCCTGCACGCCGGGCTACTTCAACGCGGAAGGCCGGGCGGAAGACCGGCGCAGCGCCATCGGCTCGGGCATCTATTTCCCTTCCACGGCGTTTTTTCGCCAGTGGGCCGCGTGGCGGGCGCAAGGCGATTTCGCCGGGCTGGACGTCACCTGAGCGCGATGGACCGGCACGGCGCGATGACGGCACGCACGCCGGAACTGCAGGCCTTCATCGATGCCTTCCACGCGGCCATCCGCGCGCGAGTCGCGCCGGACTCGCCCGCGGCCGCCGCGGCGGCGCGCATCTTCGCCGCGCTCGAAGTTCCCGGTGAACAGCGACCCGTGCAGCCGTGGCGGCTCGCCTGCTGCACGCACCTCGCACGGGCGCTCGACCTGGCGCAGCAGGCCGGCGGCGTGGCCGCGGAGCTCGCCCGCGCGTTCCGCGCACTGGAGCCGTGCCTTGCATGGAACGTGCGCGGCAACGCCCGCGAGGTGGGCGAGCCCTTCCTGTCGGGTCACGCGAACGCCTACTTCATCGGGCCCGGCCAACTGGAGTCGCGGCCGGAGGTGATGCTGGGCGTGAGCCTGGTGGCGCCGAACATCCTCTACCCCGATCACGATCACCCGCCGGAAGAGGTCTACATCGCACTGTCGCCTGGCGACTGGCGGCAGAACGCCGACGCCTGGGTCACGCCCGGCATCGGCGGGCTGGTCCACAACCCACCCGGCATACGCCACGCGATGCGCGCGGGCGCCGAGCCCTTGCTCGCGGCGTGGTGCCTGTGGGTGGGCTGAGCACGCCAGGCGCGTCTCCAAGGCGCAGTTGCCCGTGACCAGCTTTGACGCCATCGTCGTCGGCCTCGGCGCCATGGGCAGCGCCGCGGCCCTGCATCTCGCGCGGCGTGGCGCAAAGGTGCTCGGGCTCGAGCAGTTCACCCTCGCGCACGATCGCGGCAGCTCGCACGGCGAGTCGCGGCTGATCCGCAAGGCCTACTTCGAGAGCCCGGCCTACGTGCCGCTGCTCGAGCGCGCCTACACGCTGTGGGACGAACTCGCCGACCTCGCCGGGAGTCCCCTGCTCCATCGCACTGGCCTGCTGCTGGTAGGCCGCGAGGACGCGCGCGGCGCCACCGAGCGCGCCCGCGCGGTCGCTGAGCAATACGCGATCACGGTCGAGTCGCTCGATGTGGAAGAAGCGCGGACGCGCTTTCCGCAACTCGTCATCGGCGCGACCGACATCCTGCTGTGGGAACCGGGCGCGGGCTATCTCGAGGTCGAACGCTGCGTCGAAGCGCAGGCCCTCGCCGCCGAGCGCGCCGGGGCGCGGCTAGCCTTCGGCGAACGCGTGCTGGCGCTGGAGCAGCAGGGGACCACGGCGCGCGTGGTCACCACCCGCGGCAGCTACGCGGCCGGCAAGCTCATCGTCACCGCCGGGCCGTGGGCGACGAAGCTGCTCGGCGCGCTCGGATTGCCGCTCCGCGTGCACCGCGTGGTGCAGTCCTGGTACACCGCGCCCACGGCCTACGAGGCGAGCGCCGGCATGCCGTGCTTCGCCTACGACACCGAGCAGGGATTCTTCTACGGCTTCCCTAGGCGCGGTGGCGAGATCAAGCTCGCCGAACATGCCGCGGACGATGAGGTCGATGCCGACACCGTCGATCGCACGGTGCGCGAGGCGGACAGCGCGCGCACCGCGGCCTTCGCCGCGCGCAGCCTGCGCGGGGTGGGCGCCGCGGCGACCCGCGCCAAGGTCTGCCTGTACACCATGACGCCGGACGAGCACTTCATCGTCGACCGCCACGAGCACCTGGTCTACGCGGCCGGCTTCTCCGGGCACGGCTTCAAGTTCGCGCCGGTGATCGGCGAATCGCTCGCCGAGCTCGCGCTCACGGACGGCACCACGCTCGACCTCGGCTTTCTGCGGCGGCGCGATCGCTGAGACCAGGCCGCCCGCGGCGGCCGACACCCGCGTTCAGGACGGGGCGCAGACGACGAAGCCGCGACTCAACACCGGCGCGCCGAGCGCGTCGCGCACGGCGAAGGCGAGGGCCTCGTCGCCGCTCGGCGCGGCGTGGAGCGTGAGCGTCGACGGCAGGCGCACCATGCCGCTCATGCGGCAGCCGAGGCGCGTCACGCGCGCCGGCGCGCCGCCAAGGCGCGTCGCCACCACGGTCGACAGCGCCAGCGCGAGCGTCGCCGTGCCGTGCAGGATGATGTCGGGCAGGCCGGCAGCCCGCGCATGAGCGAGGTCGGTGTGTATCGGGTTCCAGATGCGCGCGCACTCGGTGTAGACGTGGGCGAGACCGGCAGGCACTTCGATGGCGTGACCCGGGCCGTCCGGCGCCTGGTCCGCCGCGGCGGGCCAGGCGGGCGCCGCCTCCAGCGTGCACGGCGCGCCGTCGATCGACACGCCACGGTAGAGCGTGCCCTGGTAGGTGCGGGTCACGAGTTCGCCCGCCGCGTCGCGCGTGTCGATGCGCTTGAGCAGGTAGGCGCCCGGACGGCGCGCCTCCAGCGCGATGGCGGTCGCCGTCACCTGCAGGCGCTCGCCGGCGCGGATCGGACGCAGCAGGTGCAGGTCGTGCTCGGCGTGCACGGCGCTGGCCTTTTCCGCGGCGCTCATGGCGCCGGCCTCGGTGCTCTCGCGCAGCGCGACGATGGCGTCCCATTCGAGGCACACAGGAAACAGCGGATGATGGGCGAGCGGCTGCCTGGTGTCGAAGTAACAGGGTGCGCGCTCACCGAGCGCCGCCGCATAGGCCATCAGCCACCGAGCATCGGCGGTGTAATGGAACGGGCCGCTGACGGCGCCGACGAGGCTCACGGGCAAGGGCATGGCGTGAGTCTACACAGCGCCGTGGCTATGGTCACCGCAGGCGGTCATCGCGGCCCGCGGCGGGGGCTGCGGCCGCGCGTGCGCCACGGCACAATGGCGCCGCCCTTCGCCACCCAGGAACGGAACCATGGAAGTCATCCCGACGGCGCTCGTCGCGCCGCTGTTCAACCCCGCCACCTTCGCCGTGCGCGGCGCGGTGGACGCCCTGCTCACCGAGTTGCGCCGCGACTATCCCCTGGCGCGGGCCGAGGTGCCCGGTTTCGATCCGCACTGGGTAGTGAGTCGCCACGCGGACATCCAGGAGGTCTCCCGCCAGAACGAGCTGTTCCACAACGCCGACCGCTCCGCGACCCTGATTCCGCAGATGGGCGAGGTGCTGGTGCAGCAGTTCACCGGCGGCGACCACAACCTGTTCCGCTCGCTGGTGCAGCTGGACGGCGCCGAGCACAAGGCGCACCGTCGCGTGCTGTTCCAGGCACTCGCCTCGCACTCGGTGACCCAGCTCACCGAGAGCATGCGCGCCACGGCCCGCGCCCAGCTCGCGACGCTCCGCGAGCGCGGCGGCGAGCTCGACTGGTCGAAGGAAATTGCGACGCCCTACCCGCTGCAGGTGGTGCTCGATGCCATCGGCGTGCCGCGCGCGGACCATCCGCGCATGCTGCGACTGACCCAGTGGCTCTTCAGCTGGGCCGATCCCGATCTGCGTCGCCCGGGCAGCGATCCGACCGATCCCGAGCAGCAGGTGCGCACCTGGAAAATCGTGTTCGACGAGTTCGACGAATACTTCACCAGCCTCATCGAGGAACGGCGGCGCACGCCGCGGGACGATCTCGCCACCTTGATCGCCAACGCCGAGATCGACGGTGAGCCCATGGCCCACAGCCGCGCGATCTCCTACTTCGCGATCCTCGCCACCGCCGGCCACGACTCCACGGCCCATACCACCGCGACCGCGATGTGGGTGCTGGCGGAGAACCCGGACCTGTTCGCCGCGCTGAAGGCCGATGCGGCGCTGATCCCCAACTTCGTCGAGGAGGCCATCCGCTGGACCACGCCGGTCAAGCACTTCGTGCGCCACGCCACGGCGGACTGCACGCTGGCCGGCCAGGCCATCGCCAAGGGTGATCGCCTGTACCTCTCCTACCCGTCGGGCAACCGCGACGAGGCGGAATTCGACGAGCCCTTCCGCTTCCGACTCGATCGCCCACGCAATCGCCACGTCGGCTTCGGCTACGGCGGCCATGTGTGCCTGGGTCAGCACCTGGCGCGGCTCGAGATGCGCACCCTGTGGGAAGAACTGCTGCCCGCGCTCGCAGCGGTGGAGATGACCGGCGAGGGCGAACTCATCGCGTCGGAGTTCGTGTCGGGACCGAAGAAGGTGCCGGTGCGCTGCCGGCTCGCCTGAGAGCGGGTGCGCGCCGGCTTGATCGCGCGCGCCGCCCCTCCCACAATCGAAGACGGTGACGTTGCCGCTTCGCAGCGTCGCCGCCGCCCCGGCGGCTCACCATGGTTCCACGGCTGGGGAGGTCGCCAACCATGTCCACTCACGCTCCCGCGCAGGACGCCGCGCTCGCGTCCCTGTCCCTGCTCACCGACTTCGATCACCTCGAACCGCACATCGGCGCCGACGGCACACCGCTCGCCTACTACGAGGCGCTGCGTGACGCGGCCGCCGAGAGCGGCCGTTTCGTGCACTGGTGTGAACGCTATGGCGGCTTCTGGGCGGTGTTCGGCTACGAGGAATACACCGAGATCACGCGCCACCCGGAGCGCTTCTCCAACACCGAGCCGACCTTTCCACGCTACGCGCTCGGCGAACCGCTGATGATCGCCGGCCAGGACGATCCCGAGCATCGCTTCGCCCGCGCGCTGGTGAATTCGTCGTTCGGTCCGCACGGCGTGCAGGTCTACGAACCGATGCTGCGTGAGAACGTGAACCTGCTCATCGACGGCATCATCGCCGACGGCGCGGTGGACATCGCGCAGCTGATCGCGCGGCCCATTCCGGCCATCCTGACCGCGCTCTTGATGGGCCTGCCGGCGGAGCTCGGCCCGAAGTTCATGGCCTGGTGCCGGGCGATCTCCGAAGGGCACATCCTCGATCCGGAGGGTTCGAAGCCACTGATCGAGGAGATGTACGCCTACTTCGACGACACCATCGCGCGACGCAGGCAGGACGGCGGCGCGGACATCCTGTCGACGGTGATCAACGCCGAAGTCGACGGTCGCCGCTTCACCCATCGTGAACTGCGCGGCTTCTGCACGCTGCTCATGCTGGGCGGCATCGACAACACCAAGAACCTGGTCGGCACGCTGCTGTGGCGGCTCGCGTGGGACATCGACCTGCGCACGCGCCTGTTGCGCGACCGCGCGCTGATCCCGCGCGCCATCCAGGAGTGCCTGCGCTACTACTCGCCGGCCTTCACCGCGCGCCTGCTGCTCGAGGACGCGACCATCGGCGGCGTGGAGATGAAGGCAGGGCAGATGCTCCTGCTGTGCAACCCCATCGCGAATCGCGATCGCCGCGCGTTCGATCATCCGGACAGCTTCATCCTCGATCGGCCACCCAATCGCCACGTCGGCCTCGGGCTCGGCGTGCACCGCTGCCTCGGCGCGCACCTGGTGGCGCTGGAAGCGCGGGTGATCGTCGAGGAACTGCTCGACCGTCTGCCGCATTTCCGGCTCGATCCTGCGCGCCCCAGCCGCTGGTGGCCGGGCTTCGTCTCGGGCATGGGCAATGTGCCGGTATTGTTCGAGCCCCAGGCGCCACGACGCGACGTGCGCGGCAACTTGGGGGTCGAGACCTGGCTCGCGAGCGCACGGGCGGTGCCCGCATGACGCGAGTGACGGTCACGACGCGGGATGGCGAGGCGCACGCGCTCGAGTGCCGGGATGGGCTGAGCCTGATGGAGAACATCCGCGCCCACGGGCTCGACGAACTGGCGGCGCTGTGCGGCGGCAACATGTCCTGCGGCACCTGCCACGTGCTGGTCGCGCCCGACAGCCTCGCGCGCCTGCCGCCCCTGGGCGCCGACGAAGGCTACCTGCTCGAGCTCTCCCCGCATCGCGAATCCTGCAGCCGCCTGTCCTGCCAGGTGACGGTGACCCCGGCGCTCGAGGGGCTCGCGGTGCGCATCGCGCCGGAAGACGCCTAGTCGGCGAGCCCCACATGCAGTTTCCCGAGGGCTTCATGCTGCGCGAGCCCTACGCGCTCGCGCTACGCTCGCCGCTGTTCGCGGCGCTCGAGGCGCATTCCGCGCGCTTCAACCAGGCCAACCAGGCGCTGCTCGCGCGCTACGAACGCAAGTGGGTGCTCGATCCGCTGCACCAGTGGAGTCGCCAGTACGAGTATCCCTACGTGGCGACCCGCGTGGCCGGCGCGCGCCGGCTGCTCGATGCCGGCAGCGGCTTCTCTTTCTTTCCCTACTACCTCGTCGAGCGGGACCCGGACCTGGAGATCGCCTGCGTCGACAGCGATGCCGCGCTCGGCGAACTGCACGCGGCCTCCAGCCTGAGTTCGCCGCGCATCGGTTTCACCGCCTGCGACATGCGCGCCACCGGCCTCGCGAGCGCGTCCTTCGACGCGATTTCCTGCATCTCGGTGCTGGAGCACACTGACGCCTACGGCGAAATCGTCGACGAGTTCCACCGCCTGCTGAAGCCGGGCGGCGCGCTGGTACTGACCTTCGATGTGTCGCTGGACGGCAGGAGCGAGATCTCCCAGGACCGCCTGCCGGCTTTTCTCGCCAGGCTCGAACAGAAGTTCCGCTATCTGGCGCCGCCGGACCTCACCGCGCTCGCGAGCGACGCGCTGGTCCGCACCACGGATTTCACGCGCGCGTCGGGTCTCCTGCCCTGGCGCCACCCGCGCCTGTCCGCGGCGCTCACGGCGCTGAAGAAGGGGCGCCTGCCGCGAGGCGCGATGAAGCGCCTCGGCTGCTGCTGCCTGACGCTCTACAAACGCTGAACCCGGCGACACGCCGGGCCCTCCCCGAAAGCCGGTAAGGCGCACCGCGCCCGCTATGGCAGACTGCGATCCCCAGGCGCCGGCCTGGCCGCATGCAACACCGAGGAGAGGTCATGGCAATCGTCGAAGTCCGCGAGCAGTGGCTCGCGCAGTCCACCGAAGCCGCCAACGACAGGGCGCGCTCGATCATCGATCCGCATCATCATTTCTTTCAGGACGCCACCGAGTTTCCGCACTACAACCTCGAGCAGCTGTGGGCCGACATCGGCGAGCACGGCGTGCGCGGCACGGTCTACCTGCAGTGCTGGGAGGGTTACCGGCGCGAGGGACCTGAAGACATGAAGTGCGTGGGCGAGACCGAATGGGTCGAGAGCATCGCCGCGCGCGCGCGCCAGCAGCCCGCTCGACCGCAGATCCGCGCCATGATGGGCGAGGCCGAGCTGCGCAATCCGCGCGCCCGCGCGGTGCTCGAAGCGCACTGCGCGGCGAGTCCCTTGTTCCGCGGCATTCGCCAGATCGCCGCCTGGGACGAGAGCAGCGACGTGCTGTTCGTGATGCACGGCGTGACCCATCCCAATCTCTATGCCGAACCCGAGTTCCGCGCCGGCTTCAAGGTGCTGGGCGACATGGGGTTGCGCTTCGATGCCTGGCACTACCATCCGCAGACGCCGCACCTGACGACGCTGGCGCGGGATTTCCCCGACACCCTCATCGTGCTCGATCACCTCGGCACGCCCTGCGGCATCGGCCAGTACGAAGGGCAGGAGGACGCGGTCTACGCGCGCTGGGCCAAGGATCTGGCCGAACTCGCGACCTGCCCGAACGTGTACATCAAGCTCGGTGGCATGACCATGCCGTGGAACGGCTTCCATTTCGATCGGCTGCCGGCGCCGCCGACCTCCGACCAGCTGGTGGCGAAATGGGCGCGCTATTTCCACCACGCCATCGACGTGTTCGGCCCGGCGCGCGCGATGTTCGAGAGCAACTTCCCGGTGGACAAGTGCGGCACCACCTACGCGGTGCTGTGGAACGCGTTCAAGAAGCTCGCGGCGCGCTACACCGAGGCCGAACAGGACCTCATGTTCCGCGGCGCGGCGGCGAAGTTCTACGGCATCGAGTAGACGCGCAGCCCAGGCCTGCCGCGCGCGTCTCAGCGGCGCGCACGGTAGCGCTTCATGCCCTCAGTGGCCTGGCCGGGCGAGTAGTGGTGGGTGATGGTGATGGTGCGCCGGGCGAAGAACCAGCGCCCGCGACGTTTGACCAGTTCGTCCTCGTAGCGCCCGGCGAGGATGGTCACGCGACCGCTGCCTTCGACGAAGTCCGAATCGAAATAGGTGCTGGCGGTCGCCGTGGCGCCGTCCACACGGATGCAGGGCTCGAAAATCTTGTGGCGCGCGTGGCTGGCCTTGGGCCAGCCGCGAAAGAATTCGCGATACCAGGCGGCGATGGCCGCGCGGCCGCGTGTGGGTGGCCCATCGGCGAACGACACCACGAGTTCACCCGTCGGCACGAACAGTTCGCTGAGCGCGTCGAGCTGGCCCTGGTCGATGCAGGCGCAGTAATGGGACAGCACCTGGCGCACGCCTTCGTGATCGGCGGCGTTGGCCTTCGTGACCGCGCCGCGCGTGACGGCCGATCCGCTCGTGGTCTTCGCTGCTCTGGCCATGGCGCCTCCCCTTGCGCTGCTCGTGCGCGTCGGAGGTTAACACGCCGCGCGGCGGGTCAGGCGACGCCCTACTGGCGGATCACCCGCAGTGCCGAGCGATAGGCGCGCCAACGCCCCGGGTAGGGCACGCGCGCCTCGCGTCGCGCGAGCCTCTTGCGCAGCACGCGCAGCTTCACCAGGTCCCGCAGCGGGTAGTACCACCAACGCTGCTTCAACTGCGACTGCAACGCCGACCAGTTCGCCGCGGCCACCGAGCCCACCGCGCTCTCTTCGTTGACGAAGCCCACCATCGGCACCACGGCGGCGAAGCGCAGGCGGGTCTGCAGGCGGCTGTAGTGATCTATCGGCGTGCGGATCGGGAAGGCCTCGGCCAGGCGCTTCTCCGCGCCGGCGCGCGTGATCAGGTAGGCGTGCAGGCAGTAGGGTCCGCCGGACAGCACGTAGGCCGTGAGGCCGGCACCGAGATCGAAGGCGCTCTGGGTGTCGAGGTAGATGAAGCCGGCGTCGCCTTCGTCGTCGCAGCCGAGGTAGCAGATGTCGAAGTCGAGCGTGCGACAGCCCGCCTGCAGCAGCGCGCGGGCCGGCGGCAGCAGCACGGCATCGTCCTCCAGCACCAGGGCCACCGGCAGGTCGCGCTCGAGCATCAGCCGGTAGACGCCCATCTGCGACATGTAGGTGCCGACCGACCCCGGCGTGCGGTTGCCGGAGGGATTGAGCTCGCGCAACTTCGCCTCGCCGAGATCGGCGCCGCGCACGGCGTCGAAGATCTCGTACTCGATGCCAAGTCCGGTGAGATGCCGCTCGATGCTCGCGCGACGCGTGACCGCACTCTTCATGCTGATCACGAAAACGGGAATTTGCTGCACGCTGGCCAAATCCGTTGGGCTCGGGGGGGTATCGGGCGGGCGGGCGCTGCCTTGAGCGGCTCGACGCGCGAACCCGTGCAGGCGACTCTCGGCGACGCCTCCCTCGGCTGTCAAGCGGCGCACCGGCGCTCCCACCCTCCCCCTTTGGGCAGGCATCGCATCCGGGCGACGGGCGGACTACGCTTGCCGGCGGCGCACGTCGCGCCAGGGGAGAACCGCATGTCATCCACGCCTTCCACGCCGGTGGTCACCGTCGACGCCGACGGTCACGTCCTCGAGCCACGCGATACCTGGCTCGAATACATCGCGCCCGCCTATCGCGAGCGGGCCATTCGCATCGATCACGACAGCCAGGGACTGGAGGTGCTGCTCATCGATGGCAAGCCGCTGGAAGCGGTGCGCGGCCGCCTGGCCGGGCTCGGTGGCGTGGAGATGGACCCCACCGAACTGCTCACCACCGGCCGCTACCGCTATGAAGAAGGCTGTCCGCCCGGCAGCTGGGACCCGGCGGAGCGGCTGCGCATACTCGACCAGGAGGGCATCGACGTCGCCCTGCTCTATCCGACCATCGGCATCTGCTGGGAAGGGCATGTGCAGGACGCGAAGCTCGCGCACGCCTACACCGAGGCCTACAACCGCTGGCTGTGCGATTTCTGCGGCCACGATCCCAAGCGCCTGGTGCCGATCATGCACTTGAACCTGCTGGACGTGGATCTCGCCGTGAAGGAGATGCATCGCGCCCACGCCGCTGGCTGTCGCGGCATCTACATCTCGCCGGACATGTACGCGCGCGGCCGGCGACGCTTCGACGATCCGGCGCTCGATCCCTTCTGGGCCACCGCCCAGGACCTCGGTCTGCCGGTGGCGTTCCACGTGGTGGTGCGCGACCAGCCCACGACGAGCTATGCCGATCCGCTGGACGATACCAACGGCGCGCGCTTTGGCTTGTTCAACTTCGCGTTTCTCGCCATCGACGTGATGGCGGCCTTCACTGAACTCCTGACCACCGGGGTGCTTGAGCGCTACCCGCGCCTCAAGGTGACGGTGCTCGAATCGGGCGCGAACTGGATCTCGGCGTGGCTGGACCGGCTCGATCACAAGTTCGAGGTGATGCACGCGCGCACCATCCTCAAGATGAAGCCGAGCGAGTACTTCAAACGCCAGTGCCTGGTGTCGGCCGACCCGGACGAGACCATCACCGCCGAGGTGGTCAAGCACGTCGGCGCGCAGTACTTCGTGTGGGCCTCCGACTATCCGCACATCGACGCCTCCATGGGTGTGGTGCGCGAGATGCGCGAGCGGCTGAAGCCGCTGCCGGCGGCCGATCAGCGCCTCGTGCTGGGCGACAACGCGCTGCGCTTCTACGGCCTCGCGCACTGACGCGCGTCGCGGCGCGCGGCGCCCAGGCGGGCAGCGCGCCATTTGCCTCGCGCGCGGCGGGAGTGGAACAATCCGGGTCCCATTCCGCTGCGCGCAGAGGTGCACTCATGAAAGTCGACGGCATGATCGGCTGGAATCTCGACACGGTCGGCGACGAAGCCGCCAGGCTCGAGAACCTGGGCTATACCGGCGCGATGTCGGTCGAGACCGCCCACGATCCGTTCTTCCCGCTGGTGGTCGCGGCGCAGCGCACCACGCGGGTCGACCTCATGACCTCCATCGCGGTGGCCTTCGCCCGCACGCCCATGGTGCTGGCGAACATCGGCCATGATCTGAACGCGCTCGCGCGCGGCCGCTTCGTGCTCGGTCTGGGTTCGCAGATCAAGCCGCACATCACCAAGCGCTTCAGCATGCCCTGGTCCGAACCCGCCGCGCGCATGCGCGAGTTCGTGCTGGCGATGCGCGCCATCTGGGCCACCTGGCACGAGGGCAAGCCGCTGACCTTCGTCGGCAAGTATTACGCACACACCCTCATGACGCCGATGTTCACCCCGACCAACAACGAGTACGGCGCGCCGCGCGTGTTCCTGGCCGCGGTGGGGCCGCGCATGACCGAGGTCGCGGGCGAGGTGTGCGACGGCGTCATCATCCACGCCTTCACCACCGAGACCTACCTGCGCGAGACCACCTTGCCGGCACTGGAACGCGGCCTGGCCAAGGCCGGCCGCGCGCGCGCGGACTTCGAGGTGAGCTACCCGGTGTTCGTCGTCACGGGCCGCGACGAGCGCGAGTTCGCGGCGTCGAAGAGGAACATCTGCAAGCAAATAGCCTTCTACGGCTCGACCCCGGCGTATCGACCGGTGCTGGAGAGCATCGGCGCCGGCGAACTGCAGGATGAGCTCAATCGCATGTCCAAGCAGGGCCGCTGGGACGACATGGGCACGTTGATCGACGACCAGCTGCTGGCCGCCTTCGCCGTGATCGGCGAAGTCGACAGCCTGCCCGCGCAGATCAAGGCGCGCTGCGCTGGCCTGGTCGACCGCGTGTCGGCCGCCTACGCGCACCTGGGCGAAGAAGACCAGCGCAAGCTGGTGGCGGGATTGCTGTAGGTCGGGTTTCAACCCGCCATG
>JBFWYG010000016.1:40696-46343 GCA_050186725.1 Gammaproteobacteria bacterium | reverse complement strand
CGAACGCCGGCAAGGTCAACGTCGGCGCGACTTGCTCGAACACGACCCGCACCGGCAAGCCGAGTTTGAGCATCGCCACCTCACCGCGCCACGGCGCCTGCACGCGCACGCCTTCGGGCATGTCGACCGTCACGAGCGCATAGGGCGCCTGGCCCTTGAAAGCCAGGTGAAAGGGATGATGCGCGATGGTCCAGCTGTGCACCGAGCCGTGCCCACGGCTCTCGACCCAGTCGACCGCGAGGCTGAAACACTCGCCGCACAGCGGTCGCGGGTAATGTCGCACCGTGCCGCAGTCGGCGCAGGCCTGGAACACCAGGCGGTGCTCGCGGAGCGCGTCCCAGTAGGGCTTGGACTCCGGCGTGATGGCCGGCAGCGGGCGCCCCGGCAGTTCGTGCGCCTGCGTGCTCATGCGCGCGCCATGATGGCGACGCTGCCATCCCCCATGTCGCCGTAGCCAGTCACCAGTCCAAGCTCCGCGTTCGCGACCTGGGCGCGGCCAGCCTCACCGCGCAGTTGCCGCACCAGTTCGACGATGTGATTCATGCCGGCGATGTGGCCCTGGGACAAGAGCCCGCCGTGGGTATTGACCGGCAGGGCGCCGTCCAGGCGGATCGCGCCCGAGGCGACGAAGGGCCCGCCCTCGCCGCGTTTGCAGAAGCCGAGCGCCTCCAGCTGGCGAATGACGACGTAGGTGAAGCAGTCGTAGATCTCGGCGACGTCGATGTCGTCCGGCGTGACGCCGGCCATCTCGAACGCGCGCGGCGCGCACTTGTCGAGACCGATGCTGACCATGTCCTGGCGCTGGCTGATGGCGCTCGGCGAATCCGGGTGACCTTCGGCGATGCCGAGCACCATGACCGGCGGCTTGCGCAGGTCCCGCGCGCAGTCGGCGCGCGACACCACCACCGCAGCGCCGCCATCGCTCTCGAGGCTGCAGTCGAACAGGCGGAACGGGTCAGCGATCATGCGCGACGCCTGGTGGTCTTCGACCGTCATCGGTTTCGTCATCATCGCGCGGCCGTTCAGGATGGCATTGTGCCGCGTCGAGACCGCGACTTCGGCGAAGTGCAGCGAGCTGGTGCCATAGAGCTCCATGTGGCGGCGCGCCATGGGCGCGTAGAGCTGGGCCGGCGCGAAGGCGCCGACCGGCAGTTCGAACTCGGCGCAGGCGGCGAACTGCGGCATCTGCTCCACCGCCTCCTGGATGCGGCCGCCCGACGAGCCGTTGCGCGCGATGGGGACGAGCACGTGGCGGCAGATGCCCGCTGACACCGCCGCGAGCGCGCACTGCACCGCCGCGATGGGGCTCGCCCCGCCGAGCGGCGTGTGCGCGGAAAAGCGCAGATCTTCGATGCCGAAGTTGGTGATGAAGTCCTCGGCCACCACGCCGATCCCGCCGTAGGGGATGAGGCCGTCGATGTCGCGCGGACTCAGGCCCGCGTCGGCGATGGCCGCCAGCGAAGCCTCGAGATGGAGCGCGAGCACGCTCTGCCCGGAGACCTTGGAGTAGCGCGTCTCGCCGACGCCGCTGATCACGCCGCTGCGATGGAGACTCATGGCGCTGCCTCGCGCAGATGGAGTGGCGCGAAGGTAGCGGTGGGACCGCGGGATGACAAGCGCCCGCGCCGCGGCCGGCGCGCCGGCATTGACGCCCCACGCGGGGCTGGCGGACGATGGGGCCGCGCGGTTCACGGCCTCGGGCCGGCACCAGCCATCGTTCCCCATCAGGAAGAGTCCCACGATGAGCGCAGCCCTGCTCGAACAACATCTCGCCAGCGTGGCGCGCCTCGCGCCGCTGATCGCCGAACACGCCGCCGACGCCGAACGCGAGCGACGCCTGCCCCAGCCCATCGTGCGGGCCATGACCGAGGCCGGGCTGTTCCGGCTCTACGTGCCGCACTCGCTCGGCGGTTCGCAGCTCTCACCGCTCGAGTTCGCCGAGATCCTCGAATCGCTGTCGCGCATCGACGGCTCGACCGGCTGGTGCGCCTTCATCGGCAACGTCAACACGCTGTTCACCACGCCCATGCTGCCGGCCGCGATCGAGCGCATCTTTCTCGACCAGCCCGGCACGGTGACCGGCTCGGCCTTCTTTCCCTTCGGCCGCGCGGTGCGCGCCGACGGTGGCTTTCGGCTCTCGGGGCGCTGGCAGTTCGCGAGCGGTTGCCAGCACTGCCGCTGGTACTTCGTGCTGTGCCAGGAGTACGAGGGCGGCGCGCCGCAGTTCAGCGCCAGCGGCGTGCCGCTGACCCGCGCCTGCTTCCTGCCGCTCGAGGCCTACACCATCGAGGAGACCTGGGACGTGTCGGGCCTGTCGGGCTCCGGCAGTCACGACGTGATCCTGGACGACGTGTTCGTGCCCATCGACATGACCTGGATCTTCGGCCGTTCCATGCGCCCCGATCCCAAGCACTTCGGCGCGCCGATGTATCGCCATCCGCCCTACGCGACCGGCGTGATGCAGGCCGGCTTCATCGGCATCGGCATCGCGCAGGGCGCCATCGACCACGCCCTGGAAATCGCGCAGACCAAGCTCGGTGTCGGCACCAGCACGCCGCTCCGCGAGCGCCCGACCTTCCACATAGGCCTCGCCGACGCCGTGGCCCTGGTGCGCGGTTCGCGCGCCTGGCTGAAGGAAGCGCTCGCGGAGTTCGAGCAGGCGGTGTTGGCGGGTCAAGAAGTCCCCTACGAGTCCCGCGCCAACATGATGCTGGCCGCGACCAAGGCGATGCACAACAGCGCGCGCGCGACCGACATCGTCTACAGCCTGTGCGGCGCCAACGCCAACTACCGCAAGAACCCGCTGCAGCGCGCGCTGCGCGATGTGCACGCGGCGACCCAGCACTTCGCCGTGGCCATCAACCAGGTGGAATCCGCCGGCCGCATGATGGTCGGCCTGGAGCCGCTGGCGCCGCCGGTGATCCTGGGGTGAACCGACCGCCGTAGCTCCACTGTAGGTCGGACTTCAGTCCGACATTTGTCCTGGAGGACCTCGTGACGCTCTGGAAACAGGTGGCCGGTTGAAATCGGCCCTTCATCGGAGCCACCTGTAGGGCGGGTTTCAACCCGCCATTCAGTTGCAGAGCATCGAATATGGGCCCTCCTCAAATGTCGGACTGAAGTCCGACCTACACGAGTCATTCCTTGCCCAGCCAACCCCATGCCCGAAGGTCCCGAAATCCGCCTCGAAGCCGACCGCATCGCCAAGGTGCTCGCCGGCCAGCTGATCGATGAGGCGCAGTGCGCATTGCCGGCGCTCACGCGGCGCGTCGCGCGACTCGTCGGGCGGCGCGTCGACGCGGTCGAGACGCGCGGCAAGGCGATGCTGATCCACCTCGACCACGGCCACACGCTCTACTCGCACAACCAGCTCTATGGCCGCTGGTTCGTGCAGAAGCGCGGCGAACTGCCGAACACCGGCCGCAGTCTGCGCCTCGCGCTGCACACCGCGGCCGGCAGCGCGCTGCTCTACAGCGCCTCGACCATCGAACTGTTGAAGACGGCGGCGCTCGGCGAGCATCCCTTCCTCAGTCGTCTCGGCCCGGACGCGCTGTCCGCCGACCTCGACTGGCGCACGCTCGCCGCGCGGCTCGACCTGCCGACCTTCAGACGTCGCAGCCTCGCCGCGCTCTATCTCGACCAGGGCTTCCTGGCCGGCATCGGCAACTACCTGCGCTCGGAGATCCTGTTCTTCGCGGGCGTGCCGCCCGATGCGCGGCCGATGGACCTGGACGACCGCACCCGCGCCACGCTGGCGCGCGTGTCGCTGGCCGTCACGCGGCGCGCCTACGAGGCGCGCGGCGTGACCAATCCCCACCAGCGCGTGCAGGCGCTGAAGGCCGCCGGCGCGAAGCGCGGCGGCTACCGCTTCGCGGTGTTCGCGCGCGAAGGCCAGGCCTGTCACGACTGCGGCACGACCGTCGTGCGCACCGAGGCCAACTCGCGCCGGCTCTACTGGTGTCCGAGCTGCCAGCGCGCGCGTTGAGCGGCGGCTAGAATCAGGCGGTCAGTTCAGCAGGAATCCGCCATGTCGCTCGCCCTTCGACAGATTGCGCTGGTCGCCGCGCGGCTCGCGCCGGTGGAGCACGCGCTCACCACGGTGTTCGATCTCACGCCCTGCCACCGCGATCCGGCCGTCGCGCAATACGGGCTGGAGAACGTGCTGCTACCCATCGGCCGCCAGTTCCTGGAGGTCGTCGCACCGACCCAGGACGAGACCGCCGCCGGGCGCTTCCTCTCGCGCCGTGGCGGCGACGGCGGCTACATGGTCATCACCCAGTGCGCGGATCACGACGTGTACCGCGCGCGCGTTGCATCCCTCGGCGTGCGCATCGCCCACGAGTTCCAGGCCGCGGGTTTTCGCAACATGCAGCTCCACCCGCGCGACACCGGCGGTTCGTTCTTCGAGATCGACGAGCAGCTGGGCGACGCGGAGGACTGGCTGCCGGCCGGCGAACACTGGCGCGACACGCGGGCCAGCACGCGCGTCAGCGCCATCGCCGCGGCGGAGATCCAGGCCGACGCGCCGCGCGCCATCGCAGAGCGCTGGGCCGCCATCGCCGACGCGCCCCTGACCGCGACCGCGGACGGGGCCGAAGTCGCGCTCACCGACGCGCGGCTGCGCTTCGTGCCGGCGCGCGATGGGCGCCCGGAAGGGCTGGCCGGGCTGGACCTGGTGGCAAGCGATGCGCCGGCGATACTGGCCGCCGCCCGCGCGGCGGGCGCGAGCATGGACGCTGACGGTTTTCAGCTCGCCGGCATGCGCTGGAGGCTGGTCTGAGATTGCCCGACGCAGCGCGCGCTCAGGGCTCGGGGCTCAGCACGGCCGGTGCATACTCGCGCAACCAGGCGAGCTCCGCGCGATGGCGCGTCGCCTGCCAGACGTAGGGACGCGCCGCGAAGCCTGGCAGATGCTCGAGACTGATCCAGCGACGCTTCGACGGCGCGCGCGCGGCATCGCTCGTGAGTTCCGCGGCGAGCGCGCGCGACGGCGCCACATCCCCTGCCGCCGCGGCGAACAGCGCGTGGTCGATGCGTAGCAGAGCCTCGGGCAGCGGCATTCGCGGCGCGTCGCTCGCGTCGTCGAGGCGTTCCATGAGCGCGCGTGCACGCGCCGAGTCGCCGCCGAGGTGTGCGGTCCAGGCCGACAGCATGACCTCCGCGCGATCCCCTTCGTCACGCCCGGACAGCGCTTCGCGCGCGGCCTCGATGCGGCCGGCGCCGAGCAGCGCCCACACGAGATCCGCGCGCGCCTGCGTACGCTGCCAGTCCGACGGATCGGCGCAGTCACCCGTACAGGGCGGCAGCGCGGCGAGGCGCGCTCGCAGCAGCTCAATGGCGTCATCCACCGCGCCGGCCTCGTAGTCCCGCGCGGCGAGCGTCGCGCGCGCCGCATCGACGCGCCAATCCGCGGCGGGCAACGCGCGCAGGCGGAGCGCCAGCGCTTCATGCAGCATCTCCCGCGCCTGCGCGCCGGTGTGGAATTCGATCGCGAGTGCGAACAACGCGTCGGCGCGCGCGAGGTCCCACTCGCGCGCCTCTCCACTCGTGAGCTCGACCACGCGTTCCAGGTGCGCGCGGGCCGCCGCGCGATCCTCGAGCACGCTCGCGAGGCCGAGCCGTGCCTCGATCTCGCTCGCCTCGCGCT
>JBFWYG010000016.1:19907-40596 GCA_050186725.1 Gammaproteobacteria bacterium | reverse complement strand
GAGCGCCGCGAGCAGGCCGCCGAGCAGCATGCCCGGCACTGGGCCCGCCAGCAGCACCACCAGCCGCTGCCACGGCGTGGCGTCCGCGTGGCGGCCACTCGCGACCGCGCCGAACAGCGGAATGAAGACCATGCGCAGGTCGCGGTAGCCGGCCCAGCGCATCGCCGCCAGGTGCCCGAGCTCGTGCAGGGCCAGCACCGCCAGCAGCAACACCGCGAAGCGCAAGTCGAACTGCCAGCCGAACAGGAACAGTGAGAGCAGCGCCGTGCCGAGCAGCAACAGGCCCTGGAAGCCCGCGCCGGCCGTGTGCCGATCGGCGAGCAACGCCTGGCGCAGCGCGACGGTATCGGCCAGCGCGCGCAGCTCGGCACCGCGCGGATCGTCTGCCGGCACGCCGTTCGCCTGCTCGGGCGGCAGCGGATTGCGCGTGACCGCGGCGAGGTGGCTCCGATACTGGCGCAGGCAGCGCCAGGCGCCTCGCCAGGTGAACTGCGCGACACCGTCCGCCTGTTCGAGGAGTGCGCCCGACCGCAGCGCGTGAGCGCGGGTCTCGGGCACGAGTTGCGCCTCGAGCGCCTCCAGCGCCGCGTGCTCGTCGATGATCCGCGCCGTGTCGCGCTGGGTCATGCGCTCCTGATGCAGCTGCCATTGCGCCTCCAGCGTGCCGAGCGTGTCGCACCAGGCGAAGGCCGGGTGGACGATGAGCATCTCGTGGCCGCGACGCGCGGTGGTCAGCAGGTGCCTGCCGTCGCGATAGAAGGTCGCGAAGGTCACGCTGTAGAGGTTGCCCGCCTCCGGCGTGGCGGCCGGCGTCACCGCGGCCCATGCGCCGCTCGCGTCGTGCCGCCATTGCACCGAGTACACCGGACAAGACTCGCGGGACACGAGCGACGCCGGCGTGCTGGTCAGGAAGCTCGGCGTGAAACCGAGCGCGCGCAGACGCGGCGCGGCGAGTTCACACAGGGTGGCCTCGCTCTCCGGCGCGGCGTCCAGCGGCAGATGGGTGCTGACCGCGACCGGCGCAAAGCGCAGCCGGCGCAGCGCCACCAGCGGCACGACCTGCACGGCCACCGCCGCCACCGTCAGCGCGAGCAGCGCCCAACCCCAGGCGCCGATCATCGCGGCGTCCTCGCGACTGCGGCCGTCTGTCGATCCATCGTGCGCATGGCGTCGTCACCATAGCGCATCGCGGACCGCGTCGGCGCGTCAGTCGCGACGCGCGAGCCCGCCGACAGCATCGACCGGGATGCCGGCCCCCAGGGCCTTCATCACCGCGACGGTCGCGGCGGTGACTTCGGCCGCGCCGCGCTCGGCGTCGAGCCGCGCGGTGACGACGGCGAGTTCGGCGGCGAGCGCCTCGCGCGCGCCGCCCACGCCCTGCTCGCGGCGGTGGCGCGCGTGGTCCGCCGCGGCCTCGCGCCGCGCCAGCGCGGCGCGGCGCGCGTCGCGCTCGCGCTCGGCCGTGAGCCAGCGGAACAGCGCACCCTCGGTGTCATGCAGCGCATCGAGCGACACGCGCTCGTACTCGATGAGCGCGGCCTCGGCCTCGGCGTGCCTGACATCCACCAGCGCGCGCAGGCGGCCGGCGTCGAACAGCGGCTGCATCACGCTCGCGCCGCCCGACCAGGACTTCGACGCGATGCTCATCAGCGTCGACAAGGCGGTGTTGCGCAGGCCGAAGAACATCGCCAGCGAGACCCGCGGATACATGTCCGCCAGCGCCGCGCCCTCCAGCGCCGTCGCCGCCGCCAGCTGACGCTCGGCACGCTGCACGTCCGGGCGCTGCCGCAGCACCGCGGCGGGTGTCAGCAGAAGGCGCGGCGCGAGCTCAGGCGCGGGCGCGTCGCTCGCGACGAGGGTCGCCGCGAGTTCGCCCGGCACTACGCCGAGCAGGCGTTCGAGCTGGCGCCGCGCCGCGTCCCGCGCGCGATCGGGGGCGATCCGCGCCGCGCTCAGTTCGGCGCCGCGCGCCTCCGCCGCGAGTGCCTCGTCGCTCGCCAGCAGACCGGCCTTGGCCAGGGCATGGGCGCGGCGCGCGTCCTCGGCGTTCAAGCTCAGCGCGGCATCCAGCAGGCGCGCCTCGCGCTCGGCGCCGCGCAGCTCGAAATAGGCGCGCGCGACCTCGGCGCACAGCACGGTGCGCGCGGCGCGCACGTCCACCTCGCTCGCGGCCACGCCGGCGGATGCCGCCTCCACGCGTCGACGCTGGCGGCCAAACAAGTCGAGTTCCCAGCGCGCGTCGAAGCCCACCTCGTGCAGGCTGAAGGTGAGGCCGGGCGCGAGCCCGGGCATCGGGTTCTGCAGGCGCGAGCTGCCGACCCCCAGGCCGAGCTGCGGCCCGAAGCCGGCCTGCGCCGCGCGGCGTTCGGCGCGCGCCGCGGTGAGGCGGGCCTCGGCCGCGCGCACGTCGAAGCCCTGCGCGATCGCGCGCTCCACCAGGCTGTCGAGCAACGGATCCTCGAACCACGTCCACCAGCGCGCGAGCGCGTCCGCGGTCTCGACGCGCGGCGCGGTGGCGAGCGGCGCCGCGGTCGGCGTCACCCATTCGGTGGGCGTGGGCTGGGCCGGCCGCACGTAGTCCGGCCCCACGGTGCAGCCCGTGAGCAGCAGCGCGGCCAGCCACGCAAAGCTCGGTTTGCGCGGCTCAGTCATCGCTGCGATGGGCGGCCAGGAAGCGCGCCACCATGCGCTTCACCAGCTGGCCGCGTTCGCGCGCCATCAAGGTTGGCGCGAGGCCGAGCAGGCAGCGATGGAACTCGTCGCCGGTCAAGAGCCCGATCAGTACACGCGCGGATTCCTCGGCGCGCGGAAAGCGCACGCCGCTCGCGGGCGGCACGCCGCGCAGGTAGCGCACGATGGCGTGCTTGATGGGAATCGCGCCGCTCTCGTAGGCGAGCTTGCCGAGCTCGGGGAAGTGGCCGAGCTCGGCGATGATGGCGCGGTAGAGCGCGAGACAGTCGGGGGCGTAGACCACGTCCACGTAGGCGCGCGCGATGGCCTCGAGATCGGCGCGCAGGTCGCCGTCGTCGGTGGCCGCGGCCTCCACCGCCGCGCCCAGGCGTTCGCATACCTGGCCGACCACCGCGGCGAACAGCGCGGGCTTGCCGGGAAAGTAGTTGTAGAGCGTCGGCTTGGACACCGGCGCGGCGTCGGCGATGGCATCCATGCTGACCGCGCTGTAGCCCTGGGAGAGGAACATGCGCGAGGCCGCCGCCAGGATGGCATCGCGCTTGGCGTCGCTGAGCTGGGTCATGCAGGTCTCCTCGCCGCTTGCCGGGTCGAAGCGCCGGCGATTATTCTACACTACACGGTTTAGTACAACGTCGAGCCATGGCCACCGCGAAACGCCTGTTCAACCTGCTGGTGCTGTGCTGGGCGCTGGGTCTCACCGCGTGGCTGGGCCACGCCTGGTGGCGCGATCACGTGCGCCCCTTCGAGAGCACCGACAATGCCTACGTGCGCGCGCACATGGCGCGCATCAGCCCGCGCATCGGCGGTTACGTGAAGACCGTGCGCTTCGACGACAACCAGGCGGTGGCGGCCGGCGCGCTGCTGGTCGAGGTGGACGACGCTCCGCTGCGCGCGGAGCGCGCGCGCGTCGAAGCGGAGATCGCCGCCCAGGATCGCCGCCGCGACGCGCTGCTCGCCGAACGCGAGGTACAGAACGCACGCATCGCCCAGCACGTCGCCGCCTACGGCGCGGCGCTCGCCAACTTCCAGCGTGCCGAGAAGGATCTCGCGCGGCTCGCGGGGCTGGTCGAGGACGGCTCGGTGCCGGCGCAGCAACGCGACGCCGCCGAGCAGGCGTTGGCCGTCGCCAAGGCCGGGCTCGCCGAGCACCGCGCGCGCACCGAGGAAGCGACGCGCCAGCGTGCGACGCTCGCCGCGCAGGTCGAGGAGGCGCTGGCCGCACGGGCGGTGGCGAACGCTACGCTGGCGCGGCTCGACGTGGACCTCGCGCAGACCCGCATCACGGCGCCCTTCGCTGGCGTGCTCGGCAATCGCGCGGTGCAGGTCGGCCAACTGGTGCAGCCGGGCGCGGTGCTCGCCTACCTGGTGCCGCAGGGCGAGTTCTTCGTCGAGGCCAACTTCAAGGAGACCCAGCTCGCCGAGATGCAGGTCGGCCAGTCTGCCGAGGTGCGCGTCGACGCCTATCCCGAGCGCGCCTTCAGCGGCGTGGTGGACAGCACCGCGCCGGCCAGCGGCGCGGAGTTCAGCATCCTGCCGCCGGAGAACGCCACCGGCAACTTCACCAAGATAGTTAGGCGCGTGCCGGTCAAGATCCGCTTCGATGCTGGGGTCGACCTGGCGGCGCTGAAGCCGGGGCTGTCCACCGAGGTCAAGGTGCGGGTGCGGTGAGCGGCGACGCATGAGCGTCGTGGCGGAGGCGGACCGCGGCGCGGAGAAGCAACTCAGCGTCGGCGACTGGATAGGCTTCATCGCGATGGTGCTCGGCATCTTCATCGCGATCCTCGACATCCAGATCGTGTCGAGTTCGCTGCAGCAGATCCAGGCCGGGCTGTCGGCGACGCGCGACGAGATCACCTGGGTCACCACGTCCTACCTGGTTGCCGAGGTGGTGATCATCCCGCTGACCGGCTGGCTGGCGCGCGCCATGTCGACGCGCTGGCTGGTGAGCGTCGCGGCGGCCGGCTTCACGCTCACCAGCGCGCTGTGCGCCTTTGCCTGGAACCTGCCTTCGATGATCGCGTTCCGCGCGGTGCAGGGCCTGTGCGGCGGCGTGATGATCCCGACGGTGTTCTCGGTCATCTACACGCTGTTCCCGCCGCGCCTGCAGACGCCGATGACGGTGCTGGCGGGCCTGGTGGTGACCATCGCGCCGACCGCCGGCCCGGTGCTCGGCGGCTATCTCACCGAGACCTACTCATGGCACGCGCTGTTCCTGATCAACCTGCTGCCGGGCGCCGTGATCACGCTCTGCGTGCTGGTGTTCGTCGATGTCGACCGGCCGGACTGGTCGCTGTTCCGGCGCATCGACTTCCTCGGCGCGCTCGGCGTGGTGGTGTTCCTCGGCAGCCTGCAGTACGTGCTCGAGGAAGGCGTGCGCGAGCAATGGTTCGAGAGCCATGAAATCGTGTTCTTCACCGCGCTCGCGGTGCTCGCGGGACTCGGCATGGTGGCGCGCGAACTGACCTGCCAGGCGCCGATAGTCGAGCTGCGCGCCTTTCGCGACTTCAACTTCACCGTCGGCAGCCTGTACAGCTTCATCATGGGCGTCGGCATCTACACCGTGCTGTTCGTGATGCCGGTGCATCTCGCCATGGTCAAGGGCCTGAACAGCCTGCAGATCGGCGAGTACCTGATGGTCACCGGCGGCTTCCAGTTCCTGTCCGCGTTCATCGCCGGCGGCGCGGCGCGCTGGATGGATTCCCGGCTGATGCTCGGCATCGGGCTCGCCATCTACGGCACGGGCTGCTGGCTGAACGGCTACATGAACGCCGACTGGGGCTATGCCGAGATGTTCGTGCCGCAGATGCTGCGCGGCATCTCGATGATGTTCATCTTCCTGCCGATCAACGCGCTGGCGCTCGGCACCCTGCCGGCCGACGAGGTGCAGAACGCGAGCGGCTTGTTCAACCTGATGCGCAATCTCGGCGGCGCCATCGGGCTCGCGGTCGCGAACACCTTGATGGTGCACTGGCGCAAGGACAACTATGCCCAGCTGCGCGGCTTCGTCACGCCGGACAACGTCGGCGCGAACGAAGTGATCCAGAACCTCGCCGCCACCGCCGCCGCGCGCGGGAGTCCCGACCCCGAACGCAGCGCGCTGGAACTCTTCAGCCAGTACACCTGGCGCGAGGCCGAGGTGCTCACCACCAACCAGACCTTCCAGCTGCTCGGCCTGATGTTCTTCGGCGCGCTCGTGCTGCTACCCCTGGTGCGCAAGGTCGACATGGCGAACGGCGGCGGCGGCCACTGACGCCAAGCCTCCCGGCTTCCCCGAAGGCGGAGGGGTGCGACGTCCCACGCTTGGGTACACTGCCCGGCCATTGAACCAAGCGGGAGCGCAGCGATGGACGTCGGCATCTTCTCCTTCAACACCGAGTACACCATGCGCACCGACCGCCTCGCGCGCGCGGTGGAAGAGCGCGGCTTCGAGTCGCTGTGGGTGCCGGAGCACACGCACATTCCGGTGCCGCTGCCAGGCGATCCCGCCGACCCCGTGACCGGCATGCCGATGGCGGGCGGCAACCTCTTCTTCCTGCCGGAAGAGTACCGGCACATGTCGGACCCGTTCACCACGCTCGCCGCGGCCGCCGCGGTCACCAGCCGCATCCGGCTCGGCACCTGCGTGTGCCTCATCAACCAGCACCATCCGATCAACCTCGCCAAGCACGTCGCGTGCCTCGACCGGCTGTCCGACGGACGCTTCATCTTCGGCATCGGCGCCGGCTGGAACGTGGCGGAGATGGGCCACCACGGCGTGGCCTTCGAGACCCGCTGGCGCGAGCTGCGTGAACGCCTGGCCGCCGTGCGCACCATATGGCGCGAGGAGCGCGCGAGCTTCGACGGCGAGTTCGTGCACTTCGACGAGATGTGGCAGTACCCCAAGCCGCTGCGCCCCGAGGGTCCGCCGGTGGTGCTCGGCACGCTGATGACCGAGTTCGGCCGCAAGCAGGTGGCGCGCTACGGCGACGGCTGGCTGCCGTTGACCTTCGATCTCGAACAGACCGTGAAGGACATCGAGGACATCCATGCGCAGATGCGCGCACTCGGTCGCGACCCGGCCAAGCTCGAGGTCTCGCTGTTCTTCCTCGGCGAGGCGCCGAGCGACGAGCTCTTCGTGAGGGTGCTGGAGACGGGCGTCAAGCGCATCATCCTGAAGCTGCCGGTGATGGACGAGTCGACGGTGCTGAAGACGCTCGATCATTACGCGCGTTTCGTGGGCGTGTAAGGCCGATTTCAATCGGCCTTGGGCGGCGCTGTCCGGTGAGGCCGTGCATGGCGGGTTGAAACCCGCCCTACAAAGGAATGTCGCGTTGAAAACCGACCTACAGAAGGCTCCTGTGTAGGGCCGATTTCAATCGGCCATGCACGGCTGGCGGCTGGGACAGACCCCATCCGGGGTCTGTCCCCTCCAAGCAGATCAAAAAAAACGGCCCGCAGTGCGGGCCGTTCGTCTTGCGAGATAGCCAGGGAGAGGACGCATCCTGTGGAGAATACGCTCCCCCCTCTCCCCGACCGGCGGCGCTCTCACGCCGCCCGGGCCTCTCCTCGCCTCAAGCGTGACCGTGACGCAGCAGCTTGCCCGGCGTCGCGCCGGTGCAGTCGCCGTCACGGAAGGTCACTTCACCGTTGACCATGATGTAGCGGTAACCGATGGCCTTCTGGATGCGGCGCCACTCGCCGCCCGGGAAGTCATGGGCAATCTCGGAAGGGGTGCACTGCAGTTCGTCGTAGTCGTAGACCACGATGTCGGCCGGACGACCCTCGGCGATCACGCCGCGGTCGAGGAAGCCCGCCATCTTGGCCGGCAGGCAGGACAGGCGGTAGTGCGCCTCTTCCAGCCCGAGAATCTCCTTCTCGCGCACGAAGTCCGAGATGAACTCGGTGGTGTAGCGGCCGATGGTCACGAACTTGGTGTGCGCGCCGCCGTCGGACACGCCCGGCACGGTGTATTCGCTGCTGAAGATCTCGCGGTTCAGTTCCACGTCGGTGTTGAACGGCGGGGTGAAGATGACGGTCTTCAGGTCCTCGTCCACCACGATGTCGAGCAGGCAGTCGATCGGGTGACGGCCCTGGGCCTGGCCGATCTCATCGAGCGTCATGCCCTCCCACTTCTTGTTTTCGGGCTTCACGCATTCCTTGATCTGGAACTTGCGGATCGGGCCGGTGACGACCGGCATGCGGCCGTGATCGTAATCGTGGCGCAGGCGCTCACGCATCGCCGGATCCATCATCTTGGCCTTGCGCGTCGGCACGTCACCGAGGGTGACGTCACGCCAGTCATCCTGTCCGTCGAGCAGGTTGAAATCCTCGAAGGTGTAGGTCATCTCGTTGCCGACATTGACCGCCTGCAGCCACACCTGGTTGCCCTTCTCGCGCGCCTTGGCGCACCAGTCGAGCAGTCGACGGCTCTGCTTGGGGTGGTAGTTGTTGGCCGAGACCACGTTGAACAGCACCGGCGCGCCGGACACTTCCGCGAGCTTCTCGACGAACACGAGATCCTCGTAGATGTCTTCCTGGGCCTGGGTGATCTGGATGTGGCCGTTGCCGCGGCGCTTCAGCACGCGGGCGAACTCGAGGCAGGTCTCGTTCGACATCATGTCGGTGACCATCGGCGTGCCGTCGTAGTCACGCTGCACGGAGGTGAAACCGTCGCCGAGCTTCTGCACCGACCAGCCGCAGGCGCCGGCGTCCATGCCCGCTTCGATGAGCCGGCACATCTCGGCCAGTTCCTCGGGGGTCGGATCGCGACGCTTGGCCTCTTCGAGACCCATCACCCAGATCATCAGCGGGCCCAGCGGTACGTAGGAGATGATGTTCACGCCTTTCGGCATGCGCTGCAGGGAGTCCAGCCACTCGGGGAAGGTCACCCAGTCCCACAGCATGCCTTCCTTCATCGAGTCGAAAGGGATCGCCTCGACGCGCGACATCGAGAGCATCACGCGCTCGCGATTCTCGGGCGCGACCGGCGCGAAACCGAAACCGCAGTTGCCGAGCACGAGCGAGGTCACGCCGTGCCAGCCGGACAGGGTGCACCACGGGTCCCACTGGATCTGCGCGTCGTAGTGGGTGTGCAGGTCGACGAAGCCGGGAGCCACGATCAGGCCCTTGGCGTCGATCACCTGGTCGGCGTCGCCGGTGAGCGGCGTGCGCGACACGGCGACCACCTTGCCGTCGCGAATGCCGACATCGCCCTGGAAACGCGGCGTGCGGGTGCCGTCGATGATGGTGCCATTGCGGATGATGGTGTCGAACTGGCTCATGCGTGGACCTCCGGAAAGCTTGCATGGATGCGGTGACGTGGGCGGCCAAGCCTGGCCTCAGCGCGGCGCTGCTCCCCGGCCTGGGGCGGTGGCTCACGTGCGGGGCAAGTCTCGCACCAAGATTGCCGTTCGTAAAACCGGATAATAGAATCGATGTGACCGGTTTTTCGGTCACCTACCAGGCCGAGGGTATGAACCATCGCGACGAGCTGGCGGCCCTCACCGAGCTCGCCCTGACCGGCAACATGCGCCGGGCGGCGGAGACGCTGGGCATGTCGCAGTCGACGCTGAGCGACGTGATCGCGCGGCTCGAAACGGCCTACGGCGCGCGCCTGTTCGAGCGCGATCGCCGCGGCACTCACCCGACGGTCTACGGCAGGGTGGTGGTACAGGCCGCCATGCAGGCGCTGCGCGTGATGGACGAGGCGCATCGCGAAATCAGCCTGATCAAGGGCTCGGCCCGCGGGCGGCTCGCGATCGGCGCCGAGGCCGGCCTCATCGAACCCTATCTGACCGAGGCCATCGCGCGCAGCATGGAGCGCTACCCTGGCCTGCGCTTCCGCCTGCAGGCGCTGGCCTCCGAGGCGCTGGTGCAGGAACTGCGCGACAAGCGCGTCGACTTCTTCCTCGGCGTGCAGCCCGACGTACCCACCTCGGGCATCGTGCTGCGCGAACTCGGGCTCATCCGCGCCCTGCCCTTCGTGCGACCCGGCCATCCGCTGGCCGACGGCCGCGAGCACAGCCTCGCCGACATCCTCGGTCACGCCATCGTGCAGGGACCGAGCCCGCGCTGGTTCGTGCGGCGCATCGCCGAGGAGCTGCGCATGGAGAGCGGCGCCACGGCGCGCGCCGACGCCGCGGTGATCGTGAACGACTTCGGCGTGGTGCGCGCCATCGTGCGCGAGACCGACGCGGTGGGCTTCACCACCGCCGCCATGCTGCACACGGAAATCGCGAGCGGCGGCTTCGTCGCAGTGCGCATGCCGGGGCACCAGGCCGCGCTGCTCGACCTGCCCGTGCTGCTCGGCACCCTGGTCGATCGCAGCCTGCCGCCCGCGGCGGAAGAACTGCTGGCCGATCTCGAAGCCGCGGTCAGGCGCTACGCGCCCTGACGCGCCCTGACGCGCGCTCAGCGCGTCAGCCAGTCGAACTTCTGCGGTTTGCGCGTCGCGGTCGGGTTGATCATGACGTTGATGAGGGTCGGCCTGTCGGTCTCGCGCGCGGACGCTGCGAGCGCGCTTTCGAGTTCGGCGGGCGTGTTGACGAAGAAGCCACGTCCACCGAAGGCCTCGACCACGCGGTCGTAGCGCGCATTCGGCGTGTAGGCATTGGGCGGCACCACTTCGCCGAGTTCGGTCGGGCCGGAGCCGATGCCGTTGTTGTTCACCACGATGAAGGTGATCGGCAAGCGGTAGCGGCAGGCGGTCTCTACTTCGAGGCCAGAGAAGCCGAAGGCCGAATCACCCTCGATGCAGAACACGCGCTTGTCGGGATGCACGACCGCCGCGGCCACGGCGAAGCCCGGCCCCACGCCCATGGTGCCGAAGGTGCCGGCATCGAGGCGCAGGCGCGGCGCCAAGTTCGGCATCACGCCGCGGCCGATGTCCATGGTGTTGGCGCCTTCACTCACGATCACCGCGTCCTTCGGCAGCGCGGCGCGAATGGCGGCGAACACCCGGTAGTAACCCATGGGCAGACTGTCGTCCCGCATCATGGCCGCGACCTGCGCGTCGTTCTCGGCGATCTTGGCCTTGAGCGCCGCCCACCACGGGGTGGCGGCGTCGTAGCGCCAGGGCGCCGCGGCCAGCGCCTCGTTGAATTGCGCCATCACCGCCTGCGCGTCGCCCACCAGGCCGACTGCCGCCGGCACGTTGGTGCCGATCTCCTCGGCCGCGATGTCGAGCTGGATGATCTTGACGTCCGCGGCGAAGCGCGGTGGCAGGCCGAAATGCATGATCCAGTTGAGCCGCGCGCCGATGAGGAACACGACGTCGGCTTCCTGCAGCGCGAGCGAGCGCGCCGGCGCGACCGACAGCGGGTGCGAGTCCGGTACCACGCCCTTGCCCATCGGCGAGGCGAGGAACGGCAGGCCGGTCGCGTCGATGAAGCGCCGCACTTCGTGCTCGGCGCGGGCGTAGGCCGCGCCCTTGCCGACGATCACGAGCGGCCGTTTCGCCCCGCGCAGCGCGGCGAGGGCCGCCTCCACCTGGACCGGATCGGCGAGCGTACGCGGCGCCGGCGGGCAGCAGGGCGCCCAGCGGACGTCCCCTTCGGGCAGCGTGTCCGCGATGATGTCGTTGGGGAGATCGAGGTACACCGCGCCGGGCCGCCCGTAGATGGCGGTGCGCACACACTTCTCGATGTAGGCAGGCACGCGCGCCAGCGCATCGGGACGGGTCGCGAGCTTGACGTAGGGTCGCGCCGATTCGAGCTGCGGGGCCTCCTGGAAGGCGCCCTGCTCGCGCTGGTAGGAGTCGGGCGCGCCACTCACCAGGAGCATCGGCCAGCAGTTGGCCCAGGCGTTCGACAGGCCGGCCACCGCGTGCACCATGCCTGGTCCGGAGACCGTCAGGCACACGCCGGGACGGCCGGTCAGGTAGCCGACCGCGCCGGCCGCGTAGCTCGCCGACTGCTCGTTGCGAAAGCCGTAGTAATCGATGCCCTCGTTCTGCACCACCTGCGCGAGTTCGACGATGGGAAAGCCCATCACGCCGAACACCTGCTTCACACCCTGGCGCTTGAGGCTCTGGGCGATGAGGATCGATCCGTTCAGTGTTGCCATGGCATGTGCCTCCCCGCTGTGCGCGCCGGCGGCGCCGTGACGGGATTGTAAGCGGCTCGGCCGGCGGGCCGCAGGTTGTCAAATTTAGTAAGCATGCTTACCATCCAACCATGCCCGGGCTGGGGAGCCGGGGCTCGGACAAGCCCGCGACGTCATGTCGCGAAGTTGACCACCACCACTGCGAGGGGAATCTTCCATGGTCGAGCGACTGAAGTACCTGCGTTTCCTGACCTGGTGCGGCCCGGTGTTCCTGGCCGTGTTCATCGTCTTCTGGGGCATCATGGGTCACACCATCCCGCCCGTGCCCGCGGATCTGCCCGCCAAGGACATCGGCGACATGTTCCGCGCCGAAGCCAATGGCATTCGTATCGGCATGGGCATGGCGATGATGTTCGCGGTGTTCTACCTGCTGTGGGGACTCGCGCTCGCCAAGATCGTCGAAATCGGCATCGAGAAGGACAACAACGTGCTGTCCACGCTCGCCGTGTGGGGCGCGGGCCTCACCGTCGTGCCGCTGATGTGTTCCTGCGTGTTCTGGCTGGCCGGCGCCTATCGTCCGGAAGTGCTCGACGACACCATCCTGCAGCTCCTGTACGACATGGGCTGGCTCATGATCGACATGTGCTTCTGGGTGACCTCGGTGCAGATGATCGCGCTCGGCATGGCCTTCATCCAGGACCCGCGCCGTGAGCCGCTGATTCCGAAATGGATGGCGTGGTACGGCATCTGGGTCGGCGTGAGCTTCGTCGCCGAACTCTTGATGCCCTACTTCAAGGGCGGCATCTTCGCGCGCCAGGGCACGCTCAATTTCTGGATCGAGTTCTTCGTGTGGTTCTTCTGGATAGTCGGGCTGACCACCTACATGGTATCGGCGCTGCGACGGCTGGAGGCCGAAGCGCGCGGCGCGACCACCACGGACCGGGCGCTCGCGGGTGACGGCGTCGGAAAGGTTGCGGGTGCGACCCTCTGATCCGACCGCGGGTCACGCCGAACCGAGCACGCCTCCCGTCACCGGCCAGCGCAGGCTGGCCGGTGACGAGGGCGTGTGGTCGTTCATCACCGCGGATCTCTGCCTGTTCGCGGCGCTGTTCCTGCTGTTCATGACCGAGCGCTACAAGGCGCCGGCGCTGTTCGAGACCTCGCGCCAGGCGCTCGACCCGCTGCTCGGCGCGCTGAACACCCTGATCCTGCTGACCAGCTCCTGGCTGGTGGCGCTCGCGGTGCACCGCGCGCGCGAAGGGCGGCGCGCGGCCGTGCAACGTCACCTCGCGCTCGCGATGCTGGTCGGCGCGGGCTTCGCGCTGACCAAGGTGTACGAGTACTGGCACAAGATCGCGGCCGGCATCACGCTGCTCACCAACGACTTCTTCATGTTCTACTTCGCGCTGACCGGGCTGCACTTCCTGCACTACGTCGGCGGCATGGCGGTGCTCGCCATCTGCCTGGCCAAGAGCCGCGCGGCGCACCAGGACGGCCGCTACCTGACCTGGCTCGAGTCGAGCGGCTGCTACTGGCACATGGTCGACCTGCTGTGGCTGGTGCTGTTTCCCATGCTCTACCTGCTGCGCGCGCCATGAGCGGCCTGGCGGGTCTTGCCGTCACGCGCACCTGGGCGATGCTGGTCGTCGCCACCCTGGTGGTGTTCGCGCTCGCCGAGAACGATGCCCCGGCGCGCGCGGCGACGCTCGCCATCCTGCTGATCGCGGCGATCAAGATTCGCCTGGTGTTTCTGCACTTCATGGAACTCGCGACGGGCGCCATGCCGTGGCGCGCCATTCTCGAGGCGTGGGTGGCGGTGGTCACGGCGCTCATCGTCGGCGCCTACCTGCTGACACCCGCCTAGCGGGCGACGGCGTCATTCCACCGCGACGTTGGCCAGGAAGGTCGCCAGGTCCGCGGAAATGTCGTCCTCACCGCTCGAGGCGTCCGAGGCGACGATGGTGAAGCTCAGGTGCCCCGCGACCACGGTGTACACGGTCATGCGATCCAGCCGCTTGCCGGGCGCGCGCAGCACCACGCGCGCCGCCGGCAGGGTGGCGAGCGGCAGGGTCGAGATCGGTTCCACCACTTCGAGCTTGCCGCTCGCGTCGCCTTGCACGCGGGCCAGGTTGGCGGCCAGCAGCGCCTCCGGCGTCGGCGGCGCCGCCTTGCCGAGGTCGTAGGCGTTCACGCCGATCAGCGGATTGGGGCGCTTCTCGCTGGACGGATACTTGCTCAGCAGGAACAGCGGCACCGCGTGGTTGCGCGCGATGGCATCGGCGACGCCCTGCGCGGTGTAGTCGATGCGGCGCATGTTCGGCACCGCGGTGGTCTCGCTGTGGTAGGACCAGCCGAGCGGATGCACGAACACGATGCTCTCGATGTCGCGCGACAGCGCGATGGTGCCGACGTAGTAGTTGAACAGGAGCGCGACGGGCACCAGCACGAACAGCGCCACGCGCACCGCGAACAGGTTGCGCGAGGAGCCGCCGCGCACGTAGATGGGCTTGTCTGCCATGGAAGTCGAGGGCGTGATCGAGCGCGCGAGCCGCGCGTCGCGCACCCTAGCAGGACTGGGCGCGCGGCGCATCCCGGCGTCGGCCGCTTGACGCACCGGTGGCGGCCATCGACGATGGCGCGACATACAAACGGGGAGACTGCCCATGAAATTCGGCGCCATGTTCGCCACCCACATCAGCGATTGGCAGGTAGTGCGGCTGGCGGAGGATCTCGGTTACGACCACGCCTGGGTGCCCGATTCGCAGATGATCTGGTCCGACTGCTACGCCGTGCTGGCGCTGGCCGCGGTCAATACCTCGCGCATCAAGATTGGCACCGGGGTGTCGATCGCCCCCACGCGCATCGCGCCGGTCACCGCGCATTCCATCGCGAGCATTGCCGCGCTCGCGCCGGGGCGCGTGTTCCTCGGCCTCGGCACCGGTCACACCGCCATGCGCACCATGGGCATGAACCCGATGAAGCCCAAGGCCTTCCGCGAATACCTGCGGGTGGTGCGCGCGCTGCTTCACGGCGAAGAGGTGGAGTACACGCTGAACGGCGAGACCCGCACGATTCGCTTCATGCACCTCGAGCGCAAGTTCGTCGACATCACCCAGCCCATTCCGATCTGGGTGGCGGCCAACGGCCCGGGCGCGCTGCGCGCCGCAGGCGCCTACGGCGACGGCCGCATCTCGGCGCTGAACGAACCGCCGGCCATGGTCCATCAGAGCTTCGAACTGATGCGCGCCGGCGCGACCGAGGTCGGGCGCACATTGAGCGACGACTTCCACACCGCGGCCCTGACCACCGCGGTGGTGCTCGGCCCGGGCGAAAAGCTCAGCAGCGAGCGCGTGATCGACCAGTGCGGCTCGCAGGTCGCGGCCGCCCTGCACTACTGCTACGAGAACTGGAAGCTCACCGGCGACGAAGCGGTCATTCCGCCCGCCATCCGCAATACCTGGGAGGCCTACTGCGCCCACGTCGAGAAGATGGCGACACCCGAACACAAGCGCTACCTGCAGATCCACGAGGGACACTGTTCGTGGGTGGTGCCGGAGGAGCGACGCTTCATCACGCCCGAAGCGATCGAGACCTTCATCATGGCCGGCGAGCCCGAGCAGATCATCGAACGCCTGCGCGCGGCCGAGGCCGCGGGCCTGCGCGAGGTCACCCTGCTGCCGCCCATGGACCACGCGCGGCGCGTGTTCCGCGATTTCGCCACGCACGTCATCGCACGCTACTGAGCGCGGCGTTCACGCGCGGCGCGAGCCGCGCGTGAACGGTACAATGGCGACGGCGCACGCCGCGCCAGTCCCGGAGCGCCGCCGTGAACAGTCCCAAGTACGACATCCAGGTCAGCGCGGACACCGCCTACCTGGAGGCCCAGTCCGAACCCACCGCCCGCCGCTACGCCTTCTCCTACACCATCACCATCGCCAACCACGGCTCGGTCGCGGCCCAGCTCCTGTCGCGCCACTGGCTCATCACCGACGCCAACGGCCGCATCCAGGAAGTGCATGGCGACGGTGTGGTCGGCCAGCAGCCACTGATCCAGCCCGGCCAGGCGTTTCGCTACACCAGCGGCGCGGTGCTGGAAACGCCGCTCGGAACGATGGCGGGTTCTTACCAGATGCAGGCGGTGGACGGCGAAGCGTTCAACGCGGCCATCCCGCTGTTCCGCCTCGCGGTGCCGCGCATCCTGAACTGAGCGCGGCATGGCGACCTGGGCCATCGGCGACATCCAGGGCTGCGACGCCGAACTGGGCGCGCTGCTCGACAAGATCGCGTTCGAGCCGACACGGGATCGGCTGTGGCTGGTGGGTGACCTGGTCAATCGCGGACCGGCCTCGCTCGCCGTCCTGCGACGGGTGCGCGCGCTCGGCCCGTGCGTGGTGACGGTGCTCGGCAACCACGACCTGCATCTCCTCGCCTGTGCGCACCTGCCGAGCGCGAAGCCGCGGCGCCGCGACACCTTTACCGACGTGCTGCAGGCGCCCGACCGCGACGAACTCTTGGGCTGGCTGCGGCGTCAACCGCTCCTGCACTACGACGCGAACCTCGACCGCGTGCTGGTCCACGCCGGCCTGTCGCCGGAGTGGGACCTCGCCACCGCGCGCGCCTGTGCCGCGGAAGCGGAAGCCGCGCTGCGCGGACCGGGCTTGGGCGAGTTTCTCGCGCACATGTACGGCGACCAGCCTGACCGCTGGGACCCCGCGCTGCGCGGCCCGGCGCGGCTGCGCTTCATCACCAACTGCCTGACCCGCATGCGCTACTGCGCGCCGGACGGCCGCCTGGAACTGAACGACAAGAGCGAGCCCACGGCGGACAAGCCGCTCCTGCCGTGGTTCGCCGTTCCCGGTCGCGCGAACGCCGGCCACGGCGTCGTGTTCGGCCACTGGTCGACGCTGCACCTGCCGCGCGCGCGCTGGAGTGAACACCACGTCTACCCGCTGGACAGCGGCGCGGTGTGGGGCGGCGAACTGAGCGCGCTGTGCCTGGAGGATGACAGGCTGGTCCAGGTGCGGTCCGGGTTCGCGGCCGATTTCGACTGATATTGGAACGCCGCTCAGGCGTCGGGCGCCATGAGCGGTGACTCGAAGCCCGGCGGCTTGAGCGCGAGTATCGGTACGCCCACGCGGCCGAGGATCTCTTCGGCGGTGTTGCCGATCAGGACGCCGGGCGCGCGACTCGCGCCGAGCGTGCCGAGCAGCAGCGCATCCACCGCCAGGCGTCGCGCCAGCGCGGGCAGCACCTCGGCGGCATCGCCCTCGATGAGGTGGGTGGTGGTCTCGAACGCGATCTCGCCGCGCGCCGCCAACCGCGCGCGCAGCGCGTCGTGCAGTTCTTCCAGCCACAGGTGGTGGCTGTAGCGCTGACTGTCGACGTAGGCTTCGAGGTCGGCGGCGTCGAGCCCGAGCCCCGGATCCTCCATCAGTTCCGCCCCGTAGACCTGCCAGGCGTGGGCGAGATGCAGGCTGGCCGGCTGAGCGCGCGCGAGCGCGATGGCGGCGTCGACCAGGCGCCCCGCCATGTCCCGCGGCGCAGCGGTCGCGGGAAAGATGTCGCGGTCCACGGCCACCAGCAGGCGCTGCCGCGCGCCGTGGCCGCGCGGCCCCATCACCCACACCGGCGCTGGGCATTTGCGCACGAGATGCCTGGCGGTAGCGTCTGGCCGGCCGTCGCCGTCGGTGCCGTCCAGCACGGCCACGAGGTCGATGCCGTGGCGGGCCGCGTGCCGCGAGACGGCGATGAACGCGCTGCCCTCCAGCAGCACGTACTCCGCGACGACCCGTCCCCGCAGCTCCGCCGCCAGGTGCTCGAGCGCGGTCAGCACGTAGCGACCGCGCAGCGCCGCGACGCGCTCCGAGGTGCGTCCGGCCGCCGCCGGCGGCGGTTCGAGCACATCACACAGGGTCAGACGCGCATCGTGGGCGGCAGCCAGGTCGGCCAGGCTCGCGAGGCAGGCGCGGGTGCGCGCCGGGTTCGCCACGCGACGGGTATCGAGGTAGGCGAGCAGATGATTGAAGCGCATGGGGACCTCCGTTCCTCTGACCGGAGGCTCGCCGATGGGCCGCGCGCCGCACAGCAGAAAATGCCGAGGGCCGTTTTCGCCTTTAGCGAGGCGGACGAAGGGAACTTTGGCGGTAGCGTGGTGGTCCGCGCGGCGCTGGCGAGTAATCCAGGCGCCGGGGACGGGCGTAGTCGGTGGACCATTGGCAAAACCACGCCGCCGGAGTCCGCCATGCACCGACGCCTCGCCGCGCTCCTGTTCGCCCCCCTGGGTCTCGGCGCCTGCGCCACCGCGCCGGCCCCGCCGCCGGAAGCGGTGGGCGGGCTGTTCGTGCTGGAGAAGGACCTGGTCGGCCATACCGTCGGACGCGGCCGCTTCAGCACCATCACCGGAGTCGACCGTGGTTTCACCGCCTACCTCGAAGGCACCTGGGATGGGACCACGCTGACGCTGGTCGAGGATTTCGCCTTCGACGACGGCGAGAAGGACCGCAAGACCTGGCGCCTGACCCGCACGCCCGCCGGCGACTTCCAGGGCACGCGCGAAGACGTGGTCGGACTCGCCCGCGGCTTCACCGATGGCGGCGTGTTCCGCCTGGAGTACGCCATGCGCGTGCCGGGCGAAGACGGCAAGCCCGGGCCCAAGCTGCGCTTCCGCGACGTGCTCGCCAAGCTGCCGGACGGGCGGGTGGTGAACAACGCGACCGTGGGCTGGTGGGGACTGAAAGTGGGGCAGGTGAATCTCGAGATCGCGCGGGCTGCGAATCCCGTCCCGCAGCCCACACCACGCCAGCCGCAGGGCTAGGCGAGGACGCTCGTCTTCGGTTCGCAGTGTTGCGTGCGTCGGCCACGCCTCCGCTCGACTAAACCCCGCGACCCATTGCGCGCTACATAGTGCGATGGATACCCCGACTTCGCCCTGCCCGCCTCCAGCACCCCTCGCTCCCGGCGCGAGCGCCAACCTCGTGACCCATAGGTTGCATCGTGAGGGCGCGCTGTGGCGCTACCGCCCGACCGCGGTCGCGCGCATTGCGCTCGCCAGCGTGCAGGGCCTGGGCTGGTTGTGCGCGCTGGCCGCGATACCGGCGCTGACGAGCTCGGTCGCGGCGGGCGTGGCGGCCCTCGCCGCGGGCGGCGGCCTCGTGGTGCTGGGCCGACGCGTGGCCGCGCAGTACGCGGCCGGCAGCGTGTTCGATCCGCGCCGAAGACGCATCGAAGTACTCACCCGGGCGCGTTTCGCTCCGGGTCTGCCGACCGCGGCGACCCTCACCCTCGACTTCGCGCAGGTGGCCGCCGTGGAGATCCTGGCCAAGCAGGTGGAAGACGCCGACCTCAAGTTCACCGGCTATGAATTGAACCTCGCCCTCCACGATGGCCGACGCTGCAACCTCGTGGACCATCACGACGCGGCCACTATCGCGCGCGAGGCGCGGCAGGTAGCCGCGCTGCTCGGCGTGGTCGTGCGCGACTTCCGGCGCTGAAGCCGCCTGGCCGAGTGGTTGGTGCCGGTCCGCGGCGTCGCTCCGTTCCTGCATCGCCGTCGCTCTATTTGCTCGCTCCCGCCGCGGGGCTGTCCGGCGTCCGATGCTTCGGCTAGGGTGAACAGCCTTGCGGCCCGACGGCGGGCCAAGACAGGCCTTACATGGCGGTCAAACGCGGCACCTCCAGAAACGACACCCTGACGAGCGACGCTCGCGCCGACGTCCTCGTCGGACTCGCGGGCGATGACAGGCTCTTCGGCGGCGCTGGCAACGACACTTTGCTGGGCGGCGCGGGTGACGACCTGCTGGATGGCGGCCGCGGGCGCGACCGGCTGCGCGGCGACGCGGGCGACGACACCTATGTCATCGACGGACCCAGCGAGATTGACAAGACGCTGACCGATCCCGGCCTCGACCTGGTGAAGGCAAACGTCAGCTACGCGCTCGGCGCCCACCAGGAGAACCTCACGCTGAGCGGCGTGGCCAACCTGCTCGGCACCGGGAACGACGGCGCCAACACCCTGCTCGGCAATCGCGGCGCCAACCGCCTGCATGGTCGCGGCGGCGCGGACATCCTGCGTGGCGGCGCCAGTGACGATGTGCTGATTTTTGATCGCGCGGACCTCGTGCAGAGCGGCGGCAGCGGCGTCGACACCTTGCTGTTCACCGGCGCGGGGCTCGCAATCTCCAGCACGACACTGCAGCGCGCCGCAGCCGTCGAAACGCTCGACATCCGCGGCAGCGGCGCCAATGCGCTCACCCTGACGGCGGCGCGGGTGGCGAGCCTGTCCGACAGCGACACGCTGCGCGTGCGCGCCGGCAGCGACGACCTGGTCACGGCCCATGGCGACTGGCAGGTGGCCGGCTCGAGAACGCTCGACGGCGTCGGCTATGCCCGCTTCACGCAGGGCAACGCGACGCTGCTCGTCGAAGCCACCGTGCCGCGCCTGGTCGGCGGCGCGATGCCACTCGCCAACCTGAACGGCACGAACGGCTATCGCCTCGACGGTCTCTTCGCGCGTGACAACGTCGGCGGCGCCGTCGCGAGCGCCGGCGACGTGAACGGCGACGGCCTCGACGACCTCTTCATCGGCGCGCCGTCCTCCCACACCACGACCCAGCCGCGCGGCGCGTTCGTCGTGTTCGGTCGCGCGGACGCGTCGGCGCCGAGCGTCGATCTCGCCACGCTGGACGGCAACGATGGCTTTCGCCTGGTGGGCGATGTGCCGGGCGCCTACGACTTCCTCGCCCTGGCCGGCGTTGGCGACATCAATGGCGACGGCTACGCCGACATGCTGATCGGCGACCGCCTGGCCAATGACCGCGCGGGCGTGAGCTACCTCGTGTTCGGACGGGAGGACGGCTTTCCCGCCGCTCTCGATCTCGACAGCCTGGACGCCATCGCGGGCGTCAAGCTGACGGGCGTGCAGCCCGACGACACCAGTGGCACGCACGTCAGCGGCGCGGGCGACGTCAACGGCGATGGC
>JBFWYG010000016.1:0-19807 GCA_050186725.1 Gammaproteobacteria bacterium | reverse complement strand
GGCGACGTCAACGGCGACGGCTACGACGACATTCTCATCGGCGTGTACCGCGAGACACCGAACGGCGTGCGCTCGGGCTCGAGCTACGTGGTGTTCGGGCGCGGCGACGGCTTCGCGGCGCGCCTGGTCTTGAGCGACATCGACGGCACCAACGGGATCCGGCTGGACGGTGCCACCGCCGAGAGCGGCAGCGGCGCGGAGGTCAGCGGCGCCGGCGACGTCAATGGCGACGGCTTCGACGATCTGCTGATCGGCGCGCCGGTGGGCAACCCGAACCTGGCCGACGCGGGTGCGGCCTACGTCGTGCATGGGCGCGACTTCAACGGTGTGGTGACGCGCCAGGGCGGCGCGGCGTCGGACACGCTCAGCGGCACGAACGCGGATGAAAACTTCGTGGGCGGCCTCGGCGACGACCTGCTCGACGGCGGTGGCGGCGCCGACGTGCTGCGCGGTGGTGGCGGCACTGACACGCTCGTATGGCGGGACGGCCTGCGCCGCGCGGACGGCGGCGGCGGTGAGGACCGACTGCGACTCATCGGCGCCGGCGTCACGCTCGATCTGACCGTCGTATCGGACTCACGCATCATCGGCATCGAACGCATCGATCTCACGGGCAGCGGCGACAACACCTTGCGTCTCGCGGTGCGCGACGTGCTGGCCCTGCCGGATGCGAGCGGCATGTTTCTCGATGCCGCCACGCGGCAGCTCGTGGTCGAAGGCGATACCGGCGACCGCGTCGAGGCCGGCGGACAGGGCTGGGTCGCGGGCCAGGACGTCACGCTCGCGGGCGAACTCTACGCTACCTATACCCACGCGGATGCGGCGGTCACACTGCTCATCGACAGCGCGCTCACGCGCGACTTGAGCTAAGGCGCGGCTTCCCGCTCCAGCACCACATGGCGCCACGCGAGCGGATTGTCGGCATCGATGCCGCGCGCCTCGCTCGCCACCTCGCGCCACTGGTCTCGGTCGAATGCAGGAAACCAGGTGTCGCCCGCCAGTTCGGCGTCGATCTCGGTCAGGTGCAACCGCGTGGCGCGCGGCAACGCTTCAGCGTAGAGCGTGGCACCGCCGATGATCATCACTTCCTCGCAGTCGGTAAGCGCGGCGAGCGCCGCGTCCAGCGATGGGAAGACTTCACAGCCCTCGGCGGCTCGATAGGCAGGATCGCGGCTCAGAACGATGTTGCGCCGACCCGGCAGAGTCCGGCCGATGGAGTCATGGGTGCGGCGTCCCATGACGATGGGCTTGCCCATGGTGATGGCGCGAAAGCGCTTGAGCTCGGCGGGCAGGTGCCAGGGCATGCCGCCGTCGCGGCCGATCACGCCGTCGTGCGCCATCGCGACCACCAAGCTCACGCGCATCGGCGCGCGCTCACACCGCGACGGGCGCGGGAATGTGCGGATGGGCGACGTAGCCTTCGAGAGTGAAGTCCTCGTAGGTGAACGCGTCGATGGACTTCACCGCGGGATTGAGCCGCATGGTCGGCGCCGGGTAGGGCGTGCGTGTCAGCTGCAGATCCGCCTGCTCGAGGTGGTTGAGATAGAGATGCGCGTCGCCGAGCGTGTGCACGAAATCGCCGGGCGCGAGATCGCAGACCTGCGCGACCATCATGGTCAGCAGCGCGTAGGAGGCGATGTTGAACGGCACGCCCAGGAAGATGTCGGCGCTGCGCTGGTACATCTGGCAGGACAGCCGACCGTCGGCCACGTAGAACTGGAACATCACGTGGCAGGGCGCGAGCGCCATGCGCGGCACCTCGGCGACGTTCCAGGCGCTCACCACCAGGCGACGCGAATCGGGCGTGCGCTTGATGGCTGCGATGACCTCGGCGAGCTGATCGATGTGACCGCCGCCCGGCGTCGGCCAGGACCGCCACTGCACGCCGTACACCGGCCCGAGTTCGCCTGTCGCATCGGCCCATTCGTCCCAGATGCTGACGCCGTGCTGCTTGAGGTAGGCGATGTTGGACTCGCCGCGCAGGAACCAGATCAGCTCGTGGATGATCGACTTCAAGTGCAGCTTCTTGGTCGTCAGCAGGGGAAAGCCCTGGGCGAGGTCGAAGCGCAGCTGGTAGCCGAACACGCTCAAGGTGCCGGTGCCGGTGCGGTCGGTCTTGCGCACGCCGTGCTCGCGCACGTGCCGCAGGAGATCGAGATAAGTCTGCATGCCGTCTCCTCAGCGCCGGCTGGCGGCGACGATCAGGACGAGCCCGATGATCACCATCGGCAGCGAGAGCAGCTGCCCCATGGTGAACCAGTCGAAGGCCAGGTAGCCGATGTGCGCGTCCGGCTCGCGCACGAATTCCACCACGAAGCGGAACAGGCCGTAGAACATCAGGAACAGGCCGAGCAGCATGCCGGTCGGCCGCGGTCGGCGCGCGACCAGGTTCAGGATCACGAACAACAGCACGCCCTCGAGGAGCGCCTCGTAGATCTGGCTCGGATGGCGCGCCACGCCGCCGGCCGCGGGATTGGTGAACACCACGCCCCACGGCACCGTGGTCGGCGCGCCCCACAGTTCCTGGTTCACGAAGTTGGCGAGACGACCGAGGCCGAGACCTATGGGGATCACCGGCACCAGGAAATCCGCCAGTTCGAGAAACGACCGCTTGCTGGCGCGCGCGTACCACGCCAACGCGAGGCTCATGCCGAGCGCGCCGCCATGGAACGACATGCCGCCCTGCCAGACCTTGAAGATGCCGAGCGGATTGGCGAGGTAGCTCTCGAAGTTGTAGAACAGGATGTAGCCGAAACGCCCGCCCAGCACGCCGCCGAGCGCGGCGTAGAACACGAGATCGGCGACCTGCTCGCGCGTCCAGCGGCCGTCGCTGCGCGCGGCGCGGTCGTGCAAGAGGCCCCAGCCGAGCGCGATGCCGACGATGTAGGACAGCCCGTACCAGTGCACGGCGACGGGGCCGACCTTGAACGCGACGGGATCGATGTGCGGAAACGGGATCATGGCCTTGAACGTTCCAGGCGACGGTTCCGCATTATGCCCCTCACCACGCCAGCGGCGCGCCGAACTCCGCCTGGTAGCGCGCGGCGAACGCGTCCCGCGTGTAGTGGTGGTTCTGGGTGCCGGCGTGGGCAATCTTGATCGCGCCGCACAGCGAGGCGATGCGCCCGGTGGTCTCCCACGGCAGGCCCCGCACCAGGCCGTACAGGAGGCCGGCGCGGTAGGCGTCGCCGCAGCCGGTCGGATCCGTCAGGCTCGCGGGCTTTGCCGCGGGAATATCGATGCGACCCTCGCGGGTGTAGATCCGCGAACCTTCGCCGCCGCGCGTCACGATGCAGGCGCGGACGCGTTCGGCGATCGCCTCGGGGGACAAGCCCGTGCGCTCCTGCATCAGCTCCGACTCGTAGTCGTTGACCGTCACCCAGGTCGCGAGCTCGATGAAGGCCTTGAGATCCTCGCCGTCGAACATCGGCATGCCCTGACCCGGATCGAAGATGAAGGGAATGCCGGCGTCGGCCAGCTGGCGCGCGTGGCTCAGCATGCCGTCGCGGCCGTCGGGCGCGACGATGGCGAGTTCGACCGCGCCGGCCTCGGCCACCTTGTTGCGCGCCGAGTGGTTCATCGCGCCGGGATGGAAGGCAGTAATCTGGTTGTCGTCGAGATCCGTGGTGATGAAGGCCTGCGCGGTGAGCGCGCCTTCCACGGTGGTGATGCAGCGCGTGTCGATGCCATGGCGCGCGAGCCACTCCGCGTAGGGCGCGAAGTCGGTGCCGACGGTGCCCATGATCAGGGGTGCGCCGCCCAGCAGCTTCAGGTTATAAGCGATGTTGCCCGCGCAGCCACCGAACTCGCGGCGCAGCTCCGGGACCAGGAAGGACACGTTCAGGATGTGGATCTTGTCGGGCAGGATGTGATGCTTGAACCGGTCCTGGAACACCATGATGTTGTCGAAGGCGAGCGAACCGCAGATCAGTACGGACATGCCGTGGAGTCCTGTGCAAACGGGGATGGCCGGCATGATACCCGATAGCCCCGCCCCCCACTGACCACGCACGATGCTGCCCCTGCCGCCCGCCCAGGCCCTGCTCTGCTTGACCGCCGTGCTGTGCGTGGGCGGTGCGCTGGAGGACTGGCTGGCTGCGCGCCCGACCGAGGCCGGCGACACGGAGGCGCGACGCCGACGCTGGCGCGACACGCTGTCGCCGCTGGCCCGTTTCGCGAGCGTGGCGGCCGCGGTGCTGCTCACCTATCCCGGCATCTTCGGGCTGCGCGCGGCGACCTCGCTGGTCGAACTCCTGCGCCTCGCGCCGACCGGCGCGGCCGCGCTGCTGGTCATCCTGCCGGCGGCGGGCCTGCTGGCCGCGCGCGTGCCGTGGACCGCGCAGCGCGCCGCGGCGATCTTCACCGTGCAGGGCTGCGTGCTGGCCGGCTTCCTGTTCGACGCGCTCTGCCGCGAGCTCGGCGCGCAGAGCGCGTCGGCCTGGCCGAGTCCACCGGCCGCCGCCGCCCTGCTCGGTCTCGCCGTGCTGCTGCCGCGACTGGCCGGCGCGCTCGGCCGCGAACTCGGCGGACTCATCGATCGGCGCTTCGCGACGCTGCGCCTCGCGAGTGCGTGCGGCGGATTCTACGAACGGCTGGCGAGCGCCGCGGTACTGACGCTCTACGGCTACCTGGTCGGGCAGCAGCTCGGCATCTGAACGGCTCGCGCGCGACTCAGCCCCAGGTCTCGCGCCACGAGGGCGGCTGCGCGCGCGGTCCGGCGTGGTACACCGCACGCGCGATGGCGCGCGCCACGCAGTCGGCGGCGAGATGGCCGATGCGCGCCTGCTCGAGCGGGTCGGCGGGAGTCGCGCGCTCGCCGGTCGCGAGGGTGAACACCACGTCGCCGTCGTAGAGCGTGTGCACCGGCCGCACGGCGCGCGCGATGCCATCCTGGGCCATGATCGCCATGCGCTTGGCTGCCGGCCGATCGAGCGAGGCATTGGTCGCGACCACCGCCAGCGTGGTGCTCATGCCGGGCTGGCGCAGGGCCGGCGGCACGGACAGTTCGGGGGAGAGCGGCGCCCGTCCCGCGGGCCCGCCGAGGCCACCGAACTCGTCGCCGAATTCGAAGGGCCAGGCCCAGAAGTGCTTCGTGCCCGGGATCACCACTTCGCCGAAGCTGTTGACCACGACCACGGCGCCCACCACGAGACCGTCCAGGGTGACGGCCGACGCCGTGCCGACGCCGCCCGCGTAGCTGCAGGCCGACGCGCCGGTGCCGGCGCCGACTGAACCCTGTGCGACCTCGACACAAGCCGCGGCCAGCGCCGCGCGGCCCAGCGCCGGGTAGGGCGAGGCCTCCAGCCAGTCGTCACGCCGGTGCGCGTGCAAGTCGAAGATCACGGCCGCGGGCACGCAGGGCACCGTGCGGCCGACGAAATCCGCGCCGCGCCCGCTTGCCGCGAGGGCGTGGATCACGGCCTGCGCCGCGCCCATGCCGAACACCGAGCCGCCGGTCAGCACCACGGCGTCGACCGGCAGGCCGACGTTGGCGCTGTCCAGGATGTCGGTCAGGAAGGTGCCGGGCGCGCCGCCACGCACGTCGCTTGCGCCTACGCAGCCCTGTGCCGGCACCACCACCGTGACGCCGGTGCCGATGTCGGCGTCCGCCGCTTGGCCGACCGCGACGCCGGCCACGTCAGTGATGGCATTGCGCGGCCCAGGCCGGAGCGTGTGATGAGTAGCGGTGTCGATCACGTCCATGCGCGCCGCCTTCGCTCAGGCCGAGGCGCGCGCCGGCGCCGGCCGCTGCAGCACTTCGGTGAGGAAGCGCCCGGTATGCGAGCGCGGATTGGCCGCCACCTCCTCGGGCGTGCCGACCGCGAGGATCTCACCGCCGCCGGTGCCGCCCTCGGGTCCGAGGTCGATGACCCAGTCGGCGGTCTTGATGACATCGAGGTTGTGCTCGATCACCACCACGGTGTTGCCATGATCGCGCAGCCGGTGCAGGACCTTGAGCAACTGCTCGATGTCGTAGAAATGCAAACCCGTGGTCGGCTCGTCCAGGATGTAGAGGGTCTTGCCGGTATCGCGCTTGGACAGTTCGCGCGACAGCTTCACGCGCTGCGCCTCGCCGCCCGAGAGCGTGGTGGCATTCTGGCCGATACGCACGTAGGACAGTCCGACTTCGGCCAGCGTCTGCAGCTTGGTGGCGATGGCCGGCACCGCCTCGAAGAAGCCGCGCGCCTCCTCCACCGTCATCTCGAGCACGTCGCTGATGCTGCGGCCCTTGTAGGTGATCTCGAGCGTCTCGCGGTTGTAGCGCTTGCCCTTGCACATGTCGCAGGGCACGTAGACGTCCGGCAGGAAGTGCATCTCGACCTTGATCACGCCGTCGCCCTGGCAGGCCTCGCAGCGCCCGCCCTTGACGTTGAAGGAGAAGCGCCCCGGCTCGTAGCCGCGCGAGCGTGCTTCCGGCACGCCGGCGAAGAGTTCACGTATCGGCGTGAAGAGGCCGGTGTAGGTCGCGGGATTGGAGCGCGGTGTGCGGCCGATGGGGCTCTGATCGATGTCCACCACCTTGTCGAAGTGATCGAGCCCGGTGATGGCGTCGTGCTCGGCCGCGCTGACCGTCGCGCCGTTCAGTTCACGCGCGGTGACGGCGAACAGGGTGTCGTTCACGAGCGTCGACTTGCCCGAGCCCGACACGCCGGTCACGCAGGTCATGAGCCCGACCGGGATGTCGACATCCACGCCCTTCAGGTTGTTGCCGCGCGCGCCGCGGATACCGAGCATGCGCTTCGGATCGGGCTTGAGCCGCAAGTGCGGAATGGCGATGCCGCGCCGGCCGGACAGGTACTGGCCGGTGAGCGATTCGGCGCAGGCCGCGATCTCTGCCGGCTTGCCCTGCGCCACCACGCGCCCGCCGTGCACACCAGCGCCCGGCCCCATGTCGACCACGTGATCGGCGGCGAGAATGGCTTCTTCGTCGTGCTCGACCACGATCACCGTGTTGCCGAGGTCGCGCAGGTGTACCAGGGTCGCGAGCAGCCGCTGGTTGTCGCGCTGGTGCAGACCGATGGAAGGCTCGTCCAGGATGTACATCACGCCCACCAGGCCCGCGCCTATCTGGCTCGCGAGGCGGATGCGCTGCGCCTCACCGCCGGACAGGGTGTCGGCGCTGCGATCGAGCGTGAGATAGTCGAGACCGACGTTCACCAGGAAGGTCAGGCGCAGCTTCACTTCCTTGATGATCTTCTCGGCGATCTCACCGCGCTTGCCCTTCAAGCTCAGCTTGTCGAAGAACGCGTGGCTGCGGCCGATGGCCATGGAAGTCACGTCGGCGAGGTTGTGGCTGCCGATGTAGACGTTGCGCGCGGCGCGATTGAGGCGCGTGCCGCTGCATTCCGGACAGGCTTTCGAACCCTGGTAGCGGGCGAGTTCCTCGCGCACCATGTTGGAATCGGTCTCGCGGTAGCGACGCTCCATGTTCGGCAGCACGCCCTCGAAGGCGTGCTTGCGCTTGTAGGCGCGCCCGCCGGCCTTGAAGTAGGTGAACTCGATCTCCTCTTCACCGCTGCCGTGCAGGATGACCTGGCGCACCGCCGGCGGCAGTTCGCCGAAGGGCGTGTCGATATCGAAGCCGTAGTGCTTCGCGAGCGCGGTGATGAGCTGGAAGTAGTAGGCGTTGCGCCGATCCCAACCGCGGATCGCGCCGGCCGGCAGGCTCACTTCCGGCCGCTGCACGACGCGCTGCTCGTCGAAGAACTGCACGGTGCCGAGTCCGTCGCAGGCGGTGCAGGCGCCGACCGGGTTGTTGAACGAGAAGAGCCGCGGCTCGAGTTCGCTGATGCTGTACCCGCACACCTTGCAGGCGAAGCGCGAGGAGAACACGAGCTCCGCGCCCGCGCCGGCCTGCTCGCCTTCCATGGGCACGACCCGCGCCACGCCTTCGCCGAGTTCGAGCGCCGCCTCGAAGGACTCGGCGAGGCGCTGCTTCAGGTCTTCACGCACGCGGAAGCGATCGATGACGACGTCGATGTCGTGCTTCTTGCGCAGCGCCAGCGCCGGCGGCTGGTCGAGCATCACCACTTCGCCATCGACCACCGCGCGCAGGTAGCCCAGGCGCGCGAGATGCTCGAACACCTGGTGGTGCTCGCCCTTGCGCCCGCGCACCACCGGCGCGAGCAGCATCCAACGCGAATCGGGCGCGAGCGCCAGCACCTGGTCGACCATCTGCGAGACGGTCTGGGCTTCGAGGATCTCGGCGTGGTCCGGGCAGCGCGGCTCGCCGACACGCGCGAACAAGAGGCGCAGGTAGTCGTAGATCTCGGTAATGGTGCCGACCGTCGAACGCGGATTGTGCGAGGTCGACTTCTGCTCGATGGAGATCGCCGGCGACAGGCCCTCGATGTGATCGATGTCGGGCTTTTCCATCATCGACAGGAACTGGCGCGCGTAGGCCGACAGCGACTCCACGTAGCGGCGCTGGCCCTCGGCGTAGATGGTGTCGAAGGCGAGCGAGGACTTGCCCGAGCCGGACAGGCCGGTGATCACGATGAGCCGGTCGCGCGGCAGATCGAGGTCGACGTTCTTGAGGTTGTGCGTGCGAGCGCCGCGAAGATGAATCGTATCCATGGTGTGGCGAAGCGTTCTCCAGGACTGCGGCCGCGACTGGCGCCGGCGAAGGGCAAACGGGTACTATACGGCGCTTTTTCCCAACCGCTCAATTCGTTTCCACTGTGTCCGACAGCAGCGCCTTCACGCCCCAGGAACGCCACGCGACCTTCGCGCTCTGCGGCGTGTTCTTCCTGCGGATGATGGGGCTGTTCATGCTGGTGCCGGTGCTGGCGCTGTACGCCGACAAGCTGGCCGGCGCGACCCCGTTCATGGTCGGTCTGACCTTGGGCGTCTACGGCCTGACCCAGGCCTGCCTGCAGATCCCCTTCGGCCTCCTGTCCGACAGACTGGGACGCCGGCCGGTGATCACCGCCGGGCTTCTCATCTTCACCGCGGGCTCGATCGTCGCCGCCTTCGGCCAGCACATCCTGCCGGTCTTGATCGGCCGCGCCGTGCAAGGCGCGGGCGCGGTGTCGGGCGCGAGCCTGGCGCTCGCGTCGGATCTGACGCGCGATGAGCAACGCACCAAGGTGATGGCGCTGATCGGCATCGCCATCGGCATCGCCTTCTCGGTCGCGTTCGTCGTCGGTCCGATGATCGACGGGGCATTTGGCCTGCGCGGCCTGTTCCTGGCCTCCGGGCTGATGGGCCTTCTGGCCCTGCCGGTGCTGCACTACCTGGTACCCAGGGGCGAGCAGCGCGTGCGGCACGCGGAGCGTCTGTCCTGGGCGGCGGTCAGCGCACCGGAACTGCGCGTGCTGTACTTCGGCGTGCTGGCGCTGCACCTGGTGCTGGCGGCGAGCTTCGTCGCCATTCCGGTGGATCTCCGCGAGGGCCTCAACCTGCCGACCGCCCGCCATCACAGCATCTACCTGCCGGTGCTGCTGGTGTCCATCGTGCTGGTGGCGCCGCTCATCCGCCTGGCGGGCCGCGGCGCCTGGCTGATGCGCATCTCGCTCGGCTCGATCGCCGGGCTGGTGATCGCCGAGGCGCTGCTGTGGCTGGCCTGGCACCAGCGCGCCGGCACCATCGCCGCGCTGGTCGTGTTCTTCACCGCCTTCAATTTCCTCGAGGCCTCGCTGCCGAGCCTCATTTCGCGGGTCGCGCCCCCGGCCCACAAGGGCACGGCGCTCGGCGCCTATGCCACCTTCCAGTTCTTCGGCATGTTCATCGGCGGCACGCTCGGGGGCCTGGTGGCCGGGCGGATCGGCTTCGCCGCGGTGCCGGGCCTGTGCGCGATCCTCTGCGTCGGGTGGCTGTTGGCGGCGCTCCGCGCTCCGACTGGAGCCCTCACCGCGCGGCTCCAGGACTGACGGCCCGCGCCCGGCTTGGGTAGAATCCGAGCCTCGAACACGACCACGGACCGGTCGGACAAACCACTACAGGGAGACAACACCCATGGCACGCGGCCTCAACAAAGTCATGCTCATCGGCAACCTCGGCGCCGATCCGGAAGTGCGCTATACCGCCGGCGGCAGCGCGGTGGCGAACATCCGCCTCGCCACCGCCGAAGCCTGGCGCGATCGCGACTCCGGCGAGCAGCAGGAACGCACCGAATGGCACCGCGTGGTGTTCTTCGGCAAGCTCGCCGAAATCGTCGAGCAGTACGTCAAGAAGGGCTCGCAGCTCTACGTCGAGGGCCGCCTGCAGACGCGCAAGTGGCAGGACAAGGACGGCAACGAGCGCTACACCACGGAAATCGTCGCGAGCGAGATGCAGATGCTCGGCGGCCGTGGCGGCGCGGGCGGCGGCGGTGGCGGTTTTGAAGGCGGTGGCAGCGGTGGCGGCTACGAGCGCGGCGGCGGCAGCGGCGGCGGCGGTCGCCCGAGCGGTGGCGGACGCGGCGGCGACGGTCCGCGCGGCGGCGGTTCGAGCGAACCGCCGATGGATTCCTTCGACGACGACATCCCGTTCTGACGAATGCTGGGACAGATGCAGGGACAGACCCCGTACGGGGTCTGTCCCGTCTTCACCCTGCCTAGACCTGCAGCAACGTGATCGACGGCGAATTGATCGCCGGATCGGCGTTGAAGCCACGCACCATGACGATGTAGCCGCCCTGGTCGGCGAGCTTGAGTTCACGCGCCACGCGGCGCGCGATCTGGTTCGGGTTGTCGCTGCCGACCCCCGGCACGAAGTGCGGAATCATGCCCCACATGAGATTCATGCGCCGGCAGGTCTGGTGATCGCAGGAGATGGCGACCACCGGCGCCGAGGGGCGCGCGGAGCTCAAGGTCGCCGCGGTCATACCCTGCATGGAGATCACGATCACCGCGCGCGCGTGGATGTCCTCCACGAGGCGCGCGGTGGCGGCCGCGACCGCGTCGCCAAAGGGCAGCGGCCGCGCGGGTGGCGGCGTCTGGGTGCCGCCATAGGTCAGCCCGGCCTGCCAGTAGTAGGCCTCGGTCTGGCGCGCGACGCGGTCCATCATCTGCACCGCCGCCACCGGGTAGCGCCCCACCGCCGATTCGCCTGACAGCATCACCGCATCGGCGCCGCTCGCCACCGCGAAGGACACGTCCGACACCTCGGCGCGGGTCGGCCGCGCGTTGCTGATCATCGATTCCAGCATCTGGGTCGCGACGATCACCGGCTTGTTCAGCTGCCGCGCGCGGGTGATGAGCTGGGTCTGGGCGAGCGGCACCTGCTCGGGGTTGAGTTCCACGCCGAGATCGCCGCGCGCGACCATGATGCCGTCGGCGAGATTGATGATGTCCTCGCTGTTGGCCAAGGCCTCGGGCTTTTCGATCTTGGCGATGATGCCCGCCGGCGAGCCGGCGGCGTAGACCAGCTCGCGCAGGCTCTTCACGTCGGCGCCGCTGCGCACGAAGGACAGCGCGAGAAAGTCCACGCCCGCCTCCATCGCGAACTGCGCGTCGGCGCGATCCTTGTCGGTGAGCGATGGCGCGGACACCGCCGCGCCCGGCAGGTTGATGCCCTTGTGATCGCCCACCGGTCCGCCCGCCACCACCTGGCATTCGACCTCGTGCTCCCGCACGGCGACCACGCGCAGTTCCACCGCGCCGTCGTTCAGGAGGATGCGATTGCCGGGCGCGACGTCGCCGGGCAGGGACTCGTACTGCGAGGGAATGACGCGCTCGTCGCCGAGCACGTCGGCGGTGGTGACGGTCACCGTGCTGCCGGTGACGAGCTCCACCGCGCCGTCGCGGAAGCGCCCGGTGCGAATCTTGGGCCCGCACAGGTCGGCCAGGATCGCGGTCGGCGTGCCGAGCTGCTGCGCCACGCGCCGAATCGCCGCGATGGCCGCGCCGTGGGCGGCATGGCTGCCGTGGGAAAGATTGATGCGGAACACGTCGACGCCGGCTTCGATGAGCGCGCGAAGAGCCTCTTCGCTGTTCGACGCGGGTCCGACGGTGGCGACGATTTTCGTGCGCCGGTAGACCAGCAGGGAAGGTTCCGTGACGATGGACATCGTGGCCTCGATACGCGGCGGATGCGCGCGAGTATCGCATACTCGCCCGCATTCGCCGCCGCGATTCGACTCAGCCGAAGGCGATGGCCGCCACCTCGGGATAGTGCGTCACGAAATGGAAACGCAAGCCGCGGGTGACGTGCGCCGGCAGCTCGTCGAACTCCCCGCGCACCGCGTCCGGCAGGATGATTTCGCGCACGCCGGCGCGCCGCGCGGCGATGGTCTTCTCGCGTATGCCGCCGACCGCGAGCACCCGGCCGGTGAGCGTCAGCTCGCCGGTCATGGCGATGGGTCGACGCATGCGTCGCCCGAGCGCCAGCGACAGCAGCGCGGTGGCCATGGTGATGCCCGCGCTTGGACCATCCTTCGGCGTCGCGCCTTCCGGCACGTGCAGGTGCACGAAGGCCTCGTCGAAGAAGCTGCTGGTGGCGCCGTGCTCGGCGAGATGCGAGGCCACGTAGCTGTAGGCGATCTCGGCCGACTCCTTCATCACTTCGCCGAGCTGGCCGGTGAGCTTGAAGCCGCGGTGCTTGGTGTGTACGAGCGTCGCCTCTACGTCCAGCGTCGCGCCGCCGAGCGCGGTCCAGGCGAGACCGGTGACGATGCCGACGCCGCGCAGCGGCTCCTGCTTCTTGAACAGCGGCGCGCCGAGATACTGCTTCAAGTTGGTCGGCGTCACCTGCACCTGCGCGCTCGGCGCACGGATCACCTCCAGCGCCGCCTTGCGCGCGATGCGGCCTAAGTGCTTGTCGAGGTTGCGCACCCCCGCTTCGCGCGCGTAGTGCTCGGCGATGGCCTTGATGGCGCCGGGACTGACCTTGGCCTGGCGCGCGTTGAGCCCGGCCCGCGCGCGCTGTTTGGGCCACAGGTAGCGGGCGCCGATGGCAACCTTCTCCTCGGTGAGGTAGCCGGACAGGCGGATGACCTCCATGCGATCGAGCAGCGGCCCGGGGATGGAGTCGAGCTGGTTCGCGGTGCATACGAACAGCACCTTGGAGAGATCGAAGCGCACGTCCAGGTAATGGTCGAGAAAGCCCGAGTTCTGCTCCGGGTCCAGTACCTCCAGCAGCGCCGAAGCCGGGTCGCCCTGGTAGGACGCGCCGATCTTGTCGACCTCGTCCAGCAGCACGACCGGGTTGGCCGTGCCGCAGTCGCGGATGGCCTGGATGAACTTGCCGGGCATCGCGCCGATGTAGGTGCGCCGGTGACCCTTGATCTCGGCCTCGTCGCGCATGCCGCCGACGCTGAAGCGATAGAACTTGCGGCCGAGCGCGTTGGCGATGGAGTGCCCGATGGAGGTCTTGCCCACGCCGGGCGGCCCCACCAGCAGAAGGATGGAGCCCGCCATCTCGCCCTTCAGCTTGCCGACGCCCAGGAACTCGATGATGCGGTCCTTCACGTCGGCGAGCCCGGCGTGTTCATCGTCCAGCACCTTGCGCGCGTGCTCGAGATCGAGCTGATCGTGGGAGTACTGCCCCCACGGCAGCGCGGTCAGCGTCTCGAGGTAATTGCGTGTCACGCCGTATTCCGGCGAGCCGGGTTCGAGCAGCGAGAACTTGTGCAGTTCCTCGTCGATGCGCTTGTGCGCGTCGGCCGGCACGGTGCGGGTACTCAAGCGCTCGCGGAAACGCTCGAGTTCGAGCGTGCGATCGTCCTTGGAGATGCCGAGTTCCTTCTGGATCTCCTTCAACTGCTCCTTCAGGAAGAACTCGCGCTGCTGCTCGGAGATCCGCTGCTCGACGCGCTGGCGAATCTCGGTCTGCAGGCCGGCGACCTCGAGCTCGTGCTGAATGAGCATCAGCACTTTCTCCATGCGCCTCTGCAGTGGCACGGTCTCCAGCACCTCCTGCAATTGCTCACCGTCGGCGCTGGTCATGGCGGCGGCGAAGTCGGCCAGTGGTCCCGGGTCATCCGGCGTGTAACGTTCGAGGAAGGCGCGCAGGTTCTCCTTGTACAGCGGGTTGAGCGGCAGGAGTTCCTTGATCTTGTTGATGATGGCGAGCGCGTAGGCGCGCACCTCCTTGCCCGCCTCGGGGGTCGCGCGCGGATACTCGGCCTGCACGACGAAGGGCCGCTCGGTGCGCACCCAGTGCGCGATGCGGAAACGCTCCACGCCCTCGGCGATGAACTGGATGCGCCCACCGTCGCGCATCGCGTGATGGACGCGCGCCACCGTACCGAAAGTGGCGAACTCCTCGGGCTTGGGCGCGGGCTGATCCTGCGCATGCCGCGCATACACCAGGCCCACCAGCTTCTGCGGCGTATGGCCGACGCGCTCGATGGTCTCCAGCCACAGTTCGTCCTCGATGACGATCGGCATGGTCTGCGCCGGAAAGAACGGTCGGGCGCGCAGCGGCAGCACGAGCAGCTTGTCGGGCAGCACCTCCGAGATGCGCGCCGGCACGGCGCTGACCTGGGGGGTGATGGTCTCTTCGCGCGCGCGCTGTTCTTGTTCTTCGTTCATGGTGTCGCTCGAGCAGGGTCAGGGTTCAGCCACCGCCCGGTCGAGCAGGCAGAGCCGCGTCGTCCGGAGATGCGGACACGGGCCAGGGAATTCAAGGGCGCTCAGCGCGTGCGCAGGCGATCGATGGCGTCGACCAGGGCGGCGGCGGTCTGGGTGCGGTCGTCGGGATGCTTGGCCAGCAGACGCGCGACCAGGGGCTGGTACATGCGCAGATCGTCCGGCAGTCGCGGCACGTCGGCGTGCACGTGCTGGTAGACCAGCGCGGAGGCGTTCTCGGCGCGGTAGGGCTTACGCCCGGCGAGCATCTCGAACAGCATGACGCCGGCGCTGTACAGATCCGCGCGGTGGTCCACCGACTGGCCCATGGCCTGCTCGGGACTCAGGTAGTTGGGCGTGCCGATGACCGAGCCGAGATTGGTCAGATCGCTGGTCTGGTTCAGCCGCTTGGAGATGCCGAAATCGGCGAGCGCCAGGCTGTCGTCGGCGCGGAACATGATGTTGCCGGGCTTCAAGTCGCGATGCACGATGCCTTCGGCGTGTATCGCGTGCAGGCCGAGCGCGATGTGTCGCAGGTAGAGCATCGCGTCGCTGCGGTTCACGCCGTGCTCGATGCGCTGCTTGAGATCGCCCCGCGTGAAGAACTCCATGGCGATGTAACCATAGTTCTGGGTGAGCCCGTAGTCGTAGAAGCGCACCACGTAGGGACTGCGGATGCCGGACACGATCTCGGCCTCGCGCATGAAGCGTTCGATGGTCTGGGTGTCCTGCACGCCGCGCACGTCGATGACCTTCAGCACCAAGGTCACGCCGTCGGTCGTGCGCTCCGCGAGATAGACCCGGGAGCTCGAGCCCTGGCCGATGAGCCGGACGAAGCGGTAGCCGATGCTGCCCTGTTTCGCGAGTCCGGGCGAGGTGTCCTGCAGGTGCAGGTGCTCGAGGATTTCGAGATGAGGACCGCCGCGTTCCTCGCGCACGGTGGCATCGACGGCCTGCTCGGCGCGCGCCGCTTCGATCACCTCGGCAATCAGGCCGCCGAGACGCGCGGCGTCTATGTCCTGCTTGCGCAGGTAATCCGCGGCGCCGAGCTTGATGGCGCGGGCGGCGACATAGTCGTCGCCCGCGCCCGACAACAGGATGGTCGGTGGAAAGGCGGGTCGCCGGGCATAGCGCGCGAGCCAGTCGAGCCCGGTCTCCTCCGGGGTGAGGAGATGATCGAGCAGCACCGCGTCGTACTCGCTCCAGTCGAAGCCGGCGCGCGGCGCGCCCTGCTGCTCGGGATCGTACTCGGAGATCTCGACCTCGGGCAGCACGGTGGCGAGCAGGCGGCGCAGTCGCGAGGACTCCTCGCGCGAGGCGTCGATGATCAGGAGGCGCAGGCGGGCCGGGTAGCGCCCGTCAGGGGCTGTCGATGCGCTCACGCTGCCTCGGGCTGTCGGATCCGGCCTCATCCGCGCTGTGTCGGCACGGATCCGTGGTGCTTGAACCGCGCGGTCGCCCGCGCGGCTTCGCGTCAGCGAGCCCGGCGCAGGCGTTGCACGATGGTACGCTGGTCCGCCGCGGCCTGATAAGCCAGGCTGAAGTCCTCGAGGCCGGCGATGAAGGCCGCTCCACTCACTCGCGGCGCTGGCGCGAAGGAACTGAAGCCGCAGCGCGCGAGGTAGAAGGCGTGATCGCGCAGCACTTCGCCGACCGCGCGCACGTCGCCCGCGTAGCCCGCGGCGCGCAGTTGACGGGCGAGGCTGTAGCCGCGACCGTCATTGAAATCGGTGAACTCGATCGCGACCAAAGGGCTGCGCAGCGCCGCGGGCAGCACCTCTTCGACCTGGTCGGCCGTGGTCAGCAGCAGGCCATACGGGCTCAATCCGGCCTCGGGCGAGCGCTCGCGCCACTCGGCCAGCGGCAGGACCAGCCGCGCGCCCTCGGGAGCCACCGCCCCCGGCAGTGTCCAGTCGTCGTGTCGCTCTTCGCCCTGCTTGATCACGCGCATGTCGAATCGCCTCAGGCCGCGGCCGAGTACACGCGGTCCTTGAAGGGCGCCACGCCACAGCGCAGCACGGTGTCCACGAAGCGCTCGCCTTCGTGGCGCAGACGCACGTAGGTCTCGAGCAGGCCCTCGATGGTGTCGGCCACGGCGTCGGCGGTGATCGCCGGACCCAGGCGTTCGCCCAGGCGCGCGCCGTCGCCGGCCACGCCGCCAAGGGTGATCTGGTAGTACTCCTCACCGTTCTTGTCGACGCCGAGAATGCCGATGTGCCCCACGTGATGGTGGCCGCAGGCGTTCATGCAGCCCGACATCTTCAGTTCCAGCTCGCCGATGTCGTGCAGGTAGTCCAGGTCGGAGAAACGCGCGTTGATCTGCGCCGCGATCGGTATCGAACGCGCGTTGGCGAGCGAGCAGAAATCGAGCCCCGGGCAGCAGATCATGTCGGTCAGCAGGCCGATGTTGGGCGTCGCGAGGCCGTGTTCGGCGAGTCCGCGCCAGAGGGTATGCAGATCTGTTTCCGGCACGTCGGCGAGCACCAGGTTCTGATCGTAGGTCGCGCGAATCTCGCCGAAGCTGTGGCTGTCCGCGAGGTCCGCCAGCACACGCATCTGGCGCGACGTGATGTCGCCGGGCGCGATACCCGGCGCCTTCAGCGACACCACCACGGCGCGGTAGCCCGGTTCGCGGTGTGCGCGGGTATTGCGCTTCAACCAGCGGGCGAAGGCCGGAGCGCGCGCCGCCCAGGCCTCCACCAGCGCGCCGTTGCGCGCCACCGGCGCATAAGCGGGACGCGGGAAGTGCGCCTGCATGGCCGCGATGTCGGCACGGTCCAGGCGCAGCTCGGAGTCGCGAATCCGCGCCCACTCGTCCTCGACCAGCCGGGTGAATTCTTCCGGACCGAGCGCGGCGACGAGAATCTTGATGCGCGCCTTGTACTTGTTGTCGCGCCGCCCGAACTGGTTGTAGATGCGCAGGATGGCCTCGGTGTAGGACAGCAGATCCTCGGGCTCGAGGAACTCGCGCATGACAACGCCCACCTTCGGCGTGCGTCCCTGCCCGCCGCCCACCAGCACGCGGAAGCCGGTGCCGCGCGTCGTGTCGGTCACCAGGCGAAAGCCGATGTCGTGGTAGGCCGTCGCGGCGCGGTCTTCGCGCGCGCCGCTCACCGCGATCTTGAACTTGCGCGGCAGGTAGGAGAACTCCGGGTGGAAGGTCGACCACTGGCGCAGCAGTTCGCAGTAGGGACGCGGATCTTCGAGTTCGTCCGGCGCGACGCCGGCGAAGGCGTCGGCGGTGATGTTGCGCACGCAGTTGCCGCTGGTCTGGATGGCGTGCATCTGCACCGTGGCCAGCTCCGCCAGGATGTCGGGCACCGAGGCCAGCTCGGGCCAGTTGAACTGGATGTTCTGCCGGGTGCTGAAATGGCCGTAGCCACGGTCGTAGGTGTCGGCGATGTGCGCGAGCTTGCGCAGCTGGCTGGACGAGAGCAGGCCGTAGGGCACGGCGACCCGCAGCATGGGCGCGTGCCGCTGGATATACAGGCCGTTCATCAGGCGCAGCGGCCGGAACTCCTCCTCGGAGAGCTCGCCGGCCAGGAAACGGCGGGTCTGGTCACGGAACTGCGTGACCCGCTCGTCGACCAGGCGCTGGTCGTATTCGTCGTACTGGTACATGGGCATGGCTCCCGCAACGCGCGGCCGGTGGCTTTCGAGGCGCGCACGGTAGCAATGCCGTCATATGCACAAAAGGAATGTTTTTCTCTTTCCTTATTCGCTTATCTGCGTCGCCGAGCGTGGTCCCAAAAAAAAGGGCTGCAATCGCAGCCCCAATACGCTGGTGACAGGACGAACCTGTCAACTCACCCACGGAGGTCTCAGAGATCGAATCGCGCCAGTAGCCGTCGGCCCTTGCTGGTCAGGAATCCCTCCTCGCTCACGAAGCCCTTGGCGATGGCCTCGGCCAGGGAGCCACGACGGCTCTGCTGGCGGGGGACGTAGACGCCGCCGTCGCCATAACGACGTGAAATCAGTCGGGCGATGGCCTGGTCGAGATCGGAATTGGTGGCGGGGCTGGGCATATCCATCATGTGTCTTGTGTGGGACCCGAGGGGTCGGCCACATTTCATCTAACTATTAGATGGATAGAGTAGTTAGATAATTTCGTATGTCAAGAACAATTCATAGCCTATTGAAATTCCTAAGGCATGTGGGGTCTCGCCAGGTAGTCATGGGAACGCATCTCGCGCAACCGGCTGGCGGTGCGCAGGAAGGGCTTGGCGAGCTTGCCGCCGTGGTACAGGTCCTCGGGTTCTGCCGCGGCGGACAGGATGAGGTTGACGTTGCGGTCGTAGAGTTCGTCGATGAGGTTGATGAAACGGCGGGCGGCGTCGTTGTCGTCCAGGCCGAGGCGCGGCACGTCGGCCAGGAGAACGGTGTGGTGGCAGCGCGCGATCTCGATGTAGTCGCCGGCCGAGCGCGGCCCGCCGCACAAGTCCTCGAAGCGGAACCAGGCCACGCCGTCAGCATGGCGCACCGTCGGTATCGGCCGGTCCTCCACTTCCAGCGCGCCCTGGCCCACCGTCGCGCCGGTGGTCAGCGCCTTGAAGCTCGCCTCCAGTTCAGCGACGCACGCGCCCGGCGCGCACAGGTAGAAGACCGGCGCCTGTTCCAGGGCGCGGAGACGATAATCGGTGTCACCCGCCAGTTCGAACACTTCGAGCTCGCGTTTGATCATGGCGATGGCAGGCAGGAAGCGCTCGCGCTGCAGCCCGCCGGCGTAGAGGTCGTCCGGCGCTTCGTTGGAGGTCGCGATCAAGGTCACGCCATGACCGAGCAGGGCCTCCAGCAGGTTGGCGAGCAGCATGGCGTCGGTGATGTCACCGACATGGAACTCGTCCAGGCACAGCACACGCTGCGCGGCAGCCCAGCGCTCGGCGACGATCTTCAGCGGATCGGCTTCGCGCTTCAGGCGCCGCAGTTCGGCGTGGGTCTGGCGCATGAAGTTGTGGAAGTGGATGCGCTGCTTGGCGGCGAAGGGCAGGCAGTCGTAGAAGGTATCGACGATGTAGGTCTTGCCGCGACCGACCCGCCCCCAGAGGTAGAGACCCCGTACGCCGGACCACAAGGGGCGCTTGCGGCCGAGCAGCCGATCCATGAAGCCGCCACCCGACGGCGCAGGCGCGCGCTGCAGGTCCTGGAAAATGCGCTCCACGTGCTGGACGGCGGCGGCCTGCGCGGCATCGGGGCGTAGCCGCTCGGCCGCGAGGTCAGCTACGTAGCGCGCGCGCGGCGAATCGCCCGTGGCGGGTGAGCTTGCGTTCATGGGCGGGCGAGCGTGGGTCGGTCAGATGCGCGGCGGATTGTCAGAC
>JBFWYG010000015.1:53702-75345 GCA_050186725.1 Gammaproteobacteria bacterium | reverse complement strand
TCGATGGCGATGCGTGTGGTCACGTGTCGCGTAGAAACGGACTGGCGCTTGAGGGCTATGGTCTCGGAGGGGCACCCGGCACTGACGCGGCGTCGCGCGTCAGGCGGTGGGCCGGCCGCTTATTCCTTGTCGGCCAGCACTTTCTTGCCGCGGTAGTAACCGTCGGGGCTGATGTGATGACGGCGATGGGTCTCGCCGGTGGTGGGATCCTCCGACAGCGCCGGGTTCTTCAACCGGTCGTGGGAACGACGCATGCCACGGCTGGAAGGCGTCGGTTTGTTCTGTTGGACTGCCATGATGCACTCTCCGCTTCAATTAGATTCCGCAATCGTCACTCGTCGTCGCGACCCTTGAGGAGCTGGTCCAGGTTCGCGAACGGCCGCCGTCGTTCGGTCGGCGGCGGCGCTGCCGCCGGTGGCGGCGCGCCGTCGCAACCCGGTTCGGCGTGCGTCGGCGCGAACGCGCAACTCAACAGCAATTCATCCTCAAGCACTTCCGCCAGCGGCAGCCGGCCGTCGATCAGCTCGACGCAGTCGGCCTCGCTCTCTTCCTCGTTGGGCGCCCGTTCCAGCGCCAGCAGATCGAGCGTCGCCGTCACCGGCCAGGCCATCCACTCGAGGCAACGCTGGCACTGGGCTTCCAGTGGCATTGCGAGCTGGCCGCGCAGCGTGTACCCGCCCGCCGCGCGCGGCGCCAAGGTCACCGTCGCCTCGAGCGCGCCGGCAACCCGGTAGGGCGTGGCGACACGCCGCAGCCGTTTGCCGGCGAGCGTGCCCGTGATGCGCCCGTCGCCGGCCGCGAGCTGCCGGCAATCGATCGTATCGGGAAGTTCGCTGGCCATGAGGGCGCGGTAGTATAGGCCAAACATCAGGCGGTTAGAACACGATATTTTCATGTCCGGAACGCGTGCGCCACGAGACCTGGTATTGGCCTCTTCCTCGCCCTACAGGCGCGAGCTTCTGAACCGACTTGGCCTGTCCTTCGCCTGGGCCGCCCCGGCGATCGACGAGACGCAGCTTGCCGACGAGCAGCCCGAGACCCTGGTCCGACGCCTGGCGCTGGCCAAGGCCCGCGCCCTGGGAGACCAGTACCGGCACGCGCTCCTGATCGGCAGCGACCAGGTGGCGGTCATCGACACCCAGGTGCTCGGCAAGCCGGGCAACCGCGCGCGGGCCATCGAGCAGCTGCGCGCCGCGGCCGGATGCGAGGTGGTGTTTCTGACCAGCCTGTGCCTGCTGGACGCCCAGACCGGCGAGCACCGCATCGAGGTGGTGCCGACCATGGTGCGCTTCCGCGCCCTGGGCGAGGCGCAGCTGGCGGCCTACGTCGACCGTGAACAGCCCTACGACTGCGCCGGCAGTTTCAAGGCGGAAGGCCTCGGCATCGCGCTCTTCGAATCGATTCGGAGCGACGACCCGACCGCGCTCATCGGGTTGCCGCTCATCGCCCTCACCCGCCTGCTGGCCGCGGCCGGCGTCGACGTGCTGAGCTCAGCGTAAGGTCGCGCCGCCGGCCAGTTCGGCGAGCATGGCCACGCCGCTCCGCTTCAGAATGCCTTCTATCGAGTAGTCGCGCGGCGTGAAGTCGACGATCTTCTCGGCGCCGATGACCTCGCGCGCGACGAAGCCGGCGGAACCGAGCTCGTCCACCAGGCCGAGCGCCAGCGCCTGCTCACCGGTCCACACCAGGCCGGAGAAGATCTGCGGGTCCTTGGCGAGCTTGTCGCGGCGCTTCTTCTGCACGGTGTTGATGAACTGCTGGTGGATGTCGCCGAGCAGCTTCCGCACATGCTCGACGTGGGTCTGGTCGAGCGTCGAGAAGGGATCGAGAAAGCCCTTGTTCTCGCCGGCCGTGAAGAGCCTGCGCTCGACGCCGAGTTTGTGCATGGTGTCGACGAAGCCGAAGCCGTCCATGCGCACGCCGATGGAGCCCACCAGGCTGCCCTTGTCGGCGTAGATCTTGTCCGCCGCCGCGGCCACGTAGTAGCCACCCGAGGCCGCCATGTCCTCGACCACGGCGTAGAGCGGCACCTTCGGATACTTCTCGCGCAGGCGGTAGATCTCGTCGTTGATGTAGCCGGACTGCACCGGGCTGCCGCCCGGACTGTTGATGCGCAGGATGACCCCCGCGGTGTGGCTGTCCTCGAAGGCCGCGCGCAGGCCGGTCACCACGGTGTCGGCGCTGGCCGGATTACCGTGGGCGATCACGCCCTGCAGATCGACCAGCGCCGTGACCTTGCCGCCGCCCACCGTGCCGAGGGTGCCCTTGTCCGGCAGCGACAACAGCAGGAAGCCGCCGACGTAGAGCGCGGCCAGCAGCTTGAAGAAGATGCCCCAGCGGCGCGCGGCGCGCTGCTCGCGCAGGAACTCGAAGGACATGCGTTCAAACAGTCGCCGTTCCATGTCGGTCGCGGACGACGGCTCCGCAGGCGGCGCCTGCTCGGGGGGATCCCAGCCCATGGTGCTCTCCTCGTGGGGTGTTCAGTGGGTATGTACGTCGAGCAGCGCCAACGCGGTGGGCAGCTCGCGGACATCGTCGATGATGCAATCGGGGCGCTGGCCGAGCAGCCGGCCGCGCGCGTGGGCGCCGTAGGTCACTGCCGCACTGCGGGTCGTGGCCGCGCGGGCCATGATGAGGTCGAACTCGGTGTCGCCGACCATGATGGCGTCCGGCGGCGCGGTGTCCAGCTCGAGCAGCAGGTCGCGGAGCATGGCGGGATCGGGCTTGGGGGCGCTCTCCTCGCCGCAGCGGGTGGCCACGAAATGATGGCGGACCCCGGCCTCCTCCAGCGCGTGGTCGAGTCCCCTGCGGCTCTTGCCGGTGGCGATGGCGAGCATCAGGCCGGCCGCCTCCAGCGCGGCGAGCGTCTCGGCGACGCCGGCGAACAACGGGCTCGGCACCGCGTGCAGTCGCGCATAAGTCTCGCGGTAGGCCTGGGCCGCCCGCCCCCGCGTCACGCCGTCGAGGCCGGGCGCCAGGCGCCCGATGGCCTCCAGCAGGTCGAGACCGATGATGTTCCTGACCTCGGCGCGGGACGCGGCAGGGCCGCCGACCATGCCCAGGGCCGCGTCCATGGCCGCGACGATGCGTGCCTCGGAGTCCATCAACGTGCCGTCCCAGTCGAACGCCACCAGCTTGATCATGTTGGGGTCCGCAACCGGATCAGCACCTCCGCCAACGCGGGCGGCAGCGGCGCGCTGACCGCGATGCGCCGTCCGTCCGTCTCGAATGCCAGCGAACTCGCGTGCAGGAACAGGCGTTCGAGGCCGAGCCCGGCGAGCTCGGTGTCGAAGTCCGGATCGCCATAGAGCCGGTCGCCCGCCACCGGGTGGCCGATGTGCTGAGCGTGGGCGCGGATCTGATGCATGCGGCCGGTCACCAGGCGCAGGGTCAGCAGGCTGTGGGCGCCGGCCGGCTCGACCTGCTCGATGACGGTCTCCGACGCCTTGCCCTCCGCCTTGACCCGCGCGCGCTTCTCGACGCCGGCGTCCCGCCGGTTGCTGAGGGCCGCGCGGATATGGCTGACGCCGGCCGGCAGGCGGCCGCGCACGAGGGCGAGATAGCGCTTCTCCATCTGGCCTTCGCGCATGCCGCCGTGCAGGTCGCGCAGCACGTCCAGCTGCTTGGTCAGCACCAGGCAGCCGGAGGTATCGCGGTCCAGGCGATGGGCGAGATCGAGCCGCGGCACGGCCGGTCGCAGCCGTCGCGCGATCTCGATCACGCCGTAGGGCACCCCGGTGCCGCCATGACAGGCGAGACCGGCCGGCTTGTCGACGATGAGGAAGCGCTCGTCCTCGTGCAGCACCGCGGCGTCCAGCTGCGCGAGGCGCGTGGCCGGGATGTGCACCTCGCCGGGCGCGACCGCCACCACCGGCGGAATGCGCAGCACGTCGCCGGCCGCGAGTCGGTAGTCCGGCTTGGCGCGGCCGCCATTGACCCGCACCTGGCCGCTGCGCAGGAGCTTGTAGACGAGGCTCTTCGGCGCCGGCTTCAAGAGGTGCAGCAGGTAGTTGTCGATGCGCCGCCCGGCGTGTTCGGGGCCGACGGTCTCGCTGCGCACGGCGCTGCGATTGGGCACGGACTCGCCCGCGGTATCGTGATTGCTGAGCACGCTCAAGGTTGTTATAGTCCGTCGCGTTTTTCCACGGCCTGGCGTCGTGGAAATCAACGCGGAAATGTCCCCTGCGATGGGAAGTTACGGCTGGGTGTTTCGACCTTTTCCAGCAGGCCCGTCAGACGTCTCGCGCGCATGCCCCGTTCGCCCTGGCATGCGCGCAGGACGGTAGCGATCGCGCACTCGTTTCGCCGCGCGACGCCCGCCACTCTGACCGGGCCATCCCTAACCGGGCACCGCACTACGGTGGCCGTGGCTCTCAAACGTCACGTGCAGTGTATCAATCGAAGCTGGTCCCTGGCAGCAATGTCGGCACCGGCTGGGGTTCGCCCTCAAGGCGACGTCCGGGCACGCGAGTGCCGGAACCTTTCCCACCAGCAGCGTGGCCGGTTCTGTCCGTACGCCTTCGAGGTCCCCCGCTACGGGATCTTTTGAACAATGAAGAGAATGCTGGTCAACGCGACGCAGCCCGAAGAGCTGCGCGTCGCCTTGGTCGACGGCCAACACCTGTACGACCTGGACATCGAAGCCACCAACCGCGAACAGAAGAAGTCGAACATCTACAAGGGCAGGATCATGCGCATCGAGCCTGCCCTCGAAGCGGCCTTCGTCGACTACGGGTCACAGCGCCACGGCTTTCTGCCGCTGAAGGAAATCTCGCGCTCCTACTTCAAGGACAAGGGCAAGGGCACCGGCGCGAACGGCGCGCGGGTGAACATCAAGGATGTCCTGTCCGAGGGCCAGGAAGTGCTGGTCCAGGTGGAGAAGGAGGAACGCGGCAACAAGGGCGCCGCGCTCACCACCTTCATCAGCCTGGCGGGCCGCTACCTGGTCGCCATGCCGAACAACCCCCGCGCCGGCGGCGTGTCGCGCCAGATCGAGGGCGACGACCGCGACGAGGCCCGCGAGGCCATGTCCGGGCTGGAAATCCCCTCCAACATGGGGCTCATCCTGCGCACTGCCGGGGTTGGCAAGTCCACCGAAGAGCTGCAGTGGGACCTCGATTACCTGCTGCAGCTGTGGAAGGCGATCGACGAGGCCCAGCAGTCGCGCAAGGCGCCGGTTCTCATCTTCCAGGACCGCAACGTCATCATCCGCGCGGTGCGCGACTACCTGCGCAACGACATCGCCGAGATCCTGGTGGACGACCGCAAGCTCTACGAGCAGGCGCAGGAGTTCATGCAGCAGGTGATGCCGCAGAACCTGAACAAGCTGAAGCTCTACGAGGACAGCGTCCCGCTCTTCACCCGCTACCAGATCGAGGGCCAGATCGAGTCGGCCTTCGCGCGCCAGGTGCGCCTGCCGAGCGGCGGCTCCATCGTCATCGAGCCGACCGAAGCGCTGATCACCATCGACATCAACTCCGCCAAGGCGACCCAGGGCGGGGATATCGAGGAGACGGCCTTCCGCACCAACCAGGAGGCCGCCGAGGAAATCGGCCGGCAGCTGCGGCTGCGCGACCTGGGCGGTCTCATCGTCATCGACTTCATCGACATGCAGTCGGCCAAGAACCAGCGCACCGTCGAACAGACGCTGCGCGACGCGGTGGCCGCCGATCGCGCCCGGGTCCAGCTCGGGCGCATCTCGCGCTTCGGCCTGCTGGAGATGTCGCGTCAGCGTCTGCGCCCTTCACTGACCGAGTTCTCTCACCAGGTGTGCCCGCGCTGCGAAGGCGTCGGTACCATTCGCGGCGTCAGGTCGACGGCGCTCGGCGTGCTGCGTCTCATCGAGGAAGAGGCGATGAAGGACTCCACCGCCAAGGTCACCGCCCAGGTGCCGGTGGATGTCGCCACCTTCCTGCTGAACGAGAAACGGCAGGACGTGACTCGCATCGAGACCCGCCAGGAAGTGCAGATCCTCCTGATCCCCAACCAGAACCTCGAGACGCCGCACTTCGAGATCCAGCGCATTCGCGAGCAGGACCTGCCGAAGATGGCCCACGGCGAGTCGTACGAACTGGTCACCGAGGTCGAGAGCCCGACGGTCGACCTGACCCGTTCCAAGCCCGAGCCGCCGCCCCCGCAGCCGCTGGTCCGCGACGTCGCGCGCGCCGCGCCGAGACCCGAGCCGCCGGCGTCGGCGCCGCCCCCCGAGGCGGCTCCCGCGCCGCGTCCGGGATTCTTCGCCAAGCTGTTCGGCGGCCTGTTCGGCCATGCCGATCCGGCTCCGACCGCGGAGACGCGTCCCGAGCGCGGCCAGGACGAACGCAATCGCGGTCGCGGTGGCCGTGACGGCGAGCGCCGCGGCGAGAGCGAGGCGCGCGACGGTAATCGACGCGGACGTGGACGGCGTGGCGGTCGCGAGCGCGACGGCGAGCGCGAGGAACGCGCGCCGCGGGACGGACAGCGCGAGGCGCGCGCCCCGCGCGAAGGCAATCGTGAAGAGCGCGCGCCGCGTGACGGTAACCGCGAGCCGCGCGAACCGCGTGAACCACGCGAGCCTCGTGGCAACCGCGAGCCGCGCGAACCGCGCGACGTCCGGGAGCCGCGTGAACCACGCGAAGCCCGTGAGCCACGCGAAGCCCGTGAGCCGCGCGAAGCTCGTGAACCGCGGCCGCCCCAGGACAGCAGCGGCAACCAGGTGGACGCGCCGCGCGGCGAAGCCGACGGCAATCGCACCGAGCAGGCGCCACGCGAGGAAGGTGAGCGCAGACGTCGCGGCCGTGGCCGCGGACGTCGTGGCGGCGGCGGTGGCACTGCAGCCGCCGAGGCGCAGGGCCTGGAGACGGGCAATCTCGACAACGCCGGCACGCCCGGGGACGCAGACGAAGTCGCCGAAGGCGCACCTCGTGGTCGCCGCGACGGCCGGCGTGGGGAGCGCCCGCGCGACGACGACGACGCGTCCCGCTTCGAAGGCCTGGACGAGGCGCCGGTGGGCGGCATCTCCAGCGTCACCGCCGCAGCGCTGTCGCCGGCTGAGGAAGAGTACGGCGAGCGCGTGCTGGAGGCCTTCAACACCCCGGACTACTCGGTTGCCGACGACGAAGACGAAGATTCGACCGTGATCAACCCGGGCGCGGTGGAGGCTTCCGTCGCGGTCGTGTCGGCGACACCCGCCGAAAGCGACGAGGTAGTGGCGCCCGATGACGGGGTCGAGCCGGTCGTGGTCGCCGTGCAGAATCGCTTCGAGTTCGAGCCGCCGATGGACGACGCCGCCCAGCCGCAGAGCGCCGAGGATGTGCCAGTGGCCGCTGTCGAAGTGGCCGACGCCGCGCCGCTCGCCGTCGAGGACGCCGAGGACGAGGTGGAGCCCGGCACCGTGCCGCGCGAGGAAGATCGCACCGTGTGACACGAGTCGCCGCGGTCGTGACGCTCACGGCCGCGGCGCTCGCCTCTACTCCAGCATTTCGCGCGTGGCGCGGAACTGCACGTCCGAATACTTCTCCTGCGCCAGCTGCAGGTTGACCGAGGACGGCGCCAGGTAGGCCAGCTGGCCCGCGCCGTCCATCGCGAGATACTGCGCGGCCTGCGCCTTCATCTTGTCCAGGGTCGACTCTTTGGCCGCGCTCAGCCAGCGCGCGGTCGCCACCTGCACCGGCTCGAAAATGCAGTCCACCGAGTATTCGTACTTCAGCCGCCAGGCGACCACGTCGAACTGCAGCACGCCCACCGCGCCGAGCACGATATCGTTGCGATTGAGGTAGCTGAAGACCTGCGCCGCGCCCTCCTCGCAGAGCTGGGTCAGTCCCTTCAACAGCGCCTTGCTCTTCAAGGGGTCTGCGGTGCGCACGCGGCGAAAGAGTTCCGGCGCGAAGCTCGGGATGCCGGTGAACTTGAAGACTTCACCCTCGGTGAAGGTGTCGCCGATTTGAATAGTGCCGTGATTGTGGAAGCCGATGATGTCGCCGGCCCAGGCCGAATCGGTCGCGTCGCGGCCCTGGGCCATGAAGCGGATCGCGTTGGCCATCTGCACCTGGCGCGCGAGGCGCACGTTGAAGAACTTCTTGCCCTCCTCATACTGCCCCGAGCAGATGCGCACGAAGGCGATGCGATCGCGGTGATTCGGGTCCATGTTCGCCTGGATCTTGAATACGAAGCCGGAGAAGGTCGGGCTCGCCGCCGGCGCCACGCCGGTGGTGGTGGGCCGGTCCAGCGGCGGTGGGGCCATGTCGACGAAGGCGTCCAGCAGCTCGCGCACGCCGAAATTGCGCAGCGCCGTGCCGAAGAACACCGGCGTGATGCCGCCGGCCAGGTAGTCCTCGCGTCGGTACTCGGTGCCCGCGCCCTCGATGAGTTCGATTTCCTCCATCAACACCTTGGTACTGTCGGGGAAGCGCGCGCGCGCCTCCTCCAGCGGGACCAGCTCGGCTGCCTCGCGCTGCTCGGCGTCGCTGCCGCGCGTGTAGGGAATGACGCTGCGGCTGCGGAAATCGAAGATCCCGTCGAAGTGCTGGCCGGACCCCAGCGGCCAGGTGACCGGCGCGCACTTGATCTTGAGCACCGACTCGATCTCGTCCAGCAGGTCGAGCGGATCGCGCGCGTGGCGATCGAGCTTGTTGATGAAGGTGATGACCGGCGTGTTGCGCAGCCGGCAGACCTCCAGCAGCTTGATGGTGCGGTCTTCGACGCCGCGCGCCGCGTCGATCACCATCAGCGCGGAGTCGACCGCGGTGAGCGTGCGGTAGGTGTCCTCGGAGAAGTCCTCGTGGCCGGGCGTATCGAGCAGGTTGATGACCCGGTCGCGATACTCGAACTGCATCACTGAAGAGGTGACCGAGATGCCGCGCTGCTTCTCGATCTCCATCCAGTCGGAGGTCGCGTAGCGGCCGGTCTTGCGCGCCTTGACCGTACCGGCGATGTTGATCGCGCCGCCGAGCAGGAGCAGCTTCTCGGTGACCGTGGTCTTGCCGGCGTCGGGATGGGAGATGATCGCGAAGGTACGGCGGCGCGCGATTTCGGGATGGAGATCGGACATGGCGTGCGTGGCTGTCTGTGGCTGCGGTGAAGGCGCCGGCCAGGCCGGCGCGTGAGTTCAAAGCGTTTCGAGCACCACGAAGGCGACCACGAAGCCGCCCTCGTCGGTCAGGCTGATGTGGCTCGCGGCGATCCCTAAGCGCTCGAACAGGCGCGCGGCCTCCCCATCGACGGTCAGATTCGGTTTGCCGCTGGGCGCGTGGATGACCTGCACCTGGCGCGGCGCGATGCCCTGCTTGAACCCGGTGCCGAGGGCTTTCGAGGTCGCCTCCTTGGCGGCGAAACGCATGGCGAGGAAGCGCGCGGGATTCCTCGCGCGGCCGAAGTCGCGCAGCTCGGTGTCGCCGAGAATGCGTTCCGGGAAGCGCATGCCGAAGCGCGCGTAGGACTCGCCGAAGCGGCGAATCTCCGCCATGTCGACGCCGATGCCGCGAATCACGCCCGCGCCTCGTCCATCGCCTGCTTCATCTCGCGCACCGCCTGGGTCAGTCCGACGAACACCGCGCGCGCGACGATGGCGTGCCCGATATTCAGATCGCGGATGGCATCCAGGCGCGCGATGGGCGCGACGTTGCCGTAGTTGAGGCCATGGCCGGCGTTGACCACCAGCCCGGCGGCGGCGGCGCGCTCCACGCCGCGGCGCACTACTTCGAGCTCGCGGGCGCGCCCCTGCTCGTCGTGGGCCTCCGCGTAGGTGCCGGTATGCAGCTCCACCGCGGCTACGCCGAGGCGCGCGGCGGCATCGATCTGCGCGTCGTCGGCATCGATGAATAGCGATACTTCGATGCCGGCGCGCGCCAGGTGCGCGCAATAGGGGGCCAGGATGTCGTAGTTGCCGACCACGTCCAGGCCGCCTTCGGTGGTCAGTTCCTCGCGCTTCTCCGGCACGATGCAGCAGGCCCAGGGCCGTACCGCGCACGCCAGCGCGACCATCTCCGCGGTCGCCGCCATCTCGAGGTTCATCGGCACTTCGAGCGAGCGCCGCAGGTGATGCACGTCGGCGTCCTGGATGTGGCGTCGATCCTCGCGCAGATGCACGGTGATGCTGTCCGCGCCACCTACCTCGGCGGCGCGCGCGGCGATGGCGACGTCCGGGTAGGCGGTGCGTCGCGCCTGGCGCAGGGTGGCGACGTGATCGATGTTGACACCGAGTTTCATGCTGGCTGGCTCGTCGGCAAAGGTCGGCGTGGGCACGCCGTGAAGGGCGGCAATTCTACGGCTTTCCGCGGCCCTGCGCTTCGAACAGCGCGCGTGAGGCCAACGGGCGGCCGTCCAGGTGATGATGCAACACCTCGCGCATGAGGCGCTTGGCCTCCGCCAGTGCGCGCGCGGACAGCGGTTCGTCCGCGGCGAGCGCGAGCAGCGTGGCGCCCTGCACGCGCACACCGCTCGACGCGGGCCCCGCCCGCACCGGTCCGCGCTCCACCAGGTAGTGGTATTCGGCTTCGGGCGCGAGGGGCGCGTCGGTGTCGGCCTCGGCGTCGAGCTGCAGGCCGAAGCCGAGCGCGTCCAGCAACTGCTTCTCGAAGCGCCGCAGCAGCGCCTCCAGCGGTGCGTCGGCCGCGAGCGCCGTCAGCGCCTCGGCGTAGACCTCGATCAAGGGCGGGTTGGGATCGTGCGCGGCGGTCAGGCGCAACACCAGTTCGTTCAGGTAGAACAGGCAGTAGAGCCGGTCGCCGGCCAGGATGGGCGCCGGTGCCAGGGGTTCCGCATGGGTCAGGGTCATGAGCTCGCCGCGTCCGCGCAGGCCCAAGCCGAGCGGCGTCGACGGTTGCAGTGTGCTGGCCAGCGCGGAGCGCCCGCGCAGGGCGCCGCGCGCGACGGCCGCGACCCGGCCGTGTTCGCGCGTGAGGAATTCGACGATGAGGCTGGTCTCGCGGTAGCGCCGCCGGTGCAGCACCCAGCCGTGGTCGAGGTCGCCCGCGGCCAGGCGCGACACGCCGACCCCGCCGCGCCCTACTCGCCCAGGCCGAGGCTCTGCAGCGCCTCGGGACTGTCGGACCAGCCACGCCGGGTCTTGACCCACACGCGCAGGTAGACGCGGCGATCCAGCAGCTGCTCGAGATCCTGGCGGGCCTCGGTGGAGATGCGCTTCAACAGTTCGCCGTCCTTGCCGATCACGATGGACTTCTGGCTGTCGCGCTCCACCCAGATGGTGGCGAGGATGCGCGTCAGGCCGTCCTCGTCCTGGAAGTCGTCGATCAGCACCGTGGTGCGGTAGGGCAGCTCGTCGCCGAGGAAGCGCAGGGTCTTCTCGCGAATGATCTCGGACGCGAAGAAGCGCTCCGGCCTATCGGTGATCTGGTCCGCCGGAAAGAGATGCGCCCGTTCCGGCAGCCCGCTGGCCAGCTCCGCCAGCAGGGCGTCCACGCCCGCACCGGTGCGCGCGCAGATCGGTACCACGGCGGCGAACTCGTGTTCGGCGGCGAGCTTCGCGATGGTCGGCAGCAGCTCGGACTTCTGTTTCAGTAGATCGTGCTTGTTCAGCGCCAGCACCACCGACAGGCCGGCCTGGACCAGCATCTGGTAGACCAGCTCGTCGTCCGCGTGCCAGTAGCGCGCATCGATCACCAGCACCGCGCGATCGCAGTCGCCGAGCGCGTGGCGCACCTGGCGGTTCATGCGGCGATTCAGTTCGTTCTTGGGATGGCGCTGCCAGCCAGGCGTGTCGACGAACACCAGCTGGGTCGCGTCGACGGTCTTCACGCCGAGCAGCTGGTAGCGGGTGGTCTGCGGTTTGCGCGAAGTGATCGAGAGCTTCTGTCCCAGGATCGCATTCAAGAGCGTCGACTTGCCGACGTTGGCGCGTCCGACGATGGCCACCAGGCCGCAGCGTTCCACGGCGGCGTTCATCGTTGGGTGAGCGCGGTGAGCGCCGCGCGCGCGGCGGCCTGCTCGGCCTTGCGTCGGCTGGGACCGCTCGCGATCACGGGTTCGGGCAGCACGCCCACAGCGCAGCTGACGGTGAAGAGCTGGGCGTGGGAAGGGCCGGTGATGTCCATGGTGGTGTACTCGGGCAGGCTCAGGCGTCGGCCTTGCAGGTATTCCTGCAGTGCGGTCTTGGCATCCTTGGTGGACGTCGCGGGATCGATTGCAGCGAGGCGCGGCTCGAGCACCCGCAGTACGGTGTCGCGGCAGGCATCCATGCCGCCATCCAGGTAGATGGCGCCGAGCAGGGCCTCGAGCGCGTTGGCCAGGATCGAATCGCGCCGCCAGCCACCGCTCTTCAGTTCCCCCTCGCCCAGGCGCAGGTGCTCGCCGAGTTCGAGATCACGGGCCAGTTCGGCCAGGCTCTCGCGGTTGACCAAGGTGGCGCGGGTACGGGTCAGGCGACCCTCGTCGGCCTCCGGGAAGCGGTTGAACAGGTACTCGGCGACGATCATGCCCAGCAGGGCGTCACCGAGGAACTCCAGGCGCTCGTTGTGGGGCGTGCCGAAACTGCGGTGCGTGAGGGCGTGCCAGAGCAGGGTCGCGTCGCGAAATTCGTAGCCGAGCGCGCGGTGCACCCGCGCGGTGGCGCGCTGTGCGGAGAAATCGTTCAATCTGTCTTGGCCGGACCGAATTCCTTGACGTTGCGGTAGTTCATCACCACGTCGAGGTTGCTGAACAGGGGGGCGCGGATCTCGTAGGCCATCATCACCACCTTGTTGTTGCTGCCCTTCTTCTTGCCCACCGTGACCACTTTGCTCAGCGACAGGGTGTCGAAGCGATCGACGTCGCTGACGTCGAACTGGCGCATGATGGCCTGCACCATCTCCGGCTTGGTCATGCGCCCCAAGTCGGGGTTGGAAGCCAGCTTGTCCATCGCCTGGTCGACCTTCATCTTCTCGTTGTAAATCGGCCACAGTCGCATGACGAGCAGTGCCGCCACGCCCAACACGATGCAGGCCATGATCAGCCCGCTGAGGGTGACGCCACGCTGTGCTTTTCTCGTCATCATCGCCCTGCCCTCTCCCTCGTCATTGAATGATGGTGCCGACGCGCTTTAACGCCGGCCCGCTGTCCCAGGCCATCCAGATGAAGAACGCGCGACCGACCAGGTTCTGATCCGGCACGAAGCCCCAGTAGCGCGAGTCCCGGCTGTTGTCGCGATTGTCGCCGAGCACGAAGTAGTGCCCTGCCGGTACCTGGTACTCGCCGTTCAGTGAACCCGCGCCCGGCGTCTCGATGATGTCGTGCTGGCGGGTACCCAGCTGTTCCTTGAACAACTGCGCGCCGGTATGTACCGCGGCGGATCGTACACCAACGTAAGTTCCGGCTGGAACCTCGGGCACTTTCTCACCATTGACGTACAGCGTCTTGTCGACGTAGCGCACGGTGTCGCCGGGCAGGCCGACGATGCGCTTGATGAACGGCGTCGACGGGTCGAGGGGAAAACGGAACACCACCACGTCGCCGCGCTTCGGATCGCCGAGCGGCAGCACCTTCTTGTTGAGGACCGGCAGGCGGATGCCGTACTCGTACTTGTTGACCAGGATGAAGTCACCGATCAGGAGGGTCGGGATCATGGAGCCCGACGGAATGCGGAACGGTTCGACCAGGAAGGAGCGCAGCAGCAGCACGATGAGAAATATCGGGAAGAAGGAGCGCGCGTAGTCGGCCAGCCAGGGCGTGGCCGGGCTCTCTCCCGCGACGGCGCCGGCGCGGCGGCGCGGCTCGAACACCAGCGCGTCCAGCGCCCATATCGCACCGCTGACCAGTACCAGCAGGGTAAGTACCGCGGCGAAATCCCAGATCATGATGTCTTGCCCACCTTGAGCACGGCCATGAAGGCTTCCTGGGGAATCTCCACGGAGCCGAACTGCTTCATGCGCTTCTTGCCTTCCTTCTGCTTCTCGAGCAGCTTGCGCTTGCGCGTGGCGTCGCCGCCGTAGCACTTGGCGGTGACGTTCTTGCGCAACGCCTTGACCGTCTCGCGCGCGATGATCTTGGCGCCGATGGACGCCTGGATCGCGATGTCGAACATCTGCCGCGGGATGATCTCGCGCATCTTCGCGGTCAGTTCCCGCGCGCGCCGCAGCGACTGGTCGCGATGCACGATGATCGACAGCGCGTCGACCTTCTCGGCGTTGATCAGGACGTCGACCTTGACCATGTCGGCGGCCTGGTAGTGCGCGAAGTTGTAGTCCATGGAGGCGTAGCCGCGGGTGACCGACTTCAGCCGGTCGAAGAAGTCGGTGACCATCTCGGCCATGGGCAGCAGGTAGCTCACCGCCACCTGGCCGCCGACGAAGTTGAGCTTGGTCTGCTGGCCGCGCTTCTCGATGCACAGATTGATGATGTTGCCGAGGTAGTCCTGCGGCACGAGGATGTCGACCGTGATCAGCGGTTCGCGGATCTCCTCGATGGCGCTCGGTTCCGGCAGGCGCGCCGGGTTGTCGATGTAACGGATCTCACCGCCGCGCATCACCAGTTCGTAGACCACCGTCGGCGCGGTGGTGATGAGGTTGATGTTGTACTCGCGTTCCAGCCGCTCCTGGATGATCTCCATGTGCAGCATGCCCAGGAAGCCGCAGCGGAAGCCGAAGCCCAGCGCTTCCGAGGTCTCGGGTTCGTAATGCAGCGCGGCGTCGTTCAGCCGCAGCTTGGCCAGCGCCTCGCGAAACGCCTCGTAGTCGCTGGAGTCGATGGGATAGAGGCCGGCGAAGACATTCGGCTTGGACTGCTTGAAGCCTGGCAGCGGCGCGTCCGCCGGCCGCGACGTGCCGGTGATGGTGTCGCCCACCGGCGCGCCGTCGATGTCCTTGATGCCGGCCACCAGGTAACCCACCTCGCCGGTCTTGAGCGCGCTCTTCTTGACCCGCTTCGGCGTGAAGATGCCGACTTCATCGACATCGTGATCGCGACCGGTGGACATCACCCGGACGCGGCTCTTCTGGTGCAGTTCGCCGTCGAACACCCGCACCAGCGACACCACGCCGAGGTAGTTGTCGAACCACGAGTCGATGATCAGCGCCTTCAAAGGCGCGTCGGCCTCACCCTTGGGCGGCGGCACGCGCTCCACCAGCTGTTCGAGGAGATCCGCCACGCCGACGCCGGTCTTGGCCGACACGTGTACCGCTTCGGTGGCGTCGACGCCGATGATGTTCTCGATCTCCGCGCACACGCGGTCAGGGTCGGCCGAAGGCAGGTCGATCTTGTTCAGCACCGGGATCACTTCCAGGCCCTGGTCGACCGCGGTGTGGCAATTGGCCACCGACTGCGCCTCGACGCCCTGGGCGGCATCGACCACCAGGAGCGCGCCTTCGCAGGCGGCCAGCGAACGCGACACCTCGTAGCTGAAATCGACGTGCCCGGGGGTGTCGATGAAGTTGAGCAGGTAGGTCTGACCGTTGCGCGCCTTGTAGTCCAGGCTCACGCTCTGCGCCTTGATGGTGATGCCGCGCTCGCGCTCGATGTCCATGGAGTCCAGCACCTGGGCCTCCATCTCGCGTTCCTCCAGCCCTCCGCACATCTGGATGAAGCGGTCGGCGAGGGTCGACTTGCCGTGGTCGATGTGCGCGATGATGGAGAAGTTGCGGACGTTACGAGTGGGACGCTGCATGAGGTAGGTCGGAATCTGCGCGAAGAACGCGCGATTCTAGCGCAGGCCGGCCCGCGACACGATTGCCGGTTGCGGCGAGGCGTTCAGGCCGGCGCGAGCAGGGCCGCGAGACGCTCGGGGCGGAAGCGCAGGCTGCACACCTCCTGCTCGCCCAGGAGCAGCACGGGGACCTTGGCGCCCCAGCGCGCGACGAGCGCCGGGCTCGCGTCGACGTCGACCACCGTCAGGCGCCAGCGCGCGCGCTGCACGTCCCAGGCCGCGAGCGCCGCCTCAAACTTCTCGCACAGGCCGCAGTCGAGGCGTGACACCAAGGTCAGTTCCAGCGGCGCGCCCGCCGCGTCAGCCATCCTTCTTCGGCACCTTCATCGCCAGGAACAGCGGACCGCCCTGGCGCTGGATCAGCACCGGCACGGTCTTGCCCGCCTCGAGCTTCTCGACCTGTGCGCGGAAGTCCTTGAGGCCGCCGATGCGGTGATTGTTCAGCTGCAGGATGATGTCGCCCTCGCGCAGGCCCGCGGCATAGGCCGGGCCTTCGGCGATGTCCGCGATGAGCACGCCGCCCTCGTTGACCTGGGCCTCCTCGCGTTGCTGAGGCGTGGGCTCGGCCACGGCAATCTTGAGCTTGGCGTCGAGCTTGGACTTCTCCGGCGCGGCGCCGCCGCCGGCGATCTCCGGCTCGTCTTCCGGCAGCGCGCCGATGTTGATGGTCAGGTTGCGGCGCTTGCCGTCCCGCATGAGTTCGACGGGGATCTTGTCGCCGACCTTGGTGCCGCCGACCAGCGGCGGCAAATCGGACGAGCGCTCGATGCGCTTGCCGGCGAAGCTCAGGATGACGTCGCCGGTCTGCACGCCCGCCTTCTCCGCCGGACTGCCGGCCAGCACCTTGGACACCAGGGCGCCAGTCGGCTTGTCCATGGCGAAGGACTCGGCGAGCTCCTGGGTGACGTCCTGGATCAGCACGCCCAGCCAGCCGCGGGTCACGCTGCCATGGTCGCGAATCTGGCTGTAGACGTCCTGCACGACCTTCATCGGAATGGCGAAGGACACGCCCATGAAGCCGCCGGTGCGGCTGTAGATCTGCGAGTTGACCCCCACCACCTCGCCGCGCAGGTTGAACAACGGGCCACCGGAATTGCCCGGGTTGATCGCGACGTCGGTCTGGATGAAGGGCACGTAGTTCTCGTTCGGCAGGCTGCGGCCCTTGGCGCTGACGATGCCGGCCGTGACCGAGTAGTCGAAGCCGAAGGGGGAGCCGATGGCCAGCACCCATTCGCCGACCTCGAGCTGATCGGAATCGCCGGTCTTGACCGTCGGCAGGTCGCGGTTGGCCTCGATCTTCAGCACCGCCACGTCGCTGCGCTGGTCGGAACCGACCAGCTTGGCGGAGTGCTCACTGCGATCGGACATGCGCACGATGATCTCGTCGGCTTCGCGCACCACGTGGTAGTTGGTGATGACGTAGCCGTCCTTGCTCAGGATGAAGCCCGAGCCGAGCGAGGACCGCTGCTCCTGGCCGTCGGGCCCGTTCGGACCGCCTGGGCCCTCGTCGCCGAAGAAGTGACGGAAGAAGTCGCTGAGCGGGCCGTCCTCGGGAATGTCGGGCAGGTTGTAACCTGGCGGCAGTCGCTGGCTCAGCTTGGGCGCCTTCATGGAGGTGCTGATGTTCACCACCGCCGGACTGTTCTGCTTGGCCAGCAGGGTGAAATCGGGCAGGCGCACGTCCTGGGCGACGGCCTGACCCAGCACGAACAGACACAGCGCCCCGACCAGGGACAGCGATTTCGCTCTCATCTCGACTCCATCAAGGTTCGGTGCGGACCACCGACCTCGCGATTTTCCTGGCAGTTGCCGCCGGCACTTCGCCGACCACGGTGATTTGATGACTGTCGGCCAGGCGACTGAACGCGTTGACCGCGCCGCGCGAGGAGCGCCCGCGCAGTGCGCGGGTCACGTCGGCCACGGCCTCGACGAAGATCGATACCATGGCCACCCCGTCGGAGTACACCAGGTGATCGATGGGCGCCTCGCGCGCGCCCATGCGCTGCAGGCTGCGTTCCTTGAACTCGAAGCCGGGGGGCACCCAGGACACCTTCCAGTCGCCGCCGGCCCCCGCCGCCGCCGCGGCGGCCTCGTCCGACTCCGTCTCGGCGTCGCTGTGCCAGTCGAAGGACGGGCCGTGCAGGCCCGGCTGCAGCATGTCGGGCGCCAGGCTCGCATGGACCTCGAGGCTGGTGAACTGCATCTGCTCGAGCGCGTGGCCGCTGCCATCCAGGATCGCCGACTTGAGCAGCAGCTTCGACTGTTCGTCCAGCCACAGCCGGTAGCCGTAGCGATCCGGCGAGACGGGCGTGACGGCGACCACGGTGCTCGGTCGTCCGGCCACGCGGTCCTGGCCGTCGACCGTGATGCGGTAATTGTCGTCCAGTTTGTCGACCGGCGCGGAGAAACCGATGCCGATGAGATCGCGCGGTGGCGTCTTGCCTGCGCCGCGCGCCCCGTCGCTGTCGGCGTACACGCAGGTGACGCGGTCGCCCTGGCGGATCACCTCCCGCGCAGGGCCGGACAGGGAAATCAGGCGCTCGGCCTCGGCGCCGTCGGCGTAGCGATGGATGAGGCGCATGCTTTCCAGGTGGTCGCCGCGCTGGTAGACGAACACGCCCTCGTAGTTGAGCGTTCGCGTCGCCTCGTGCATGTCGCGCAGCGCCTGGCCGGCGTCGTCGGCGCGCGTCGCGGCGCCCCACAGTCCGAGCGCGCAAAGCGCGAGGGCCCCGCGGCGGCGCCCCCGGGGGCGGACCTCAGCGGTAGCTGTAGTCGACGCTGCGAACATAGGGATGCTGGCCGGGCGCCGACTGGCGCGCGCGCCGTTCATTGAAATTCGTCACGTAGTCGTTGAGCCGGGTCTCGGTCTCGGCTTCGCGCACGATGGCCTGCTGGTTGACCGATACGGCGTAGCCTTCGTCGTCCATCACCACGACGTCGCTGCCGGCGAGACCGACGGATTCGGCCTGGGTCGGCAGGACTATCGGCGAGGGCGACGCCACGGGCGTCCCGACCTGGGTCCCGCCGGGCGCCACCACGGTCGTTCCGCCGCTCGCCACCGCGGGCGCTTCATCGGTCGGCGCGCGCGGCGCTATCGCGGCGACCGCCAGGACCAGCGCACCGAGGGCCGCCGCGGCCGCCAATCCCAGCCAGGCGGGACGTCGCGGCGCGGCGGGCGCCGGCCGCTGGAACGGCACGACCGTGGCGGACCGCGGGGCATCGCGCCGCGCCAGGCCGCCGTCGTCGACGGACTCGCGCAGCGCGGCGCCCATCAGGTGGTAGCGGCTCCAGGCGGCGCGCGCCTGGGCGTCGCCCAGCAACCGGTCCACGGCGCTCGCGGTCTCATCCGGCGGCAGGGCGTCGTCGACCAGCGCAGATATCTGTTCGTCACTCATGGTCCCGCACCTCAGTCTTCAAGCAGCGGTTTCAGTTTCAGGTCGATGGCTTCGCGCGCGCGGAAGATGCGCGACCGCACCGTGCCGATGGGGCAGGCCATCACGGTCGCGATTTCTTCGTAGCTCATGCCGTCGAGTTCGCGCAGCAGGATCGCGGTGCGCAAATCCTCTGGCAATTTGCCGATGGCATCAATCACCGTCTCACGGATCTCGTCGGTCAGCAGCAGCCTCTCGGGCGTCTCGAGCGTGGCTTTCAGATCCTCGATCTCGAACTGCTCGCCGTCCTCGTTGCTGCCCAGGTCGATGTCGCTCGGACGCCGGGCGGCCGCCACCAGGTGGTTCTTGGCGGTGTTGATCGCGATGCGGTAGAGCCAGGTATAGAACGCGCTTTCGCCGCGAAAGTTCGGCAGTGCGCGGTAGGCCTTGATGAACGCGTCCTGGGCGACGTCCTGCGCATCGGCCGGTTCGCGCACGTAGCGCCCTACCAGCTTGATGATGCGATGCTGGTATCTGTGCACCAGCAGGTCGAACGCGGATTTGTCACCTTGCTGTACCCGGGCCACCAGTTCGGTATCGGTCATGCTGTCGCCCATCGCCGCGCTATGCCTGTATCATGACGGCCGCGCTGGGCGCACGCTCGAATCGGTTGACCATCTCTGGCTGGGTAAGTTCGGAGGTCGACAGGATCGGGCCAGGCCCGGCATTTGGCAAGTGCGGCTCGCGCCTGAACCGCCCGCCCGGACGGCACGTAGTGCGGCGTGCGACGCCTCCTCGACGTCGCCCCGCTCCACTTCTGGACCCACTCGATGACTCGATCCGAAAGCTGCGACGTGATGGTGATCGGCAGCGGCGCCGCCGGCCTGTCGCTGGCGCTGACGCTGGCTACCCGCCACCGCGTGGTCGTGCTGTCCAAGACCGAGGCGAGCGAGAGCGCCACGCTGTACGCCCAGGGCGGCGTATCGGCCGTGATGGATCACGCCGATTCCATCGAGTCGCACATCGAGGACACCCTGGTCGCCGGCGCCGGCATCTGCAGGCGCGAGGCGGTGGAATTCATCGTGCGTCACGGCCGCGAGCGCATCGAGTGGCTGCAGTCGCAGGGTGTGCCCTTCAGCACCCGCACCTCGCGCTCCGGCGCGGTCGAGTTCCACCTGACGCGCGAGGGCGGCCACAGCCACCGGCGGGTGGTGCACGCCGCCGACGCCACCGGCCGGGCCATCGAGACCACGCTGCTGGAGCGGGTGCGCGAGAACCCCAACATCACGCTGCTCGAGCGGCACATGGCCATCGACCTGATCAGCTCGGGCAAGCTCGGCCGGGTGCCGGACCGCTGCATCGGCGCCTACGTGCTGGACGTCGAGCGCCAGGAAGTGAAGACCATCGCCGCACGCTGTTGCGTGCTGGCCACCGGCGGCGCCGGCAAGGTGTACCTCTACACCAGCAATCCGGACGTCGCCACCGGCGACGGCATCGGCATGGCCTGGCGCGCGGGCTGCGCGGTGGCCAACATGGAATTCGTGCAGTTCCATCCGACCTGTCTCTACCATCCTCAAGCCAAGACCTTCCTGTTGACCGAGGCGCTGCGCGGCGAAGGCGGCGTGCTGCTCTTGGAGAACGGCGAACGCTTCATGCCGAAGTTCGATCCGCGGGCCGAGCTCGCGCCGCGCGACATCGTCGCGCGCGCCATCGACCACGAGATGAAGCGACTGGGCCTGGACTGTGTCTACCTGGACGTCACGCACAAGCCGCGTGATTTCATCCTCGAGCACTTCCCGACGGTGTACGAGGCCTGCCAGCGCTACGGCATCGACATGACGGCCGCGCCAATCCCGGTCGTGCCGGCCGCGCACTACCTGTGTGGCGGGGTGGTGACCGACACCCATGGCCGCACCTCCCTCCCGGGTCTCTATGCCATCGGCGAGGTGGCCTGCACCGGCCTGCACGGCGCCAACCGCATGGCGAGCAATTCGCTGCTCGAGTGCCTGGTGCTGGGCGACGCCGCCGCGCGCTCGATCATGGAGTCGCTCGGCAGCCTCGCGCCGGTCGCCGACATTCCGTCCTGGGACGAGAGCCAAGTCACCGACGCGGACGAGGAAGTGGTGGTCGCGCACAACTGGGATGAGCTCAGGCGGCTGATGTGGGACTACGTGGGCATCGTGCGCACCACCAAGCGCCTGCAGCGCGCGCGGCGCCGGGTGGAACTGCTGCACGCCGAGATCAGCGAGTTCTACGGCAATTTCCGCGTCACGGGCGACCTCATCGAGCTGCGCAACCTGGTGCAGGTCGCGGAGCTGATCATTCGCGCCGCGCTCAAGCGGCGCGAGAGCCGCGGCCTGCACTACACGCTCGACTATCCGCAGCTCGACGACCTCAACTACCGGCGCGACACGGTGCTGCGCGCCGGCGACTTCAGCTAGGCGGTGGCCATGGACCTCGCGGGCCAGACCCTGCTGGTGACCGGCGCGAGCCGCGGCATCGGCGAAGCCGTGGCGCGGGCGGCCGCGGCGGCCGGCGCGACCGTGGTGCTGATGGCGCGCGACGTCGGCGCCCTGCAACGCATCGCCGATGACATCGAGGCCGCCGGCGGTCCCGCGCCGGTGCTGGCGCCGGTCAACCTGGAGGCCGCGACCCTGGCCGA
>JBFWYG010000015.1:0-53602 GCA_050186725.1 Gammaproteobacteria bacterium | reverse complement strand
TGCCGGGCGGCAGGAATTGCCGCGAGGTCGGATTTCCGTCGTCACCTGCCATCGCGGCCGCGACGGAAACTTGACGGACAGTCCCAACGCCCCGCCCCGGCCAGCCGACCCGCGCCGCGCCGCGGCGTAAAACCTGCCCCATTGCGGGGTTGGCGCACCCTCCTCGACTGTCGCTCATCGTTTTGTGTACTGCTTGGCACATTTCTCGCAAGCTCGCGAGCAGGTCCACGTTGCTGGAAGCATGGCAGAACAAGATGAGCACTCCCATCAAGCAGGTAATTGGCGCCGAACCTTGGCGCAATGGCAGCTTCGTCAACGAGATCCTGCCCTTCACGGTCGACCAGGATCGCGGACGGGACATCGTCTCCGATGCCACGAAGTTGCGCATTTCCACCGCGTTGCAGTCCAGCCTCTACGTGCGCGACGTGGTGCGTGGCTTCGCTCGCGAGGTGCGGCGCATGGTGCGCGGCGTGGCGGTGCGCTACCGCCACAGCGTGCAGAAGATTTCCATCGATGACGGCGCCCGCGAACTGAACAGCTACACCTACGAGCTGAACCTGGTCGGTCGCTACCTGGGCGAGATCACCTTCTCGCGGGCCACGGCGCTGGCCGAGAGCGAGCTCGCGGTGCTGGAGGTCCTGCTCTGCACTCTCATCTACCCTTTACGCAACGCGCTGCAGTACGAGCGCGCGCTCAAGATCGCGCTGAAGGACCCGCTCACCGGCGTCAACAACCGCGCGATGCTGACCGCCCAGCTCAAGCATCACATCTCGCTCGCCCAGCGCCAGGTCTCGCCGCTCTCGCTGCTGATCATCGACATCGATCACTTCAAGTCGATCAACGACCGCTTCGGCCATATCGTCGGCGACGTGGTGCTGACCCAGATCGCCAACCAGATCGTGCGCTGCACGCGCACCTCGGACGGCGTCTACCGCTACGGTGGCGAGGAATTCGTGGTGATCCTGCCGAACACCGCCACCGCCGGCGCGGAGCTCTTGGCCGAGCGCATCCGCGGCGAAATAGAAAACATGCAGGTGGAATCGCTGCCGGCCAGCGAGCACGTCACGGCGAGCCTCGGCGTCGCGCACTTCGTGCCCGGCGAGACCCACGTGGATCTGATGCAGCGCGCGGACGATCTGCTGTTGACGGCCAAGCGCGGCGGCCGCAACCGGGTGGTGGTGGCGCCGGAGATCAAGGCGCCGGTCTGAGCCACTCTGCGACCCGCGTCGGCTCGTCCAGCAGCGCGAGCAGCGCGGCCTCGTCCAGCACCGGCACGCCGAGTTCGACCGCGCGATCGAGCTTGCTGCCCGCCTCCGCACCGGCCACCACCAGGCTGGTCTTCTTCGACACCGAGCCGGCCACCTTGGCGCCGAGCGCCGTCAGCCGCGCCTTGGCATCGTCCCGTGAGAGCGTCGCAAGGCTGCCGGTCAGCACCACCGTCAGGCCGTTCAGCGGCAGTGTCTCCGGTGGCGCCACTTCGTGCTCCGGCCAGCGCAGCCCGAGCGCGATCAGGTCGTCGATCAAGGCCGCGTTGTCCGGCTCGGCGAACCAGGCCGCGATGCTCGCCGCCACCACCGGACCGACGTCCCGCACCAGTTCCAGCTGCTCTTGCGTGGCGCGGCGAATGTTGTCCAGCGTGCCGAGCGCACTGGCCAGGTTGGCCGCGGTCGCCTCGCCCACTTCACGAATGCCGAGACCATGCAGCAGGCGCGGCAGGGTGGTGTCCTTGCTGCGCTCGATGGCCTGCACGACGTTGGTGGCGGACTTCTCCGCCATGCGATCGAGCGTGGCGAGTTCCTCCGCCGTCAGGCGGTAGAGATCCGCCACGTCGCGCACCTTGCCGACCGCCACCAGCTGTTCGATCAGCTTCTCACCCAGACCCTCGATGTCCAACGCGCGACGCGAGGCGAAATGGATGATGGCCTGCACGCGGCGCGCCTGCTCCTGCTCGGGCACGCTGTCCGGGAGTTCATAGGGCACGCTGTCGGCGGGACGCAGCTCCGGCACCACGCGCACGATCTCGGGGATCACGTCGCCGGCGCGCCGCACCACCACCGTATCGCCCACGCGCACGTCCTTGCGCCGAATCTCGTCCGCGTTGTGCAAGGTCGCATTGGTCACCGTCACGCCGCCGACCAGCACCGGCTCCAGCCGCGCCACCGGCGTCAGGGCGCCCGTGCGGCCGACCTGCACTTCGATGGCGAGCACGCGGGTGGTGCGCTCGTCGGGTGGAAACTTGAAGGCTGTCGCCCAGCGTGGCGCGCGCGCGACGAAGCCGAGCGCGACCTGCTGCGCGAGGTCGTTGACCTTGAACACCACGCCGTCGATTTCGTAGGCCAGCGCCGCGCGCCGCGCGCCGATGGCGACGTAGTATTCGAGGCTCGCAGCGACGCCCCGCACCACGCGCGTCTCCGGAGACACGCGCAGGCCGAGTTCGCTGAGCCAGGTGAGGGTCGCCAGCTGCGTGTGTGGTCGTTCGGGCGTGTCCATCTCCCCCACCCCGTAGCAGCACATGGTCAGCGGGCGCTCGGCGGTGATGCGCGGATCGAGCTGACGCAGGCTGCCGGCGGCGGCATTGCGCGGATTGGCGAAGGTCTTCTGCCCGGCGGCGGCCTGGCGCGCGTTCAGTGCCTCGAAGCCGCGCTTCTCCATGTAGATCTCGCCACGCACTTCGAGCAGTCGCGGCGCGCCGCGCAGGCGCAGCGGGACGGCGCGAATGGTGCGCACGTTGTGGGTGACGTCCTCGCCCGAGCTGCCGTCGCCGCGGGTCGCGGCGCGCGTGAGCCTGCCCTGTTCGTAGATCAGGCTGATGGCCAGGCCGTCGAGCTTGGGCTCGGCCACGAACTCCACCTCCTCCACGCCGAGCTGCTCGGCGCAGCGCCGGTGGAAGTCGGCGAACTCCTCGCCGTCGAACACGTTGGCCAGCGACAGCATGGGGAGCGGGTGACGAACCGCGGCAAACTGCGCCGCCGGGCTCGCGCCGACCCGCTGCGTCGGTGAGTCTGGCGTCACGAGGTCAGGATGCTCGGCCTCCAGGCCCTGCAGTTCACGCAGGAGGTGGTCGTAGTCCGCGTCCGAGATCAGCGGATCATCCAGCACGTAGTAGCGGTGATTGTGCTCTTCGAGCTCGCGCCTGAGCTGGTCGGCGCGACGACGCGCCGCTTCAGGCGCGGGCATGGCCGAAGCTCGCCGCGCGCTTGCGCAGCCGCGCGATGGACGGCGGGTCGAGCGCGCTCTTGGGATCGGCGTAGAGCTCGCCGCCGGTCAGCTCGGTCAGGCGTTGCGCGGTGTTGAGCAGCAGCTCAAACGCCACCGGACCATCCAGCGGGCCCGGCAGCTGCAGGAACAGCGCGACCCCCGCGGTGCGGAAGGCCTCGATGCGTCGCAGGTCGAAGGTGCCGGGTTCGAACATGTTGGCGGCGCTGAACACCGGCGTCTTGCACTTGAGCTCGCCCGCGCCATAGTGGTGAAAGATGGCCATGTCACCATGCTGCAGGCCGACCGCGTTCAGCGCCTTCACCAGCGTCGTGCCGCTGAATTGCTGGCCGTCGTGGGCGCGCACGTAGAGCGTGATGAGGCCGTTCTCCGGCTCCTTGGGCGGTTCACGATAGGTGCGGCGCTTGACCGCGGGCGGGTCCTGCACCGGCGTCGGCGGCGGATCGCCGAAGAGATCAAGCTGGTCGAGGCGCTTGCGCGCATTGCTCTGCTCGGGAGGCGGTGCGACGTCGTTGCGCACCGCCGGCAGGTCGGCAAGGGCCTGGTCCTGCGGCGGCAGCACCACCCTGCCCGGCAGTTCCAGCCGAGCCACGGGTGGCTCGGGCTCGAGCGCCACCGGCGGGGGCGCTTCCGCCGGCGTGGGCGGCGACGGCGCACTCGCTTGCGTCGCGAAGACGGGGGCCGGATCGGGTTCCAGGTCCGGCAGCGCGGTGAACACCGGCGGCGTGTCCGGCGGGGTCAGCGCCGCGATGCGCTGCGCCTCGGCCTCCGCGGCGAGCCTCTCCGCCGCCGCGCGCGCCTTGCCCACCAGGCCCTTGCGCGGCGACGGCTTGACCGGCGGCACTTCGTCGGGCGGCAGGGTGCGCACGGCGATGATCTCGTCGAAGCCCTCGCCCCGCCCACCGATGCGCGGCAGCTCGCCTTCGTCGTCGCTCGCGTGCCGGGTGCCGGTGTCCGGCCCTTCGACCCGGCCGAGATGGCGGTCGATGCTGAGGCGCGTGTCGCGCCTGAGCTTCCACGCGGTGAACAGGCCGACCGCCAGCACGATCACCGCGCCGATGATCAGTAGCAGGGTGCGCAGCGAGAGTTCCGCCACGGCCGGTCTCAGGCGGTGGCGGCCAGTTGCACCGCTTCCTCCATGTTCACCGCCACCAGGCGCGACACGCCCGCTTCCTGCATGGTCACGCCGATCAGTTGCTCGGCAATTTCCATGGTGATCTTGTTGTGGGTGATGAACATGAACTGCACCGAGCGCGACATCGAACGCAGCATCTCGCACAGGCGGATGACGTTGTTGTCGTCGAGCGGCGCGTCGACCTCGTCCAGCAGGCAGAAGGGCGCGGGATTCAGCTCGAAGATCGAGAAGATGAACGAGATCGCGGTCAGCGCCTTCTCACCGCCGGACAAGAGGTGGATGGTGCTGTTGCGCTTGCCCGGCGGCCGCGCCATGACGGTCACGCCGGTTTCCAGCAGGTCCTCGCCGGTCAGCTCGAGGTAGGCATGGCCGCCGCCGAACAGCACCGGGAACAGCGCCTGCATGCCGTTGTTGACCTTGTCGAAGGTCTCGCGGAAGCGCGAGCGGGTCTCGCGGTCGATCTTGCGGATCGCTTCTTCCAGCGTGCTCAGCGCCTCGGTCAGGTCGGCGTGCTGGCTGTCGAGATAGGTCTTGCGCTCGGAGAGCTGGTTGAATTCGTCGATGGCCGCGAGGTTGATGGGCCCCAGGCGGGCGATGCGGCTGGAAAGCTTCTCCAGCTCCTCCTGGATCGATTCCTCGCTCTCGCCCTCGGACAGGAGAGCCAGCGTCTCCTCGAGGTTCTCGCCGGTCTGCTCGAAGCGGCTGACCAGCTCCTGCAGGCGCACTTCCAGCGCGCGCTGGTCGAGCCGCACCTGTTCGAGCTGGCGGCGCTGCTCGGTGATCGCCTGTTCCACCTCGGCGCGTTCGCCACCGGCCTTGTGCAGCTCGGCGTCGAGCTCCGCCAGGGCGCGCCGCGCCTCGGCCAGGCGATTCTCCGCGTCCAGCTTGTCGCGCAGCGCGATGTCGAGCTGCGCGCGCATGTCGGTGCGCGGCGCCTGGTGCGCGGTGATGGCGGATTCGATGTCGGCGCGGCGGCGCTCGGCGCCGTCCCGCGCGCCGCCATTGCGGGCGATCGCTTCCTCGAGCGTCGCGCGCCGCGAGCGCAGCTGCTGCAAATCCAGTTCCAGCTGGTGGGCGGCGTCGCGCAGGTTGCGCCACTCGGTGCGCGCGGCGTCGAGTCGGGTCTGGATCGCGCCGCGCGCGTCGCTGATCTCGGCGCGGCGCGCGCCGTGGATCGAGAGCGCCTGCGCCGCGGCCTCGCGCTCGGTCTTCAGCGTGGCGAGATTCTCCTGGTGCGCGGTGCTGAGCTTGCCGAGACGCTCGAGCTCGGCGGCGACGTCTGCCGCGCGGGCCTGGCGGCGCTGGAACTCGGCTTCGAGCCGCGCGAGTTCGGAGCGCGTGCGCTGCAGGGTCTGCACCCCGCGGTCGAGTTCCTCGGTGTGCCGGTGTTCGGCCTGCTCGATGTCCTTGATGCGCGCGCGGGCCGCGTCGCTGTCGGCGCGCAGCCGCGTGATGTCCGCCTCGTGGGCGCCGATGCGCGTGGTGATCTCGCCCATCGCGCGTTCGCGGGAGAGGATTGTGTCGGCGCCGGCCTGCGCGCCGGCGACCTGTACCCAGTTGGCGCCGAACAGGCTGCCGTCCGGCGTCACCACCACCGCTTCCGGCGCGAGCTGCGCGCGCAGCACGAGCGCTGCCTCGGCATCGGGCGCGCAGTACACCCCGGCGAGCAGCGGCGCGAGGTCCACCTTGCTTTCAATCTTGGCCAGCAGCCGCGTGTGTTCCAGGCCGGGGGTGGCCGCCGGGGTGGGCGCGAGGTCGATGATGGTGAGGCCGGCGGCGGCGCGATCGAAGCCGCCGCTCTGACGGATGCGCTCAGTCAGCTCGGGGCCGCACAGCGCGCCGAGCGGAATGCGCAGCGCCGCTTCCAGCGCGCGTTCCCAACCAGGTTCGATCTCGACGAAGGCCGCGAGGCGATTGAGATCCTCGATGCCACGCGCCTTGCAGAACGCCTCGATGAGCTTGTGATCGTTGCCGTAGGCGGCTTCCTGCAGCGCCTGCAGCGAGGCCAGCCGGCCGCGCGCCTGCTGCAGCTGGGTCTGCTGCTCGTGGAGCGCCGCGCCGAGGGTCTGCACCGCGGTGCGCGCCTGGGCCAGGTCGGCGCGCAGCGCGTTGCGCGCCTCGGTCATCTCGCCGCGCTGCCGGTCGCCCTGTTCGATGTCGGCGCGCAGCTTGTCGATCTGCCCGACCAGTTCGCCGGTCTCGTTGCGGCTCGCTTCGCCGTGCAGCACCTGCACGCGATGGTCGGCGTCGGAAATGCTGCCGAGCAGGCCTTCGAGGCGGATCTGCGCGGCGTGCTCGCGCTGCGCGAGCTCGGTGTTCTCCTTGTTGAACGCGTCCCAGGTGTGCTGCCACTGGTCGAGTTCCGCCTCGACCGCGCGCACCGCCTCGAACGCGCCCTGCTCGGCGTCACGCTGGGACTGGAAGCGCGGTTCGAGCTCGGTCAGCCGCGTGCCGACCTCGGTCAGCTGGGTGCGGTCCTGGGCGATGGTCGCGGTGAGTTTCTCCAACGTCGTGACCGCATCGGCCAGGTCCTGGGAGAGGGATTGTTCGCGCTCTTCGGCATGCTTGATCGCCTGCTCGAGCCGGGCAATCTCGCCACTCTTCGCGTAGAAGTCGGTCTGCAGCCGGTTGAAGGTGTCGGTCGCCTCGACCTGGGCGTCGCGGCTCGCCACCTGGCGCGCCTCGATCTCGCGCAGGCGCGCAATCTCGGCTTCGAGCGCGGTGGTCTGGCGCTCGACCTGCTCGAGTGTGCGGCTGCGTTCGGCGTCCATCGCGCGCCAGCGCACCGCGAGCCCGCGGGCGGTGGTCTTGCGCTCCTCGGCCTTCAGCTCCTGGTAGCGCTCGGCCGCGCGCGCCTGGCGCTGCAGGTGGTTGAGCTGTTTCTCCAGTTCGTCGCGTATATCGGTCAGGCGGGCCATGTTCTCCTGGGTATGGCCCATGCGATTTTCGGTCTCGCGCCGACGCTCCTTGTACTTGGAGATACCGGCGGCCTCCTCGAGGAACGCGCGCAGGTCCTCGGGCCTGGCCTCGATCACGCGGGAAATCATGCCCTGCTCGATCACCGAGTAGCCGCGCGAACCGATGCCGGTGCCGAGGAAGGCATTGGTGATGTCCTTGCGCCGGCAGCGCGCGCCGTTCAGGTGATAGGTCGACACACCGTCGCGGCTCACCGCGCGCTTGATGGAGATTTCGCTGAAGCTCGCGTACTGGCCGCCGATGGTGCCGTCGGAATTGTCGAACACCAGTTCCACCATGGCCTGGCCGACGGGCTTGCGCGTGTTCGAGCCGTTGAAGATGACGTCGACCATGGAATCGCCACGCAGGTGCTTGGCCGAACTCTCGCCGAGCACCCACAGCAGGGCGTCGATGATGTTGGATTTGCCGCAGCCGTTCGGACCGACGATGCCGGTCAGGTTGCCCGGCAGGGTGAGCGTGGTTGGGTCGACGAAGGATTTGAATCCCGCGACCTTGATTCGGGTAATGCGCATGGGAGCGCAGTCTACTCTATGGGGATCGCGCCGCACAACGCTCGATCCTCGTCGGCGCTGGGGTTTTAATTTATTGAAAAATATGGCGAAATAGACTCGCCCACGACACCGGGCGGGGGGCCTGGAAGAGGCTCCCGCGCGGCCCTTTCCAGAAGCCTTGAACGCGACAGCGAGCCCATGACCAGCAAGCCCACCAAGCAACTCGACACCTTCGCCAATCCCAAGCCCGAGCGCGATTTTCTGATCAGCATCCGCCTGCCGGAATTCACCTGCCTGTGCCCGGTCACGGGGCAGCCCGACTTCGCCGACATGACGCTCGCCTACATCGCCGATGCGCGCTGCGTGGAACTGAAGTCGCTCAAGCTCTACATCTGGTCGTTCCGCGACGAGGGCATGTTCCACGAGGCCGTGACCAACGCCATCCTGGACGACGTGGTCGCGGCCTGCGCGCCGCGCTACGCGCGCCTGACCGCCGCGTTCAACGTGCGCGGGGGCACCTATCCGACCATCGTCGCCGAGTACCGCCAGCCGGGCTGGACGCCGGGGCCGGCCACCGTGCTGCCGGCTTGAGAGGCGGCTTCCTGGCAGGGGCGGGCTACGCGCTGCGCGGCGCGCGCCTGCTGAAAGCGCCGGGCCTGCGCCGCTTCGTGGTCGGGCCTCTGGTGGTCAACGTGCTGGTCTTCGGCGCGGCATTGACGGGGCTCGGGACCTTGTTCGAACAAGCCCTCGCGGCGCTCTTTCCCGAGCTGCCCGAGTGGCTGGCCTGGCTCGCCTGGCTCGTGTTCGGCGCGCTGCTGCTGCTCGTGCTGTTCTTCACTTTCTCGCTGGTGGCGAACGTCATCGCGAGCCCCTTCAACGGCCTGCTGGCCGAGGCCGTCGAGCGTCACCTCGCCGCGCCCGATGCGCCGCTGCCCTTCGACTGGCGCAGCCTCTTCGCCGAGGCCGGGCGCGCCTTCGCGGCGGCGCTGCGCAAGCTCGCCTACATCGGCCTGCGCGCGCTGCCCTTGCTGGTATTGAGCGTCATCCCCGGCCTCAACCTGCTCGCGCCTGCGCTGTGGCTCTTGTTCGGCGCCTGGATGCTGGCCATCGAGTACCTCGACTGCCCGCTCGGCAACCACGGCGAGGTGTTTCCGGCGGCGGTCGCCCGGCTGCGGGAGGCGCGTGCCATGGCGCTCGGCTTCGGCGTGGTGCTGAGCCTCATGACCATGGTGCCGGTGCTGAATTTCCTCGCCATGCCGGTCGGCGTGGCGGGCGCGACGGTGATGTACGTGGAGCGCTTCAAGCGATGAGCGTAGCGACGCCGGCCGTCGGCCGCTTCGCGCCGACGCCTAGCGGGCCGCTGCACTTCGGCTCGGTGGTGACGGCCATCGCGAGCTGGCTGGACGTGCGTGCGCGCGGCGGACGCTGGCTGCTGCGCATCGACGACCTGGACCCGCCGCGCGTGGTGGCGGGCGCCGAGGCCGCGATCCTCGCGACGGTGGAGGCCCTGGGGCTCGGCTGGGACGGCGAGGTGCTGCGCCAGTCGAGCCGCGGCGCGGCCTACGCCGCCGCGTTTGCAGCCCTGCGCGCGACAGGTCGGGTCTATCCCTGCGGGTGCAGCCGGCGGGCGATCGGTCGCGGCCCCTACCCCGGCACCTGCCGACAGCGCTTGCCGCCGCCCACCGGGCCCGTGGCCTGGCGGCTGCGGGTGGACGACGGTGCGCCGGTGGGGCTGGATGACGTCGTGCAGGGCGCCTACCGTCAGGACGTCGCGGCGGAGAGTGGGGACTTCGTCCTGCGCCGCGCGGACGGCGTGTACGCCTACCACCTGGCGGTGGTGGTGGATGACGCCTGGCAGGGCGTCACCGAGGTGACGCGCGGCGTCGATCTGCTCGATTCGACCCCGCGCCAGGTGCTGCTGCAGCGCCTGCTCGGTCTCCCCACGCCGCGTTATGCCCACCTGCCGGTGGTGCTCGATGCCGCGGGCGACAAGCTCAGCAAGCAGACCCACGCCTCGCCGGTCGGGCCGGCGGCGGCGCCGCTGGCCGCCTGGCAGGCGCTGGATTTCCTGGGCCTCGAGCCGCCGGCCGCGCTGCGCGGCGAGGCCTGCCCCGCTTTGCTCGCCTGGGCCCTGCCCCGCTGGCGGCTGGCCGCGCTCGATCCCGCGCCGCGCCCCTACGCGTTCGCGGCCTGAGTGCGACTCAGTCGAGGTGCTCGGCGAACTTCGCGCGCAGTTCCGCGTAGGTGGTGGCCACCGGCAGATCCGGGTGGTCGCGGGTGACCTTCTCCGAGGGCTGGAACAGGAAGCCGGCATTGGCCTGGCGCAGCATGGAGATGTCGTTGTAGGAGTCGCCGGTCGCGACCACCTGGTAGTGCAGCCCCTGGAAGGCCTGCACCGCGTGGCGCTTCGGATCGGCCTGGCGCAAGGTGTAGCCGACCACGTGGCCGTCGGCGTCGATGTTCAGCCGATGGCAGAGAATCATCGGGTAGTGCAGCTTGGCGACCAGCGGCGCGGCGAGCTCATGGAACGTGTCGGAGATGATCGCCACCTGGTAGTTGGAGCGCAGCCAGGTGAGGAACTCCGGCGCGCCCGGCAGCGGATCCAGCGCGCCGGCGGCGGCCTGGATGTCGCTGTAGCGCAGGCCGCGCTCGCGCATGATGCGCAGGCGGAGATCCATCAGTTCGTCGTAATCGGGAATGTCGCGGGTCGTGACGCGCAGTTCTTCGATGCCCGTGCGCTCGGCCAGGCTGACCCAGATCTCCGGGACCAGGACGCCTTCGAAATCGATGCATGCAACTTTCATGGAATGGGAAATCCTCGCGCGACGGGCTGGCCCGGTGAAAAAAAAGGAGCGGGAGTCTAGCAGACCTGCGGTGGCGTATGGGGCGCCATCAGCCCGGCGAGGTCTGCCCCCTCAGGCAGGCTCTGGAATGAATGGCGGACTGAAGTCCGCCCTACAGGGTGCAGGCAGGACGCGGCGCTAGCCTCGTTTCCGCTGCCACATCACCTCGCCCGCGCCCGAGTCGCGGGCCAGGATGCGCGCGGCGACGAACAGCAGGTCGGACAGGCGGTTCAGGAAGTTCAGGGTATCGGCATTGACCGGCGCCTCGGCGGCGAGGCCCAGCACGGCGCGTTCGGTGCGCCGGCACACCGCGCGGGCCAGGTGGCACACCGCCGCCGCGCGGCTGCCGCCCGGCAGGATGAACTCCTTCAACGGCGGCAGTTCTTCGTTGTAGAGGTCGATGGCGTTTTCGAGCTTGGTCACGGCCTCGGCCGCGATGAAGGTGCTGCCCGGAATGGACAGCTCGCCGCCGAGATCGAACAGGTCGTGCTGCACGTCCAGCAGGAGCGCGTGCAGGCCGGCGCGCAGCGGCTCGGACAACAACAGGCCCAAGTTGCAGTTCAGTTCGTCGACCTCGCCGATGGCGTGCATACGGGCGTCGGTCTTGGCGACGCGCGAACCGTCGCCGAGGCCCGTGGTGCCGTCATCGCCGGTGCGGGTGTAGATCTTGGACAGGCGATGTCCCATGGCGCGTTCTCCGGGCATATGACGAGTAGCGACCCATTCTCGGGGGCGGCGCCGCGCGCTGTCAAAACGCCGGCGCGCGTCGTGCGGACCGGCCCCGCCTGTTAGAATCCGCGCACTTCCGCCACACCCGCGCCAAGCCCGCCCGCCAGGCCTTCTCGATGACCGACCACTCCTCCGCCGCGCCGCGCGTGCAGATCCGCTATTCGGTGGTGGTGCCGTTCTACAACGAGGAGGACAACGTCCTTCCGCTGCTCGGAGAGATCGTCGCCGCCATGACGCCGCTCGGCACCTATGAAGTCGTGGCGGTCGACGACTGCTCGCGCGACGCGACCTGTGCGCGACTGCGCGACGCGACGGGACTCGGGCCGGTGCGGGTGCTGACCCACGCGGTGAACCGGGGTCAGAGCGCGGCGCTCTGCACCGGCATCGACGCCGCGCGCGGCGAATGGGTGGTCACCCTCGACGGCGACGGGCAGAACGATCCGGCCGACATCCCGCGCCTGCTGCGCGAGCTCGACCAACCCGCGCCGCCGCTCCTGGTGTGCGGCCATCGCCAGCGGCGCCGCGACAGCGGCCTGCGCCTGATCTCCTCGCGCGTCGCCAACGGCGTGCGCGCGCGGCTGCTCGGCGACGCCACGCCGGACACCGGCTGCGGTCTCAAGATCATGCACCGCGCGGCGTTCCAGAAGCTGCCGCGCTTCGATCACATGCACCGTTTCCTGCCGGCGCTGATGCGTCGCGATGGCGGCCGTATCCTGTCGGTGCCGGTGTCCCATCGGCCGCGGGTGCACGGGGTCTCGAAGTACGGCGTGTGGAATCGCCTGTGGGTCGGCATCGTCGACCTCGCGGGCGTGATGTGGCTCAAGCGGCGCGCCTTCCGCGCCTCGACCGTGGAGGAACTCGGCGGTGAGCGTTGAACAAGCCTGGATCGCGCTCGGCATGGGTGGCAACCTGCTGTTCTTCTCGCGCTGGGTGGTGCAGTGGGTGGCGAGCGAACGCGCCCGGCGCAGCGTGATTCCAGTGGCCTTCTGGTACCTGAGCATCGCCGGCAGCCTGGTGCTCTTGTGCTATGCGCTCTATCGCCGCGATCCGGTGTTCATCGTCAGCCAGCTGCCGAACAGCATCATCTACCTGCGCAATCTCCACCTCCTCCGGCATGAGCGACAGGTCGGCGAGGCGCCGTGACCCTCGCCCGCTACTTCGTCCGCGAGACGGTGCGCATCACCGCCGCCATTGTCGGCGGGCTGCTGGTGCTGTACCTCACCATGCGTCTCGCGAGCGCGCTCGGCGAGGCGGCGGACGGCAAGGTCGCGCCCCAGCACGTGGTGCGCATGGTCGCGTTGAAGATGCTGGTGTCGATGAAGGACCTGCTGCCGATGTCGCTGTTCCTCGGCACCTTCGCCGCCACCACCCGCATCCAGCTCAACTCCGAGTGGGTGGTGATGCGCGCCGCGGGCCTGAGTCACCAGGCGCTGCTGAAGCCCCTGTTCGGCGTGGGGTTGGTCGCGGCGCTGGTGGTCGGGGTGATCACGCTCGGCGTCGGGCCGCAGGCCGAGCTGACCTTGCGCGAACTGAAGGAGATCACCGAGAACGAGGCGACCATCGCCGGGGTCAAGGCCGGGCGCTTTCGAGATCTCGCGGGCGGCAAGCGGGTGTTCTACGCCGAGTCCATCGCGAGCGACGAGAACCATCTGGAGCGCGCCTTCGTGCACTCGCGCGATAAATCGGAGGGCTTCGGCCGCGAGACCGCGCTGCGCGCCGACCAGGCCGCCATCGAGACCGACGCGCGCACCCGCGACCGCTTCGCGGTGTTTGAGAACGGCACGGCCTATGCCGGCGAGCCCGGCCAGTCCGACTACATCATCACCGAGTTCGCCCGCTACGGCGTGCGCATCGAGGACCCGGAACCGACCCGCTTCACCGATCACATCGCCTTCGTGCGCACCCGCGATCTGCTGAAGCATGACGCTTTCTATTACAAGGTCGAGTTCCAGTCGCGCTTCAACCTGCCGCTAGTGGCCTTGATGTGCCCGGCGCTGGCCTTCCTGATCGGGGTTGGCAATCGGCGCGGGCACTGGTACCTGGGACTCATCATGGCGGTGTCGGCCTACTTCGCCTACACCAACCTGCTGGGCGTGGGCCGTGCGCTGCTCTTGAAGGGCGTGCTGCCAGCCGCCCTCGGGCTGTGGCCGGTGCACCTGCTGCTGGCCGCCGTGCTGGGCGCCCTGCTCGCCTGGCATCGCCGCGTGCTGCGCCTGCGACCACGTCGACGTTCGCCGGTGGTCGCCACCGATGCCGCGCCCGGCGACGCCGGGTAAACTGCCACCCTTGCTTTTCACGGGCCGACCGCCGATGCACAACCTTGCCAATCTCGGGGAATTTCTCGCCACCCGCATCGCCATCCTCGATGGCGCGATGGGCACCATGATCCAGCGGCACAAGCTCGACGAGGCGGCCTACCGTGGCGAGCGCTTCCGCGATCACGCGCGCGATCTGAAGGGCAACAACGACCTGCTGGTACTGACCCGCCCCGAAGTGATCGAGGGCGTGCACCGCGCCTACCTCGAGGCCGGCGCCGACATCATCGAAACCAACAGCTTCAACGCCACGCGTATATCGCAGGCCGACTACGCGCTCGAGCACATCGTGCACGAGCTGAACGTCGAGGCCGCGCGCTGCTGCCAGCGCGCCATCGCCGCCTACCGCGCGGCGAGCGGCGACACCGCGCCCAAGTTCATCGCCGGCGTGCTCGGGCCGACCAATCGCACCGCCTCGGTGTCGCCGGATGTGAACGACCCGGGCTTTCGCAACGTCGACTTCGAAACGCTCCGCGAGGCCTATTGCGAGGCCACCCAGGGGCTCTTGGACGGCGGCGTGGATCTCCTGCTGGTCGAGACCATCTTCGACACGCTGAACGCCAAGGCGGCGATCTTCGCCGCGCGCGAATGCCTGGCCGATCGCGGCCTGGATCTGCCGATCATGATTTCCGGCACCATCACCGACCGCAGCGGCCGGACCCTGACCGGCCAGACCACCGAGGCCTTCTGGAACTCGGTGCGCCACGCCGAGCCCATCGCCATCGGCTTGAACTGCGCGCTCGGCGCCAAGGATCTGCGCCAGTACGTGGAAGAGCTCGCGCGCGTCGCCGGCACCCATGTCAGCGTGCATCCCAACGCCGGGCTGCCGAACGCCTTCGGTGAGTACGACGAGACGGCGGACTACATGGCGGGCATCGTCGGCGAGTTCGCCGCCAGCGGCCTGGTCAACATCGTCGGCGGCTGCTGCGGCACGACGCCCGAACACATCGCCGCCATCGCGCAGGCGGTGCGCCAGCATCCGCCGCGGCCTCTGCCGGCCATCCCGCCGGTCTGCCGCCTGAGCGGTCTCGAGCCGCTCAACATCACCCCCGACAAGGGCTTCATCAACGTCGGCGAGCGCACCAACGTCACCGGCAGTCCGAAGTTCATGCGGCTCATCAAGGACGGCGATCTGGAGGCCGCGGTGGAAGTCGCGCGCCAGCAGGTCGAGAGCGGCGCCCAGGTCATCGACATCAACATGGACGAGGGCATGCTGGATTCGGTCGCGCTGATGCGCCGCTTCCTGGCCCTGTGCGCGTCCGATCCCGACATCAGCCGCGTGCCGGTGATGCTCGACTCGTCCAAGTGGGAAGTGCTGGAGGCGGGCCTGCGCTGTCTGCAGGGCAAGGGCATCGTCAATTCCATCAGCTTGAAGGAAGGCGAGGCCAGGTTCCTCGAGCAGGCGCGCCTGGTGCGACGCTACGGCGCGGCGGTGGTGGTGATGGCCTTCGACGAGCGCGGCCAGGCGGATACCACCGAGCGCAAGTTCGAGATCTGCGAGCGCTCCTATCGCCTGCTGACCGAGCAGGCCGGCTTCGCGCCGGAAGACATCATCTTCGATCCCAACGTGCTGACCGTCGCGACCGGCATCGCCGAGCACAACGACTACGCGCGCGCCTTCTTCGAGGCCACGCGGCTCATCAAGGCACGCCTGCCCCACGCGCTGGTGAGCGGCGGCCTGAGCAACGTGTCCTTCTCGTTCCGCGGCAACAACCCGGTGCGGGAAGCCATGCACTCGGCCTTTCTCTACCACGGCATCCAGGCCGGGCTCGACATGGCCATCGTCAATGCCGGCCAGCTCGGCATCTACCAGGAGATCGAGCCGGAGCTCCTGAAGCGCATCGAGGACGTGCTGTTCAATCGCGACGAGGGCGCGACCGACCGGCTCATCGACTTCGCCCGCACGGTGTCCGGCGAGGCGCGCGAGGTCGAACGCGACCTCGCCTGGCGCAACGCGCCGGTGCGCGAGCGCATCACCCACGCGCTGGTGCGCGGCATCGCCGACTTCATCGTCGAAGACACCGAGGAAGCGCGCCACCTGTTCGACCACCCACTCAAGGTCATCGAAGGTCCGCTGATGGACGGCATGGGCGTGGTGGGCGACCTGTTCGGCGCCGGCAAGATGTTCCTGCCCCAGGTGGTGAAGAGCGCGCGGGTGATGAAGCGCGCCGTGGCCCATCTGATTCCCTTCATCGAGGCCGAGAAGGCCGCCGCGGGCGACACCCGCGCGCTGGCCAAGATTGTGCTCGCGACCGTCAAGGGCGACGTGCACGACATCGGCAAGAACATCGTCGGCGTGGTGCTCCAGTGCAATAACTTCGAGGTCATCGACCTCGGCGTGATGGTGCCCATGAAGGACATCCTCGACACCGCCGAACGCGAACAGGCCGACGTGGTCGGCCTGTCGGGCCTCATCACGCCTTCGCTGGAGGAGATGGTGCTGGTCGCGCGCGACATGCAAAAGCGCGGCATGGACGTGCCGCTCCTGATCGGCGGTGCCACCACCTCCCGCACCCACACCGCGGTCAAGATCGCGCCCGCCTATCGCGGGCCGACGGTACACGTGAAGGACGCCTCGCGCGCGGTGGGCGTGGTCTCGAGCTTGCTCAGCCGCGATCAGCGCGCGGGCTACGTCGCGAAGATCGCCGACGAGTACGCGACCGCGCGCGCGCGTCACGCCGAGCGCCAGGGTGCGAGTCACCTGGTGGCGCTGGCCGAAGCGCGCGCCAACCGCGCCAGCACCGACTGGCGGAGCTATCGCAGCCGCGTCCCGGAGAAACCCGGCATTCACGTGTTCAACGACTACCCGCTCGCCGAACTCGTGCCCTACATCGACTGGACGCCGTTCTTCATGACCTGGCAGCTGGCCGGCAAGTACCCGCGCATCCTCGACGACGCGGTGGTGGGCGAGCACGCGCGCCAGCTCTACGCGGACGCGCGGCGCATGCTGGACGACATCGTGCAGCACGACCTGCTGCGCGCCAACGCCGTGGTCGGCTTGTTCCCGGCCGATGCGATCAACAACGAAGACATCGCGGTCTATGCCGATGACAGTCGCCGCGAGACGCTCGCCATCGTGCACAGCCTGCGCCAGCAGGGGCGCAAGCCCGACGGCCAGCCGCACTTCGCGCTGGCGGATTTCGTCGCGCCGAAGGACAGCGCGGTGGCCGACTACATGGGCGCCTTCGCGGTCACCGCGGGTCTCGGCCTGCCCGAGCTCGTGCGTCGCTACGAGGCCGAGCACGACGACTACTCGTCCATCATGGCCAAGGCGCTGGCCGATCGCCTGGCGGAGGCGTTCGCCGAGTGTCTGCACGCGCGCGTGCGGCGCGAGCTGTGGGGCTACGCGCGCGACGAGCGGCTCGGCAACGATGACCTCATCGCCGAGCGCTACCAGGGCATACGCCCGGCGCCGGGCTATCCGGCCTGCCCCGATCACACCGAGAAGCGCCTGCTGTGGGAACTGCTGGACGTTGAAGCGCGCACCGGCATCCAGCTCACCGAGAGCTTCGCGATGCACCCCGGCGCCTCGGTCTGCGGCTGGTACTTCGCCCATCCCGACGCGCGCTACTTCGGCGTGGGCCGCATCGGCCGCGACCAGGTCGCCGACTATGCCACGCGCAAGGGCATGACGGTGGCCGAGGCCGAGCGCTGGCTGGCGCCCAACCTGAGCTACGACCCGGACGAGTAGACAACCATGGCCGCCTTTCCCGGACGCGTCGCCGTCAACGAACTGCTGGCCGCCACCAGCGCCCACCAGGGCGTGACCGTGGCTGGCTGGGTGCGCACCAAGCGCGAGTCCAAGGACTTCGCCTTCGTCGAGGTCAACGACGGTTCCTGCCTGGCCAACCTGCAGGTCATCGTCGATGGCCGTACCGCGGGCTACGAACGCCTGGGCGAGGTCGGTACCGGCGCCGCGATCGCCGCCCAGGGCGACCTCGTGGAGTCGCCCGGCAAGGGCCAGCGCTGGGAGCTCAGGGCCGCTTCACTGCGCGTGGTCGGGCACTGCGACGAGGATTACCCGCTGCAGAAGAAGCGTCATTCCGACGAGTTCCTGCGCTCCATCGCGCATCTCCGCGCGCGCACCAACAAGTACGGCGCGATGGCGCGGCTGCGCTCGCGGCTGTCCTTCGCCACTCACCAGTTCTTCCAGCGTCGCGGCTTTCACTACGTGCACACGCCGATCATCACCGGCTCGGACTGCGAGGGCGCGGGCGAGATGTTCCGCGTCACGACGCTGGACCCGTACCAGGTCGGCGCGCGCGTGCCTGATGACGACTTCTTCGGCAAGGAGGCGCACCTGACCGTCTCCGGCCAGCTCTCGGTCGAGACCTATTGCCTGGCGCTGTCCAAGGTCTACACCTTCGGTCCGACCTTCCGCGCGGAGAACTCCAACACCAGCCGGCACATGGCCGAGTTCTGGATGATCGAGCCGGAAATCGCCTTCGCCGACATCCACGACGACATGCAGCTCGCCGAGGACATGGTGCGCGAGCTGGTGGCCTTCGCGCGCGAGGATTGCGCGCAGGATCTCGAACTGTTCGCCAAGTTCGTCGACCCGGCGCTCTACGCGCGTCTCGACCAGGTGCTGCAGAGCGAGTTCGTGCGCCTGCCCTACACCGAGGCCATCGAGATCCTGCGCGCGAGCGGGCGCAAGTTCGACTACGAGCCGGCCTGGGGGCGGGATCTCCAGTCCGAGCACGAACGCTTCCTGACCGAGGAGCACTTCCAGGGGCCGGTGTTCGTGTATGACTGGCCGAAGGAGATCAAGGCGTTCTACATGCGCGTCAACGACGACGGGCGCACGGTGGCGGCGATGGACCTGCTCATCCCGCAGGTCGGCGAACTCATCGGCGGCAGCGCGCGGGAAGAGCGCCTGGACCTGCTCAAGACGCGCATCAACGAACTCGGCTTCGCCGAACAGGACTACTGGTGGTATCTCGACACGCGGCGCTTCGGCAGCGTGCCGCATGCCGGTTTCGGCCTCGGCTTCGAGCGTTTCCTGATGTTCGTGAGCGGCGTGTCCAATATTCGCGACGTGATTCCGTTTCCACGCACGCCGCGCCATCTCGAATTCTGAGCGTGTTTTCAGGGGAGGACTGACATGAAGGTGATGATCGATCTGTGCGTGGTGCCCTTCGGCGTGGGCCTCTCGGTATCGCCCTACGTGGCGGAATGCGAGCGGCTGATCCAGGCCGCCGGCCTGTCGTCCCAGCTCCATCCCTACGGCACGGTGATCGAGGGCGAGTGGGACACGGTGTTCGCGGTGGTCAAGCAATGCCACGAGCGCATGCACGAGATGGGCGCGCCGCGCGTCTTCACCACGCTCAAGGTCGGCACGCGCACGGACCGCGAGCAGAGCATGCAGGACAAGGTCGACAGCGTGCTCGCCAAGCTCGAACAGAAGTAGCACGCAGACGTCAGCACACGGGGAGAGACGCATGGCCGGCAAGGTGCCCAGTTTCGTCAGCGGCGCGGCGGCGCAGCCGCTCCTGTTCCAGACCATCGGCGAGGCCCTCGCGCTGGCGGCCGAGCGCTGGGGCGAGCGCGAGGCGCTGGTCGTGTGCCAGCAGGGCGTGCGCATGAGCTATCGCGAGCTGGACGCCGCCGCCGAACAGCTCGCCGCCACCCTGCTCGGCCTGGGCCTCAACCCCGGCGAACGCATTGGCATCTGGTCGCCGAACCGCGTGGAATGGGTGCTCACCCAGTTCGCCACCGCCAAGGCTGGCCTCATCCTGGTCAACATCAACCCGGCCTACCGGCTCGCGGAGCTCGAGTACGCGCTGAACCAGGTGCAGTGCCGCGCGCTGGTGGTGGCCGAGCGCTTCAAGAGCAGTGACTACGTCGGCATGCTGCAGACACTCGCGCCGGAGCTGGCCAGCTGCCCGCCTGGCCGGCTGAGCGCGGTGCGCCTGCCGCACCTCGAGACCGTGGTCTGCATGGGTGACACGGCGGTGCCCGGCATGTATCGCTTCGCCGACCTGCGCGCCGAGGACAGCGAGGCCGGACGTGTACGCCTGGCCGAGATAGCGCCGAGCCTCGATCCCGACGACCCGATCAACATCCAGTTCACCAGCGGCACCACCGGCAGCCCCAAGGGCGCGACGCTCACCCACTTCAACGTCGTCAACAACGGCTTCTTCGTCGGCGAGGCGATGCGCTTCAGTGAGCGCGACCGGCTGTGCATCCCGGTACCGCTCTACCACTGCTTCGGCATGGTCATGAGCGTGCTGACCTGCGTGACCCACGGCGCGGCGATGATCTTCCCAGGCGAAGGCTTCGACCCCGGCGACGTGCTGCGCGCGGTCGCGACCGAGCGCTGCACGGCGCTGCACGGCGTGCCGACCATGTTCATCGCCGAGCTCGATCACCCGGACTTTGCCAAGACCGACTTCTCCACGCTCCGCACCGGCATCATGGCCGGCGCCCCCTGCCCCATCGAAGTCATGAAGCGCGTGCGCGCCGACATGCACATGGACGAGGTCACCATCGCCTACGGCATGACCGAGACCAGCCCGGTGAGCTTCCAGAGCTCCACCGACGACCCGCTGGAGAAGCGCGTCTCCACCGTCGGTCGGGTGTTGCCGCACGTGCAGGTGAAGATCGTCGATGCCGACGGTCGTGTGGTGCCGCGCGGCGCGCGCGGTGAGCTCTGCACCCGTGGCTACAGCGTGATGCGCGGCTACTGGGGCGACGCCGAGAAGACCGCGGCCTCTATCGATGCCGGCGGCTGGATGCACACGGGCGATCTCGCGACGCTGGACGACGAGGGCTACTGCAACATCGTCGGCCGCGTGAAGGACATGATCATCCGCGGCGGCGAGAACGTGTATCCGCGCGAAATCGAGGAATACCTGTTCCGTCATCCGAAGGTGCAGGACGTGGCGGTGTTCGGCGTCCCGGACCAGCGCTTCGGCGAGGCGGTCGCGGTGTGGATCAAGCTGCGCGACGGCGAGTCCGCCACCGAGGCAGAGATCCGCGCGTTCTGCGACGGCCAGATCGCGCACTACAAGGTCCCGGCCTACATCCGCTTCGTGGAGAGTTTCCCGCTGACCGTCACCGGCAAGATCCAGAAATTCATGATGCGCGACGCGATGGCCGAGGAACTCGGGCTGGCGGCGGCCAAGACCGCCTGACGCGCGGCGTCGCGCGCGCAATAATCGGCGGGTCACCCCTGGAGACCCGCCATGGCCCTCACGCTCTCCTGCGCTTTCGCCACCTCGCTCGATTCCCACGAACACGCGCGCATCGCCGAGGAACTCGGCTATACCCGGGCGTGGTTCTACGACTCCCCGGCACTCTACCCGGACGTCTGGGTGCAGCTCTGCCGCGCGGCCGATCGCACCAGCCGCATCGGCCTCGGGCCCGGCGTGCTGGTGCCGCACCTGCGCCATCCCATGACCACCGCCGCCGCCATCGCGACCTTGGTGTCGGCGGCCGGCGCGGAACGCGTGGTGGTAGGTATCGGCTCGGGCTTCACCGGCTGCGTCAGCATGGGCCGCCGCCCGCTCAGCTGGCGCTACGTGTCGGACTACATCCACGTGCTGCGCGCGCTGCTGCGCGGCGAGGAGGTGGAATGGGAAGGCGGCATGATGCGCATGCTGCAGTGGCCGGGCTTCGGCGCGGCGCGGCCCTTGGACCTGCCCGTCGTGATCGCGGCGGGCGGACCGAAGGGGCTCGCGGTGGCGCGGGAACTCGGCCAGGGCGTGTTCACGCCCTTCACCGCCGGTGGCGAGGGCTTCGACTGGAGCGTGGCGCTGATCATGGGCACCGTGCTCGATGAGGGTGAGTCGCCCGGGGCGCCCCGCGTGATCGACGCCGCCGGCCACGGCGCGGCGGTGATGTTCCACTACGCGGTCGAACACGGTCTGCTCGACAGCCTCGAGGGCGGCCAGGCCTGGAAGGCGGCCTACGATGCCGTGCCCGAGGCCACCCGTCACCTCGCGCTGCACGACGGTCACCTGGTCGGCGTGAACGCGCGCGATCGCGCCTTCGTGACCGGCGACATGCTGTCGCGCCAGGGACTGGCGGCATCGCGCGACGCGTGGCGCGAGCGCGTGGCCGCGCTGGAAGCGGCCGGCGCCACCGAACTGGCCTACCAGCCCGCGGGCCCCGACATTCCGCGCGAACTCGAAGCCTTCGCGCGCATGGTGGCTGGGTGATATGGCGTTGGACCTGGCGGGCTCTCGCCCGCCAGGGACGCCGTGCGTGGCCGATTGAAATCGGCCCTACAAGAAACCCCGGCGGACGTCGGAGTGGCCGATTGAAATCGGCCCTACAAGAAACCCCGGCGGACGTCGAAGCCGCATGTAGGGCCGATTTCAATCGGCCATTGGTTTCCAGAGCGTCACGAGGTTCTCCGGGATGAATGTCGGGCTTGAAGTCCGACCTGCGGGGATGCCCGTCCGCGCGACCGCGTCGCGCAATCGCGCCGACCATCCATGCTAACTTGGCGCCCGCCGCGCGCAGCGCTTCATTCGCCGCCGCGCGTGCCGATACCTTGGAGTCTGCTCTTCCTGGATGGCGTCATGACGGCTTTGTCGGAAAAACTGCTGCGCAAGTACTACCCCAGCGAACGGCACCCCTATCGCCTGTTCGAGCAGCGGGTGAACGACCTGCTGCGGTCCGGCGATACCTTGATGGACGCCGGCTGCGGCCGGACCGCGCCGGTGCTGCGCAGCTACCTCGGTCGCGCCGGCCGGCTGATCGGCGTGGAGCTGGTGGACTTCGTCGGCGTGCCCGAGGGCATCGAAACCTACAACTGCGACCTCGCCACCCTGCCCATCGAGTCGGACTGCGTCGATCTCATCATGTCGCGCTCGGTGTTCGAGCACCTGACCGAGCCGGCGGGGGTGTATCGCGAGTTCGCCCGCGTGCTGAAGCCCGGCGGTCGCATCGTGTTCCTCACCGCCAACATGTGGGACTACGGCACCCAGGTGGCGCGCCTGGTGCCGAACCGCTTCCATGCCGCGATCGTGAAGAAGGTCGAGGGTCGCGCCGAAGAGGACACCTTTCCCACCGCCTACAAGACCAATACCCGCGGCGATGTGAACCGCCTCGCGGCGGGCGCCGGCCTGCAGGTCGAGAGCTTCGAGTATCTCAGCCAGTACCCGAACTACCTCATGTTCAACGGTTTCCTGTTCTTTCTCGGCATGTGCTACGAGAAGCTGATCAGCCATGTCGACGCGCTCGGCTTCCTGCGCGGCTGGATCATGGTGACCCTGCGCAAGCCGCCGAACTGACGCCGCTGTCGGTTTGCCGGCGCGCGGCGGCCAAGCGCCGTCAGACCGGCCGCCCCCGGCGCGCCCACGGTCCATGCCTTCGCCGGCCCGGAACGCGCTCGAGATAAGCCCCCTGCCTTGCTTCGGCGCGGTCGCCACGCGTCGCGCGCCAGCCCTCATCCAGGTCACGACGACAGGCATCGCGGTCCCGCGCGCCGCCGCGGCACGCCGCCTCGGGTATGCTCGCACGCAGCCGCGCCAGCCGGTGCGCGCCCGCGAGCGAGGGGACCATGCCGAGTGCGCCACAGGACAGCGCGACGCGCGATCGTCGACGCGCCAACCACCTGAGCGCCCTGGCCGTGGGCCTGGTGCTGCTGCTCGCCTTTGGCTGGTACTACATCAGCGCGCGCAGCGCGGCCGAGCACCTGGCGAAGATCAGCTTTCGCCAGCTGAACAATCTCGCCGACCAGGCCGACGCCGTACTCGAGAATTTCCCTTACCTGTTCGACTACCTGCCGAGCGCCACCGTGGCCGACCAGGCGGACGCCGCGGTGCTCGACCCCGCCGTGGATTGCACGGCCTCGGCCTTGGCCGGCGCCGCCCGCGGCGCTGACCCGCTCGAGCGCTGGCTCCAGTGCCGTCTGCAAGACGAGCGCGTGGCGGCGAACGGCGCCCAGGCCGCCGGCCGCGCCCTGGCCGAGCTCGAACGCGCGCGCCGCGAGCGGCGCGAGTACGAGGCGCGTTACCGCCGCACGTTGACCGACACCCGACTGCTCGATCGACTGAGCCTGCGCTGGACCGCGTACGCGGATTCACCCTGCGCGGGCGGCTCGGCGCCGCGCAGCGGCGCGCGCTTTCGCCTGCGAGGGCCGGTCGGCAACAAGACCCTGGACGTGGTCGATTGTCCGGCGTCCGGCGCCGCGGGCCAGGTGCCGGTGGCCCACCTGCCGTTCGGCACCTTGTTCGATCCGGCCGGCCTCGGTTTCGATTTCGACCAGTTCGCGGTGCTCGATGCCGATGGTGGCCTGCTCTACCTGTCGACCGACAGGCTCGCGCGCGGGCGACGCGCTTTCGGCCGCCTGCCCGACTCGAGCGAGTTCGCCCGCCTGCTGCGGCTGGACCCCGGGCGCCGGCCCGCGCCGCGCGCCGGCGAGCCGCCGCCCGCCGCCGACGCGCCCGATCCCGAACGTCACACGCGCGTGCGCGAACTGCGTTTCGGCGACACCGACTACACCGCGTTCGTGCAGCCCCACGTGCCGGGTCTCGCGGCGGTGGACGAGGACCAGGCCTATGGCACCTGGTACATCGTCGGTTTCAAGGAGACCCGGCGCCTGGACAGCGAGCGCTTCCACGTCGCGCCGCGGGAATTCGCGTTGTTCACCTTCGTGCTGGTGCTGGCCGTGGCGCTGCTGCCGGTGGTGCGCCTGGTGTTCCTCGGCCGCGGCACCAGTCTCACCCGCTTCGATTTCAGCCTGCTGGTGGTCAGCCTGCTGGTGGCGACCGGCAGCGCGGTGATGCTCGGCGTGCTGACCGCCTCGGGCGGCCGCCTGGCGCGGCACGGCGAACAGGCGCTGGAAACCCTCGCCGCGGACATGAAACGCACGACGCTCGCCGAGCTCGAGCGCAAGCTCGCGGCGCTGGACGAGGTCGAGCGCCGGCTGCTCGCCGAGTTCGAGTCCCTGCCACCGACCCTGCTCGCGCTGCGCGAGCAGGCGCGCGAACTGGCGGCCCGCTCCGCACTCTACCGGACGCTCGCCGCGCGGCTGCCGGCGCTGCGGTTCGCCGGCGCCGCGCATGAACTGCGCGCGCAGGATCTCGCCGCCTTCGCCTACCTCGGCGATGAGCGGCGTCTGCACGCCGATCTCGTCGCGGCGCTGGGCGCGGCGGCGACGCCCGCGCAGCTGGCGGACCTGGGCGAGATCCTCGGCCTGCAACGCGCGCTGCAGGTGTATCGCGACGACCTGCTGGCGATGGCGCGGCATGGCGTCGACCTGGCCTGCGTGCGGCCCGGCGCAGCCTATACCTCGGCGGACGCGCCGCCGGAGTCGCCGGCAGCCGACGGCGCGCTCTCGCACGAGTACGCGCTGGCCTGGCTGCTCGACGACAACGGCGACCAGGTGTTCGACCAGGCCAACAACCGCCTGACGCGCCTGCGCCACCTGAGCCTCGCCAGCCGCGACTACTTCAAGCGCGCGCGCGATGGACAAGTGTGGCGCCCGGCGTGGGCCGGGCCGCGCGGCCTGGTGCTGGAGCGCATCTGGTCGCGCGCGCAGGGCCGCAAGACCACCGTCATCGCGCGGCCCTACCCGGTGGGCGACGACGCGCCGCCGGTCGCGCGCCGCTGCCGACCACGCGTCGCGGTGCTCATGACCGACATGCGCGCGCTGACCGCGACCTTGCTGCCGGCCAACTTCCATTACGCGGTGATCGCCGACCAGACCGGCCAGGTGCTGTTCCATTCGAATGATGAAGCGGCGTTGATCGAGAATTTCTACACCGAGACCGACGACGACAAGACGCTGCTGGCCGCCACCACCTATGACCAGGACGCCCACTTCACGAGCCGCTACAGCGACCGCCATATCCGCGGTTTCGTCACGCCCCTGAACGGCATGCCCTTGTCCCTGGTGCTCTACCACGACAGCGAGCTGCTCGACACTCTGCAGTTCGAGGCCGCGACCATCGCCTTCCTGCCGGTGCTGGCCATCGCGCTGCTGGTGCTCGGTGGCATGGAATTGCAGCACCGACTCGGTTACCCGGTGAGCAATGCGTGGTGGCCGCACCCGGACAACGCGCTCAAGCACGCCATCACAGCGCTGCTGTGCGGAGTCTATGCGCTGGCCCTGGTCGCCAACCTCGGAGCGACGGACGGCTGGGCGCTGGTCGGGCAGCCGGTGCTGATCGGGCCGCTGCTGTTCGCCTACCTGTCGCTCCTGTGGGCCGAGCAGACCATGCGGCGCAGCCTGATGGTCTTCATCCCGCTGGTGGCCCTGGTGTGGGGTGCGTGGCAGGACAGCCTGCCGCTGGCGGTGCTCGCGCTGCTGATCGCCGGGCTGCTGCTGTGGCTGTCCGGCAGCCGACGCATGGCCGAGGCGCTGAAGCCGCGCTTTCGCGCGGTGCACGCCCTCGCCGGCCTGAGCCTGTTCATCGCCGTGGCCGGCCTGCCGGTGTTCGGTTTCTACAAGGACGCGCTCGGCTATTACCTGGCGCGCCACGCGGATTTCGCCCAGGCGTGGGCGACCGATCAAGAGCGCGACCGGCGCAGCGCGACCCGCGAATACTGCCGCGGACTGCGCGCCGATCTGCGCGCGGACGACGGCGGTGAGTGCGGCCTGCCACTGGCCCACGATCTGCCCGAGCCGGTGCAGGCCTGTACGGGCGCGGCCGACGCGCCGGCCTGTGATCATCATCCGACCCGCTCGTTCACCTATCTCGTGGGCCGCGCGCTGGGCGACTGGCTCGCACCGTATTCCGACGAAAACGCGCTGCTCAGGCCGCTGCGTGGCGCGCCCGCCCTGAGTGGCGCGGCACTGCCGCGTCCGCGCCTCGCCCTGCACCTGCCGGTATCCGCCGGCATCGCCATCGTGGCATGGCTCGCGGCGCTGCTCGGCCTGGTCGCGTGGCTCGTGTCGCGACGCCTGTTCGGTCTGCAAGGGGCGGCACGGTTTCGCTTCCTGCCCGGCTGGCCGACTCTCGGCGGCGCGGCCGGCGAACAGCCGGATCTGACGGCGCTGCACTCACCGACCCTGCTGGTGGGCTACGCAGCGGGTCCGCGCGACGTGCAGCACTGGCGCAAGACCCACGACGTCGTCGCGTGGCACGCGGTACCCGCCACGTGGCCGGCCGGCCGCGGCCTGGTGGTGCTGGGCCTGGAGCTCGCGCTGCGCGAGGAAGACCCGGCGCGCGCCGCGCAGTGTCGCGCCGCGCTCGCCGCGCTGCTCGCGGCGGGCGGCGCGCCGGTCTTGGTCAGCGATGTCATGCCCGGCTTCGTCAGCGCCGACGCGGTGGCGCGCGGCATGGGGCACCTGGCGCGCGATCCCGAGGCGCCGGCCGCGTGGCTGGCGCTGCTGGAGAGCTTCACCGCGCTCGGCGCGCCGAACCGCTGGCGCGGGGGCGCGGGGATGGTCGACCCGGTGGACGTGGAACTCGCGACCTTCCCCGAACTGCACGCCGTGGCCGGCGAGATCAAGCGCGAGTGCGCCGCGGCGCGGCGCGAGGTGCAGCAGCGCGCCGTGGTGTTCCGTCACGCCGAGAGCCTCTATGCGCGCAAATGGCAGGCCTCGACCTTGCGCGAGCAGGCGCTCATGCTGCAACTCGTGCGCCGCGAACTGATCAATCCGGATCAGCACGACGTGCTGAACAGTCTCGAGCATCGTGGCCTGGTGGTGCGCGAACCGCGCGTGCGCCTCGCCAGTCGCGGTCTGCAGTGGTACCTGGAGAACGTCGAGATCTCGCGCGAACTGGACCAGTTCCGCACGAGCTACCAGGACAGCACCTGGCTCAGCATGCGCTGGCCGGTGCTGATGGTGCTGGGCCTGTTCGGGCTGTTGCTGTTCCAGAGCGGCGGCGACCGCCTGCAGTGGGTGCTGGGCGCGCTCGGCGGCGTGGTCACTCTCGGCACCACCTTGCGCCAGCTGTGGGCGCTGGCGCGCGGCGGCGAGAGCGCGGAGAAGTAGCCGCGCCGCGCGCTCAGGCGGCGGCCTCGCCGCCGAATTCCTCGAAGGCCGCGATCGCGTCGGTGGCGTACATCAAGGACGGTCCACCGCCCATGTAGACCGCGACCGCGAGGGTTTCCATCAGCTCGGCGCGTGATGCCTTGAGCCGCGCCAGCGCCTTGGCGTGGAAGCCGATGCAGCCGTCGCAATGCCCGGCCACGCCGATGGCGAGTGCGATCAATTCCTTGTGCGTCTCGCTCAGCGCGCCGCCCTGCATCGCGCCCTTGGCCAATGCCGCGAAGCCGGCCATCGCGTCGGGCTGGGCCTCGCGCAGCTTCATGATGCCCTTGTTGATATCACCGGTAATCTGTACGTAGGACTTGCCCATGGCGCACCCGCCTCACTGCTGACCGAGTCGCAGTGTGACGCGTGGGACACGGGCCACCTTGATCGAGCACAAGACCCTGGCGTGGGGCGCGGGGCTCGCGGTCTTGCCGCGAACCGTCGTTCGCACCAGGGAACGGTGACACCCCTGCTTTCGCCCTGGGCGCCGCGCTTCTATCTTTTGATCCTTGGCGTCTGTCCGCGACGCCGCAACGCAAGGAACTTCGACATGACCCAGACTTACCGCCGACTCGACAAGGCACAGGCCGCCGTCCTCTTGGTCGATCACCAGGCCGGCCTCCTGTCCCTGGTGCGCGACATCGAACCGGACAAGTTTCGCAACAACGTGCTGGCGCTGGCCGACCTGGCGAGCTATTTCGAGCTGCCGACCATACTCACCACCAGCTTCGAGAGCGGTCCCAACGGCCCGCTGATGCCTGAGCTGAAGCAGCAGTTTCCGGCCGCGCCCTACATCGCCCGCCCGGGCAACATCAACGCCTGGGACAACGAGGACTTCGTCGCCGCGGTCGAGGCCACCGGCAGGCGCCAGCTCATCATCGCCGGCGTGGTGACCGAAGTGTGCGTGGCCTTTCCGGCGCTGTCGGCGCTGGAGCAAGGCTACGAGGTGTTCGTGGTGACCGATGCCTCCGGCACCTTCGACGCCATCACCCGCCAGGCCGCATGGGACCGCATGTCCCGTGCCGGCGCGCAGCTCATGAACTGGTTCGGCATCGCCTGCGAACTGCATCGCGACTGGCGCAACGACGTGCAGGGGCTCGCGACCCTGCTGTCGAACCACATCCCCGACTACCGCAATCTCATGACCAGCTACGATGCGCTGGTCGCGACGCGCGGGTGAGCCCCATGCTGCAACTGCTCGGCATCTCCGGCAGCCTGCGCACAGGCTCGTTCAACACCGCGCTGCTGCACGCCGCGGCGGCGCTCGCGCCCGCGGGCGTGGAAGTATCGGTGGCGACGCTCGCCGGCATTCCGCTCTACGACGGCGATCTCGAAGCGCGCGAGGGCCTGCCCGCGGCGGTGGTCGCGCTCAAGGCGCGCATCCAGGCGAGCGACGGCGTGATCCTCGCCACGCCCGAGTACAACGCCGGCATGCCCGGCGTGCTCAAGAATGGCATCGATTGGCTGACCCGACCGCCTGAAGACCTGCCGAACACCTTCGGGTCTCGGCCGCTCGCGCTGCTCGGCGCTTCGCCGAGCGGCTTCGGCACAGTGCTCGGACAGAACGCATGGCTGCCGGTGCTGCGCTTTCTCGGTGTACGCCAATGGACCGCAGGACGGCTGCTGGTATCCCGCGCCCACCAGCTCATCGGCCCGGACGGCAGCATCACCGACGAGGCGCTGCGCGGGCAGCTGCGCGACTTCGTGGATGGCTTCGCGCGCTTCTGCGCGTAGCACTCAACGATGGCGTGCTGCCCTCGCAACCCGGTGACCCCCAGGGAAAGCAGGGATCCACCGGTGGTCGGCGAAGCCGATGGATGCCTGCTTGTGCAGGCATGACGGAGCGGATGGGATGGTAGGCGTCACGGCCTTCGCCATCACCCACTACTCCGTCACCCCTGCGGAAGCAGGGGTCCATCGGCGGTCGGCGAAGCCCATGGATTCCTGCTCGCGCAGGAATGACGGATCAGATGGACGATGGGCACGTCACCGCCTTCGCCGTCACCCACTACCCCGTCACCCCTGCGAAAGCAGGGGTCCATCGGCGGTCGGCGAAGCCCATGGATTCCTGCTTGCGCAGGAATGTCGGATCGGATGGGACGATGGGCACGTCACCGCCTTCGCCATCACCCACTACTCCGTCACCCCTGCGGAAGCAGGGGTCCATCGGCGGTCGGCGGAGCCAATGGATTCCTGCTTGCGCAGGAATGACGGATCAGATGGGACGATGGGTACGTCACGGCCTTCGCCATCACCCACTACCCCGTCACCCCTGCGAAAGCAGGGGTCCATCTGCGAATGGCGAAGCCCATGGATTCCTGCGTGCGCAGGAATGACGGATCAGATGGGACGATGGGCACGTCACCGCCTTCGCCATCACCCACTACTCCGTCACCCACTACCCCGTCACCCCTGCGAAAGCAGGGGGCCAATTGCGAATGGCGAAGCCCATGGATTCCTGCGTGCGCAGGAATGACGGCCTGTGAGAGGCGGTCTGCATGTGGCGGCCTTTGCCAAGGCGCGCATGCCTGGAGCACGCGCGAGGCTTGGGTGCCGCGATCTCCGCTGCTGCTACACTCGACGCGACGTCCTGGGGGGGCAGCCGATGTCGCGCGAAGCGCCGACACGCATCCGTTGGCGCATCATCGCGCTGATCTTCGTGGTCTACGTGCTGATGTTCTTCGACCGCGTGAACATCTCCATCGCGGCCAAGTACATCATGCCGGAGTACGGCCTCAGCAAGGTCGAGTTCGGCGTGATCTTCAGTGCCTTCGTCATGGCCTACGCGCTCGCGCAGGTGCCGGGCGGCTGGCTGGGCGACCGCTACGGCCCGCGGCGCGTGATGACCTGGGCCATCGTGTGGTGGTCGGTGTTCACCGCCTTGACGGCGCTCGCGGGCGAGTCCTTCCTGGTACCGTGGCTCGGCGTGGTGGGGTCGTTCGTCGTGGTACGCGCGCTGATCGGGCTCGGCGAGGCCGCGGCGCCGGCCAACGGCAATCGCATGGTCGCGAACTGGTCGGCGCCGCGCGAGCGCGCGCTGGCCGCCGGCCTCACGCTCGCCGGCACGTCCATCGGCGGCGCGCTCACGCCGCCGCTCATCGTCTGGATCATGACCCACTGGGGCTGGCGCGAAGCCTTTCATCTCGCCGGCGCGGCGGGTCTCGTGGTCGCGCTGTTGTGGTACTGGCTGAGCGCCGACACCCCGGCCGAGCATCCGCGCGTCAACGCACAAGAGCGCGCGCTGATCGGCCTGGGCTCGACTCCCGCGCCGACGCAGTCGCGCGGCGCCGTACCCTGGCGCCGCATTTTCGCGAGCCGTGACCTGTGGTGCCTGAGCGGCGCCTACGCGGTACTCGGCTACAACGTCTACTTCTACCTCGCCTGGTTCTATCTGTACCTGGTGAACGAGCGCGGCTTCTCGCTCGAGGCCGGCGGCATCTACACCATGGCACCGTTCCTCACCATGGCGCTCGCCGGACCGCTGGGCGGCTGGCTGAGCGACGCGCTGGTCGCCCGGCGCGGCAAGCGCCTGGGCCGCAGCGGCCTCGGCGGCGCCTGCATGCTGGTGACCGGCGTGCTGGTCACGGCCGGCGCGACCACTCCCAGCGCCACGCTCGCGGTGGTGCTGCTCGCGGCCAGCACCGGCACCCTGGTGCTGTCGGTCGCCGCCTTCTGGGCGACCACCATCGATCTCTCCCATCGCTACGCGGGCATCACCGCCGGTGTCATGAACATGGGCGGCAACCTCGGCGGCGCGCTGTCACCCACGCTCATGCCCTGGCTCGCCGAAAGACATGGCTGGCAGGTATCGCTGTACGTGATGGGCGCGTTGAGCCTGCTGGGCGCGCTGTGCTGGGCCGGGATTCGGCCGGAGCGCGGTATCGATGCCGAGGACGCGGTGATCGCCGCCTGAGCCCGTCACCCGCTCAGAACATCGACAGCTGCAGCCCCTTGGCTTCCTCGATGGCCAGCATGCGCAGCTTGGTCGCCACGCCGCCGTGGGCGGAGAAGCCGCCGTTGCCGTCGGCGGAGAGAATGCGATGGCAGGGGACTATCGGCGGGAACGGATTGGCGCCGAGCGCCTGGCCGACCGCGCGCGCCAGCGCGAGGTCGCCGAGTTCTCGGGCAAGTTCCCCATAGGTGCGGGTAGCACCACGTGGAATGGCGCGCGCAAGTGCGTACACGCGGCGGTGGAAGTCGGGCACCTGGCTGAAATCGAGATCGATGTGCGAGAGATCGGGATCGCCGCCGGTCAGGAGTTCGATGACGCCTTGCATGGCGGCTGCGGCCGCCGCGCTCGGCGCGGCATCTTGCAGAGTCGGAAAGCGTCGCGCGAGGCGGCGACGGGTGGCGGATTCGTCGCCTTCGGGCAACTGCAGCCCGAGGACGCCATGCGCGCCCCAGGCGATACCACAGTGCCCCAGCGCCGTGGAAAACACCTGGAGGCCGCCCTCCGCGGCCAGTCGGGACGTTTCGCTGTTCATCCTCGCCCTCCTCGTAGCGGAGATCCCGCGACGGGAAGCCGGCGCGGCGGGGTGGACCGCCGCGCCGTGCCTGAGGGCCTCAGCCCTCGCGGCCCGCCGCCCACTGCGCGAAGGTCTGGCCCTTGTCGGCCAGTTCCTTCAGCAGCGGCGCCGGCGTCCAGTACAGGTCGCCGTAGCGCGCGCGGTACTTGTCCATCGCGGCGACGACGTTCTTCAAGCCGACCTCGTCGGCGTACTGCATGGGGCCACCCCGGTAGCGCGGCATGCCATAGCCATGCACGAACACGACGTCGATGTCGCTCGGCCGCGAGGCGATGCCCTCCGCCAGGATCAGCGCGCCTTCGTTGATCATCGAGAACAAGAGGCGCTCGATGACTTCCGGAGGCGAGGCGGTCAGCTGCGGCACGCCGAGACGCTCGGCCTCGGCCTTGGCAATCGCCGCCACTTCCGCATCCGGGACCGGCTTGCGGTCGACATACTTGAAGATGCCGGCGTTGGTCTTCTGGCCCAGGCGGCCCATCTCGGTCAGCTTGGCGACCATGCGGCAGTAGGCCGGGTCGTTCGGCTTCTGCTTCCACTCGTTGTTGACCTTGTCGAGCACGTCGAGGCCGGACAGATCGGACACGCCGTTCGGGCCCATGGCCATGCCCCAGTCGTAAGCGACCTTGTCGATGTACTCGGGCGCGTTGCCTTCGAGGATCATGCGCTGCGCTTCGCGCACGTAGGGGAAGAACATGCGGTTGCCGACGAAGCCGAAGCACACGCGCACGAGCACCGCCTGCTTGCGGATGGTCTTGGCCATCGCCATGGAGGTCGCGATGACGTCCTTGGCGGTCTTGGCGCCACGCACGATTTCCAGCAGGGTCATGACGTTGGCGGGCGCGAAGAAGTGCCAGCCGATCACGTCCTCGGGGCGCGAGGTCGCGGCCGCTATTTCGTCGATGTCCAGCGTCGAGGTATTGGACGCCAGGATCGCGCCCTTCTTCGCGACCTTGTCGAGCTCGGCGAAGATCTCCTTCTTGAGCGCCATGTTCTCGAACACGGCCTCGACGATCAGATCGCAGTCACCGATGCCGGCATAGTCCACCGTGCCGGTGATGAGGCTCATGCACTTGTCGAACTCGGCCTGGGTCATGCGACCCTTCTTGAGCGTGTTCTCGTAGTTGCTCTTGATGATGCCGAGGCCGCGGTCCAGCGCCGCCTGGTTGATCTCCTTCAGCACCACCGGAATGCCGACGTTGGCGAAGTTCATCGCGATGCCGCCGCCCATGGTGCCGCCACCGAGCACGGCCACGGTCTTGATCGGGCGGAGCGGCGTCGAGGCCGGCACGTCCGGCACCTTGGCCGTCGCGCGCTCGGCGAAGAAGAGATGCCGCTGGGCACGGGAATGGGACGAGGTCATGCACTCCATGAAGAGTTCACCCTCGCGCTTGACCGCGTCGGCGTAGGGCAGCGAGACCGCCGCTTCCACGCACTTGATGATCTGCTCGGGCGCGAAGAACCCGCGCTGCGAACGTGCGACGTCCTTGCGGTAGCTGGCGAAGAACTCGGCGTCGATGCCGGTCTTGTCGACGCTCATCTCGCTCACGCGTTTCGGCTTCGCGCCTTCGGCGACCAGCTTCTTCGCGTAGGCCGTGGCGCCTTCCTTCAGGTTCTCGTCGGCCAGCAGGTGATCGACCAGGCCCGCGGCGGCCGCCGCCTTGGCGGACATCGGCTTGCCGGACACCATCGCGTCCAGCGCGGCCTTGGCGCCGATCAGGCGCGGCAGGCGCTGGGTGCCGGTCGCGCCCGGCAGCAGGCCGAGCGTCACTTCCGGCAGGCCGAGCTTGGCGGACGGCACGGCGACGCGGTAATGGCAGCCCATCGCGGTCTCGAGGCCGCCGCCGAGGGCGGTGCCGTGGATCGCGGCGACGATGATCTTCGGCGACGCTTCCATCTCCTCGATCACTTCCGGCAGCCAGGGGTCCTGGCGCGGCTTGTCGAATTCCGCGATGTCGGCGCCGGCGATGAAGGTGCGGCCGGCGCAGAGCAGCACGGCGGCCTTGGCGTCCGCATCGGCCACGAACTTGCGCAACGATGCCTGCAGACCGGCGCGCACCGGGTGCGACAGGGCGTTGACCGGCGGGCTGTCGACCGTGATGTAGGCGATGTCGCCTTCACGGCTGTAGCTGACTACGTCTCCCATGGGGATTCCTCTCTAGGTTCTGGGTTGTGTCTCGGGATTACTTGTTGACGTCGATGACCACGCGGCCACGGATCTCGCCGCGCAGGATGGCCGCGCACAAGGCCGGCACGCGCGCCAGGGGTTCGATGCTGTAGACGCCCTTGAGCGCGGCGGGGTCGATGAGTTCGGCGAGGTCCGTCCAGGCGCGCTCGCGGAGCGCCATCGGCGCCATCACCGAATCGATGCCCTGCAGGCGTACGTTGCGCAGCAGGAAAGGCATCACGGAGCCCGGCAGGTCGAAACCGCCGGCGAGTCCGCACGCGGCGACGATTCCGTTGTACTTCATCTGCGCGAGCGCGGTGACGAGCGTCGTGGAGCCGACCGAGTCCACGCAGGCCGCCCAGGTCTCCTTCTCCAGCGGCTTGGCGGGGCGCGCGAGATCGGCGCGGGCGATGGTGCTCCTGGCGCCGAGCGACTTCAGGTAGTCCGCGGTCTCGGGGCGGCCGGTGCTTGCGACGACCTCGTAGCCGAGCTTCGCCAACAGCATGATGGCCACGCCACCCACGCCGCCCGCGCCGCCGGTGACCAGCACCGGGCCGTCGGCGGGCTTCACGCCGTGATCGCGAATGGCGTTCACCGCCAGCATCGAGGTATAGCCCGCGGTGCCGATGGCCATCGCGGTCTCGCTCGTGAACTTGTCCGGAATGCGCACCAGGAAGTCCGCGTTGACACGCTGCCTGGCGCTGTAGGCGCCCCAGTGGCGCTCGGACAGGCCGTAGCCGTTGGCCAGCACGCGGTCGCCCGCCTTCCACTTGGGCGACTTCGACTCCACCACCGTGCCGGCCAGGTCGATGCCGCACACCATGGGGAACTTGGCCACCACCGGCGCGCTGTTGGTCACCGCCAGGCCGTCCTTGTAGTTCACGGTGGAATACTCGACGTCCACCAGCACGTCCTCGGCCGGCAGATCGGCGAGCGTGAGGGTGGTGAGCGCGGCGGCGAACTTGCCGTCGGCGTCCTTGGTGGCCACGACGGCCTGGAAAGAGGTGCTCACGGGTTTGGGGACTCCCAGGGTGTCAATCGATGGTGATGAACAACGAGCGGCGCGGCTGGCCGTCGACCGCCCGGCTGATGTGGCCGCGACCGGTCAGGTCCTCGGCGAGCAGGATGTCGCCCGGGCCGAAGCGACGACGCGTACCGTCGCCCACTTCGACGTCCAGGCCGCCCTCGAGGATCACGATGTACTGGCGCTCGGGTGCGTTGTGCCAGGCATAGTCGTAATCCGCGCCGGTGTGACGGAAGATGAGGCTCCTGACCGGGTGCCGTGCCGACAGGTGGCCGATGAGTCCGTGGTCGTCCATCGGGACCTCGAAGTCCTCGAAATGGGATTCCTGGTCCGCGCCGGTATACAGGCGGGTCACGCGCATGCTGCGGCGGGCTGCGGCCATGAACTCCTCGGTGGGCGCTGGACCAGTGGACGAAACGGAGTCCGCTAGAATAGCGCGGCGGCCCGCGCCCTGACCACCCGCGGCCGGCCGTTCACCGCCCACCGCAATCGCAGGAACGCCATGACCCAAGCCCCCGCCTGGCAGCATCCCTTTACCGGCGTGGAGGACGTGGCCTCGACCTTCGCCGCCCACGACTACGTCGCCGACCGCGCGCTCTGCCTCACCACCAAGCTGGCCTTCGACCTCGGCAAGCCCATCCTGCTGGAGGGCGAGGCCGGGGTGGGCAAGACCGAGGTCGCCAAGGTGCTCGCCAGCGCGCTCGACACGCCGCTCATCCGGCTGCAGTGCTACGAGGGACTGGACGCGAGCTCGACCCTCTACGAGTGGAACTATGCACGACAGATCCTGGAGATCCGCCTCGCCGAGAGCGACGCCGCGCGCCGCGCCGATCTCGACACCTCGCTGTTCGGCCCCGAGTTCCTGTTCGAGCGCCCGCTGCTGAAGGCCATCCGCCACCCCGGCCCGCGGCCGGCGGTGCTGCTGATCGACGAAGTCGATCGGGCCGACGAGGAGTTCGAGGCCTTCCTGCTCGAGATTCTCTCGGACTTCCAGATCACCGTGCCCGAACTCGGCACCTTCCACGCCGTGCAACGGCCCTGCGTGATCCTGACCTCGAACCGCACCCGCGAGTTGAACGATGCGCTGAAGCGTCGCTGCCTGTACCTGTGGATCGACTACCCCACGCCGGACAAGGAGCGCGAGATCCTCGCGCGTCGCGTGCCGGGCCTGGACGAGCGGCTCGCGGACAACGTCGCGCGGGTGATGCAGGCCCTGCGCAGCGTGGACTTCTACAAGCGACCTGGCGTCGCCGAGGCGCTCGACTGGGCGCGCGCGCTGCTCAATCTCGACGTGCGCGAACTCGCGCCCGCCACCGTGCTGGACACCGCCGGCGTGGTGCTGAAATACCGCGATGACGTCGAGCGCCTGGCGCGCCTCGACCTGGACGCGCTGCTGGCCGGGCAGGCGGTGTCTTTGTAGGTCCGATTTCAATCGGACATTCGTCATGAGGTTCCGACTTGGGCTGGGGGATGGCGGATTGAAATCCGCCCTGCAAGGGGGGCGGCCAACGTGGATGTGCCCGAGGTGAATCGCGGCGCGAGGCTGCTCGACCACACCTTGGCGCTGTGCCACGCGGCGCGCGAGGCGGGCCTGCCGGTCACCCAGGCGCGAACGCTGGACGCGTGTCGCGCGATCAGCGTCATCGACTGCGGCAACGTCGACGACTACCGCCTCGCGCTGCGCGCCAACCTGGTCGCGAGCCGCGAGGACGAAATCGTCTTCGAGCGGGTGTTCGCGCGCTACTTCGGACAGTGGACCGACGCGCACGACGGCGGCGCGATCCTCGCGCGGAGCGAATTCTTGCGCGGCAACCTCGACGCCGGGCGAGCGCAAGAAGCGCACCGCGACATGCAGACCGAGACGGACAGCTTCGGCGCCGAGGAGGTGACGCGCCGCGCCAACCTCGCCGCGCGCTGGGACGCGGACGCGCCGCCGCTCGCGCAGGTCATCCGTGAGCTGGCGCGGCGCCTGGCCACGCGCCCCTCGCGCCGGGTGGCGCCCGACCGGCGCGGCGCGCGGGTGGATCTGCGTCGCTCCATGCGTCGCAACGTGCGCCACGGTCTCGACCTGCTCGAACTCGCGCGGGTCGCGCGCAAGACGCGCAAGACCCGCATCGTCATGTTGTGCGACGTGAGCGGCTCGATGGATGCCTTCAATCCTTTCCTGCTGCAGCTCATGTTCGGCCTGCAGCAGGCGCTGACGGCGAGCCGCACGCTGGTGTTCAGCACGCGCGTGAGCGAGATCACGGCGGCGCTGCGGCGTCGCACTGTCGACGAGACCCTGCGAGAGATCGGCCAGCGCGTGCGCCATTGGTCCGGCGGCACCGACATCGGCGCGGCGCTCGGCGAACTCAATCGCGGCGTGCTGCGCGAAGGCTCGTCGCGCGCGACGGTGCTGGTGGTGATCAGCGACGGCTACGACAACGGCGACACCGCGCGCATCGCCGCGGAACTCGAGGTGGCCAAGCGCCAGGTGCGCACGCTGGTGTGGATCAACCCGATGTTCGGCGCCAGCACCTTCAAGGTCCGCGCCGCCGGCATGCAGGCCGCCCTGCCCTACATCGACCATTTCCTGCCGGCGTTCAACGGCCGGGCATTGCACCAGTTGGTGAAGGGGCTGCGGGCGGTGTAGGTAGAGTTTCAACCCGCCGGGCACGGCGTTGGAGGAAACCAGGAATGGCCGATTGAAATCGGCCCTACAGGGTGTTGTGTAGGGCGGGTTTCAACCCGCCGGGCACGGCGTTGATGGAGGCCACGCGTGGACGATTGGAATCAGGCGGACAGTCCCTCGTACAAATCCACGTACGCCCGCGCCGGCGCGGCCCACGACACGTCCGTGGCCATGCCGCGCGCCATCAGCGCCTGCCACCGCCTCGGGGCGTCGCGGTAGAGCGCGGATGCGCGCAGCAGCGTGTCGCGCAGGTCGGCGGCGTCGGCCGCTTCGAATACGAACCCGGTGCCGGTCTCGCCCGCGCGCTCGTCCACCACCGTGTCGGCCAACCCACCCACGCGCCGCACGATCGGCAGCGCGCCGTAGCGGAGCCCGTAGAGCTGGGTGAGCCCGCAGGGCTCGAAGCGCGAAGGCACCAGGACCGCGTCGGCGCCGCCGAACACGCGGTGCGCCAAGGTCTCGTCGAAGGCGATGCGGGTGGCAATGCGATCCGGCGCGGTCTCGGCGAGCGCGCGCAGCGCGGCCTCGAAGGCCGGCTCGCCGGTGCCGAGCACCAGCAGCTGCAGGTCGGCCAGCGCCGGGTCGCGGGCGGCGTCCAGCAGGAGGTCGATGCCCTTCTGCCAGGTCAGCCGCCCGACCAGGGCGAACAGCGGCCGACCGTCGTCGGGCAGGCCGAACTCGGCGCGCAGCGCGCGCCGGTTGGCGCGCTTGGCGGCCGTGGCGTTCCGCGCGGTGTAGGTCTTGGCCAGAGCCGCATCGCGCGCCGGATCCCAGCTCACGACGTCCACGCCGTTCAGGATGCCGTGGAGTCGCGCGCGGCGGTCGCGGAGCACGCCGTCCAGGCCTTCCCCGCCCGCCACGCCCAGGATCTCGCGGGCGTAGCTCGGCGACACGGTGGTGATGGCGTCGGCGCGCAGCAGCGCGCCCTTCATGAACGACAGGTCTCCGTGGAACTCCAGCGCGCTCGGTGTGAGCTCACTCGGGGGAATGCCGAGCGCGTCCGCGACGCCGAGCGGAAAGCGGCCCTGGAACGCCAGGTTGTGGATGGTGAACACCGTGCGCACGTCGTTCGCCGGATGCTGGCGCAGGTAGACCGGCGCGAGCGCCGCGTGCCAGTCGTGGGCATGCACGATGTCGGGCTGCCAGTCGGGATCGAGCGCGCCCGCGCCGAACTGGGCGGCCACGTAGCCGAGCAGCGCGAAGCGCAGGTGGTTGTCCCGCCAGCCGGCGCCGTCGGGCGCGAGGTAGGGATTGCCCGCGCGGCCGAACAGCCAGGGCGCGTCGAGCAGGTACAGCGGTACCTGCGTGCCCGGCACGACCGTGCGCAACAGCCGCACCCGCGCCGCGCCGAACAGCGCGCCGAAGGGCGCCCCCACCGGTGTCGGCGGGTCGCTCGCCGCGAGCGTCGTCAGCACCTCGGCATAGCCCGGCAGCAGAACGCGCACGTCGACGCCGGCCGCGGCCAGCGCCGGTGGCAGTGCGCCCACCACGTCGGCCAGCCCGCCGGTCTTGACCAGCGGGTGACACTCGGCGGCGACGTGCAGAACGCGCGGCGTGCCGCTCACGCCATGCCCAGCTTGGCCAGCATGTCACGCGTCACGAGCGTGATTCCGCGTTCGGTGACGTTGAAGCGCGCGGCGTCCTGTTCCGGGTTCTCGCCGATGATCATGCCGTCCGGGATCTTGCAGCCGTGGTCGATCACGCAGCGATGCAGGCGCACGCCACGGCCGACCTCGACCTCGGGCAGCAGCACCGAGGAATCGACGCTCGCGTAGGAATGCACGCGGCACTTGGAGAACAACAGGCTCTTGTTCAGTTCGCCACTGATGATGCAGCCGCCCGAGACCAGCGATTCCAGCGCGGTGCCGCGACGATTCTGCCAGTTGTGCACGAACTTGGCCGGTGGCAGTTGTTCCTGGTAGGTCCAGATCGGCCAGGAGTTGTCGTACATGTTGAGCGCCGGCACGGTGGCGGTCAGGTCGATGTTCGCTTCCCAGTAGGCGTCGATGGTGCCGACGTCCCGCCAGTAGGGTTCGCGGCCCGGTTCGAGGCCCACGCAGCAGGTGTCGAAGGACAGCGCGCGGGCGTCCCCCCGCGCCACCACCGCCGGGATCAGGTTGCGACCAAAGTCGTGCTCGGAGTCCTCGCTCGCAGCGTCCTCTTCCAGGAGGTCGTAGAGGTACTGGGCGTTGAACACGTAGATGCCCATGCTGGCGAGCGTGATGCCCGGCTTGCCGGGCATGGACGGCGGCTGCGGCGGCTTCTCGATGAAGCGCACGATCTGGCCGCTGGCGTCCACGTCCATCACGCCGAAGCCGATGGCGTCCTGCACCGGTACTTCGATGCAGCCCACCGTGCAGGCCGCACCGCTCGCCACGTGGCGCGCGAGCATCTCCATGTAGTCCATCTTGTAGATGTGATCGCCGGCCAGGACCAGGATGTAGTCGGCGCCGTAGCCGGACACGATGTCGAGATTCTGGAACACCGCGTCGGCCGTGCCCTTGTACCAGGAGCGCTCGTCGACGCGCTGCTGGGCCGGCATGAGATCGAGGAACTCGTTCATCTCCGACTTCAGGAATGCCCAGCCGCGCTGCAGGTGACGCAGCAGGCTGTGGGACTTGTACTGGGTCAGCACGCCGATGCGGCGAATGCCCGAGTTCAGGCAGTTCGACAGCACGAAGTCGATGATGCGGAACTTGCCGCCGAAATACACCGCGGGCTTGCAGCGTACATCGGTCAGCTGCTTCAGCCGCGAGCCACGCCCGCCCGCCAGCACGAAGGCATAGGAACGCCTGAGCAGGCGCAGACGCTGGGGTTCGGTGATGGACATCGAGGCTCCTGGAGGAGGCGCATCGCCCGCAATTGGTGCGGATGCCGCCTGCATGGGTTGGATCGTCGAACTAGTTTTCCAGACACGCCAGCGCGTTACAATCGAGCCATGGTGGACGATTCGAGCCAGACATTCCCTGTCACCCCGCCCGCCAACGATCCGGACGCGCTGCGTCGCGCCGTGGCCCATGCGCTGCTCTACGGCGGCGGGCGCTATCCCGATGTCGCCACCTCCCAGGACTGGTACCACGCGGTCGCGAGCGCGGTGCGCGATCGGCTGGTGGAACGCTGGATGGAGACCACGCGCCGCTGGCGGGCCGCCGACGCGCGGCGCATCTACTACCTGTCCATGGAATTCCTCATCGGTCGTACCTTGTCGAACGCGTTGCACGCGCTCGAGCTGCACGACCTGCTGGCCGACGCGCTCACCGAGCTCGGCGTCGACCTGGACGAAGTCCGGCAGCAGGAACCCGACGCGGCGCTCGGTAATGGCGGCCTCGGCCGACTTGCGGCCTGTTTTCTCGACTCCATGGCGACGCTCGAACTGCCGAGCTTCGGCTACGGCATTCGCTACGACTACGGCATGTTCGCGCAGCACGTGCTGAACGGCCACCAGGTGGAGCAGCCGGACGACTGGCTGAAGTACGGCAACCCCTGGGAATTCCCCCGGCCCGACACCACCTTCGAGATCCACTTCGGCGGCTGGGTGCGGCGCGACGGCGATGGGCCGCGCTGGGTCGACACCGAATCGGTGCTGGCCATGGCCTACGACCTCATCGTGCCCGGCCACGGCACGCGCGCGGTGAGCACGCTGCGTCTGTGGCACGCCAAGGCCGCCGAGTCGCTGGATCTCGCGCTCTTCAACCAGGGCGACTACATGCGCGCGGTGCGCGCCAAGAATCTCTCGGAGAACGTCACGCGGGTGCTCTACCCGGACGACTCGAGCTACCAGGGGCGCGAACTGCGCCTGCGCCAGGAGTACTTCTTCACCAGCGCGTCCATGCAGGACATCCTGCACCGCTACATGCGCGACCACGCGAGCTTCGACGAGCTGCCCGACAAGGTCGCGGTGCATCTGAACGACACCCACCCGGCGATCGCGGTGCCGGAACTCATGCGCTTGCTGCTCGACGTGCATCGCCTGGACTGGGCAGACGCCTGGGGCATGTGCGCGCGCATCTTCTCCTACACCAACCACACGCTGATGCCGGAGGCGCTGGAGACCTGGCCGCTGGAGATGATGCGCAGCGTGCTGCCGCGGCACCTGGACATCATCTTCGAGATCAACGAGCGCTTCCTGGCCGAGGTGCGCGCCGTGGTGGGCGACGATCCGGCGCTGCTCGCGCGGCTCTCGCTGATCGACGAGAGCGGCGAGCGGCGTGTGCGCATGGCGCACCTGTCGGTGGTCGCGAGCCACGCGGTGAACGGCGTGTCCAAGCTGCACAGCCAGCTCATCGTGCAGTCGATCTTCGCCGACTTCGCGCGCCTGTGGCCGGAGCGCTTCGTCAACAAGACCAACGGCATCACCCCACGCCGCTGGCTCGCGATCGCCAACCGCGGGCTGGCCGACCTGCTCGACAGCCGCATCGGCCACGGCTGGCGACGCGACCTGGGCGAACTCTCACGCCTGCGCGCGCTCGCCGACGACGCCGACGTGCAGGCCGAGTTCGCCGCGGTCAAGCGCGCCAACCGCGTGCGTCTCGCCGACTGGACGCGCCGGCAGCTCGGCGTGCTGGTCGACCCGGACTCGCTGTTCGACGTGCAGGTCAAGCGCATCCACGAGTACAAGCGCCAGCTGCTGAACGTGCTGCACGTGGTGGCGCGTTACCACGCGATCCTCGACGCGCCCGACGCCGACTGGGTGCCGCGCACGGTGTTCTTCGCCGGCAAGGCGGCGTCCGCCTATCGCATGGCCAAGCTCATCATCAAGCTGATCAACGACGTCGCGGCGCGCATCAACCACGACCCACGGGTCAACCACCTGCTGAAGGTGGTGTTCGTGCCGAACTACGGCGTGTCGGTGGCCGAGACCATGATCCCTGCGGCCGATCTCTCCGAGCAGATCTCCACCGCCGGCACCGAGGCGTCCGGCACCGGCAACATGAAGTTCGCGCTGAACGGCGCGCTCACCATCGGCACGCTGGACGGCGCCAACATCGAGATCCGCGAAGAGGTCGGACCGGACAACATCTTCATCTTCGGTCACGACGCGGCCGGGGTGGAGGCCCTGCGTCGCGCCGGCTACCGGCCGCTCGAGTACTACGAGCAGAACCCGGTGCTGAAGCGCGTGCTGGACAGCATCGCTCACGGCGAGTTCTCGCCCGATGAGCCGCAGCGCTTCGCCGCGCTGGTGGACGCCTTGCTGCGCTACGGCGATCACTACCTGCTGCTCGCCGATTTCGCTGCTTATCTCGAGGCCCAGGCGCAGGTGGACGCGCTGTACCGCGACGCGTCCGCGTGGCGGCGTCGCGGGCTGTTGAACGTGGCCGGCATGGGCGTGTTCTCCAGCGATCGCACCATCGGCGAGTATGCCGCGCAGATCTGGCGAGTCGCGCCCCTCGGCGACTGAGCCCGGCGCGCCGCGCCTGCCGGCGTGGCAGGACCGTGCCGCGCTGGAGGCCCTGGTCACGGGCGGACACGGCGATCCGTTCGCCCTGCTCGGCCCGCACCAGGACGCCGGTGGCGCGTGGTGGATCCTGTGCTGGCTGCCGAGTGCGCAGGCGGTCGAGGTGCGCAGCGCGGACGCCACGCGGCTGCTCGCCGGTCTGTCCTGCCTCGACCCGCGCGGCCTGTTCGGCGGCCGCGTGCCGCGCCGGCGGCAGCGATTCGACTACCGCCTGCGCGTCACTTGGCCAGACGGCTGGGGGGAGACCCTGGACGACCCCTACCGCCATCCGCCGCAGCTGGGGGAAATGGATCTCTGGCTGCTGGCCGAGGGCACCGAGAAGCGACCCTGGCGGAAACTCGGCGCGCACCTGGTGACGAGCGAGGGCGTGGCCGGCACGCGCTTCGCGCTGTGGGCGCCCGCCGCGCGGCGCGTGGCGGTGGTCGGTGACTTCAACCACTGGGACGAGACCCGCCACCCGATGCGCCTGCGCCGCGAAGCCGGCGTATGGGAACTGTTCCTGCCCGGCGTGACGGCAGGCGCGCGCTACAAGTTCGCGCTCCTCGACGCGTACGGTGCGCGCGAGCCGTGGCGCGCCGACCCTTACGCGTTCCAGGCCGAGCTGCGGCCCGCGACCGCGTCCGTGATCGCCTCCCCGCTGCCGGCGGCGCCCGCGCTCGCCCCTGCGCTACCCCACGACGCGCCGCTCGCGATCTACGAGGCCCACGCGGGCTCCTGGCAGCGCGCCGGGGAGCACGGCGAACGCTGGCCAGACTGGGACGAGCTCGCCGAGCGCCTCGTGCCCTATGTCGCGGACCTGGGATTCACCCATCTCGAACTGCTGCCCATCGCGGAGCATCCCTTCGACGGCTCCTGGGGCTACCAGCCCATCGGTCTCTACGCGCCCACCGCGCGGCTCGGCGACGCGGCCGGCTGCGCGCGCTTCGTCGCACGCTGCCGCGAAGCGGGCCTGGGACTCATTCTCGACTGGGTGCCCGGGCATTTTCCGTCTGATGCGCACGGTCTCGCGCGCTTCGACGGCACGCATCTCTACGAGCATGCCGACCCGCGCGAAGGCAGCCATCCCGACTGGGGCACGCTGATCTACAACTACGGCCGGCACGAGGTGCGCGAATTCCTGATCGGCAACGCGCGCTACTGGATCGAATGCTTCGGCGTCGACGGCCTGCGTGTCGACGCGGTGGCGTCGATGATCTACCGCGACTACAGCCGCGCCCCCGGCGAGTGGCTGCCGAACGTGCACGGCGGGCGCGAGAATCTCGAGGCCATCGCCTTTCTGCGACGTCTGAACGAGGAACTGGGCGCGGATCTGCCGGCAGCGATGACCATCGCCGAGGAGTCCACCGCCTGGCCCGGCGTCAGCCGGCCGACCTCGGGCGGCGGACTCGGGTTCCACTACAAGTGGAACATGGGCTGGATGAACGACACGCTGCGCTACTTCGCGCGCGATCCCATTCATCGCCGCCATCACCAGCAGGAACTCACCTTCAGCCTGGTGTATGCCTTCAGCGAGCACTTCATCCTGCCGCTGTCCCACGACGAAGTGGTGCACGGCAAGGGCTCGCTGCTCGCGCGCATGCCGGGCGATCGCTGGCAGCGGCTCGCCAACCTGCGGCTGCTGTACGCCTACATGTACGCCCACCCGGGGCGCAAGCTCTTGTTCATGGGCAACGAGTTCGCCCAGGAGCGCGAGTGGAACCATGATGCGAGCCTGGACTGGTTCCTGCTCGGCGACGCCGGGCACCGCGGCGTGCAGAGCCTGGTGCGCGATCTGAACCGCCTGTACCGCACCCTGCCGGCTTTGCACGCGCGCGACAGCGATCCAGGCGGCTTCGAATGGCTGTCGCACGACGAGCGCGATCTGTCCGTGCTCGCTTTCCTGCGCCATGGTCACGAGCCCGCGGCGCGCGTGGCGGTGGTGCTGAACTTCACGCCGGTGGTGCGCGAGCATTATCACCTCGGCGTGCCGTCCGGCGGCGCGTGGCGCGAGGTGCTGAACTCGGACTCCGCGCACTACGGCGGCGGCAATCTCGGCAACGGCGGCGGCGTGCTGCATGCCGAACCGCGGCCGGCCCATGGCCACGCCCAATCCCTGTCCCTCACCCTGCCGCCACTGGCCGCGCTCTACCTGCAATGGATGTCCGCATGACACTCGAACTCGGAACCCCCTGGCCGCTGGGCGCGACCTGTGTCGACGGCGGCGTGAACTTCGCGGTCTTTTCCGCCCACGCCACCCGCGTCGACCTGTGTCTCTACGACGCCCAGGGCGTCCAGGAACTGGCGCGCATCGCGCTGCCCGCCCACACCGACGGTGTGTGGCACGGCTTCCTGCCCGGCGCGGGGCCGGGCCTGGTCTATGGCCTGCGTGTCGATGGGCCGCGGGACGCGGCGCGCGGCCACCGCTTCAACCCGGCCAAGCTGCTGCTCGATCCCTACGCGCGCCGCCTCGCCGGGCAGTGGCGCTGGACCGAGGCCCAGCTCGGCGACGTGCACGACGCGCGCGATCGCCACGTGGCGCTGGACAACGCGCGCGACATGCCCAAGGCCCTGGTCAGCGACGTGCGTTTCGACTGGCAGGGCGATCGCGCGCCGCGCACGCCGCTCGCCGACAGCGTGATCTACGAAGTGCACGTGAAGGGTTTCAGCCTGCAGCACCCGGACATTCCCGCCGAGCGGCGTGGCACCTTCCTCGGGCTCTCGGCGCCGGCCGCCATCCAGCACTTCAAGCGCCTCGGCGTGACCGCGCTCGACCTCCTGCCGGTCATGCAGCACCTGACCGAGTACCCGCTCGCGCGCCGCGGCGCGCACAACTACTGGGGCTACAACACCCTCGCCTTCTTCGTGCCGGACGCGCGCTACGCGCGGACCGACGGCGTCGCCGAGTTCCGCACCATGGTGCGCGAGCTGCACGCGGCCGGGCTCGAGGTGATCCTGGATGTGGTGTTCAACCACACCGCCGAGGGCGATCAGCGCGGACCGACGGTGAGCTGGCGCGGGCTCGACAACGCGAGCTGGTATCGACTGCGCCACGAGGACGCGCGCTTCTACGAAAACCACAGCGGCACCGGCAACAGCCTCGATCTCTCGCAGCCGCGGGTGCTGCAGTTCGTGCTCGACTGCCTGCGCTACTGGGTCGGCGAGATGCACGTCGATGGCTTTCGCTTCGATCTCGCGGCTTCACTGGCGCGCGGCCCGCAGGGCTTCGATCCACGCCACGCGTTCTTCGCCGCCGTCGCCCAGGACCCGCTGCTGGCCGGTGTGAAACTCATCGCCGAGCCCTGGGACACCGGACCGGGCGGCTACCAGCTGGGCCATTTTCCGCCGGGCTGGTCGGAGTGGAACGATCGCTATCGCAGCGCGGTGCGGGCGTTCTGGGTGCGCAAGACCGCCGACCGCGGCGAGTTCGCCGCGCGCCTCGCGGGCTCGAGCGACCTGTTCCACCACGCCGGGCGCAACGTGTTCGCCGGCGTCAACTACGTCACCGCCCACGACGGCTTCACCCTGCACGATCTCGTCAGCCACGACCGCAAGCACAACGAGGCCAACGGCGAAGAAAACCGCGACGGATCGGATCACAATCTCAGTTGGAACTGCGGCTTCGAGGGCGAGACCGACCTGCTGGTGGTGACCACCCTGCGTGGACGTCTGAAGCGCGCCATGCTCGCGACGCTCTTCCTGTCCCGCGGCCTGCCCATGCTGCTCGGTGGTGATGAACTCGGCCGCAGCCAGCGCGGCAACAATAACGCCTACTGTCGCGACGACGAGACCAGCTGGTTCGCGTGGGACAAGGCCGACCAGTCGCTGTGTGACTTCACCGCGCGGCTCATCGCGCTGCGCCAGGCCACGCCTCAACTGAAGGACGTGCGCTGGTGGAACGGCGCCCAGGATGGCTTCGGGGCGCGCGACGTGACCTGGCTGAACCGCCAGGGCACCGAGATGCAGCCCGACCAATGGCAGGAGAGTCAGCGCTTCGTGCTCGGCATGCTGCTCGGCACGCGGCCGGTGCAGGGCACGCCGGCGCTGCTGGTGCTGTTCAACGCCGAACAGCGCGACTGCGAGTTTCCGCTGCCGGCCGGTGGCTGGACGCTGCGTTTCGACACGGCGCTGGCCGCGCCCTTCACCCCGGACGGCCAGGCGGTCGACGCGCCGACCTATGCCCTGAAGGCGCGCAGCGTGGTGCTGCTCGCCGCGCGCACGGAGCGCCAGCCATGAGTATCGCCAACCACGGCCGCGCGAGCGGCGTGCTGCTGCATCCCACCTCGCTGCCCGCGCCGCGTGAGGGCGCGCCCGACGCCGGCAGCGGCGAATTCGGCGCCGCCGCGCGCGAGTTCGTCGACTGGCTGGCCGAGGCTGGCCAGTCGCTGTGGCAGGTGCTGCCCTTCAACCCGGTCGGTCCCGGCGCGTCGCCCTATACCAGTCCGGCGGCGCGTGCCGGCAATCCATTGCTGGTCTCGCTGGTCGCGCTGGCCGATGAGCGCCTGCTCGATCGCGAGGCCCTCGCGCAGGCCTGCGCCCAGCTCGAGGCCGCGCCCGGTCGCGCGGATTTCGGCGAGGGCGCGCGGCTGCGCACGCGACTGCTGCACATCGCCGCGCAGCGCTTCTTTACCGCGCCGGCCGAGTTCGCCGAACTGCACGTCGCGTTCCGCGCGTGGTGCGCCGCCGAGCGCGGCTGGCTGGACGACTATGCGCTCTTCATGGCCTTGCGCGAGAGCCTGGGCGAAGGCCGCGCCTGGCCGCAGTGGCCGGCCGATCTCGCGCGGCGCGACCCCGGCAGCCTGCGCACCGCCGCCGACGTGCTGTCCGCCGAGTGTGATTTCTGGCGCTTCGTGCAGTGGTGCTGCGCGCGCCAGTGGCGCGCGATCCGCGAGTACGCGCGCGAACACGGCGTGCGCATCATCGGCGACCTGCCGATCTACGTCGCGTGGGACAGCGTCGACGTGTGGGTGCGGCCGGAACTGTTCCAGCTCGACCCGGGCTATCGTCCGACGGCCGTGGCCGGCGTGCCGCCCGACTACTTCAGCGCCGACGGCCAGCTGTGGGGCAACCCGCTCTATCGCTGGGAACGTCACGCCGAGGAAGGCTTCGCCTGGTGGCGCGCGCGGCTCGACAGCGCGCTCGCCTTCGCCGACCTGGTGCGCATCGATCATTTTCGCGCGCTGGAGTCCTACTGGCGCGTGCCGGCCGGCGCGCGCACCGCGGTGGAGGGCGAATGGGTGCCTGGCCCCGGCATCGCCTTCTTCACTGCGCTCGAGCAGCACCTCGGCGCGGCCCACGGCGCCCTGCCGCTGGTGGCCGAGGATCTCGGCACCATCACCGCCGACGTGCGCGCGCTGCGCCGCGCCGCCGGTCTGCCGGGCATGCGCGTGCTGCAGTTCGGCTTCGGTTCGGACGCGGAGGACCTGAACCTGCCGCACAACCTGCCCGAGGACTGCGCGGTGTTCACTGGCACTCACGACAACGACACCACGCTCGGCTGGTTCGAAGCCGCGAGCACGCGCGAACGGGACTTCGCGCGCATCTACTTGAAGACCGACGGGCATGAGATCGGCTGGGACCTGATCCACGCCGCCTCGGCGTCCACCGCGCGCTACTCGCTCTACCCGATGCAAGACGTGCTCTCGCAAGGCGGCGAGGCACGCATGAACACCCCCGGCCTCGCCGACGGCCAATGGAGCTGGCGCATGCAGTGGTCGCAGCTCGACGCCTGGCGCGGGCGGCGCCTGCGGCAGATCTCGGCCGTGCATGGCAGGAACGGCGTGGCCTTGGATGATCGGGTGGGGTTGTGATGGGAATCGGGGACAGACCACGTTTAATGCCCCGCCCCTGTCGGGGGCCGGGCTTTAAACGTGGTCTGTCCCCTCTTCGTGCTGGTTACCGCGTGCGTTGGTAGACGCAGAGCAACTCGTTGCCGACGGTGGTCAGGCCGCGCAGCAGGTAGCCCTGGGCGCCAAGCACGTCGGACTCGTTCACGAGTATCTGGTCGAAGCCCGGCGTCAGTGCCACCCTGCGCACAACCGTCTCGGTCGCAATCGCGGTATTGTTAGGCATGTCGTTCCCTCCGTGTAGTTTTGGTTGCGGAGCAGCGCAAAGCGCATGGCCCGGAGGCGCGCACGTCCCTGCTCCAATGATCGCCGGTCTAGTTGCCGGCGACGAAGTTGTCTCGAACCTTGGTCGCCTGCGCTGCCGTCGGCTTGGCGGCGAGGAAGGCCTGGAAGCTCGCGAACCCTGCTGACTTCGCCGCGGCGTCGTAGCGCTGCTGCGTGCCGCTGTCGGCGGCCGAGAATCCCCTTGCGAGATCTCCGAGCGTCTGGGTGGCCTCAGCCGTTGGCACGGCCTCCATGGCCTTTTCCAACGCGCTGGCATTTGCGGCGCTCACGGTGCCTTGCGCGTCCTTCAGAAACATCAGCCAAGCACCAGGCTGCGTGACCGCCTCCGAGCCCACCGCGAGCCGTTGGTGGATGCCCGAACTGCTTCCGCCCAGCAGCCCCTGGTACTTGAGTTCCATCAATACGTCGGCGACGTCACTGGCGCCTGTGCCATTGCCGCCGGCAGCCGGTTCGTCGTTGCGGTTGGTCGGCACGATCGCCAGTTCGGCGCGGTTGTATCCGAGCTTTGCCTGGGGTGACTGGTTCGCCGGGCTCTGCGCGACCTCCAGGCCGATGACCGTGCCGGTCGCGGCAATGACCTTGTGGCGACTTGCGGTGCATCCGCTGGTCATGCCCATGGCGACGGCGGCTGCAATGACGACGTAGGTATTCATGGTTCCTTCCTGTTGCTGACGGGGGGTGATGACTTCGAACGGTCGGCGCGCGCTGACACGCGCGTATGACCGAAGGGGCTTGCTTCCACGTCCACGATAGCCTCGACACCTGCCGGTTCGACGCTGGTTATGACACTGCTGGAGTATCCAAGTGACACCCGCGGCGCGGGGCTGTCGTCGACCGACAAGCCCAAGGCGTGGCTGCGCACGACCTCGATCGCGTCCGGGCTTGGTCTCGGCGTGGAAACGACGCCGAATCCGACAATGACGTGATGCACCGTGCCGTCCTTGGCTTGGAAAGGGACGGCGCAGCCCGTCAAGCAGAGGCAGACGAGTAACGACGTGGCGCCGCGGCCGAGCAACTCGGGGGGGAAGAACGCGGCGCGAGCAGCGGTCGAGCCCGCAAGCTTTGACTTCGCCGCGCTTCTGTTCTCCGTCTCCATGCGGTTCTCGCTCCCCTCACCAGCCGACCACGCGCTTCGAGCGGATGATCCTGCAATCCCGTCGCTGCAACTGTGGGAAATCCCACCTGCGACCGATACGGGGTAGAGGGCGACCTAGGCCCGGGGTCCGCGAACAGCTCGACGCAGCGCTGTGCAGCCGATGGCCGCCCTGCCCGTCAGGGCGATGCTTCTTCGACGTCCGCCGGCACCTCCGCCTCCAGCTGCTCGATGCGCTCCTCGCGCTTGCTCTCGGTCAGCGCTTCGCGCTCGCGGCTGTCGCTGTCGAACCAGCGGTATTTGAGGTTGCCGATGAGGCCCGCGATGGGCCGGGTGAAGGCGCCCTTGGTGGTACCGTCGGCGGCGCGGTTGATGACTTCCTCGAAGTTGGTGTGGCTGTCGGCCGGCGTGCCCCAGATGCGGATCTCGGGGCCGCGCCAGTAGCCGAGTTCGTTACGCTCGTCCTGCATGAGATCCATGCTGTAGAGAATGGCCGCGCCGCGCCCGAGCATGTCGAGGTGGGCGGTGAGTTCCAGCGGGCTGTCGAAGATGTCGCTGCCCTCCTCGTGCTGGATGCCGCCGGTCGCGGTGAGCGCGATGGTCGGACTCAGGAGCTGGAACTGCTCGACGGTGACGTTGCGTGACTCGTCGCGCTTCAGATGGATGTCGATGCTGTCGTAGTCGATGCGCGCGATGTAGTTCACCAGGCGCGCGATGGCGCCGGCGCCGAAGCCGCCGGTCGGAATGTAGGACAGGCCCTCGCCGAACAAGCCGAGCAGGTCCGACGCGCCGACCAAGAGCCCGCTGCTTGGAGGCAGCGGCCGGAACAGGCCGTCGCGGCTCTGCATGCGCATGTCGAACAAGAGCCGATTGCGCAGCTGGCCGAAGTTCGGGAACTGGCCGAAGCCCTTCACCTGCACGCCGAACAGGCCCTCGACCCGCGGCTTCTCGCCCGGCACCAGCTCGGTGAAGAACTGGTTCAGATCGAAGTCGTTGACGGTGCCGTCGAGCTCCATGCTGTAGGGCTGGGCGGCGGTCGCGTCGAAACGCGTGATGCCGTCCAGCTTCAGCGCCGCCTCGTGGAAATGGGCCTTGATACCGTTCAGCGCGAACTTGCGCGTGCGCAGATCGAGCTGGCCGCCGACATCGGTGAAGGCCAGGTAGTCGGTGTAGAACAGCTTGTCGATCTGCAGGTCGACCACTACCGCGTAGGGCAGGAGCTTCCACGCCGCCTTGCCGTCCGGCGTGTCGTCGATGGCGATGCGCGGCGGCGTCTTCGGCGCCTCGCCGACGGTCTCGGCCGAGGGCGGTGGCGTGACCTCGCCGCGCGTCACCTGCTGCACGGTTGCGAGGATGTCGTTCAGGTAGAAGAGCTTGCTCGCGATGTCGAGGTGCAGCACCCGCGGCTCGTCGGGCTGCGGCGCGTAGTGGCCCGCGACCGTCGCGTTGCTGACCCCGGACTTGCCGCGCCCGATGAGTGGCGCGGTGAAGTCGAAGCCCTGGCCGTCCGCGGCCATCTCGCCCTCCACCGGCAGCTCGAAGGTCTCGATGGCGAGCGGCGCGGTGGAGGTCAGGCCGTCCAGCAGCGCCTTGGCCTGGATGTGGCGAGCGGGATCGACCGCGACCGACAGCGCGAGCGCGCCGCCGGTCAGCTTGTGGCCGGGCAGCACCGCGGGTTGCGACAGGAGCTGGGGCAGGTCCGCCGTGAGCTGCGCGTCCAGCATGGTGAGCGGCACCTGGTTGTCCGGCGCGACGTGCATCGCGACGCTGCCGCGCAGCGCCGGCTGCTGCGGCGCGGCGCTGAAGGCGAGCGCGAGGTCCTTGAAGTTCGCCTTGAGCTCGTGGCCCTCGGCGCGCAGCGTCGCGTTGGTGCTGAGCGAGAACTCCTTCAGGCGCTCGCCGCTGGCGTCGTTCACGCGCACCGCCTGCACCGCCAGCGGCGCGAGTGTCGCGGCGCGCAGGATGCTGCCGTTCGAGCGCAGCCGCAGGCTGGAATTGATCTCGGCGAAGCTGACCGGCCCCAGCGGCACGAAGTGGTTCAAGGTCTCGGAAGACAGGTTGCGCACATCGAGACCCGCCTGCCCCACCACGTGGCGCGCGAGTTCCTCGCCCGGCGCGAGCTTCGTGCGGATCTCGAGACCGGGCTCGGCGTTCAACACGAAGCGCGCGCGCGGCCCGGCATCGAGTTCGGCATGGGCGCGGGTGACGTCGATTTTCTCGCCGGCGGACGCGACGTCGAAGTCGAGCCGCGCGGCGAGCGGCACCGCCTCGGGCAGCAGGCCGCCCAGCTTGTCGGCCAGCGCCGGCTGGGTCGAGAGGCGCGACACGTCGAGCGCCAGCTTGCCGCGCGCGGTGAAGGCAGGCGTCTGATCCGGCACGGAGGTCACGCCTAGCGTGAGGTCGCCATTCATCAAGCGTCCGCCGCCGCCCCGCAGCGTGAGGCCGCGGAGCGCGATCTCGCTCACGCCCGGCGCGTAGCGCAGATCCGGCGACACGCGCAGCGCCAGCCCGCGCGCCAGCACGGTGCCGTCATGGCTGACGCTGAAGCCATCCAGCACCAGTGGCCCGGTGGCGCCGAGCGCGAGGCTGTCGGCGGTGGGCGCCTGGATGCGGAAATCCGCGCTGGCCAGCCGCCCGCTCAGCACGATGCCGTCGAGAAACGGGTTGCCCCAGGTGAGATCGATGCCGCGTGTCGCGATGGTCGCAAGCTCGCCGGTGGGATTGTTGAGGCGCGGCGTATCGCCGAGTTCGAAATGCAACGGACGCAGCGCGTTCAGCGCCACCAGGCGCGGCTGGTTCGCGCTGTCGACCTCGGCATTGGCCTTCTCCACCGACAGCCATTCGGCCTTCTGCGACACCAGGCTTGTCAGGCTGAGCGACAGTGCGGGCGGCAGCGGCCACGCGGCGAGCAGCGGCGC
>JBFWYG010000014.1:71481-79647 GCA_050186725.1 Gammaproteobacteria bacterium | reverse complement strand
AGTTCTGCCACGCGCCGTAGCGCGCGAAGCATCACGCTGGGATAGCGGGATTCGAGGCGACGCTGCACCTGTTGCAGGAACAGGTACTCACGCCCTACCTCGCCGATACGGTCACCTTGGAGTACGGAAGCGCCGAGGTCGATGCTGGTGTCTTGCAGCGCGAGTTCCATGAAGTAGGCGTCCAGTTCTGGATCGTCCTTCAGGTAGCGCTCGTTCTTGCCCTTCTTCACCTTGTACAGCGGCGGCTGGGCGATATAGATGTGGCCGCGATCAACCAACTCCGGCATCTGGCGATAAAAGAAAGTGAGCAAGAGGGTGCGGATGTGGGAGCCGTCCACGTCCGCGTCGGTCATGATGATGATGCGGTGGTAGCGCAGCTTGGCCGGATCGTAGTCTTCGACGCCGATGCCGCAGCCGAGCGCGGTGATCAGGGCCCCGACCTCCGACGAAGACAGCATCTTGTCGAAGCGTGCTTTCTCGACGTTCAGGATCTTGCCCTTGAGGGGCAGAATCGCCTGATTGCGCCGGTCCCTGCCCTGCTTCGCGGATCCACCCGCCGAATCGCCCTCGACGATGAAGAGTTCGGACTTGGCTGGATCTCGTTCCTGGCAATCAGCGAGCTTGCCTGGCAAGCCAGCGACGTCGAGTGCCGTCTTGCGGCGCGTGAGTTCGCGCGCCTTGCGTGCCGCTTCGCGCGCACGAGCCGCCTCGACAATCTTGGACATGATGGCCCGCGCGTCAGACGGATGCTCGAGAAGGAAGGAGTTGAGGCTGTCCGAGACCACGGATTCGACCACGCCTTTCACTTCACTGGAGACGAGCTTTTCCTTGGTCTGAGACGAGAACTTGGGATCATGCAGCTTGACCGACAGTACGGTCGTGAGGCCTTCCCGGACGTCTTCGCCAGCGATGGCAATCTTCTGCTTGGCGGCGATGCCTTCCTTTTCGAGATAGGTATTCAGCGTCCTGGTCAGCGCGGCCCGGAAGCCAGCGAGGTGAGTACCGCCATCCCGCTGCGGAATGTTGTTGGTATAGCAGTAGATGTTCTCCTGGTAGGAGTCATTCCACTGCATGGCCAATTCGACGGAGATATTGTCCTTGGCGCCGGCGATCTGGATGACAGCAGGGTGCAGAGGCGTCTTGGCCTTGTTGAGATGCTCAACGAAGGCAGCGATGCCGCCCTGGTATTCGAACAGGTCGCTCTTATCCGAACGCTCGTCGGTCAGGGCGATCCTGAGTCCTGAATTCAGAAAAGAGAGTTCGCGCAGGCGACGTGCGAGTACGTCGTAATGAAACTCTATGTTCGTGAAGATAGTGGGGCTTGGATAGAAACGAACTTCTGTCCCGGTGCGGTCGGTTTCCCCTATGGGTGCAAGCGCCTGGACGGGGTCACCGTTGCGGTACTCCTGCCGCCAGACCTTCCCTTCACGGCGAATGGTCAGTACCAGCAGATCTGACAGCGCATTGACCACCGACACACCCACGCCATGGAGACCACCTGACACCTTGTAGGAGTTGTCGTCGAACTTACCGCCGGCATGCAGAGTCGTCATGATGACTTCGGCCGCCGAACGTTGCTCCTCCTCGTGGATATCCACAGGGATGCCACGGCCATCGTCGGTGACCGTTACCGCCCCGTCCGTATTGATGCGGACGTCGATATTGCGGCAGTAACCCGCGAGGGCTTCATCCACACAGTTGTCCACAACTTCGAAGACCATGTGATGAAGGCCAGTGCCGTCGTCCGTGTCTCCGATGTACATCCCTGGGCGTTTACGAACCGCATCAAGTCCCTTCAGGACCTTGATGTTCTTGGAATCGTAAGTCGTCATATCAAATCACCGTGGTTAATGGAGCGGGTGTTCCACGTGGAACTCCGAAACAGCTTCAGGCAAAAACGACCTAAGGTCTGCGGGCTTTATAGCAGTAAAGAAGCATTGCGTCTCCAGAGCGAGAACGGCATCTACTGCTAGCCGCATCATGCCCTCATCCATCTCTGCTGACAGGTCATCGACCAGCATCACCGGGCTCGCCTGAGACTGGAGCCGTATGTACCGAGCGATAGCGACCATGGCCAGGCAGACCACCGCCTTGGCCTGTCCACGGGACAAACGGCGAGCCGCCGCCCGTCCATCAATTTGCAAAGACAAGTCCGCCCGGTGTGGCCCGGCGAAGGTGTATCCAAGAGAGATGTCGCGTTCACGATTCGCGAGCAGCTGCTCTGCCAAGCCCTGTTGGCGGTCCCAGCCTGGAGAATAATGAAACCTTAAAGTCTGGCTCGCGAAGGACGGGATACCGTGATTGCCCAGACGGTCATTTATCGCCCCGACCAGCGCAGACCTCTGTTCGTCAATGGATACGCTCAAGGTAGCGAGCACGCTCTCCCAATAATCTGCCTGGGAACTCCCTCTCCCACCGCTCTGGAGTAGTTCATTGCGTTGCCTGAGGGCGTGTCGATAGTGCTTCCAGGTGTCCACGTAAGTTGGTTTCACGTGGAACAACGACCGATCCACCAAGGCACGCCGATTCGCCGGGTTCTCACCCAAGAGATCCGGCGCTCGAGAATTGACCACCAACAGGGGCATGTGTCGCGCCAAAGCAGACGCGGACGTTACCGTTTGGCCATCGAAACGGATGTCCGTCTCGCTACGCGACTTACGCACTGTTATGCCCGCAGAACCGTAGTTCGTGATGTCCTGAACTTGGGCATCTACCCACAGCACTTCTTCACCCTGTTTCAAGAGGTCGCCAGCCTTGGGCGTCAGAAAGGATTTCCCAAAGGACACCAGGTGCATGGCTTCGAGCAAGGAAGTCTTGCCGCTGCCGTTGGACCCATGGATGAGATTGACGGACGGCGCAGGGGTGTAATCAACCGAGGAGAAACATCGAAGCCCACGAACGCGCAAGGAAGAGAAATGCATCGAATCAAGCGAACCTGACGCCGACTGACAGTTCCTCTCTTCGCCTCTTCTGCATGCCCGGCGCACGCAGTCGATGTTGGTCTGTCCGTGAGGTCAAGGTCTAGAGTCGCATGGGCATCACGACATAGCGCGACTCGGCATCCTCAGGCACCTGCATCAGGCAACTGCTCTGCGCGTCGACAAGATCGAGACGCACCGTTGGGGAACGCATCACACCGAGGACATCCAGCAGGTAGGAAACGTTGAAGCCGACTTCCACCGGCGCCCCGCTGTATTCGACCTCGATCTCCTCTTCCGCCTCTTCCTGCTCCGGGTTATGTGCCACGGCAGTTAGGAGATTCTTCTTTAGAATCAACCGTATACCTCTGAATTTCTCATTCGAGAGGATGGAGGCGCGACTAAGCCCAGCGCGCAAGGCTTCGCGGTCCGCTATCACCCGGTTCTCTGTCTCCCGTGGGATGACCCGCTCGTAATCGGGAAAGCGGCCATCGACCAGTTTTGTTGTAAGCGACTGATTTCCTGAAGAAACCCTGAAATGATTCTCACCCACGGAGAGGTGAGCCATGGGTTGGGCCGGATTCAGTAATCGAACGATTTCCAGCACGCCCTTACGCGGCACGATGCACTGGCGTGGCGCTTCCAGCTGGATCTCGACCGGCTTATCGGTGAGCGCCAAGCGATGACCGTCCGTGGCGACGGTCCGAATTCGACTCCCGTCCATTTCCAGCAGAAGGCCATTCAGGTAGTACCGCACGTCTTGGTGCGCCATAGCGAAGCTGGTGCTTTCGAGCAGGTCTGACAGCGTCTCGGTCGCGATATCGAGGTCTATGCTGGTCTCGAAGGTGCCGATGCTCGGGAACTCATCGGCATTCATCGCCGCGAGGGAGAAGCGACTCCGCCCCGAGGAGATCTTGGCCTTGTTGCCGTTGGCCTCGATGGTGAGTTCCGAGTCCGCCGGTAGCGCGCGGCAGATGTCGAAGAGCTTGCGTGCCGGCAGGGCGACACTGCCGGCTTCCGCCACCGGGTTCTCTAGCCGGCTGACGAGTTCCACCTCCATGTCCGTGGCCGTCACCTGGAGACCATCGTTCCCCGCCACAATGAGGACATTACTCAAGATCGGCAGCGCCTGTCGGCGTTCCACCACGTTGTTGGCAGCCTGCAGTACTGGCAACAGTATTTCTCTTGTGATTTTGATCTTCATTGTTGTGTCTGTTATTGATGGCCGAGAATTCCGGGGATAACTTTCAAGTATTTGAAAAACTGAAACTTAAACACGATTCAAATGCGCGCTGCGGCGCTCGTCGAGTGTGGATAAGCGGTGGACTGAATCGTGCCATTCTAACGCCTCGATTTGTCCACAGCTTGTTCCTGTGTCCATGTTCAGGTTGTGAGTATCCTTTCCAGGTTGGCGTAATCCTCCTGGATCCGCGTATCGCTTGCCTTGAGCTCGGCCACTTTGCGACAGGCATGAATCACCGTCGTATGGTCACGACCGCCAAAGGCGTCCCCGATCTCCGGCAGGCTGTGATTGGTCAACTCCTTGGCTAAGGCCATGGCCACCTGCCGAGGTCGGGCGATGGAACGTGTCCGGCGTTTGGACAGCAGGTCCGCCACCCGTACCTTGTAATACTCGGCCACCGTCTTCTGGATGTTGTCCATCGTGATCAGGCGATCCTGTAGCGCGAGCAGGTCGCGCAGGGCTTCCTTGGCGAATTCCAGGGTGATCGCATTGCCAGTGAAGTGGGCATTGGCCACCACCCGGTGCAACGCGCCCTCGAGTTCACGAATATTGGAGCGGAAGCGCTTGCCGATGAAGAAGGCGACCTCGTGCGGCAGGTCCACGTGGCTCTGCTGCGCCTTGCGCATGAGGATGGCGACTCGGGTTTCGAGTTCCGCGGGTTCGATGGCGACGGTCAAACCCCAGCCGAAGCGCGATTTGAGGCGTTCTTCGACACCCGAAACCTCCCGCGGATAGCGGTCGCAGGTCAGCACGATCTGTTGCTGGCCCTCAAGTAAGGCATTGAAGGTATGAAAGAATTCTTCCTGCGAGCGTTCTTTGCCGGCAAAGAACTGGATGTCGTCGATGAGTAACGCATCGACCGAGCGGTAGAACCGTTTGAATTCGTTGATGGCATTGTGCTGCAGCGCTTTCACCATATCGGCGACAAAGCGCTCGGAGTGCAGGTAGACCACCTGTGCAGACGGCTTCTGCGCCATGATGAGATTGCCAACGGCGTGCATGAGGTGGGTCTTGCCTAGACCCACACCGCCGCAGATGAACAGCGGGTTGTAGGCTTTTCCTGGATTTTCAGCTACCTGCAACGATGCCGCGCGGGCGAGCTGGTTGGATTTGCCTTCGACGAAGCTATCGAAGGTGAAGTCCTGCTTGAGCCCATGCGCGCGTTTGGCGGCAGGCTCGGCCTTCTTGGTCGGGACAGTCACGGGCGCGGCAACCGGCGGTTCGACCTTGGGCGCCGCAGGCGGACTGCTGCTGCCGATGCCAAGCGATAGCTCGACGCCGCTCGACCCGGACAACTGTTCGACGATGGCGCGAATGCGCGTGCCGTACTTGTCTCGAATCCAGTCCAGGACGAAACGGTTGGGCGCCAGGATCTCCAGCGCGTGATCGACCTCGACCGCTTGCAAGGGTCGGATCCAGGTATTGAACTGCTGAGGCGTCAACTCGCGTTCGAGCTGGACCAGGCACTGCTGCCAGAGAGAGTGCTGCACGTCGTTATACTTATTCTGCTGCTTGGGAAGCGAAGGGGCGGAGCGAGTGTATACGCCTGGCCGAGGCTTATCCACAGGCCTGCGGCGCGTGCCGCGAATACGCGGAAGATTGACATAATTCCGGCACTTACTTAGCATCACGCGCCTTCCAACCGCCGGCGTCACCCGCGCGTCTAGCACGGTCAGGCGCATGCCCGAAACACAGACGGATTAGAAATGAAAAGAACGTTCCAGCCTGGCCGCCTGAAGCGAGTCCGCACGCACGGCTTTCGCGCCCGCATGAAGACCAAGGGTGGTCGTCGCGTCATCAAGGCGCGCCGAGCTCGCGGCCGGCGGCGTCTGACTCCCTGACCGGGCATTCCCCAGGGCCGGCAGAGCAGCCGACGGGCACACGCTTCCGACCTGAGCACCGCATTCGTGCTTCGGCGGACTACGCGGCGTTGTTCAAGAGCGGACAGCGCCTCACCGCGCCGCAATTCGTCATCTACTACCGACCCAACGCGCTCGCGACGGCGCGCCTGGGACTCGCGGTCAGCAAGCGCGTTGCCCGTCGGGCAGCCGTTCGCAACCAGCTGAAGCGGCTGCTGCGCGAAACCTTTCGCCATCACCGCGCCTTGCTGCCCGCCCTGGATTTCGTCGTCCTGCTCAAGCCCGAGGCGAGCGTCACGGGTACGAGACCACTGCGTGAGGCCTTGCAGCGGGCATTGCTCAGCATCGGCAACCCGTCTTCGAACCAACGCCGCTCTTCGCGTCCCTGACCTACCCGACACCGAGCATCATGGAACACATTCGACTGCTACTCATCGTAGCGCTTGCCTTCACCGGGTTTCAGCTCTTCGAAGCGTGGCAAAAGGATTTCGCCCCGGCGCCGGTCGTGACCGCCGCCACGGAGTCACCCACGCCGTCCGCCCCGCCCGCCGCCCCTACCGCCGTGCCGCCTGCCCCAGCGGCGAACGCCGCGGCGCCGAGCGACGCGACACCCGTCGCCACCTCGGAAGCCGCCGCGCCCGCGCGCATCGTTACGGTCACGACTGACCTCTTCGTACTCAAGATTTCCACTGTCGGCGGTACGCTGGAAAGCGTGTCCCTGCTCGACTACCCCACCAGCGTCGCCAAGGGCGCGCCACCGGTGGAACTGCTCGGCTCCGATGCCGCGCGGGTATTCATCCAGGAAAGCGGCCTGACCGGCAGCGACGGCCTACCCACCCATCACAGCCATTACGTGGTCGAGAGTGACAGCTACGCGATGAAGGCCGGTGAGAACACCCTGGTCGTACCGCTGCGCTGGACCGGCCCGATGGGCGTCAGCGTCGAGAAGCGTTTCGTTCTGACGCGTGGCGCCTACACCATCGGTCTCGAACACGAGATCCACAACACCGGCACGACGCCCGTGCGAGCGCATGCCTACCAGCAGCTGAAGCGCAACGACGAGTCCTCGCGCCGCGGCATGGTCTACACCTATACCGGCCCGGCTCTCTCCACGCCCGACAAGCGTTTCGAGAAACATGCCTTCAAGGATCTCCAGGAAAAACCCATCGCCGTCACCGCGAGCGATGCGTGGGTCGGCATCATCCAGCACTATTTCGTCGCGGCGCTGCTGCCGCCCGCCGGTGCGCCCTACAGCTTCTACTCCAAGGTCCTGGACGACAGTCACTACCTGGTCGGTTTCACGAGTCCGGAAACCCAGGTGGCGCCGCAGGGCGCCGCGGTGCTGTCGGCCAACATGTACATCGGGCCCAAGCGCCACGACATCATCGAAACCGTCGCCCCGGGCCTCGAACTCAGCGTCGACTACGGCATGCTGTGGTTCATCGCCAAGCCCCTGTTCCTGACGCTGCGTTTCATGCACGACATGACCGGCAACTGGGGCTTCGCCATCATCCTCGTGACGTTGCTGCTGAAACTCGCGTTCTTCCCGCTGTCCGCCGCCGGCTACAAGTCGATGGCCAACATGCGCCGTGTGCAGCCCCGCATGGTGGCTCTGAAGGAACGCTTCGGCGACGATCGCGCCGCGCTCAACCAGGCGATGATGCGGCTCTACAAGGACGAGAAGATCAATCCGCTCGGCGGCTGCCTGCCCATCGTCATCCAGATCCCGGTATTCATCGCGCTGTACTGGGTGCTGCTCGAGAGCGTGGAAATGCGCCAGGCGCCGTTCATCCTGTGGGTACGAGACCTGTCGGAGAAGGATCCTTTCTTCGTGCTGCCGCTCCTGATGGGTCTCAGCATGTGGGGGCAGCAGAAGTTGAACCCGGCGCCCATCGATCCGATGCAGGCCAAGGTCATGCAGATCATGCCCATCATGTTCACGGTGTTCTTCGCCTTCTTCCCCTCGGGCTTGGTGCTCTACTGGTTCGTGAACAACATGCTGTCCATCGGCCAGCAATGGCAGATCACCCGCGCCATCGAGGCCAAGGCCTCCTGACCCGACTCGCGTGACGGCGACCGACACCATCGCCGCCGTCGCCACACCGCCGGGGCGCGGCGCGCTCGGCGTGGTGCGCGCCAGCGGACC
>JBFWYG010000014.1:0-71381 GCA_050186725.1 Gammaproteobacteria bacterium | reverse complement strand
CAGGTGCCTGGGACCACGCGCGACGTCATCGCGGTCGACCTCGAACTGGCCGGCATGGCGCTGCGGCTGCATGACACCGCGGGTCTGCGCGCGAGCGCCGACGAAATCGAACTGGAAGGCATGCGCCGCGCCGGCCAGGCGATGGCGAGCGCCGACCTCGTCGTCCTGGTAACCGATGATGCGCAAGTCCAAGCGCCCGAAGCGTACTTCGACGGACTTGGCGATGTGCCGGTGCGCAGCAAGCCGCCAATGGTCGTGCATAACAAGATTGACCGTGTACCCCGCCCGCCGGGCCGAGAGCGCCTCGGCCACGTCGAACACGTCTTCATCGCCGCGCGCGACGGACAGGGACTCGATCTGCTGCACGCGGCCTTGCAGGACAGCCTGGCCCTCACCATCGCCGAGGAAGACGAATTCACCGCGCGCGCCCGCCATCTCCAAGCGCTCGCGCAGGCGCGCGACGAGCTGGTCGAGATCGATCTCGAGCGCTGCGGCGACGCGCCGGAGCTGGTCGCGGAGTCCCTGCGCCGCGCGGCGGAGACGCTCGCGACGATCACCGGCGATGCCAGCACCGAGGCCTTGCTGGGTGAAATCTTCGCGCGCTTCTGCATCGGCAAATGACCGCGCCTGCTTCCACAGCGAGCGAGAGACTGCTGGTCGTCACGCTCAGCAACATCGGAGACCTGGTGCTGACCACGCCGGTGTTCGAGGCCTTGGCCACGGCCTGTCCTGGCCGACTCATCGATGTGATCGGCGACGCGCGCTCGAGCGCGCTGCTGCGCGCCGCGCCCTACGTCGGCGAGATCTTCAACTATGACAAGCGCGCCTCCCTGCCAGAACGTCTGGTCTTCCTCAGACGCTGTCGCACGCGCCGCTACGAACTGGTGGTGGATCTGCGCACCGTGCATCTGGGCTGGCTGCTGCGCGCGCGCCGCCGCCTGCGCAAGCGTGAAGGGCGTGTCCCCGGCCGGCATGCGGTGCTGGAACACTTCACCGCCTTGAGACCCATGCTCGGGGCGGCGGCCGTGCCGCCGCCGTGCCGTATCCATCTGGACCACGCCACACAGCAACGCGCCATGGAACTGCTGTCCGATCTGCCGGGCACACGCTGGTTGGCGGTCGCGCCCGGCGCGAACTACGCCGGCAAGAAGTGGCCGCGTGAAGCCTTCGCCGACCTGCTGCGGCGCGCCGCGGGCGACGTCGACGCGGTAGTGCTGCTCGGCTCGGCAGAGGACGAGGTCGACGCCGAGCATCTCGCCGCCGCCGGTCCGCACGCACGCAACCTCGCGGGCCGCACCTCCTTGCTCGAAGCCGCGGCGCTGCTGGCGCGCTGTCGCGCGTTCCTCGGCAACGATTCAGGACTCGGGCACATGGCGGCAGCAGTGGGCGTACCGACCTTGACCGTCTTCGGACCCGGCGATCCGCCGCGCTATCGGCCCTGGGGACAGACCGCGCGCATCGTCTGCGCCGCCGACGGTCGCCTCGAACGGCTGCGCGCCGAGCAGGTTTGGCCAGACTTGCGCGCGATGCTCGCAGCACCAGGGAGCACCGGCTGAGATGCGCATCGCGCAAGTGATGCTGGCGCGCGGCTTCGGCGGCGCGGAGCGCTCGTTCGTGGACCTCTCGCTCGCGCTCGCGGCGCGCGGCCACGAGGTCCTCGCGATTGGCGACGGTCGCGGTGCGGCGCTGCCCATGCTCGCCGGGCGCCGCGGCATCTCGCTCGTGTCGCTCCGCTGCCACGGCAACTGGGATCTGCTCGCGCGTCGGCGACTGCGCCAGGCGCTGGAAGCCTTCGCCCCCAAGGTCGTCCAGGCCCATCTCGCGCGCGCCGCGCTGCTCGCCGGTCACGCCGCCCACGCGCTCGGTCTGCCGACGGTCGCCAAGACCCACAACCTGGTGGACGCGCGCTATTACCGCGACATCGATCTGCTGGTGCCGACGACCGCCGCGCAGGCGGCCCATCTGCGCGCGCAGGGCGTGGCAGAGCAGGACCTGCGCCTCATTCCCAATTTCTCACCCCTGGAGCCGCTGGCGGCGCGCGTCCACGCCGCCGGTCCGCCCTGGCGATTGAAGACTTTCGGTCGCTTCGTGGCGAAGAAGGGTTTCGCCTGCCTGCTGGACGCCACCGCGGCGCTGCGCGCGGCCGGCGTGGACGTGCGGCTCGAAGTCGGCGGTGATGGTCCGGAGAACGGCGCGCTGCGCGCGCGTGCCGCAAGCCTCGGCATCGCGGACCGCGTGTGCTGGCCAGGCTGGATCACCGACGTGCCGGCCTTTCTCGCCGATGCGCACCTCTTCGTGCTGCCATCGCACGATGAGCCCTTCGGCATCGTGCTGCTCGAAGCCATGGCCTGCGGTACGCCCATCGTCACCACGCCGACCGCGGGGCCGTGCGAGATCCTGGACGCGGACACGGCTTGCTTCGCCGCGCGGGACGATGCCGCCGCGCTCGCCGATGCGCTGACGCTCGCGCTCGGCGACTACGCGCTCTGCGCGCGCCGGGCGCAGGCCGCGCTCGAACGCTTTCGCGCCCGCTACAGCGCCGAGGTGATCACCGCCCGCTATCTCGATGCCTATGCCGAGCTAGCCGGGCGTGAGCCCCGCCGCCGCGAGGCGTAACCAGACCTGGTCCACGCTGAGGGTCGCGAGGTCGTGCTCGCCGGGTGCACAGGCGATCACATTGTCGGCCTGGCCGAGCGCGTGGGTACGCCGCCAGTCGCTGGGCCCGAACAGGCCGAACACCGGAATGCCGGACGCCGCGAGCACGTGCATGGGCGCCGAGTCGTTGGTCACGGCAAACCTCGCGTGGCGCCCGACTTCCGCCAGTTCGACCAGCGATAGCGCGCTGCTCGCGTCGATGCCGCAAAGCCGCGCGTGCGCGGCGTTCAAGGCACGATCCTCGTCTCCGCCCAGCCACACCACGGTGAATCCGGCAGCAGTCAGCCGCGCGGCCAACGCCGCGAAATGCGGCCAGATCTTCTCCGGACGACGCGCGCTCGCGCCCGCATGCAGCACTACGTAGTGGCCATCCGCAAGACCATGGGATGCGCGCCAGGCAGCGACGCGCGCCACGCTCGCTGAGTCGGCCGGCAACACGGGCAATGCGGGGACGTCGTCGATGCCGGCGCTCGCCAGCACCGCGCGCATGCGCTCGAAGATGTGGCCCTCGCCCCGCCAGGGACTCGTAGGATGATGGGTGTAGGGGAAGCGTGCGTGGTTGCCGACCCGCTCGCGGCTGCCGGACAATGCGCACACGATGGCAGTGCGATCGTTGGCCTGCAGATCGTAGATGCGCGCGAAGCGCCCGCGTCGCACCCAGGCCGCCATGGCGAGCGTGTCGCGCCAGCCCTTGCGCGGCAGGCCGATGACCCGCCAGCGCGACCAGCCGTCGAAGAGCCCCGCGTAGGCCGGTGTCGTGAGCAGCGTGAGCTGGTCCTCGGCATGATGGCGCGCGATGGCGTCCATCAGCGCGGTCGCCATCACCACGTCGCCCAGCGCGCCCAGCTTGATGACCAGGATGCCGCTCACTCAGCCTATCGTCCCCTGCCGACCATGACGCCCAGCCACCGCGACATCCTGGCCTTTCACTACCACGCGTGGCGGCGCGGGCTCGGCAACTTCGCGCTGCTCGGCCAGCGCGACTGCGTGGGCCAGATCGCGAGCATGCACCAGTCGGGCACCCACTGGCTGAAGTTCATGCTGGCCAACGCGCTTGCCCATCGCCACGGCACACCGCCGCCCGCCTACAACCACGCCAACGACATCATCGGTGGGCCGCGGGACGCGGTGGTGTATCCCAGCCTGCCGCGACTCATCAGCAGCCACAGCATGCCTCATCCCTGTTTCACCGCGGCGTGGGCCCAGCGCCTGTGGCGACTGCCGCCACATGTGCTGCTGCTGCGCGACCTGCGCGATTCGCTGGCGTCGAACTACGCCAAATGGCGCGCGCGCTACGCGGTCGACTTCGGCACCTACGTGCGCGGCGATCCGGCCGGGCGCCGCTACAACAGCGACCTGTGGTGGACGCTGCGTTTCATGAACGCCTGGGGTGATGCGTGGCGCGCCGCGCCAGCGCGCTTCGTCGTCCTGCGCTACGAAGACTTGCGTGCCGATCCGCGCGCCGCGCTCGAACGGGTCAACGCCCATTTCGCGCTGGGGCTCAGCGCGGTCGATGTCGAGCACGGCATCGCGGCGTCGGACAAGCGCAGCATGGCCGCGCGCGACGATCCCGCGCGACCGCCGGGGGCGGTGCGGGTCGACGACGGTGACTCGCCGACGCTCGGCGCGGCCGAGCGCGCCTACATCGCCGCCGCCTGTCGGCGTTGTCTGCGCCACGACTTCGGTTACGACTACGGTCATCGCTGACGGCGTGCGGCGAGTTCCGCGTACACGGCGAGCGTCGCCTGCTGCAACGCTTCCACGGTGTAGGGGTGTTCGCGTGGCACGGCGACCGGCTCGTCGAGCAGCGCCGCGATGCGCGCCGCGGCCGCACCGGTGTTGCCGACCGGGACGAGCCCTGCGGGATACACCGCGCGCAGGATCTCGCCCGTACCGCCGTAGTCATAACCCACCACCGGCGTACCCACGCTGAGCGCCTCGATGGTGGTGCGACCGAAAGCCTCGGGCTCGGTGGTCAGAGAGCAGGCAATGTCAGAGACAGCCAGCAGTTCGCGCAGGTCGCCGCGCTGGCCGAGAAAGCTGATGTCGTGCTCGAGTCCGAGCGCGGCGACCCGCGCGCGCAGTTCGGCCTCGAAAGCCTGTTTGCGCGGGTGGGCGGCGCCGGCGATGAGGCCGTGCACGGCGCGTCCCTGGCGACGCAGCGTCGCTACTACTTCGATGAAGTCGAGCTGGCCCTTCCAGCGCGTGAGACGCGCGGGCAGGATCAAGAGCGCGCGACCGTGCAGTTGCCCATGCTCAGCCTGCCAGCGCGCGCGCCAGCCGGCATCGGGCTCGAAGTCATAGGCATGGCTCGCTCGATCGACGCCGCGTGGAATGACGCGCAGCGCACTCGGGTCGACGGTCGGGTAGTTGCTGAGCACGTAGTCGCGAATGAAGTCCGAGATGGCGATCACCCGCTCACCGCTCACCATGATGCGCGAGTAGCGATTGACCCTGTAGGGCCCATGCACGGTGGTCAGCCAGGCCGGCCGCTCGTGAGCGGGCAGACCGCGCAGCGCGCGCCAGCCGATCCAGGCCGGCAGGCGCGAGCGCGCATGCACGACGTCGACCCGCGCCTCGCGCAGCACCTGGCGCAGTGGCCCGATCAGGCTGAGTGTCTTCACGTGTTTCTCACCGATGGCGAGCGGCACATGCTCCGCGCCGCAGGCCGCGAGCTCCGGCAGCAACCGGCCACCGCCGGCGCTCACCACCAGCGCGCGATGTCCGGCCGCGACCAGCGCCTCGGCTATCTGGATGGTGCCGCGTTCCACGCCGCCGACATCCATCTGCGGCAACAGCTGCGCGACGGTCAGGCGCGTGCTCATGACACGGTGAACCAGCGCGCGAGGATCAGCTCGGCCACTCGCCCCGCCTCGTCGAGGGGCGTTGGGGGCGCAGCCGTGAGCGGCGCCTCGTCGACGCCGTGCGTAAGGCCGCGCGCGCGCAGATCGGCGGCGATGGTGGTGATGCGATCGGCACGCCGTGGCGGCACGTCCAGCACGCCGACGCGCGCGCCGCCGGACAGCGCCTCGTAGATCATTGACACGCTGTCGGCGCTCACCCATACCTCGGCGGCGCGCGCGAGCAGCGCGGGCAGCCAGTCCGGCGGGGTCTCGCGGTGGGAATGGAATTCGATGCCGGGCAAGGCGGCGAGACGGACGGCGAGATCGGCAGGCGCGCGGCGTGAATCGGTCACCACCCAGCGGCGCGCCGGCGTGGCGCGCAGGACGCGCTCGAGCTGGGCAAGCATCGCGTCGCTGTCCCAAGCGTGATGAGCGGAGGCCCCGCCGAGCAGCACCAGTCCGAGCGACTCGTCTCGCGCCGCGGCCGGCCGCACGGGATTCAGCGGCCCCTCGCTCACCACCACGTGTGCGCTGGCCGCCACGCCGTCATGCCGCGGCACCACGTTGAGATCGAACCAGGACAGCGGCAGTTGCGGGCGCATCAGGTAGACGGCACGACCGCCGCGCCGCCGTCGCGCGGCGAGCAGCGGCAGCTGGCAGGCGCGACCGGCGCCGAGCAGGAGATCGGGCTGACCCTCGGGCAGCGGCAGCGGGCCGCCGCAGAACGCGAGGCCGCGCGCCCAGGCGGAACTCGGCGCGCGCAAAAGACGGTGATTCACGCAGACACGTTCGGCGAGCGCCGCGACGAGTCCCTCGCACTGCCGTTCATGGCCGCGCTTGCCGTCGGTCCATTGCCAGACGGTGAGCGCGCGTGTCATCGCGGGCAGCGCGCCCAGGCCTTAACCGACCAGCGTGAGCCACTCCGGCGGGCACTTGCGGCGACCTTCGACCAGGTCGAGGTAGATGCCCTGCAGCTTCTTGGTGACAGGGCCGATGGAGCCCGAGCCGATCTGCCGGTTGTCGAGCTCACGGATGGGCGTGACCTCGGCCGCGGTGCCGGTGAAGAAGCACTCGTCGGCGATGTAGACCTCGTCGCGAGTGATGCGCTTCTCTTCCACCTGCAGGCCTTCCTCGCGCGCGAGGTGCAGCACGGTGTCGCGCGTGATGCCTTCCAGCACCGAGGTCAAGGACGGCGTGTAGAGCTTGCCGCGACGCACGATGAAGATGTTCTCGCCGCTGCCCTCGGCGACCATGCCGTCGGCGTCCAGCAGCAGCGCCTCGTCATAGCCGTCGCGCGCCGCTTCCTGCAGCGCCAGGATGGAATTGATGTAGTTGCCGCAGGCCTTGGCGTGGGCCATCACGCTGTTCACCAGGTGACGGGTGTAGGACGAGGTCTTGATGCGGATGCCCTTGGTGAGCGCATCGGCGCCGAGATACGCGCCCCAGAACCAGGCCGCCACGGCGACGTGGGTGGAGAGGTTCTGCGCGTGCAGGCCCATGCCCTCCGAGCCGTAGAAGGCCAGCGGGCGGATGTAGGCGGTCTCGAGCTTGTTCTCGCGCACGGCCGCGATGCAGGCGTCGCGAATCTCGGCGTGCGTGAACGGCATCTTCATCTCGAGGATGTGGCAGCTGTCGAACAGCCGCTTGACGTGATCGTCCAGGCGGAAGATCGCGGTGCCCTGCGCGGTCTTGTAAGCGCGGATGCCCTCGAAGGCGCCCACGCCGTAGTGCAGCGAGTGGGTCAGCACGTGGACGTTGGCGTCGCGCCACGGGACCATCTTGCCGTCCATCCAGATCACACCATCGCGATCGGCGTAACTCATGTGTTCTCTCCTGCGTGCGTATGTAGACCCAAAACGGCGTCCCAGATGGCCCGGACTTCCCGGCGTTGTTCCTGGAAACGGCTGGCGTCCACCAGCCCGTCGATCTGCTGCAGCGCGCAGCGGTGCAGCTCGGCACGATAGGCGAAATAGGCGTCGTGCAGCCCGCGGCACTGCGCGGCGCTCCACAGTCCCAGGTCGGCGATGATCTCGAGGAGTCGCAGGTTGTCGGTCCAGGTGAGGAGTCGCGGGTGCTGACCCGCCCACCGGAGGACGGCGTATTGCACCATAAATTCAATATCAGTAATACCTCCGCGGCCGTGCTTCAAGTCGAACGCCTGGCGGCCGCCGCGATCGAGTTCGGCCAGCATGCGCGCGCGCATCTCGGCGATGTCTCGCGCGAGCTGGTCGGGCGCGCGTGGCCGGGCGAGCACCTGCGCGCGAATCTCACCGAAGCGCGCGCATAGCGCCGGGGCGCCGGCGATGGCCCGCGCCCGCACCAGCGCCTGGTGCTCCCACACCCAGGCGTCCTTGTCCTGGTAGGTGGCGAAGGCCTCCGCGTTGGTGACCAGCTGCCCGGCGGCGCCGCTCGGGCGCAGGCGCGTGTCGATTTCGTAGGCCATGCCGGACGGCGTGGTGGTGGACAGGATGTGCACCAGGCGCTGGGCGAGGCGACCCAGGAACACCGGGTTCTCGATGGGGCGCTCGCCGTCGGTCCGTTGCGCCTCGCCCGCGCTGTCGTGCAGGAACACGAGGTCGAGATCCGAGCCGTAGCCGAGCTCCCAGCCGCCGAGCTTGCCGTAGCCGATCACCGCGACCTGGACCTCGCGCAGGACCGCGCCGTCCGCGCAGCGCGGCGTGCCGTACTTCGTGACCAGGTCGCGCCAGGCGAGATCGAGCGCATAACCCACGCAGACCTCGGCGATGTAGGTCAGCTGGTTGCTGACCTCTGCTATCGGGAACTGGCCGGTGATGTCGCTCGCCGCGACGCGCAGCACCTGGCTGTTCTTGAACGCGCGCAGGGTCTCCATGGCGGACTCGAGATCGTCCGTGCCGGCGAGCTGCGCGCCGAGCAGCGCATGCAGCCGCGCCTGGTCGGGCGGCGCGTAGAGCGCGCGCGCGTCGAGCAGCTCGTCCAGCAGCAGGGGATGACGGGTGATCTGCTGGGCTATCCAGCTGCTGGCCGCGAACAGGTCCACGACGCGCGTGAGCGCGTCGGGATTGTCGGCCAGAAAGGCCAGGTACACGCTGCGGCCGGCGATGGCGCGCAGGAGGCCCGCCAGGCGCAGCACGGTCTCGTCCGCTTCGCCACGCGTGCAGAACAGTTCGAGCAGGCGCGGCATGACGCGATCGAGCCGCGCGCGGCTGTGCTGCGAGAGCCGCGCCTGGAAGCGTTCGGATTTCAGGTCGCGCAGCGCCTCGACGAGGGCCGTCGGATCGGCGCGTCCGCGTGCCACCAGGCGCGGACCGAGATCATCGTGCGCCGCGTCGCGCCACAAAGTGGTCCAGTCGTCCGCGTCGCGCGCCGACGCGGCCTGCGTCGCCACCGGCTGCAGCATGCCGGCGAACAGCGCGCGTGTCGCCGCGCGATGCGCGTCCAGCGTCTGCGCGAGCGCCGGCCAGTCGGCGTAGTCGAGGGCGAAGGCGAGCCGCGCCTGCTCGCGCGGCTCGCGTGGCAGCGCATGGGTCTGTTCGTCCCGCACCTGCTGCAGGCGATGTTCGACGGTACGTAGGAAACGGTAGGCGGCGAGCAGGGTGCGCACTTCGTCCAAGTCCAGCAGGCCGAGTTCACCGCAGACTTCCAGCGTCGGCAAGAGCGAACGCTGTCGCAGGCGCGCTTCGCGCCCGCCGCGGGTGAGCTGGAACAGCTGACCCGTGAACTCGATCTCGCGGATGCCCCCGCGCCCCCGCTTGACGTCGCCGGCGAGCTCCTCGGAACTCGCCTCGCGATCGATCAGCGCCTTCATGTCACGCAGCGCGTCGAGCGCGCCGTAGTCCAGGTATCGGCGATACACGAAGGGCCGGATCAATGCCTCCAGCGCCACACGGCAGCGTTCGTCGCCGCACAGCGGCCGCGCCTTGATCAGCGCGTAGCGCTCCCAGTCGCGGCCGTGCACCGCGTAGTAGTGCTCGATGGCCGCGAGGCTCGAGGTGAGCGGACCGCTGTCGCCAAAGGGGCGCAGCCGCATGTCCACGCGGAACACGAAGCCGTCCGCGGTGTTCTCGTTCAAGAGCCCGATCAGCTCGCGGCCGAGCCGATCGAAATAGTCCTGGTGCTCGAGCTCCTTGCGCCCGCCGCGGGTCACGCCGTCGCATTCGTAGATGAACAAGAGATCGATGTCGGAGGAGTAGTTGAGCTCGCCGCCACCGAGCTTGCCCATGCCGAGCACCAGCAGGCTGAGCGGCGCGCCGTCCTCGCCGTAGGCGCGGCCGAAGCGCGCTTCCAGGCGCTGGTGCAGCCAGGCCACGGCCGCGCTCACGGTGGCGTCGGCAAAGGCCGAGAGCTCCGCCATCACGGTTTCGACCGGCGCACGGCCTTCGAGGTCGCGCCAGGCGATGCGCGCCATCTCCGCGCGTCGCCGCCGGCGCAGCGCCTGTTTCGCGGCCGGCACATCGGGCGCCGCGTCGAGCGCCGGCTCGAGCAGGGCGTCGTAGGCGTTTCGATCCCGCGGGGTGTCGGCGGCGGCGATCATCGTCAGGAATTCGGCCGGCGCACGGCAGGCGTACTCCGCCAGGAACGGACTCTTGGCGAAGGCGCTCGTGATGTGTGCCGCGAGCGGCCCGTTCGGCAAGGTCAGCGCGGCCGCCGCGACGGCCTCGTCGAAGCGCTCGAGCAGGCGCGCGGTATCGGCGCGCAGCGCCGCCGGCAGGGCGGTCAGGTCATGCATGGCCTACATCCAGGGCGAACCGCCAGGGCTCGCCAGTTGATCAAACCCGCGCGGGCGGTGAGGATGGCTCGCCGCGACGCCGGTCGCGCGGCATTGTCCCAGAAGCAGGCCCAGATCTCATGAATACCGCCGCGCCGCGACTCGACAGCAAGCTGCCCGATGTCGGCACCACGATTTTCACGGTGATGTCGCAGATGGCCCACGACCACGGCGCCATCAATCTCTCGCAGGGCTACCCGGACTACGACGGCCCATTGGCGCTGCGCGAGCGGCTGGGCTGGTACACGCTGAACGGCTACAACCAGTACGCGCCGCTTGCGGGCATTGCGCCACTGCGCGCGCAGATCGCGGCCAAGCTCGAGCGCTTCTACGACCACCGCATCGACCCCGATACCCAGGTGACGGTCACGCCGGGCGCGACGGAGGCGATCTTCTGCGCGGTGCACGCGGTGGTGCGGCCGGGCGATGAAGTCATCATGTTCGACCCGGTGTACGACAGCTACGACCCGGCGGTGCGCCTGGCGGGCGGCGTGCCGGTGCACCTGGTGCTCGCGGCGCCGGACTATCGCATCGACTGGGACGCGGTCCGCCGCGCCATCACGCCGCGCACCCGCATGATCATGGTCAACTCGCCGCACAACCCGAGCGGCAGCGTGTTCGCGGAGAGCGATCTGGATGCGCTGCTCGAACTGGCCGAGGCGCACGATCTGATAGTGATGTCTGACGAGGTCTACGAGCACCTGGTGTTCGACGGCCGGCCGCACTGGAGCGTGCTCCGCAAGCCGCGGCTCGCGGCGCGCAGCTACACCGTCTTCTCCTTCGGCAAGACCTACAGCGTGACCGGCTGGAAGATCGGCTACTGCGTCGCGCCGCCGCTCCTGATGACCGAGTTCAAGCGCGTGCACCAGTTCGTGGCCTTCGTCACCGCCATGCCGCTGCAGCACGCGCTCGCCGACTTCATGGCGCACCATCCCGAGCACCTGGACGAGCTGCCGGCCTTCTACCAGCGCAAGCGCGATCTCTTCAACGCCGCGATGGCCGGCTCGCGCTTCCGCTTCACGCCGAGCGCGGGCACGTTCTTCCAGTTGGCCGAGTACAGCGCGATCTCCGATCGCAGCGACATCGAGCTGGTGACCTGGCTGACCCAGGAAGTGGGCGTGGCGGCGATCCCGATGTCGGTCTTCTACCAGTCGCCGCCGGCGCAGCGCTACGTGCGCTTCTGCTTCTGCAAGGAGGATGACACCCTGCGCGCGGCCGCGGCCAAGCTGTGCAAGCTGTGAACGCGACGGGTCGTCACGGATCGTCCCGTTCGACGCGGTAGTCGCCTTCCAGCACCTGCGGCCCGGCGGGGCCGGGGCCGGGCCCGCGCGGCGCGCCACCGCCGAGCACGCGCAGGCTGAGCGCGTGGGCGAGCAGCGCCACGATGCCCTTGCGCAGCGGCGGCAGCAGGCACAGGAACGCCATGACATCGGTGACGAAGCCCGGCGTCACCATCAGCACGCCCGCGACCAGCAGGACCAGGCCCTCGAGGATCGCGCCGGCCGGCAGTTCGCCACGCGCCAGCGCCGTCTGCACCTTGGCCAAGGTCGCGAGACCCTGCTGGCGCAGCAGCAGGCTGCCGAGCGCCGCGACCAGCAGCAGCAGCGCCACCGTCCACAGCGGGCCGATCACCTGGCCGACCTGGATCAGGACGTAAATCTCCAGCATCGGCATGCCGATGAAGAGCACGAGCATGATGATCGGTAGAGGCATGGAGCGTAGGTCGGTCCGGGACGGCGGGATTACAATGGTGATGATACCTGCTGGGGTCGCGCCATGACCGCCGCCACCGAGTGCCTGGTTCTGCTGTGTACCTGCCCGGATCGGGACACTGGCCTGCGCATGGCCGAAGCGGCGGTGACCGGACGGCTCGCGGCCTGCGTCAACCTGCTGCCCGGGGTCGAGTCGGTCTACGAATGGAACGGCGCGCTCGAGCGCGCAGAAGAGGTGCTGCTCCTGGCCAAGACCACGCGCGCCGCGTATGTGGCGCTCGAGACCCTGTGGCGCGAGCTGCACCCCTATGAACTCCCGGAACTGCTGGCAGTCCCTGTCGAGTCCGGATCGGAAGCCTATCTGCAATGGATCGAACGCGCCGTTTCTGCCTGAGCCTCTTGCTGTGCCTGGCCTGCCTGCCAGGCGCGCGGGCCGGCGTGCTCGATGCCCTGGACCAGCTGGCGCCGTCCGAGACCCTGGCGGGCGGGCGCGACTTCCTGCCGCCCGACCAGGCCTTCGTGCTGGCCGAGCCGGCCACCGAGGGCGACCGCCTGGTCTTCGCCTGGACCATCCCGGACGGCTACTACCTCTACCGCGACAAGATGAAGGCGACGGCGGTCAGCCCCGGCGTGACCCTGGGCGCGCTCGAGCTGCCGCCCGGCGAGATCAAGCAGGACCCGGAGTTCGGCGAAGTGGCGGTGTACAAGCATGTCGCGCGCGTGCGGGTGCCCGTGACCGCGCCGGCCGAGGCGACCACCGCCGAAGTCGAGATTCGCTACCAGGGCTGCGCCGAGGACGGCATCTGCTACCCGCCGCAGCGCAAGCGCCTGGTGTTCACCCTCGGCGGTGCCGCGACCGCCGCCCCACCGTCACCCACGGCCGAAGCCACGCCGAGTCCGCCGTCATCCGGACTGGCGAGCAGCGCCACAGGCAACGCCGCGGACCGCATCACCGCCGAGCTGGGTGAGCGCTCGCTCACCATGACGCTCCTGACTTTCCTCGGTCTCGGTCTCCTGCTCGCCTTCACGCCCTGCGTGCTGCCGATGGTGCCCATCCTGTCCGGCATCATCGTCGGCCAGCAGCAGCCGGTCAGCGCGACGCGCGGTTTCCTGCTGTCCTCGACCTACGTGGTGGCGATGGCGGCCGCCTATGCGCTCGCCGGGGTCGCGGCCGGCCTGCTCGGGCAGAACCTGCAGGCGGCCTTCCAGCAGCCGGTGGTGCTGGTGGCTTTCAGCGGCCTGTTCGTATTGCTCGCGCTGTCGATGTTCGGTTTCTATGAACTGCAGCTGCCGAGCGCGCTGCAGACCCGTCTCGATCGGCTGTCCCGCGCCCAGCGTGGCGGCAGCTACCTCGGCGTGGCGGTGATGGGCGCCCTCTCGGCACTGATCGTCGGGCCCTGCGTCGCGCCGCCGCTGGCCGGCGCGCTCGCCTACATCAGCCAGACCGGTTCGGCGGTGACCGGCGGTAGTGCGCTGTTCGCGCTCGGTCTCGGCATGGGTCTGCCGCTCATCGCGCTCGGTACTTCGGCCGGCGGCCTCCTGCCGCGCGCCGGCGCGTGGATGGAGAGCATCAAGCGGGTGTTCGGCGTGGCCTTCCTCGCGGTCGCCATCCTGTTCCTGTCGCGCATCCTGCCCGGACCCTCGGTGCTGGCGCTGTGGGCGCTGCTCCTGATCGGCTCGGCGGTCTACCTGGGCGCCCTCGACCGGCCCGCGCAGGCCACGAGTGGTTGGCGGCGATTGCACCAGGGCATCGGCCTCGCGGGCCTCATCTATGGCGCGACCCTGGTGGTGGGCGCGGCCGCCGGGGGTGAGGACCCACTTCGCCCGCTGGCCCCGCTGGTCGCGGGTCGGGGTGCCGGCGCGGCGAGCGCCGAGGCGGCCTTCGTCACGGTGAAGGGCCTGGCCGCGGTGCAGTCCGAGGTCGCGCGCGCCCAGGCCGCGGGCCAGCCGGTGATGCTCGACTTCTATGCCGACTGGTGCGTGGAGTGCAAACACCTGGAAAAGCAGACCTTCGCCCACGCCGACGTCGCGCCTCGCCTCGCCGGGCTGCGCCTGCTGCGCGCCGACGTCACCGAGAGTTCGCCGGAAGACAAGGCCTTGCTCGAGCACTACGACCTGTTCGGCCCGCCGGCCGTGCTGTTCTTCAACGGCGGCCGCGAGCTGCGCGAACACCGCATCACCGGATTCGTCGCGGCCGCCGAGTTCAACGGCCACCTCGACCGGCTGGCCGCTGCGCTGCCATGAAGCCGTCACATCTCGGCTTTCTCGCGCTGGCGCTCCTGGCCGGCAGCGCCGGCTACCTGCTGCAGGCCTGGTCCCAGCGCCAGTCACTCACGGCGGCCCAGGCGCTGGGCCCGGTGGCCGAGGCGCCGGCGCCGGGAAGCGAGCCGGTCAAACCGCTGGACTGGTCGTTCAAGGACCTCGAGGGGCGCGACCAGCCCCTCGCGCAGTGGCGCGGCAAGCACGTGGTGCTGAACTTCTGGGCGACCTGGTGCCCGCCCTGCCTGAAGGAGATCCCGGCCTTCATCGACCTGCAGCGGACGCTCGAAGCGCGCGGACTGACCTTCGTCGGCGTGGCGCTCGACGAGGTGGCGCCGGTGCAGGCCTTCGTCGCCGAACATGGCGTCAACTACCCGGTACTGGTCGGTGACCAGGACGTCGCGCGTCTGATGAGCGCGCTCGGCAACGAGATCGGCGGTTTGCCCTACACCGTGGTCCTCGACCCAGAAGGCCAGGTGCTCATGCGTCACCAGGGCGAATGGCATCGCGAGGACGCCGGCGCGGCCCTCGAGGGCTACCTGGGCGGTGCGGTCGGCGCTTCGGCCGAGGCTTCGAACAGCCGCTAAGATCGGCAAACGCGGTCGCAACCTGCGCGCAAACATGCTAGCTTCGCGCCTCCCGGAGAAGCCGGGCGCCAGGTAGCGCGAGCGTGTCCAAACTGCTGCTCATCAACGGTCCGAACCTGAACCTGCTGGGGCTGCGCGAGCCCGGCGTCTACGGCAGCGCCACGCTGGCCGACGTCGAGCAGCGCTGCGCCGCGGTCGCCGCCGGGCTGGGACACGACCTCGCCGCGTTCCAGAGCAACGGCGAAGGCGCGCTGGTCGACCGCATCCATGCCGCGCGCAGCGAAGGCGTCGCCTTCATCCTCATCAATCCGGGCGCCTACACCCATACCAGCGTCGCGCTGCGCGACGCGCTGCTCGGCGTGCAGATCCCCTTCATCGAAGTGCACATCTCCAACGTGCACGCACGCGAAGCCTTCCGTCACCACTCCTACCTGTCCGACATCGCGGTAGGGGTGATCTGCGGGCTCGGCGTACAGGGCTATGAACTGGCACTCGCCGCGGCGGCCCAGCGCCTGGCCGCGGCTTGAGCGACGACGACGAAACAAACCAACGAGGCACGGCGGCGCCGACACGGCGACCGCGCGGGAGAACACCAGGGTGGATATCAGAAAGGTCAAGAAACTCATCGAACTGCTCGAGGAATCGGGCGTCGCTGAAATAGAGATCAAAGAGGGCGAGGAGTCGGTGCGCATCAGCCGCGGGCCGGTGATGGCCTACGCGCCCATGCCCATGCAGGCGCCGATGATGGCGGCCGCCCCGGCCGCCGCGCCGGCGGCGAGCCTCGCCGCCGTGGCCGCGCCCGAACCGGCCGGCAACGTCATCAAGTCGCCGATGGTCGGCACCTTCTACCTCGCGCCCTCGCCGGACTCGGCGCCCTTCGTCAAGGTCGGGCAGAGCGTCAAGATCGGTGACACGCTGTGCATCATCGAAGCGATGAAGATCATGAATCCGATCGAGGCCGAGGTCGCCGGCACCATCACCGCGGTGCTCGCCGACAACGGTCACCCGGTGGAGTACGAACAGCCGCTGTTCGTGATCGGCTGAGGCGGCCATGTTCGATAAAGTCGTCATCGCCAATCGTGGCGAAATCGCGCTGCGCGTGTTGCGCGCCTGTCGCGACCTCGGCATCAAGACGGTCGCGGTGCATTCCTCGGCCGACCGCGATCTGAAGCACGTGAGGCTGGCCGACGAGTCCGTATGCATCGGCCCGCCGGCGCCGGCGGACAGCTATCTCAACATCCCCGCGGTGATTGCCGCCGCGGAGGTGGTCGACGCGGTCGCCATCCATCCCGGCTACGGCTTTCTGTCCGAGAACGCGGACTTCGCCGAGCGCGTGGAGAAGAGCGGCTTCGTGTTCATCGGGCCGCGCCCGGAGACCATGCGCATCATGGGCGACAAGCTGTCGGCCATTCGCGCCATGCAGGAGGCCGGCGTGCCCTGCGTGCCGGGCTCGGGCAAGCCGCTCGGCGACGACATCCAGGAGAACATCGCGCTCGCGCGCGCCATCGGTTACCCGGTGATCATCAAAGCCTCGGGCGGCGGCGGCGGACGCGGCATGCGCGTGGTGCATACCGAGGCTTCCTTGCGCAACGCCATCGCGCTCACCAAGCGCGAAGCCCTGGCGGCCTTTCAGAACGACGCGGTCTATCTCGAGAAATTCCTCGAGCATCCGCGCCACATCGAATTCCAGGTGCTGGCCGACACCCACGGCAACGTCATCCATCTCGGCGAGCGCGACTGCTCCATGCAGCGTCGCCACCAGAAGATCATCGAGGAATCCCCGGCGCCCGGCATCGACCCTGCCACGCGTGCACGGATCGGCGCGCTGTGCACCGATGCCTGTCGCAAGATTGGCTATCGTGGCGCCGGCACGTTTGAATTCCTGTACGAGAACGGCGAGTTCTATTTCATCGAAATGAACACCCGCATCCAGGTCGAGCACCCGGTGACCGAGATGGTCACCGGCGTGGACCTGGTCAAGCAGCAGCTGCTGGTCGCGGCCGGCGAGAAGCTCACGCTCCGCCAGGAGGACGTGACGCCCACGGGCCACGCCATCGAGTGCCGCATCAATGCCGAGGACGCCTATACCTTCCGCCCCTCGCCGGGCCTCATCTCGGTCTACCATCCGCCCGGCGGTCCGGGGGTGCGCGTCGACTCCCACGTCTACGCCGGCTACACAGTCCCGCCCTACTATGATTCGCTGATCGGCAAGCTCATCTGCCACGCCGAGACGCGCCAGGCGGCCTTGAAGCGCATGGAGAATGCCTTGACCGAGCTCGTCATCGAAGGCATCGAGACCAACGTGCCGCTGCACCGCGATCTCGTCGCGGATGCCGCCTTCATCGCCGGCGGCACCGACATCCACTACCTCGAACGCAAGCTGGGGCTGGTCTGAACGCCGCCCGGTCCGCATGAGCGAGTGGCTGGAGCTGCGCTGTCGCCTGCCGGCGGCGCGCTTTGCCGCCTGCGAGTCGCTGCTCGAAGGGCTCGGCGCGAGCGCGATCACGACCAGCGAGGGCGACAGCGAGATCTTCGCCGAGCCGGGCGTGGCGAGTGACGACGCGTGGCAGGTGTTCACCCTGACCGCGCTGTTCGAGGCGACGGTCGATCGCGTCGCCCTCGAGCGTCGCCTGCGACCACTGCTCGAGCCCGGTACCGACATCGTGTTCACCGAGCTCGCCGAGCAGCACTGGGCCGATGCGTGGAAGGAACACTGGCAGCCGCAGGGCTTCGCCGGTGATCTCTGGATCTGTCCCACCTGGTGCGAGCCGCCGGCCGGCGCGCGCCACGTGCTGCGCCTCGATCCGGGGCGCGCCTTCGGCACGGGCACGCACGAGACCACCGCGCTCTGTCTCGACTGGCTCGCTGAGGCGAGTCTCGCGCAGGCGCGCGTGATCGACTACGGCTGCGGCTCCGGCATCCTGGCGCTGTCCGCGGCGTGCTTCGGCGCGGCGCACGTGGACGCGGTCGACATCGACGACGATGCTCTCGACGTGGCGCGGGAGAACATCGCGCAGAACGGCTACGCCGATCGCATTCGCGTCGGCCGGCCCGACGGCCTGCTGGAACACGCCGCCGACGTGCTGGTGGCGAACATCCTCGAGGCGCCGCTGATCGCGCTCGCGCCGCGCTTCGCCAGGCTCGTGCCGCATGGCGCGCGCATCGCGCTGTCGGGTCTGCTCGCGACGCAGATCCCGAGCGTGGTCGCGATGTACGAACCGGCTTTCACCATGGATCCGCCGCGCATCCGCGGCGACTGGGCGCTGGTCAGCGGCACGCGCCGGTGAATCGCGTCCGGTAGAATCCCGCGCCGATGCTGACCCGCTGCCCGCAATGCTTCGCCTGGTTCCGCCTGCGCGCGGAACACCTCTCGCTCGCCAAGGGCCTGGTGACCTGCGGACGCTGCGAGCACGTGTTCAACGCGCTCGAGTCCCTGGTCGAAGAAGCGCCCGCCGCACCCGCGCCACCACGCTTCGAAACGCCCGTCGAGCCAGCGCCTGTCACTGCCACGCCCGTCGCGCCGCCGTCGCCGCCGCCACCCGCGGCGCCCGAACCCCTGCGCTTCGTGACCGTCAGCGCGACAACAACGCTCGCACCCGCGGCGACGCCCGCCTCGCCCTCGACCCCGAGTCATGGGCCGGCGCTGGCCGCGCCCCTCGCGTCATCACCGGCGGTCGAAGCGCCCGTCGCGCCGCCGGCGGCCGCGCCGCTCAGCTTCGTCACGCTCACCGCGCAAGCGAGCCTCACGCCGCGCACGGACAGTGTGCCGCTCACCGTCACCACCGGCGCGGCGCGCGCGACGGCGCTCACCGCGCTGGCAGGCGTCACGCCCATCGCGCCGGACTCGCCGCCGCCAGTGCCCGCCCAAGTCGCGGCGCAGGCGAACACAGCCGATGACGAGGATCTCGCGCTGGACGCGCTGCCGAGTTTCGCGCCGGACGCCGATTTCGCCCTCGACGCGGCGCCGCTTCCGATGCCGCATGACACCGACTTCGACCTCGCCGACTCGCCACCGGTGGCGATGTTCGACGAGTTCGACGTGGCGCCGCCCCCGCCGCCACCAGAGGAGGATTTCGATATCGGCCCGGTCTCGCGGCGCGACGACGAGGTCGACATCTCGGACTTCGATTTCTCGGCGGTGGACGAGCCCGCCGCGCCGCCCCCCGACGAGCACGACGCCGAGCCGGGTGACGACACCGATCCGCACGCGCTCGCCCACCTGCGCGAGGCGTCGGTGTCGGCACCGGCACTGCGTCCGCTGCCGCTCGATCCGGACTACGTACCGCCGCATGTGCCGGATGACGACGAGACGCGCGATGACACCGATCCGCAGGCGCTCGCGCGGCGCGCCGCCGCGTCCGAGCCAGCGGCAGGCGCGACGCCCATGGCCGCGGTGGACGGAGGCGACGCTGACGCGCCGCTGGTGATGAACGAGGTCGGCGTACCGGCGGTGCTGGCCGCGGACCTCGCGGCGCTCGCCGCGCCGCCCCGCGCGTCGTCCTGGCGCGCTCTGCTATGGGCGGGCTTCGCCTTCGTGCTCGCGCTCGGCGCGCTGTTGCAGGCGGCCTTCATGGAACGGCAGGCGGTGGTCGCGGCCCTGCCCGAGGCGGGCGCGGTGATCGATGCGCTGTGCGCGCGCCTGCCCTGCCTCGAACGTCGCGCGCAGACGCCGACCGTGCGCCTGCTGGCGCGTGACGTGCGCGAACATCCGAGCTATCGCGATGCGCTGCTGGTCAACGCCACGATCATGAACGACGGCAAGACGCCGACGCCCTACCCGGTCATCGATCTCCGTCTACGCGACGCGGCCGGCAACGTGCTGTCGGCGCGCCGCTTCGAACCGCGTGAGTATCTCGATCAGAGCATTGCGGTGGACGAGGGCATGCCGCCCGAGCGGCCGGTCTACATCGTGCTCGAACTGGCGGGCAACGCCAGCAACGCGGTCAGCTTCGAGTTCACCTTCCTGTAGCGCGCCGCACCACCGCGGGGCCTGCCGCGGTGCGCGCAATCGTGGACGACGTCAAGCCTTTTTCGGCGTCCCCGATCTGGCTATCATCCTTCTCACCTGGACGCGAAACGCACGCCAGAGGCGTCCGCCCAGGTAACTCATCGCGAGGGGGTTGCCCATGTCGACGCGCCGGTCTGCGGCGTGCCGGCGTTGCTGTCGCTGCCACCCGCAGGGGAATGCCAACGGGGTGCATGCGCTGTCGCCGGACACAACGTGAACATCGGTCCTCATCAATTCTCCTCACCGGTGATCCTCGCGCCCATGGCCGGGGTGAGCGATCTGCCCTTTCGTCAGCTGTGTCGTCGCCTCGGCGCGGACTACGCGGTTGCCGAGATGGTGACCAGCGACACGCACCTGTGGCACACCGACAAGACGCGCACGCGTCTAGCCTGCGACGGCGAAGAGACGCCGCGTGTGATCCAGATCGCCGGCAGCGAGCCGCGCGCGATGGCCGACGCCGCGCGCCGCGCATCCGACCTCGGCGCGGACATCGTCGACATCAACATGGGTTGTCCGGCGAAGAAGGTGTGCAATCGCGCCGCGGGCTCGGCACTGCTGCGCGATGAAACACTGGTGCGGGACATCCTGCGCGCGGTGTGCGCCGCGGTCGATGTACCGGTCACGCTGAAGACCCGCACCGGCTGGAGCCCCGCGGCGCGCAACGGTGTGAGCGTCGCGCGCCTGGCCGAGGACGCCGGCATCCGCGCGCTCACCGTGCACGGTCGCACGCGCGAATGCGGCTATCGCGGCCAGGCCGAGTACGACACCATCGCCGCGATCAAGCAGGCGGTCGGCATTCCGGTGATCGCGAACGGCGACATCACCAATCCCGCCGAGGCCGCGCGAGTGCTGGCCCACACCGGCGCCGACGGCCTCATGATCGGCCGCGCCGCGCACGGCAATCCGTGGATCTTCGCCGCGCTGGCCGCGGCGCGCGACGGCCGCGAGTACCGCGCGCCGAGCTTCGCCGAGCGCGTGGCCGTGATGCACGCGCACGTGAGCGCGCTGCATGACCTCTATGGCGACGTCGCAGGCCCGCGCATCGCGCGCAAGCACGTCGGCTGGTATCTCGAGGCCGCGGGTGGCGCGGCGCAGTTGAAATCGGACTTCAATCGCATCGAGACCGCGCCGGCGCAGATTGTCTGGCTCAAAGGTCTCGCCGTGAACCCCGCATGGGAGCAGGCCGCATGAACACCAACGTCGTACGCATGAGCCCGCGCGCGGGCGACACGCCGCTCACCGAGCAGGTGCGCGCCTCGCTGCAGCGCTACTTCGAAGACCTGAACGGCCAGCCCGCGGCCGAGCTCTACGAGCTGGTGATGACGCAGGTGGAGAAACCACTGCTCGAAATCGTCATGCGCGAGACCCGCGGCAACATCACCAAGGCCGCGCAGGTGCTCGGCATCAACCGCGCGACCTTGCGCACCAAGCTGCACAAATACGGACTCGGCAAATAGACCCTCCATGACCAACACCTCGCGCTGGGCGCTCGTCAGCGTCTCCGACAAACAGGGACTCACCGAACTCGCCGCCGGCCTCGTGCGGCACGGCTATGGCCTGCTCTCCACCGGCGGCTCGGCCGCCGCGTTGCGCGCGGCGGGGCTCACGGTCAAGGACGTCGCCGAACACACCGGTCATCCGGAGATGATGGACGGCCGGGTGAAGACCCTGCATCCGCGCGTGCACGGTGGCATCCTCGCTCGCCCGGGCGTGGACGACGCCGCGCTCGCCGCCCACGACATCGACAACATCGACTTCGTGGTGGTCAACCTCTATCCCTTCCGCGAGACCATCGCGCGCCCCGACTGCACGCTCGCCGAGGCCATCGAGAACATCGACATCGGCGGGCCCGCGCTGCTGCGCGCCGCGGCCAAGAACCACGCGCGCGTGGCGGTGGTGTGCGACCCGGGCGACTACGCCGGCCTCGTCGCCGAACTCGACGCCGACGGTCGCGTGGGCGACGCCACGCGCTATCGCCTCGCGGCCAAGGCCTACGCGCACACCGCGTCCTACGACAGCGCCATCGCCGCTTATCTCGGCTCGCGCGAGGCGCCGACCTTCCCGGCCGATCTGCACGTGCACGCGCGTCTCTCGCAGACGCTGCGCTACGGCGAGAATCCGCACCAGGCGGCGGCCTTCTACGTAGACGACCTGAAGCCCGCGGGCACGCTCGCGGCGATGGTGCAGCTGCAGGGCAAGGAGCTCTCCTACAACAACATCGCCGACACCGATGCCGCGCTCGACTGCGTGCGATCCTTCAGCGAGCCGGCCTGCTGCATCGTCAAGCACGCCAATCCCTGCGGCGTGGCCGAGGCCGTCTCGCTCACGCGCGCCTACGACCTCGCCTACCAGACCGATCCGACCTCGGCCTTCGGCGGCATCATCGCGTTCAACCGCGAGATGGACGCCGAGGTGGCGAAGCTCATCGTCGAGCGCCAGTTCGTCGAAGTGATCGTCGCGCCCGCGGTGTCCGCCGACGCGCGCGCGGTGCTGGCGCCGAAGAGCAATATCCGCGTGCTGGAAGTCGGCCAGTGGCCGGCGACGCCGCTGCGCCAGCTGGAATACAAGCGCGTGATGGGTGGGCTCCTGGTGCAGGACCGCGACGTCGCCGCGCAGGTCATCACGCCGGCGCAGTTCACCACCGTCAGCAAGCGCGCGCCAACGGCCGACGAACTCGCCGACCTGCTGTTCGCCTGGCGGGTGGTGGCGTGCGTGAAGTCGAACGCCATCGTCTATGCGCGTGAGCGGCGCACCATCGGCGTTGGCGCGGGCCAGATGAGCCGCGTCTACAGCGCGCGCATCGCCGCCATCAAGGCCGCCGACGAAAACCTCGAGGTGGTCGGCTCGGTGATGGCCTCCGATGCCTTCTTCCCGTTCCGTGACGGCATCGACGCGGCAGCGGCGGCCGGCATCCGCGCGGTCATCCAGCCGGGCGGCTCGATGCGCGACGCCGAGGTGATAGCCGCCGCGGACGAACACGGCATGGCGATGGTGTTCACCGGCGAGCGGCATTTCCGCCATTGAGCGCCGTGCGCGGAGGGTGAACATGAAGGTGCTGATCATCGGCGGCGGTGGCCGCGAACACGCGCTGGCGTGGAAGTGCGCGCAGTCGGCCAAGGTCGCCGAGGTGCTGGTCGCGCCCGGCAACGCCGGCACGGCGCGCGAGCCTCGTGTGCGTAACGTCGAGGTCTCCGCGGAGGACGTGGCGGGCCTGCTCGCGCTCGCGCGGGCCGAAGGCGTGGCGCTCACCATCGTCGGGCCCGAGGCGCCGCTCGCGGCGGGCGTGGTCGATGCCTTCCAGGCCGCGGGTCAGAAGTGTTTCGGACCGCCGCGCGACGGCGCGATCCTCGAAGCTTCCAAGGCCTTCACCAAGGATTTCCTCAAGCGTCATCGCATTCCGACCGCGGCCTACGAGACCTTCGAGGCGCTCGCGCCGGCGCTCGCCTACATCGACGCCCACGCGCTGCCGGTGGTGGTCAAGGCCGACGGTCTGGCCGCCGGCAAGGGCGTGGTGGTCGCGCGCACGCACGAGGAAGCGCGCGAGGCCGCGCGCGCCATGCTCGAAGGCAATGCCTTCGGCGCGGCCGGCGCGCGCATCGTGGTGGAGGAGTTCCTCGCCGGGGAGGAAGCGAGCTTCATCGTCATGACCGACGGCGACACCGCCATTCCGCTCGCGTCCTCGCAGGACCACAAGGCGCGGGACGATGGTGATGAGGGGCCCAACACCGGCGGCATGGGCGCCTATTCGCCCGCGCCGGTGGTCGACGCGACCATGACCCGCAAGATCATGGACAGCGTCATCGCGCCCACGCTGGCGGGGCTGCGCGCGGACGGGCGCCCTTACCAGGGCTTTCTCTACGCCGGCGTGATGATCGACGCCGCCGGCCAGCCGCGCGTGCTGGAATTCAACTGCCGCATGGGCGATCCCGAGACCCAGCCGATCATGATGCGCATGCGGACCGACCTGGTCGACGCCTGCCTCGCGATCCTGGACGGCCGCGCGCGCGAGGTCGAACTCGAGTTCGATGCGCGCGCGACGGTCGGCGTGGTGCTGGCGGCCGGCGGCTATCCCAACGACTACGCCAAGGGCGATGCCATCAGCGGCCTCGACGACGAACTGCCGGACACCAAGGTGTTCCACGCCGGCACGCGGCAGGCGGGTGAGGCCTGCGTGACCAACGGGGGACGCGTGCTGTGCGTGGTGGGCCTTGGCGCCAGCGTGGGCGCCGCGCAGGCCGCGGCCTACGCGCGTGTCGATCGCATCCACTGGCGAGGCATGTTCTGCCGCCGCGACATCGGGTACCGGGCGGTGGCGCGCGAAGCCCTGTAGATCGGACTTCAGTCCGACATTCAGCGGCGTCGCGCATGGCCGGTGAAAACCGGCCCTACAACGGGATTTGTAGGGCGGGTTTCAACCCGCCATTCTTTCCAGAGCCTCAATCGAAGCCCGACCCGCACCACCGGGCTCTCAAAAGCCGTTATCGAGCGCCAGCGTCTTGCGTCTGATCCGCCAGGCGTCGCCCTCACGCACCAGTTCGTCCCGATAAGTCCCGGTACACACCACGCGCAGTACGCCGTCCTCCACCGCGGTCAGCAGCAGGTAGGAATCGACCACCGCCCGCGCCGCATCGAGCGCGCGGAACACCACGTTGCTGATGCAGTGCCGGCGCTGATCGTTCTGCGTCTGCATCACGTCCGACAGCCAGCCAACCACCGCGTCGCGACCTTCGAAGGGCCCCCAACCCTCGTGCCCGGCGAGCGTGGCATGGAAGACGCCATCGGCGGTGAAGCAGGCCCGCATCAGGTCGAGGTCGCGGGTGTCGTAGCTCCAGGCGTAGCGGTTCAGCGTTTCCAGGATCGCGAGCCTGGCTTGCGTGTCGTCGTGCACGTGTTCGTCCTCTCCGCGGTCGGTCGCCCGAAGTATAGCCAGCGCCCCGGCGTAGACCCCGCGTGTGGATTCCCACAGCGGCCGGCCCCGCACCCGCGCTTCAATGCCCTCGCGACGGTCGGGCCGTCGTCATCGCTACGACGATAAGGGGAACTCCATGGAACTGGCGGGCCACGAAGCAACCTCGAGCACCGGGCACGAGACCTCGGACGGCAAGGCGCCGCGGCCCCTGGGCCCCGGGCCGGCGGCCAACCGCGACGGCGCGAGCCTGCTCATCAATGCGGACGGCGAGGTCGAACACCTGGACGCCGGCGCCGCCGCCTGGCTGGCCAAGGACGGACCGCTGTACCTTCGCGGCCGGCGGCTCTGCGCGTTCGACGAGGCCGTTGGCGCACTGCTCGACGCGGTGCTGGCGGCAGTCGCGCGCCGCGGCGGGCCGACCGAGGTGACCATCGCCCTTCCGGAACCGGGCAACGCCCCGCCAAGCCGCTGGCGCGTGACGCCCTACGGCGAGTTCGGCGGCTGCCGCCTGAGCCTGCGGAGCGCCGCGCCGACACTAGACCGCGGCTTCAAGCTGCACAGCCTCGCGCGCCGCGGTTTCACCGCGGCCGAGGCGGCCTGCGCGCTGCTCATCGTCGAAGGACTCAGCATCGACCAGGTGGCGGCGCGCCAGGGCATCTCGCGCAACACCGTGCGCGCGCACCTGCGCAGCCTCTATGCCAAGACGGGCACGCATCGCCAGGCGGCGCTGGCCGCGCTCGTGAACCGCGCGCTGGCGGGCGCGCACGACGAGGCGTCGCGTTGAGACACGGGTTGCGACGCAAGTGCTGCACGGCCCGCAAATGTGGGCCCGTGCATTGATCTTCTCGCCGCCCGTCGCCATTCTGCGGAAGACAGCGCTTGACGAGCGCGGCTGCGACGGGTGGTGCGATGTTAGAAGCCTTCGGCGGACTGATGCGGCGGCGACGCTTCGAACTGCTCGAGCATCTCGAGTGCCTGAAGTCGCGCCGCCTGCGTCTCGAGCATCTCGTGGTGGCCGGCGTCCCCTATGGAGGGCGCATGGACGAGGTGCCGCTCGAGCGCGTGGTGGCGATTGGCGCCCGCGCGAGTTTCCCGCATGGGTCCGTGCTGCGTCGCGAGCATGCCGACTGGGAAGAGGGCCTGCGCGCCCTGCGGGCCGGCGAGGGTTGGCTGCTGCTGGAGGGCGACGTGGCGCTTGCGCTCCGCGATGGCGAGGTGCGCGGCTTCGAGCTGCAGGCGCCGGTACGGCGTCACTTCTGTTACATCCGCTCCTACGTCGACCTGCTGCACCTGTTCGGTCTGCCCGATACCGTCCACACGCGTTGCGGCGACGAAGGTCCCGTCGCGCATACCTTGAGCTATCACCGGCAGCACAAGCGCATCGTGTGGGACTGCCGCGCGAACGCGCTGGTCGTCGCGCGCCTCGGGGACTTCGGCGACGGGCCGCGGGTCAGACGGCCGCCGCGCGGTGGCCGTCGCCTGCGGGTGAACCCACGCCCATCGCTTGGCATCCCGCCGCTGCCCGGCGCGCCGGCCTGGGGCTTGGCGTACGAGGCCGGCTAGGACTCGCCATCCTGCGCCAACGGCGCCAGCGCGGCGGCCGCCGCGACCGCGTCCTGTGGCCGCACGACCCGCGCGAGTTCCACACCCTCCCGCAGCAGAACGAGGGTCGGCCACAGCTTCACGCGGAACGAACGACCCAGCGGTCGGCCGCGGCCGTCGAAGATCTTGAGATGCCTGAGCCCGGCGTGCGCAGCGGTCGCCGCCTCGATGAGCGGCTGCGCGCGCAGGCAGTGGCCGCAGTAGGGGCTGCCGAATTCGAGGAGCGTCCAGCCGGGCAGCGCGTCGACCTCGGCGCGGGTCGGTTCCTTTTCGCTGTAATCCTCTGTCATGGTCGTGTCAGCCTCGCGCGCGCAGCGGCGCAAAGAAGCGCTGCGCGGCGTCGATCACGAAGCCGGGCTGCTCTTCGGGAATGAAGTGGCCGCACTCGGCGACCGCCTCACCTTCGACCTGCGCCGCCACCGCCTGCCAGTAGGTGCGAATGTCGCCGAGAAAGCTCGCGCCGCCATAGGCCGCGACCGGAATGGTGAGCTTCTCGGTGGCGTTGGCAAGATTGACCGCGTCTTCGCGCAGTCCGGCCGCGTACCACTGGAAGCCCGCGCGAATCGACCCCGGAATGGAGTTCACGCGCACGTACTCGGCTATCTCGGCTTCACTGAACACGTTCGGGCTGTAGTTGAAGTCGAGCGTGGTGAGGAAGCGCCTCAAGTAGGCGTCGACGTTCTGGCTGACCAGCATCGCCGCCCAGTCCGGGTTGCCACCATGAAAGAACACGTGGTTGATCTTGAGCGCGAACTCGAGCGGAAAGGCGTCGCCGGCCTTGATGAGGCCGGGCACCATGTCGAGGATCATCAGCCGCTCGACCAGCGCGCGCTGGTCGTAGGCGAGATAGAAGGCCACCGCGCCGCCCCAGTCGTGGCCGATCACGCCCGCGCGCTCGTGACCGAGCTGCGTGAGCAACTCGGTCACATCGGCGGCCAGCGTGCGCTTGTCGTAGCCGGTCATGGGCTTCTCGGAATCGCCGAGACCACGCAGATCCGGCGCGATCACCGTGTAGTGCTCAGCCAGCGCCGGGATGATCTTTCGCCACTCGTACCAGCTCTGCGGCCAGCCGTGCAGCAGCACCAGCGGATAGCCCTGGCCTGCCGTCACGTAGTGCATGCGAAAGCCGTTCACCCGCCGCTGGTGATGGGTCCACACCTCGCTCAACTTCGTACTCCCTGCCGTGCGTCGCGACGCGGACCGCGCATCGCCCTCGCGGCAAGGTAGCCTCGGCGCCGCGCGGGGGCAATCGGCGCGCGGCCGACAGCACCGCGCCGTCGATCAGTGCTCAGCGACCGGCTCCAGCACCGGCGCGCCGGCGTCCTTCACGAACACCACCAGGAACTTCGCCGGCTCGGTCTGGCTGGCGTTCCGCGACACCGTGTGAGTGTCGGTCGGCTTTTCGTAATAGGTGTCGCCGGCCTTCAGCACCTTAAGCTCACCGCCCGCGACCTGCATCTCGATCGCGCCCGCGAGCACGTAGACGAAGGTATCGGCGGGGTGGGTGTGGGGCGGCGTGCCGGCACCGGGCTGGTACTCGACCGTCAGCATGCTCGCGACCGGCGTCTCGCGCGCGGCGAGCGGCCGCTCGAGGAGCGGGGTGATGACGGTATCCGTGGCCGGGTCCGCGGCGAGTGCGTGGCATGCGGCGCTGAGCGCGGCGGTCGCGCACAGGGTGCGCAGGGCGGTCTTGGTGTTCATGGCGGCTCCCCTGGGTCGCCGGCGGCGACCGTTCCGGGCTTGATAGCTGAGTCGCTCAATCGCCGCAATGACCGCGCGGGTCGTCACTGCCAGGCGAGGAAGTTCTCCAGCAGCTTCAAGCCGGCCTGCGCGCTCTTCTCCGGATGGAACTGGGTCGCGACCACGTAGCCGCTGGCAAGCGCGGCGGTGAAGCGGGTGATGTAGTCGCAGGTGCCGAGCGTCACGGCCGGGTCGTCCGGCACCACGTAGTAGCTGTGCACGAAGTAGAAGCGCGTGTCGCTCGCAATGCCGTGGGTCACCGGGTGCTCGCGCGTCCAGGCCACCTGGTTCCAGCCCATGTGCGGCACCTTGCGCGGGCTGCCGTCCGGCGCAGGCGGCGGGTTATCGGGAAAGCGGCGTACTTCACCGGGAAAGATATCGAGGCAGGCCGTGCCGCCGTCCTCGGCGCTGTGGCGCACCAGCGACTGGAGTCCCAAGCAGATGCCGAAGAACGGCCGGGTACGCGCGCATTCGCGAATCACGTCCACCAGGTGATGGTCGATGAGACGCGACATGCAGTCGCCGATCGCGCCCTGGCCCGGGAACACCACGCGGTCGGCGGCGGCGATGCGCGTCGGGTCGTCGCTCACCAGCACCTGGTGGCGACCGGCGGCGACCGTCTCCAGCGCCTTCACCACCGAGCGCAGGTTGCTACTGCCGTAGTCGATGACGGCGACCGTGGACATGCGCGTTCGCCGTGTCGGTCCTACAGCGCGCCCTTGGTGGACGGCAGGGCGTCGCCCATGCGCGGGTCGTTCTCGACCGCCATGCGCAGCGCGCGGCCGAAGGCCTTGAACACGGTTTCGATGATGTGGTGGGCATTCCTGCCGCGCAGGCAGTCGACGTGCAGGGTGCACATCGCGTGGTTGACGAAGCCCTGGAAGAATTCGTGGAACAGGTCGACGTCGAACTCGCCGATGCGCGCGCGCGGAAACTCGACGTGGAACTCGAGCCCCGGCCGGCCGGAGAGGTCAATCACCACCCGCGACAGCGCTTCGTCCAGCGGCACGTAGGCGTGGCCGTAACGACGAATGGCGCGCTTGTCGCCGAGCGCCTTGGCGACCGCCATGCCGAGCGTGATGCCGACGTCCTCCACCGTGTGGTGGGCATCGATGTGCAGGTCGCCGTTGGCCTTGATGTCGAGGTCGATGACGCCGTGGCGCGCGACCTGGTCCAGCATGTGGTCGAGAAACGGCGCGCCGGTCGCCAGCGCCGCCTTGCCGGTGCCGTCGAGGTTGACGGCGATGGCGATCTGGGTTTCCTTGGTGTCCCGTTCGACGCGGGCGGTGCGGGCGGTCATCGTTCGAACTGGCGCATTCGCGCGACTAATGAAGCGGCGGTCACCTTATCAGATCCCGCTGGGCTTGCGTACGGCGCCCGGCGCCGCGGAGGGAGCATGACGGACATCATCGATGACGCCGCGGTGAGCGGCGTCGAACAGTGGCTGCGCGGTCTGCAGGACCGCATCTGCGCCGGGCTCGAGGCCTTGGACGGCGAGGCGCGTTTCCAGGAGGACGCTTGGTCCCGCGCCGAGGGCGGCGGCGGCCGCACGCGTGTGCTCACCGGCGGGCGAGTGTTCGAACAGGCGGGCGTGAACTTCTCCCACGTCACCGGCAGCACCCTGCCGCCGGCCGCGACCGCGCGGCGCCCGGAACTGGTGGGGCGCGGCTTTCGCGCGATGGGCGTGTCGCTGGTCATGCACCCGCACAATCCCTACGTGCCGACCTCGCACGCCAACGTGCGGCTGTTCGTCGCCGAGGCGCCGGGCGAGGCGCCGGTGTGGTGGTTCGGCGGCGGCTTCGATCTCACGCCCTACTACGGCTTCGAGGAGGACGCCGTCGCCTGGCACCGCACCGCGCGCGCGGCCTGCGAACCTTTCGGCGCCGACGTCTACCCGCGCTACAAGCAGTGGTGCGACGACTATTTCCACCTGCGCCATCGCGGCGAACAGCGCGGCATCGGCGGGCTGTTCTACGACGATCTGAACGAGTGGGGCTTCGAGCGCTGCTTCGCCTTCATGCGCGCGGTGGGCGACGTCTACCTCGAGGCCTACGCGCCCATCGTCGCACGCCGTCACGCCACGCCCTTCGGCGAGCGCGAGCGTGACTTCCAGCTCTACCGCCGCGGACGCTACGTCGAGTTCAACCTGGTCTACGACCGCGGCACGGTGTTCGGTCTCCAGACCGGCGGCCGCACCGAGTCCATCCTGATGTCGCTGCCGCCGCTGGTGAAATGGCGCTACGCCTGGACGCCGGAACCCGGCACGCCGGAGGCGAAGCTCTACGAGGTGTTTTTGAAGCCGCGGGATTGGTTGCAGATGGACGGTTGAGATCCGCCTTGGGTTTGGATGGGACAGACCCCGCACGGGGTCTGTCCCTTCTTGTCACCTCGGGTTCGTTCCGGCCCGCATCGCATGTAGGGCGGGTTTCAACCCGCCATGCACGGCGCGTCCATCGATGCCGTGCATGGCCGATTGAAATCGGCCCTCCAGTCGATTCACCCCATCCGCACGCCGTTTTCCACCAGCACCTTCCTCAGGCTGCGGATGGCGGGGAAAATCTCCTGGTTGCGGTCTTCGCCCTGGGCGTCGAACGCGGCCTGCTCGAGTTCGCAGATCCAGCGGTCCTCGGCGAAGATGCCGTTGGTGAACCACACGATGAAGGGCCAGAACATGTCCAGCAGGAAGCCCATGCCGGGCCGGCGGATCATCATCAGCCCGTAGGTGTGATTGGTGCGCTGGGCTGCGTCCAGCGGCACGTAGACGTTCCATAGATCGAGCGCCGGGTGTGTGCTGCCCGCGGTCCAGAACTTGAGTGTCTGGTAGGGATACTCGGTGCGGATGGTCATGAGGTCCCGCTCTTCGGGCCCGGTCTCGGGCCGCTTGCCGAGCATGAACTTCTCGCCGAGCGGCTGGCGCCCGCTGGCGCGGTGGAAGGTGTAATCGGTCTCCACCCAGTTGGGCCCGTGGCGCGTCCCCAGGAACATGGTCTTGATGCTGCCCATCAGGCGGCGATGCAGGAACTGGTGGTTCATGTCCATCAGGTTCTCGTGCATGAACGACCAGTGACAGTCGACGCGGCGGTCGAGGTAGCGGGTCTTGTAGGCGGGGTCGGTGGCCGAGGGTACCGCCGGGAAGGGGGTGGTCGCGGCGCGCGACGCCTCGCCCGGGAACACGAAGATCAGCCCATAGGCCTCGCGCACCGGGTAATGGCGCACGCTGTTCGGCTGCATGCTGCAGCGGTCGAGATAGGGCACGCTCACGCAGCGGCCCTCGGCGTTGTACTCCCAGCCGTGGTAGCCGCAGCGGATGGCATCGTCCGCCACCACCCCGACCGAGAGCGGCACCTGGCGGTGCGCGCAGCGGTCCTCCAGCGCGAGCAGCTTGCCGGCGCGGGTCCTGGCCAGCGCAATCGGCGCGCCGGCGAAGCGCGCGCCGAGCAGCTTGCCGGGTTTGAGATCTCGGCTGCGTGCGATGGGGTACCAGAAGTCCGGCGCGATGCCGGTCTTGCGCAGGTCGCCCACATAGCTGTCGGGCGCGGGGGTAGGCAGGCGTACGGTGTTGTCCATGACCATGGCGCGGCGTGGGTCGAGCTCCTGGAGTTTCCGCATTCTAGAGCAAGCCAGGGCTGACGGGTGTCAGAACATGCCTGTTTCAAGCCCGGCCGCCAGCGCCATGCCGAGCTCGCGACAGGCAGCCAGCGCTTGCGCGTCCACCTCGCCCGCGATGACGAGCGGCGCCTGCACCTCCCGCCAGCGCAGCCCCGTGACGATGCGCCGCACGCTGGCGAGCGCGCCCGCGCCATCGTTGCCGGCCTTGATGAAGAGCGCATAGGGCAGGCCCTGGGTCTGCTCCAGGCACGGGTAGTAGATGCGGTCGAAGAAGTACTTGAGCGCGCCGGACATGTAGCCGAAGTTCTCCGGCGTGCCGAGGATCACAGCGTCGGCCCAGGTGACGTCGGTCGCGTCGGCCGACAGCGGCGAGGCGACCCGCAATTCGACGCCCTCGATGTCAGGACTGCGCGCGCCATCCAGCACCGCCTGGGCGAGCGCCGCCGTGCTGCCGGTCTGGGAATGGTGGACGAGAAGGAGGTGTTTCATGGTCATGTCCGCCTGCCTGATACGATAGCCGCTCCACTCCAGGAACAGGACCCGGCAAGCATGGCGCGCGAACTCGGGCGATTGAAAGGCGCCGCCGGCGACCCGGCGCGCGCGACGTGACGGCCATGCAGCGCGCGAAGAAGATTCGCTTCGCGGTGACGCCGCCGGCCTCGGCGCTGGCGCCCGGCGCCTTCGACGCCTACCTCGCCGCCTGCGAACGGCTCGGCTTCGACACCCTGTGGCTGTCCGACATTCCGCTCGGCGCGCAGGGCGATCCCCTGCTCCACCTCACCTACGCCGCGGCCCGCACCACGCGTCTCAAGCTTGGCGCCAACATCGTGCCGCTCGGCCGCAACCCCCACTGGCTCGCCAAGCAGCTCGCGCAGCTGGACCAGCTGTGCGCGGGCCGTCTGCTGTTGACCTTCGTGCCGGGTCTCGGTTCGCCCGCCGAGCGCGCCGCGCTCGGCTACCCGACCGGCGACCGCGGCGCGGCGCTGGAGGCGGTGCTCACGCTGCTCCGTCGCTGGTGGGCGGGCGAACGCGTCACCGCGAACATCGAGGGCGCCATCTACGCCGAGCTCGCGCTCGAGCCGCGGCCGCGCCAAGAGCCGCTCGAAGTGTGGCTCGCCGGCAAGGGGCCGCTCGCCCTCACGCGCGTGGCGCGCGCCGGGGACGGCTGGCTGACCTCGGTCGTCACGCCGGCGGAAGCCGAGGCCGGACGACGCAGCATCGAAGCGCAGGCGAGCGCTTTCGGGCGCGTGGTCGACCCCGAGCATTTCGGGATCAGCCTGCCCTTCGCCCAGACCCCGCCGCCGGCCGCCGCGGTGAGCGCGCTGGCCGCGCGACGCGCGGACGGCGATCTGACCGACGTGGTCGCCGTCGGTCGCGCGCGCCTGCGCGAGCTCGTCCATGCCTATCTCGATGCCGGGCTCTCCAAGTTCGTGCTGCGCCCGACCAGCGCGCTCGATCCGCTCGCGCCGTGGGAAGACGATCTCGAGTGGCTCGCCGAGGCGGTGCTCGACCTGCAGGCCTGAGTCGACACACGCTCGGCAAACATTGTTGCGGCGCACGGTTTTGCGCCGCCCATCACGGTGCGGACGCGGCACGGCCCTGACAATCCAGGCTGTGGCTACTCAACAACACCGCGTTAAAGGAGTACATTCCGCGATGGCCGTGCCCGCATCTTCCGTGGTCCACTTGCGCACCAAGACCCACACCCCCAGCCTGCAGAACTGCCTCCTGGCCGCGGAACGCGCGGCGCGGGACGACGCGGCGCGCTCGCTGTCCTGGATCGTGTCGGCCATTTCGAGCGCGGCCAAGGGCATCGCGGCGCGCCTGCGCACCGCGGGCCTCGACGGCGCGCTCGGCGCGGTCGGCAACGTCAACGTGCAGGGCGAGACGCAGCAGGCGCTGGACGTGATCGCCAACGAACTCCTGATCCGTGAGCTCGAGATGCGCGAAGGCGTGGTCGTGCTGGGCTCGGAGGAGAACGACGAGCTCATGACCATCGACGGCCTGCCGTCACACGGCGGCCGCTACTCGGTGCTGTTCGATCCGCTGGACGGCTCGTCGAATCTCGACGTGGGCGGCGCGGTCGGCACCATCTTCTCGATTTACGAAGTCGACCATGGCACCGAGACCGAGCTGCAGCCCGGTCATCGCCAGATCGCGGCGGGCTACGTGCTGTACGGGCCCTCGACGGTGCTCGTGCTGACGCTCGGCAACGGCGTCGACGTGTTCCTGCTCGACCCGACGGTCGGCAACTTCCTGCGCGTCGCCGAAAAGGTGCGCATGCCCGCCAAGGGCAAGACCTACTCGGTCAACGAGGCCAATCTCGACAGCTTCCCCGCCGGCTACCGCCGCTTCCTCGACGCCTGCCGTAAGTCCGGCTACGGCAGCCGCTACGCCGGCGCGATGGTGGCCGACGTGCATCGCGTGCTCTTGCAGGGCGGCGTGTTCCTCTACCCGCCGACCGCCAAGGCGCCGAAGGGCAAGCTCAGGCTCATGTACGAGGCCAATCCCATGGCCTGGATCATCGAGCAGGCGGGCGGCGTGGGCAGCACCGGCGCGGGGCCCATCCTCGACTACGTGCCGGGTTCGCTGCACGAGCGCGTGCCGGTGATCTTGGGCAGCCGCGAGGACGTCACGGCGCTGCTCGGGGAATTGGCGAGGGATTGAGTCTCCTGCCGGCGCTTCCAGGGTGCTGGTTGGCGCCCTGGAATGGAATGGCGGACTGAAGTCCGCCCTACAAGTCTTCCCTACAAGTCCGTCCCACAAGTGCCGCTTGGCAGGCGCACCGCCTATAGGGGACTTAGCCACTTTCAGCCTGCTTGTTACCATCCCCGGGTTCGAATCATCGCCGGCCCGGGGAGGCCTTTCTTCATGAGTGCCAAGCAGCCACAGGATTTCCGCATCATCGTCATCGGCGCCGGTCCCGGCGGCATGTGCACCGCCATCAAGCTGCGCGAGGCGGGCATCGAGGACTTCGTGGTGCTGGAGAAGGCCTCCGGTGTCGGCGGCACCTGGTGGCACAACCGCTACCCGGGCGCCGAGTGCGACGTCAAATCGCACCTCTATTCCTTCTCGTTCGAACTGAAGCGCGACTGGTCGCGGCCCTACGCCGGCCAGGCGGAGATCCTCGAGTACCTGGAGTTCGTCGCGAACAAGTACGACATCAAGCCCTGGATCCGCTTCGAGCACCAGGTGAAGTCAGCACGCTGGCAGGACGCCGCGAGCCGCTGGGAAGTCACCACCGCCGACGGCCAGGTGTTCCGCGCGCCCGTCGTGGTGAGCGGCATGGGCATGTTCAACGAGCTCGCGCTGCCGGACATCGAAGGCCTGAACGAGTTCGCCGGCACCAAGTTCCACTCCGCGCGCTGGCGCCATGATCACGACCTGACCGGCAAGCGCGTGGCCGTCATCGGCAGCGCGGCCAGCGCCGTGCAGTTCATTCCGGAGATCGCGCACAAGACCGCCAAGCTCGACATCTACCAGCGCACCGCCAACTGGGTCGCGCCCAAGGACGATCAGCCCTACAGTGCCGAGTTCCTGAAGGAACTGCGCGAAGACCCTAACGCCATCCACGCACTGCGCGCGCAAATCTACAAGGACCTGAACGAGTTCATCCTGTTCAGCGATCCGGTCAAGCAGGCGGAGTACACGAAGGCCGCGCTCGACAACATCGCGGTGGTGAAGGACGAGGCGCTGCGCGCCAAGCTGACGCCGACCCATCCTTTCGGCTGCAAGCGTCCGCTGTTCTCGAATCTCTACTACCCGGTGTTCAACCTGCCGCAGGTGGAACTGGTGACCGACGCCATCGCGCGCGTCACGCCGAAGGGCGTGGTGACGAAGGACGGGCGCGAGCGCGAGGTCGACACGCTGATTCTCGCCACCGGTTTCCAGGTCACGCGCTATCTCTCCGCCATCGAGGTCACGGGCCGCAAGGGCACGCGCCTCGAGGACGCCTGGAGCGACGGCGCGCAGGCCTATCTCGGCATCACCACCAGCGGCTTCCCGAATCTCTACATGCTCTACGGGCCGAACACCAACAACGGCTCGATCATCACCATGCTCGAGATCCAGATCGACTACATCCTGCGCCAGGTGAAGCGTCTCGAGCGCGAGCGCCTCGCCTTCCTCGATCTGAAACCCGAGGTGGAGAAGAGCTACAACGAGTCCATGCAGCAGGAGATCAAGGCGGTCGATGTGTGGGCCGCCGCCTGCGGCAACTACTACAACGCTGAATCCGGACGCAACGTCACGCAGTGGCCGCACACCATCGACGACTTCGCCGCACGCATGGTGCGACCGGACGAGGAGAAGTACGTCGCCCACGTCGCCTGAGGCGACGCGCGTCCTTCAGCGCTGCAGCACGCCCTCGTGCCGCAGCAGCCAGCGCTTGCGTTCCACGCCGCCGGCATAGCCGGTGAGCGCGCCGTCGGCGCCGACGAGGCGGTGGCAGGGAATGACGATGGAGATGGGGTTCGCGCCGTTGGCGTGCCCGACTGCACGTGCGCCGCGCGGCAGGCCGAGTTCTGCGGCGAGCTGGCCGTAATTGCGCGTGCTGCCGGGGGGAATGGCGCGGAGCGCCCGCCACACACGGCGCTGGAAGTCCGTGCCGTTGGTGTCGACCGGCAGCGCATCGAGAGCGGTGAGTTCACCGCCGAAGTAGGCCTCGAGCGGGCGCCGCGCGCCGCTGCAGTCCTGGCCTTCCCGCAGGATCACCGCGCCGTAATGCCGGTTCAGAAGCGCGTCCATGCGCGCGCGGCAGTCGGCGAAGTCGAGTGCGCGCAGCTGCTCGCCATCCGAGACCAGCAGCAGTTCGCCGAGCGGCGAGGCGAGACGCTCGGCGATGAACTCGGCGGCGCGGAGCGTGCGGGGGCGTGGCGCGCGCCTCGCGTCCATCGCGCCCTGCCGGCCGTGCTCAGCCCGCCGACTTGTTCTGGTACTTGGTTAAATCCGGCGCGTTGTGCGAGCTCATGGCAGCCTTGCCCTGCGGCTCCTGCAGCGCCTTGGCCGCGCCCTCGTGCGCCATGATCTTCTGCATCACCGCCTCGCCTGCGCGCTCGAAGCTCTCGCGATTGTTGATCACGTGCTGTTGCGACTCGCGGTAGGCGTCGAGCTGGCCGGTCAGTTCGGGGATGACGTAGCGCGCGACAAGATCCCAGCTCTTGGCGGTGTTGGCCGGGTTCGCCCAGTCGTGCACGAAGCCGAGCGCGCAGCCGAAGCCGCCGGTGATCTCCTGCAGGTTGCGGATGCAGGCGACGAGATCGTCCGGCGTGCCGATCACGGAGGCGCCGGCGATGCCCATGGACTGCACGTGATCGACCGCTTCGTCGGGCGTCGCGTAGGGCTTGTCGCCCGGGCGCATCAGGGTGCCGACGATGTATTCGTTGTGCCAGCGCATGAGGCCGTGCTTGGCCTCCTCGCGCGCCTGTTCGCGGGTCTCGGCGATGTGCCAGGACATCACCACGCGCCAGTCGCGGCGGTTGACCTGCTTGCCGTGCTTGGCCGCCGATTCCTCGGCGAAGCCCCACTGGGTGGGCAGCGCGGCGAGACCGGTGGTGGACATGGAGCCGAGCGACAGCACGCCGCAGCCGTGCTTGCCGGCCAGCGTCATGCCCGAGGGGCTGATCATCGACGCGGTCGCCATCGGCACTTCGTCCTGCAGCGGCAGGAGCTGCAGGCGCGCGTCCTTCAGGGTGAACCACTCGCATTCGTGGGAGAAGCGATCATCGCCCGCCAGCAGGCGGCGGATGACGCCCATGGCCTCGTCCTGGCGATCGCGCTGGGTGAGCGGGTCGATGCCGAGCATGTAGGCGTCGGACGGCAGCGCGCCGGGGCCGGTACCGAGGATGACGCGCCCGCGGGTCATGTGGTCGAGCTGCACGATGCGCTGCGCGACGTTGAACGGATGGTGATAGGGCAGGGACACCACGCCGGTGCCGAGCCTGATGTTGTAGGTGCGTGCGCCGACCGCGGCCAGGAACAGCTCGGGTGAGGCGATCACCTCCCAGCCGGTCGAATGATGCTCACCGCACCAGTACTCGTCGTAGCCGAGCCGGTCGAGCTGCACCGCGAGGTCGATGTCGCGCTGGAACTGCAGCGTGGGGCTTTCGCCGATGGGGTGATGGGGCGCGAGGAAGGCGCCGAAACGCATACGAGGCATGGTGGTGTCCCTGGGCTTGAGTGGCCGCTAGGGTGCCAGCCGTGGGCCAGGGGCGCAATTCCCGGTCCGAGCGTGATGTAGGGCCGGTTTCAACCGGCCGTGCACGGCGCGATTCGGCGCCGGCGCAGGCCGGTTGAAACCGGCCCTACAGGTTCAGGCCGCCGCGCGCGCCGGCTTGGACATCGCCAGGATCTGCTCGATGAGCGTGGCCTTCAGCTGCTCCGCGCTCTCGTTCGCGCCCTGGCAGGTGCCGGCCGCGTGGTGGCCGCCGCCGCCGTGGCGCAGCATCAGCGCGCCGACGTCGCCGGGATTGCGCGCGCCGAAGATCGACTTGCCGACCGTGTAGACCGTGTTCTGCTTCTCGCGACCCCACATGACGTGCATGGAGATGTCGCACTCGGGGAACAGCGCGTAGACCAGGAAGCGGTTGCCGGCGTGGATGACCTCTTCGTTGCGCAGGTCGAGGACGATGAGGTTGTCGTGCACCTCGGCCACGTCGGCGAGCTGAGCGCGAAAGGCCTCCTGCTCGGAGAAATAGAGCTCCACCCGCTCGCGCACGTCGGGCAAGGCCAGGATGTCGTCGATGTGCATGTCACGGCAGCGCTCGATGAGTTCCATCATGAGCTGGTAGTTGGACACGCGGAAATTGCGGAAGCGGCCGAGCCCGGTGCGGGCATCCATCAGGAAGGACAACAGATCCCAGCCCGTGGGATTCAGCACTTCCTCGCGGCTGAAACCGGCCGAATCGGCCTTGTCCACAGCCAGCATCATCGCCTCGCTGACGCGCGGAAAGCGCGCGCGGCCGCCGTAGTAGTCGTACACCACCCGCGCGGCCGACTTCGCATCCGGCTTCAGGATGTAGTTCGGCGTCTCGCGTCCGTCGTTGCGCAGCGCTTCGCTCGCATGGTGGTCGAAGCACAGCCCGCAGCCCGGCACGTAGGGCAGGTTGGTGATGATGTCCTGCGGTCCGACCTCGACCTTGCCATCCTGCACGTCCTTGGGATGGTGGAAGACGATCTCGCCCAGCATGTCCAACTCGCGCAACAGCACGGCGCATACCAGGCCGTCCATGTCGCTGCGGGTCAGTAGGCGATACTTGTCGTGGGTGGCGCTCATGCGCGGCTCTCCTTCGGGCTGATGGGTGGCGAGACTCGGGGCCTCGCTGAGGGTAGCGACCAGAGAGGCGGGCAGTTGAGCGGCTTCAGGCGGTGGGCGAGGCGGTGAGCCAGAAGGTGACGGGACCATCGTTGGTGAGCGAGACCTGCATGTCGGCGCCGAAGCGGCCGGTCGCGACCTCGCCGTGGGCGGCGCGCGCGAGTTCGACGACCTGCTCGAACAGGCGCCGCGCCTCGTCCGGCGCGGCCGCGCTGGTGAAACTCGCGCGCGTGCCCTTGGTGGTGTCGGCGGCCAGGGTGAACTGCGGCACCAGCAGCAGGCCGCCGACGATGTCCCTGAGCGACAGGTTCATGCGGCCGTCGCCGTCCGGAAACAAGCGGTAGTCGAGCACGCGCTCGACCAGCCGCGCCGCGGCGCGCGCGTTGTCGCCCTTCTGCACGCCGACGAGGGCGAGGATGCCGCGTTCGATCGCGCCGACCAGCGCGCCGTCCACCACCACTTCGGCATGGCTGACGCGCTGGACCAGGGCTATCACGCGGCGTTCTCGGGATTCTCCGCTTCGGCGCGGCGCGAGGTGCGCTTGCGATCGGTTTCCTTCAGCTCGCGCTTGCGCAGGCGAATGGCGAGCGGCGTGACCTCCACCAGCTCGTCGTCGGCGATGAATTCGAGCGCCTGCTCGAGGTCGAAGCGCACCGGCGGGGTCAGGAGGATGTTCTCGTCGTTACCGGAGGCGCGCACGTTGGTCAGCTGCTTGGCCTTCATCGCGTTGACCACGAGATCGTTGTCGCGCGCGTGGATGCCGACAATCATGCCCTCGAAGATCTCGTCGCCGGGCTTGACCAGCATGCGCCCGCGCTCCTGCAGGTTGAACAGCGCGAAGGCCAGCGCCTTGCCGTCGCCGTTCGAGATCAGGACGCCGTTCTTGCGCGGCGCGATGGCGCCGCCCGACATCGGCCCGAAGTGCTCGAAGCTGTGGGTCATGATGCCGGTGCCGGAGGTCGCGGTCAGGAACTCGGTGCGGAAGCCGATCAGCCCGCGCGCCGGGATGAGATAGTCGAGCCGCACACGGCCGTTGGGGTCGGGCTGCATGTCCTTCAGCTGGCCGCGACGCGTGCCGAGGCGCTCCATCACCGTGCCCTGGAACTCGCTCGGCACGTCGATGATGAGCTGCTCGTAGGGCTCATGTGCCACGCCGTCCACCTGCTTGATGATCACCTGCGGGCGACCGACGCAGAACCCGAAGCCTTCGCGGCGCATGTTCTCGATCAGGATCGACAGATGCAGCTCGCCGCGGCCGGAGACCAGCATCGACTTCGGATCGCCGGTGTCCTCGACGCGCAGTGCGACGTTGTGGATGAGTTCGCGCTGCAGGCGCTCGAGGATCTGGCGGCTGGTGACGAACTTGCCTTCGCGCCCGGCGAAGGGCGAATCGGACACCTCGAAGGTCATGCTGACCGTCGGTTCGTCGACCGACAGCGAGGGCAGCGCTTCCGGCTGGGCCGGATCGCACAGCGTGTCGGAGATGCGCAGGTCTTCGATGCCGGTGACGCACACGATGTCGCCGGCCTCGGCGCGGTCGCGCGCTTCGCGCTTCAGCCCCTGGAAGCCCAGCACTTCGAGCACGCGGCCGCGGCGGCTCTTGCCGTCGCGATCGATCACCACCAGGCTCTGGCTCGGGGTCAGCACGCCGCGGTTGATGCGGCCGATGCCGATCGCGCCGACGTAGCTCGAGTAGTCGAGCGAGGAGATCTGCATCTGGAAAGGACCGTCTGACTCGGCGATGCGTGGTGGCGGCACGTGCTTGAGGATGGTCTCGAACAGCACCTGCATGTCCTGTTCGGGACCGTCGGGATCGCGCCGCGCCCAGCCCTGGATGGCCGAGCAGTACACCACCGGGAAGTCGAGCTGCGCGTCGTTGGCGCCCAGGCGGTCGAACAGTTCGAAGGTCTGGTCGAGCACCCAGTGGGGACGCGCGCCCTCGCGGTCGCACTTGTTGATCGCGACGATGGCGTTCAGCCCCTGGGCGAAGGCCTTCTGCGTGACGAAGCGGGTCTGCGGCATCGGCCCGTCCACCGCGTCGACCAGCAGCAGCACGGCGTCGACCATGGACAGGATGCGCTCCACCTCGCCGCCGAAGTCGGCGTGGCCGGGGGTGTCCACCACGTTGATGCGGTGATCGCCCCAGGTCAGTGCGGTGTTCTTGGCCAGGATGGTGATGCCGCGTTCGCGTTCGATGGCATTGGAATCCATCACGCGCTCGGCGTCCTGGCGGCGGTTGTCGAGTGTGCCGGACTGCTTCAGGAGCTCGTCGACGAGGGTGGTCTTGCCATGGTCGACGTGCGCGACGATGGCGATGTTGCGGAGATTGTGGACAGACATGGAGCTTCCTGGCGGCGCTGAAGGCCGGGCTGGCAGAGCGGGCGACGAGGTCGACCGGGCAAAAAAGTGCGGCATTATAAGGGCCTCACCCCCCAATCAGGAAAGCGCCACCGGTGGAACGGGTCTACACGTCTAGCGATCCGGTACTGGCCGGACTGGTGCTGTCGGTGCTGGAGAGTGCCGGCATTCGCTGTCTGCTGCGCAATCAGTACCTGGCCGGGGCGCTCGGTGAGCTGCCGGTCAACGAGTGCTGGCCGCAGGTGTGGGTGGTGGACGCGAGCGACGCGCCGCGCGCGGCGCGCCTGATCGAGACGGCCCTGCCGCGCGAGGCGGCGGCCGGTGACGCCTGGACCTGCCTCAGCTGCGACGAGCGCCTGGAGGCGCAGTTCGCGCAGTGCTGGCGCTGCGGCGCCCTGCGCTGAACGCGCCTCAGGTCTGCTCCCAGGGCAGGCGATGGAAGCGCCAGCCGCCGACCGAGCAACGGTGCCCCTCGGCGTCCTTGTCGCCCTCGAAGCCCTGTTCGACGTTGGTCAGATCGGTGTAACCCGCCGCCGCAAGCGCCTGGGCCGCGGCCAGCGAGCGCACGCCACTGCGGCATAGCGCGAGTATCGGGCGCGCCGCATCGTCCCCGCCCCGCGCGGCCAGCGCGGCGCGCACCTCGGCGACGAAGTTCGGATTCTGCGCCCCGCTCGGGTAATCCTTCCACACCACGTTCACGGCGCCGGCCGGATGACCGACGAAGTCGTGTTCTACCTTGCAGCGTACGTCGATGAGCACCGCGCGCGGGTCGGCGTTCAGGAGCCGCCATGCCTCGGGCGGCGTGACGCGCTTGATGTTGGGCTCGCTCATGCTCGACCTCCGCGATCACAGGTTACCGCGCCGCAGTATAATCACCGCCGTCCCCAAGTCCCACGACTGCGAGCCGCATGAGCCAGGCCAGCCCCGCGACCATCGCAGCCATCGACCTGGGCTCGAACAGCTTCCACATGATCGTCGCCCATACCGTCGGCGACGGCTTTCGCATCGTCGACCGCATGCGCCGCCCGGTGCGGCTCGGCGCCGGGCTGTCGGCCGACAACCGCCTGGACGACAAGGCCATCGCGCGCGCGCTCGACTGCCTCGCCCTGTTCGGGGAGCGGGTGCGTGGCCTGCCTCACGAGGCGGTGCGGGTGGTCGGCACCAACACCTTGCGCAAGGCGCGCAACACCGTGGGCTTTCTCGCCCAGGCCGAGGGCCTGCTCGGTCATCCCATCGACGTCATCAGCGGCCACGAAGAGGCGCGTCTCATCTATCTCGGCGTGGCCCACGGCCTGGACGACGACGCCGACATGCGCCTCGTGGTCGACGTCGGCGGCGGCAGCTCGGAGTTCATCCTCGGCCGGCGCTTCGACCCGCTGTACATGGAAAGCCTGCACATGGGCTGCGTGAGCCACAGCGCCAGCCACTTCGCCGACGGGCAGATCAACGCCGCGCGCTTCAAGGCCGCCGAACTCGCCGCGCGCCAGGAACTCGAGCCTATCGAGGGCAGCTTTCGCCGCATCGGCTGGCAGTCGGTGATCGGCGCCTCTGGCACGGTGATGGCGGCCGGCGACGTGCTTCGCCAGCTCGGCTGGGGGCACGACGGCATCGGCGCCGCCGACCTCGCGCGCCTGCGCCACGCGCTGGTGGAGGCGGGACACGTCGACAAGCTCGTGCTGCCCGGCCTCGCGGAAGAACGGCGCGGCGTGTTTCCAGGCGGCGTCGCCATCCTGTGCGCGGTGTTCGATGCGCTCGGCATCTCGCGCATGCGGGTCTCGGACAGCGCGATCCGCGAGGGCCTGCTCTACGACCTGCTCGGCCGCATCCACCAGGAGGACGTGCGCGAGCGTGCGGTCGACGAGCTCGCCCGGCGCTACCACATCGATCGCGCCCAGGCGACGCGGGTCGAACAGACGGCGGTCGCACTCCTGGGCCAGGTCGCGTCGGCCTGGCAGCTCGCGGGCGAGGAGCAGCAGCGCCTGCTGGCCTGGGCCGCGACGCTGCACGAGATCGGTCTCGCCATCAGCCACGCGCAGTACCACAAGCACGGCGGCTACCTGCTCACCTACCTCGACATGCCGGGCTTCGCCACCGGCGAACAGCAGACCCTCGCCGCGCTGGTGCGTGGCCATCGTCGCAAGGTGCCGCTCGCCGACTGGCAGAAGCTGCCGGGCGCGCAGCGCGAACGCGTGCTGCGCCTGTGCTGCCTGCTGCGCATCGCCTGCGTGCTCCACCGGCGGCGCAGCACCGAACCCCTGCCGAGGATCGAGGCGCAGGTGGACAACGGCACGCTGCGCCTGCGCTTCCCGCAGCACTGGCTGGAAGCGCACGCGCTGACCCGCGCGGACCTCGAGCAGGAAGCGGTCTATCTGAAAGCCGCGAATCTGAAGCTCAAGTTCAAATGAACGCGGGGAGCGCGCGGCGGGGCCTGTGACGCAATGGCGGGTTGAAACCCGCCCTCTATGTAGGGCCGATTTCAATCGGCCATGCAGCGCGTCCTCGATCGGCTCAGCGCGTGGCGGGTTGAAACCCGCCCTACATCAGGGCCGATTTCAATCGGCGGTGCACGGCATCAGCCTCCCGCCAATTCCTCCAGCAGCACCTGCTGCGCGTCGCGCGGCTTGGCCTTGCCCGGCCTGACCCGTTCGTAGCCGCCGTCGCTCTGCAGCAGCCAGGCGCGGGTATTGTCGGCCAGGTAGTTGTTCATGCATTCCTTCAGGATGCGCTGGTGCAGGCGGCGATCTTCCACCAGGAAGCAGGTCTCGATGCGGTTGAAGAAGTTGCGGCCCATCCAGTCGGCGCTGGAGAGGTAGATCTCGTCGTCCTCGCCGTTCAGGAAATAGAACACGCGCGCGTGCTCGAGAAAGCGCCCGACGATGGAGCGCACGCGGATGTTGTCCGAAATGCCGGGCAGGCCGGGCCGGAGCGCGCACACGCCGCGCACGATCAGATCGACCTTCACCCCGGCCTGGGAGGCGGCGTAGAGCGCGTCGATCACCTGCACTTCGGACAGCGCGTTCATCTTGGCGATGATGCGTGCCGGCAGACCCGCGCGCGCGCGGCGCGTCTCGCGCTGGATGAGCTCGATGATCGTGCGATGCATGGTGAACGGCGACTGCAGGAGCTTCTTCAGCTTGCCGGCGCGGCCCGGCGCGGTGAGCATGTGAAACAGCTTCTGCACGTCGACGCCGATGGCGTTGTCGCAGGTGAACAGCCCGTAGTCCGTGTAGAGCCGCGCGGTGCGCGGGTGGTAGTTGCCGGTGCCGAGATGCACGTAGCGCCTGAGCACCTTGCCCTCGCGTCGTACCACCAGGATCATCTTCGCGTGGGTCTTGTGGCCGACGATGCCGTAGACCACGTGCGCGCCGGCTTCCTGCAGGCGCGTGGCGAGCTCGATGTTGGCCTCTTCGTCGAAGCGCGCCTTCAACTCGATCACCACCGTCACTTCCTTGCCCTTGCGCGCGGCCTCCAGCAGCGCTTCCACCACCGGTGAATCGGGGCCGGTGCGGTAGAGCGTCTGGCGAATCACCAGCACCGCCGGATCGCGCGCCGCCTGGTAGAGGAAATCCAGCACCGGGGCGAAGGACTGGAAGGGATGGTGCAGCAGCACGTCGCCGCGCCGGATGACATCGAACAGCTCGCTGCCCTGTGGCAGGCGATTCGGGCGCGCGGGCGTGAAGCCCGGGAATTTCAGGTCCGGCCGGTCGATCATGTCGAACACGGCCATCAGGCGGGTCAGGTTCACCGGGCCCTGGCAGGTGTAGATGTCCGGGTCCTGCAGGTCGAACTCCTGCTTCAACAGCGCGATCATCTGCCGCGGGCACTCGGACGCCACCTCGAGGCGCACCGCGTCGCCGAAGCGGCGCTGCTGCAACTCGCCTTCCAGCGCCTTCACCAGGTCGTCGACTTCTTCGTCGTCGACGAACAGGTCGCTGTTGCGCGTGACGCGGAACTGGTAGCAGCCCTTGACCTCCATGCCGGGGAAGATGTCGTCCACGTGGGCGTGGATGATGGACGACAGGAACACGAATTCGTGGGGCCCGCTGGCGTGGTCCTCGGGAATGTTGATGATGCGCGGCAGCGAGCGCGGCGCCTGCACGATGGCGATGACGCTGTTGCGGCCGAAGGCGTCGGTGCCCTCCAGCGAGACCAGGAAGTTCAGACTCTTGTTCAGGATGCGCGGGAAGGGGTGCGAGGGGTCGAGGCCGATGGGGCTCAGCATCGGCAGCAGCTCGCGATTGAAATAGCGCCTTACCCAGGCGGCCTGGCGCGCGTTCCATTCGCTGCGCTTCAGAAAATGAATGTTCTGCTCGGCGAGCGCGGGCAGCAGTTCGTCGTTCAGCACCCGGTACTGCTCCGCGACCAGGGCATGGGCACCGGCGCTGATGGCGCGCAGCTGGTCCTGGGCGGACATCTGGTCGGGACCGGTCTGGCCGGCGGCGAACGCCACCTGTTCCTTGAGTCCGGCCACGCGGATCTCGAAGAATTCGTCCAAGTTGCTGCTCGCGATGCACAGGAACTTGAGTCGTTCGAGCAGCGGGTTGCCCTGGTCCTTGGACTGCTCCAGCACGCGCCGGTTGAACTCCAAGAGTGAGAGCTCGCGGTTGATGTAGAGCTCGGGGTCGCCGATGCGCAGGGATTTCGCGTCCATGGTGTGCTGGGCTCGCGGCGCGTGAGGGTGTCTGGCGCGCTCTTGGACTGGATTCCGGGTGCATTTGCACCATCGAGTCATTATCATCGCCCGCCACTTCACTGCATCGCAAGCGCGGATCCGCTCAAACTGACCATGGTCAAAGCACTGGCATCGAAGTCACGGCGCGCGGCGCGCCCCCGTCCACCGACCATGGCCGAGAAGGCCGACAGGCATGCCCTCTACGAGCAGGCGGTGCAGTGTGTCGAGCACGAAATCGACTTCGTCGACGCCGAGTTCAAGCGCCTGCGCGGCTACCACGCCAAGCGCCTGCGGGAGGATTTCTGCGGCACCGCCAACACCTCCTGCGAGTGGGTGCGCCGGCGGCCGGGTAATGTCGCGGTAGGCGTCGACCTCGACGCCGAGGTGCTGGACTGGGGGCGCCGCCATCACGTGGCCGGCCTCAAGCCTGCCCAGCGCCGCCGTCTGACCCTGGTCGAGGGCAATGTGCTCGACGCGGCCGACGAGCCGGTGCAGATCAACCTCGCGATGAACTTCAGCTACTGGATCTGGAAGCAGCGCGCGCAGATGCGCGACTACTTCCGGCGGGTGCGGGCCAACCTGGCCGACGACGGCGTGTTCTTCCTCGACTGCTTCGGCGGCTACGACTCGTTCCGCGAGCTGAAGGAGCACACCGAGCACCGGCGCTTCACCTACACCTGGGAACACGCGCGCTACAACCCGATCACCGCGGACTTCCTCTGCCACATCCACTTCAGCTTTCCGGACGGCTCCAAGCTCAAGCAGGCCTTCACCTACGACTGGCGCCTGTGGACCCTGCCCGAGGTGCGCGAGATCCTGGATGAAGCGGGCTTTCGCGACATCATGGTCTACTGGCAGGGCTGGGACGAGAAGAAGCAGGAAGGCACGGCCGACTTCACGCCGGTCACCGAGGCTGATGCCGACGCCGGCTGGATCTGCTACCTGAGCGCGCGCAAGTAATCGGCCGGGCCCGCGGCGCGGCGGGCTGTGAATTGTCACAATAATGTAATAATCGACCCCGAGAATCCGATTCGGCGGGCCGGGCCCGCGAGACCAGCGGCCGTTCTATGTCACAACCTGCCTCGCTTCGCCGGCCCGTCCGCACGTCCCGGGTCGGCCAGCCGTGATGAAGCCCGCCCGCGAAGCCAGCCTCACCTCCCGCGAGGGCTGGCGCCTGCTGAAGGACCGCCTGTTCGCGCTGGTGATGGCCGTCGGCGGGGTGTCGGTCATCGTCGCCATCCTGCTGATTTTCTTCTATCTCTTCTACGTCGTGGTGCCCCTGTTCGGCGGCGCCGACGTCACCCCCCGCACGAGCTTCGACACGCCACCCGCGGCCGCCGCGGCCTTGGGCCTGGACGAGTACGCCGAGACCGGCTTCATGCTCTCGCCGGCCGGGCGCCTGCGTTTCTTCAACGCGGCCGATGGCGCGACGCTGGCTGAACAGGACCTGGTGCCGGCCGCCGCCGGCACGGTCACGGCGGTCGCAAGCGGGGACCCGGCAAGCCACGTGATCCTGGCGGGCACATCCGCCGGCGAAGTGCTCCTCGCCCAGGTCGGCTGGGCAATCTCCTTCGACGCGCAGCAGCACCGGCAGATCACACCCAAGCTCGACTTCCCGTTCGGCGAGGACCGTCTGCGCGCCACGGAGGCCGGCGACGCCGTGAGGCTCTTGGCCGGTCAGGCCGGCGACGAGGAAGCGACGGTGGTGGCGGTGGGCGCGAGCGGCCGGGTGGTGGTGGTGAACGCGACCAAGACCACCAACATGCTGGACGACTCGGTGTCGGTCGAGACCAGCCGCACTCTGCTCGACGTCGACGGCGCGCGTGTCACCCATGTCGTGCTGGACAACCAGCAGCGCGAGCTCTACCTGGCCGCGGACGATGGCACCGTCAGCTACTTCGACGTGCGCGACAAGTCCAAGCCTGCGCTGATCGATCGCGCCAGCGTGATCGGCAACGCCAAGCGCATCACCGCGCTCGGCATGTTGTCGGGTGGCGTGTCGCTGGTGGTGGGCGACGACGCCGGTCAGTTGTCGCAGTGGTTCCCGGTGCGCGACCCGCACAACAACGCGCAGTTGAAGCGCGTGCGCCGCTTCGAACCGCTGCCCCAGGCAATCACGCGGATCGCGCCCGAGTTCCAGCGCAAGGGTTTCCTGGCGGTGGACGCGGGTGGCAACGTCGGCCTCTACCACGCCACCGCGGACCGCCATCTGCTGACCATGCCGAGCGGGCTCGAGGACATCACGGCCATGGCCTTCGCGCCGCGCGCCACCGCCGCGGTGCTGGCCTCGAGCGGCGGGCACGTGCGCCTGTTCGACATCGACAACCCCCACCCGGAGGTGTCGTTCTCGGCACTGTGGGAAGACGTCTGGTACGAAAACCGCGCGCGGCCCGAGTTCATCTGGCAGTCGTCCTCGGCGAGCAACGACTTCGAGCCCAAGTTCAGCCTCACACCGTTGACCTTCGGCACGCTGAAGGCCGCCATCTACTCGATGATCTTCGCCGTGCCGCTGGCGGTGCTGGGCGCGGTGTACACCGCCTACTTCATGACGCCGTCCATGCGTCGCATCGTCAAGCCGTCCATCGAGCTGATGGCGGCGCTACCGACGGTGATCCTGGGCTTTCTCGCCGGTCTGTGGCTCGCGCCCCTGGTCGAGCGTGAACTGCTCGGCGTGCTGCTGTGCATTCCGCTGGTGCCGGTGATGACCATCGTCGCCTCGTTCTTCGTCAGCCGCACGCCGGTGCTGAAACGCCTGGTGCCGGACGGCTGGGAAGCGGCGGCGCTGGTGCCGGTCGTGGCGTTCGCCATCTGGTTGAACCTCGCGCTCGGCCGCGGTCTCGAGGACCTCTTGTTCGACGGCAGCCTGACCCATTGGATGAACGTCGAGTACGGCATCGGCTACGACCAGCGCAACTCGCTGGTGGTCGCCATCGCGATCGGCTTCGCGGTCATCCCGACCATCTTCTCGATCAGCGAGGACGCGGTGTTCAGCGTGCCGCGCTCGCTCACCATGGGCTCGCTGGCGCTCGGCGCCACGCCCTGGCAGACCGCCATCCGGGTGGTGCTCCTGACCGCCAGTCCCGGCATCTTCTCCGCCATCATGATCGGCATGGGCCGCGCGGTGGGCGAGACGATGATCGTGCTGATGGCGACCGGCAACACGCCCATCATGGACGCGAGCCTGTTCCAGGGTCTGCGCGCGCTGTCGGCCAACATCGCGGTCGAGATGCCGGAGTCCGAAGTCGGCAGTTCGCACTACCGCGTGCTGTTCCTCGCCGCGATGGTGCTGTTCCTGGTGACCTTCGTGGTCAACACCCTGGCCGAACTCGTGCGCCAGCGCCTGCGCCGCAAGTACGCCAGCCTGTGAACGCGCGCACCCGCATGCCCGCGTGGCTCGCCGACTGGTTCCGTTCCGGATCTCCGGGCGTGTACCTCACCGCCGGCGCGGTGAGCTTCTCGCTCGTGATGGTGTTCGGCCTCCTGTTCCTGATCACCGTGCGCGGCATGGGGCACTTCTGGCCGGCCGAGGTGGTGCGCCTGAGCCTGAACGGCGGCGAGGCCAAGTACGCCCTCGGCGAAGTGGTGGACGAGGAGACGGTCTCGGCGCAACGACTCCTCGACAACGGCATCAAGGTCCCGGACGGGCAGCTCACCGTGCACCGCGTGCTGCTCAAGATTGGCAACCGCGACCTGCACGGCTTCGATTTCCAGTGGTTCAACGACACCGAGTACGACGAGGTGCGTCGGCCGCGCAAGGCGGTGGTGATCGAGCGCGAGGAGTGGGGCAACTACTACGGCTTCGTCACCGGCATACTGGAGCGCGAGCAGCCGGTGGCCTACAAGAGCAGTCCCTGGCCGCAGCTGCGCAAGCGCATCGCGCGCGCTGAACGCCTGCGCAAGGCCATCGACGAAGTGCAGAACGAGCAGATGGGCGCGATCAACTACGCCCTCGAGCGCCTGCGCCTGGACACTCGGCGCCTGGAGCTGGACGGCGTCACCAGCGGCCCACCGCTCGCGGCCATCGCGGCCGAGCGCGAGCGGCTGAAGGCCGAGTACGACGAGCTCGCCAGGCGCCTCGCCACCTTGAATGAGCGCATTGCGCGCGACGTTCTGACGGTCGAGACGGTCAATGGCGAGCCCGGCAAGATCCCCTTCCGCGACATCGTGCGGGCGTTTCGTCCAAACGCCATGTCGCTGACCGACAAGCTCGGCCACTACGCGGTCAAGCTGGGCGAATTCGTGTCCACCGAGCCTCGCGAGGCCAACACCGAGGGCGGCGTGTTCCCGGCCATCTTCGGCACCGTGATGATGGTGCTTCTGATGTCTGTATTCGTCACGCCCTTCGGCGTGATCGCCGCGGTCTACCTGCGAGAATACGCACACCAGGGCCTGCTCACGCGCGTCATCCGCATCGCGGTCAACAACCTGGCCGGCGTGCCGTCGGTGGTCTATGGCGTGTTCGGCCTGGGGTTCTTCGTGTACTTCCTCGGCTCGTCCATCGACCAGGCCTTCTTCCAGGCGGCGCTGCCGGCACCGACCTTTGGCACGCCAGGACTCTTGTGGTCGTCGCTGACGCTCGCGCTGCTCACCGTGCCGGTGGTGATCGTGTCGACCGAAGAGGGCTTGTCGCGCATTCCGCGCAGCATTCGCGAGGGCAGCCTGGCGCTCGGCGCGACCAAGGCCGAAACCCTGTGGCGCACCGTGCTGCCGATGGCCACGCCGGCGATGATGACCGGCCTCATCCTCGCCGTGGCGCGCGCCGCGGGCGAAGTCGCGCCGCTGATGATGGTCGGCGTGGTGAAGCTCGCGCCGACCCTGCCGCTGGACGGCAACCTGCCGTTCCTGCACCTGGACCGCAAGTTCATGCACCTGGGCTTCCACATCTTCGACGTCGGCTTCCAGAGCCCCAACGTCGAGGCGGCGCGCCCGCTGGTGTTCGCCACCTCGCTGCTCCTGGTGATCATCATCGTGGCGCTCAACCTCGCCGCCATCACCATTCGCAACCGGCTGCGGGAAAAGTACAATGCTGCCGAAACCTGATCGCGAAGCGCCGCCCATGTCCGACCCGTCGACCGGAAACGGCGGCACGCCCACCCATGCCGTCGACATCAAGAGCGCGCTGCCGCGCGACGAGGCCGCGCCGGAGCGCGCCGCCGAGCCGCGCGAGTGCCTGGCGGTCAAGGGCCTGAATCTCTATTACGGAGAGAAGCAGGCGCTGCACGACATCCACATGAGCATTCCCGAACGCTGCGTGACGGCCTTCATCGGTCCTAGCGGCTGCGGCAAGTCGACGCTCCTGCGCTGCTTCAACCGCATGAACGACCTGATCGACAACGTGCGCATCGAGGGCGAGGTGGTGCTCGACGGGCAGAACATCTTCGCGCCGGCGGTCAACGTCGCGACCCTGCGCCGCAAGGTCGGCATGGTGTTCCAGAAGCCGAACCCGTTTCCGAAGTCGATCTACGAGAACGTCGCCTACGGCCTGCGCATCCAGGGCGTGAAGAGCCGCCGCGTGCTGGACAAGGCGGTCGAGGCCGCGCTGCGCGGTGCCGCGCTGTGGGACGAGGTCAAGGATCGCGTGCACGACAGCGCGCTCGGCCTGTCCGGCGGCCAGCAGCAGCGCCTGGTGATCGCGCGCGCCATCGCCATCGAGCCCGAAGTGCTGCTGCTCGACGAGCCTGCCTCCGCGCTCGATCCGATCTCGACGCTCAAGATAGAAGAGCTGATCTACGAGCTGAAGCGCGATTACACCATCGTCATCGTCACCCACAACATGCAGCAGGCGGCGCGCGTATCCGATTACACCGCCTTCATGTACATGGGTGACCTCATCGAGTTCGGCAAAACCAAGACGCTGTTCACCAACCCGCGTCGCAAGCAGACCGAGGACTACATCACGGGCCGCTATGGTTGAACCGCGCGCCCATCGACCACGTCCCCGCGTGGCCATCGTCGAACGAGGGCGCTAGCGCCACCGGAGATCCATCGCCATGACCATGTCGCGCCTGACCCATCACATCTCCCACCAGTTCGACAAGGAACTGGAGGACATTCGCTCCAAGGTGCTGGCCATGGGCGGCCTGGTGGAGGAGCACATCCACAAGGTGCTGGAATGCCTGGCCAAGGGCGACTTCGACGAGGCCGAGTACGTCGCCATCAGCGATTACAAGGTCAACGCGCTGGAAGTCGAGATCGACGACGACTGCACCGAGATCCTGCTGCGTCGCCAGCCGGCCGCCACCGATCTGCGCCTGGTGCTGTCGGTCAGCAAGACCATCACCGATCTCGAGCGCATCGGTGACGAGGCGGAGAAGATCGCGCGCCTGGTGCTGAACCTGCGCGAGGGTGGCGGCATCAGCACCTACTACATGGGCATGCTGTCGATGGGGCATCACGTGCGCCGCATGGTGCGCGCCGCGCTCGACGCCTTCGCGCGCATGGACTCGGAGGCGGCGTTCAAGATCGCGCAGGAAGACCGCGAGATCGACGCCGAGACGGACGCCATCATGCGCTACCTCATCACCTACATGATGGAAGACCCGCGCTCCATCACCCGCGTGCTGGACGCGGTGCTGTCGGTGCGCGCGTTCGAGCGCATCGGCGATCACGCACGCAACATCTGCGAGAACGTGATCTACCTGGTGGAAGGCAAGGACGTGCGCCACGTGGCGCTGGAACAGGTCGAGCAGGAACTGCGCCGCGGCGGCGAAGACTGAGGCCGGCGCGCCGCGGACTCAGCCGGCGTCGCGGAGCGACACCCGCGCTTCCGGCAGGCGGCGCGCGTCCACCACTTCCGACGGAGGAAAGTCACAGCGGAACTTGCTGCCCTTGCCGGGCTGGCTCTCGATCGAGAGGCTGGCGTTGTGGCGCGCCAGCACGTGCTTGACGATGGCGAGCCCGAGCCCGGTGCCGCCGTTGGCCCGCGAACGCGACTGGTCGACCCGGTAGAAGCGCTCGGTCAGGCGCGGCACGTGCTCGGGCGCGATGCCGACGCCGTTGTCCTCCACCTCGAAATGCGCGCCGGCCTCGTCGCTGTACCAGCGGATGCGGATGATGCCGCGCTCCGGCGTGTAGTGCACGGCGTTGAACACCAGGTTGGAGAACGCGCTGTAGAGTTCGCCGCGCGCGCCGGCGAGCTTGAGCTGCGAGTCGATCTCGAGCGCGAACAGATGCTCGCGCGCGCCGGACAGCTCCCGCGCGCGTGACTGGATCTCGGCGACGATGGCCGCCACGTCCACCACTTCCGGGCGCGGCACGCGGTCTTCGCGTTCGAGGCTGGAGAGCAGCAGCAGCTCTTCGACCAGCTGGCGCATGCGTTCCGAGTGCGCGTTCATCTGCGCGAGCGCCGGCCGCCACGCCGGCGGCGCCTGGTCGGACTGGGCCACCAGGTTCTCCAGGTAGCCCTGGAACACGGTGATGGGCGTGCGCAGTTCGTGGGACACGTTCGCGACGAAATCGCGACGGATCTCGTTGGCGCGATGCAGCTGGGTGACGTCGCGCGCGACCAGGAGCTGCTGATCCCGTCCATAGGGCGAGAGCAGCACCGAGAGGTAGCGCTGGTTCTCGGTGGGACTCGGGATCTCGATGGCCTCGCCCTCCTGCGCGCGCTCGATGAAGGCGCGCAGCGCCGGCAGGCGGACCAGGTTGGTGACGCGCTGACCGACGTCCTCGGGCCAGCGCACGCCCAGATCCCGGCGCGCCGCGCCGTTGGCCCAGCGCACCTCGCCATGGGCGTCCAGCACCACGGTGGCGTCGGGCAGCGCGCGGGTCGCCTGCTGGAACTGCTTGAGATAGTTGGCGAGCTTCTTCTTGCGCTTCTTGTGCCGCTCACGCAGGTAATCGATCTCGAGCGAGATTTCCTCGAAGGCCCCGGGCGCCTCCGGCGGCTCGTGGGTCTTGTGATCGCGCAGCCACGAGAGCAGCAGTTCGAGACGGGTGTGCAGCCACGCGACGTAGCCGAGCAGCGCGACCACCAGGCACCACTTGGTCTTGCCGATCAGAGTGCCGATCAGGAGCGCGGTGAGGAGCAGTGCTGCAAGGCGCCAGGCATCGCGTTGCTGCATGGGCGTGAAAGTCTGAGAGCGTGGGCTGGGATTATCGTACTTTCGCGGGGCCGACAGAAGCCACCTCGCCGCCGCGGACTCAGTCCAGGGTCGAGGAGAAGCGGTAGCCCACGCTCCGCACGGTCTGGATATAGGCCTCGCAGCCATGCGGCTCGAGCAGCTTGCGCAGGCGCCGGATGTGCACGTCCACGGTCCGTTCCTCGATGTAGGCGTGGTTCCCCCACACGCTGTCAAGCAACTGATTTCGCGAATAAACCCGCTCGGGATGGGTGACGAAGAACTGCAGCAGGCGGAATTCCGTCGGGCTCATCTCGACGGTGCGGCCGTTGGCCAGCACGCGGTGCGTCTGGGTGTCGAGCTTGATCACGCCGACCTCGATCACGTCCTGGTCGACGGCCTGCTGGGTGCGGCGCATGACCGCCCGCACCCGCGCCAGCAGCTCGCGGGTCGAGAACGGCTTGGTGATGAAGTCGTCGGCGCCGGTGTCCAGCCCCTTTACCTTGTCGTTCTCGGTGCCGCGCGCGGTGAGCATGATGATCGGAATGCCGCTCGTCTTGGGGTCGCGCTTCAGGCGCCGGGCGAAGTCCACCCCGCTTATGCCGGGCAGCATCCAGTCGAGCAGGATGAGGTCCGGAATGAGGGTGCTCATCGCCTGGTTGGCCTCCTCCACGTCCCCGGCTTCGAGGAAACGGTAACCGTCGCCCTGCAGGGTGAAGCCGAGCATCTGCCGAATCGCCGGCTCGTCCTCGACGATGAGAATGTTCGCAGTCATCAAAGTACCCGCGGGCCGACCGGCCCGATAGCGTGACCGTTTTACGGGCGTTTTATGACGTCTTCGTGAAACGACAGGTCATTCTAGGGTGCGCCGCCGCGCAGACCCAGCGCCCCGGGAAAAAATCCCGGGCGTCGCCGGGCGTGGTCGCGCGGGCGGCGCTCGCGGGCGCCGGCCCGCGTCGCCTACGCTTGGCCTGCCGTCGGCCAGGAGTGACCGGCGGCGCTTTGCCCAACCTGAGGAGACATGGAATGTCCACTGCAAGACGCCTTCTCGCCATCCTGCTCGTGCTGCTCGCCTGCGCCGCGGGCGCCGCCGAGCAGGTCAACATCAACACCGCCAGCGCCGAGGCCCTGGCCAGCGGCATGGTCGGCATCGGCCCGGCCAAGGCCCAGGCCATCGTCGACTACCGCGATGCCCACGGACCGTTCAAGACGGTCGACGACCTGCTGCAGATCAAGGGTATCGGCGCCGCCACGCTGGACAAGAACCGCGACCGCCTGACGGCCGCCTCCGCCCCCGCGCCCTGAACCCTCCTCGGTTCGTTCGCCGAGGTTTCGTGGCCGGTTCACCCTTGAACCGGCCCTCTTTTTTGTTCCCCGCCCGTAGACCGCCCTGCTATCCTTCGCGGTTCGGCCAACAGACCCGACCCGGCGCCTGCCAGCGCCCCGCCCGCGGACCGCGCGGCGGCGGCCGACCCGTACTCCACAAGGGCATTCGACGTGCGCGAAGACCAGATGCGCGAACTCCTCACCGAGCGCTATGAACCGGCCAGGATCGAACCGGCCGTGCAGGCGGACTGGCACGAGCGCCAGACCTTCAAGGCCAGCGAGGACCCGGCCCGGGAGAAGTTCTATTGCTTGTGCATGTTCCCCTACCCGAGCGGGCGTCTGCACATGGGGCACGTGCGCAACTACACCATCGGCGACGTGATCTCGCGCTACCAGCGCATGCAGGGCAAGAACGTGCTGCAGCCCATGGGCTGGGACGCCTTCGGCCTGCCGGCCGAGAACGCCGCGATCGAGAACAACGTGCCGCCGGCGAAGTGGACGCGCTCGAACATCGACTACATGCGCGGCCAGCTGCAGCGCCTGGGCTTCGCCTACGACTGGGCGCGCGAGCTCGCCACCTGCAACCCGGACTACTACCGCTGGGAACAGTGGTTCTTCACCCGGCTCTACGAGAAGGGCCTGGTGTACCGCGCGACCGCGGCGGTCAACTGGGACCCGGTCGAGCAGACGGTGCTCGCCAATGAGCAGGTGATCGACGGCTGCGGCTGGCGCTCCGGCGCGCCGGTCGAGCGACGCGAGATGCCGCAGTGGTTCCTGCGCATCACCGCCTACGCCGACGAACTGCTGGACGAACTCGACCGCATGGACGAGTGGCCCGACGCGGTCAAGACCATGCAGCGCAACTGGATCGGCCGCTCCCAGGGACTCCAGATCAAGTTCGCGCTCAGCGACGGCAGCGGCGATCTCGAAGTGTTCACCACCCGGCCCGACACCCTGGCCGGCGCGACCTACATGGCGGTCGCCCCCGAGCATCCGCTGACCCTCGCGGCGGCCGCGCGCAACGCCGACATCGCGGCCTTCGTCGAGACCTGCCGCCGGCAGTCGACGTCCGAAGCCGTGCTGGAGACCATGGAGAAGAAGGGCCTCGACCTCGGCATCACCGTCGACCACCCGCTCTCCGGCGCACCGCTGCCGGTGTGGGTCGCGAACTTCGTGCTGATGGGCTACGGCACCGGCGCGGTGATGTCCGTGCCGGCCCACGATCAGCGCGATTACGAGTTCGCGAAGAAGCACGGCCTGCCCATTCAGCAGGTGATCGCGCCGGCCGACGGCGCGGCTGTCGACCTCGAGCGCGAGGCCTTCACCGAGCACGGCGTGCTGGTGAACAGCGGGGAGTACGACGGCCTCGACTTCGCGCGCGCGTTCGACGCCATCGCGAAGCGCCTGGAGGCGCAGGGTCGTGCCGAGCGCCGCACCCAGTACCGTCTGCGCGACTGGCTGGTGTCCCGCCAGCGCTACTGGGGCTGTCCCATCCCGGTGCTCTACGGCGACGACGGCAGCGTGGTGCCTGAGGCCGACGAGCGCCTGCCGGTGGTGCTGCCCGAGGACGTCAACTGGGAGGGGGTGACCTCGCCCCTGAAGTCCATGCCCGCCTTCCAGCAGGCGACCCTGCCGGACGGCCGTCCTGGGCGCCGTGAGACCGACACTTTCGACACCTTCTTCGAATCGTCCTGGTACTTCACGCGCTTCGCCTGCGCCGACGCCGACACCGGCATGGTCGACGCGCGCGCCGACTACTGGATGCCGGTCGACATCTACATCGGCGGCATCGAGCACGCGGTGCTGCATCTCCTCTACGCGCGCTTCTTCCACAAGGCGATGCGCGACGCGGGGCTGGTGAAGTCCGACGAACCGTTCAAGCGCCTGCTGACCCAGGGCATGGTGTGCAAGGAGACCTACTACCGCGACGCCGAGAACGGTCGCAAGCAGTACTTCAATCCCACCCAGGTGGACGTCGAGCTCGACGCCAAGGGCCGCGCCGTGTCGGCGCGCGCCAAGTCCGACGGTCAGCCGGTGACCATCGGCGCGGTGGAGAAGATGTCGAAGTCGAAGAACAACGGCGTCGACCCGCAGGCCCTGATCGACCGCTACGGCGCCGACACGGTGCGCCTGTACACCATGTTCGCCGCGCCGCCCGACCAGTCGCTGGAATGGTCCGATTCGGCGGTCGAAGGGCAGTTCCGCTTCCTGAAGTCGCTGTGGCGGCTGGTCAACGAGCACGCGCGAAGCGCGCCGCCCGCAGCGGCCGGCGAGCAGACCGAGGGTCTCAAGACCCTGCGCCGGCACATCCACGAGACCATCGCCAAGGTCAGCGACGACATCAGCCGCCGCTACAAATTCAACACCGCCATCGCGGCGGTGATGGAACTGGTCAACCATCTCTCGCGCATGACGGTGGACAGCGCCGCCGCCCACGCCGTGCGCCAGGAAGGCCTGGACACCGTGGTGCTCCTGCTCGCGCCCATCGTGCCGCACGTGACCGCGGTGCTGTGGCAGGCGCTCGGCCACGCTGAAGACCTCGCGCTCGCCGCCTGGCCGGTGGCCGACGAGGCCGCGCTCACGCGCGACGAGGTCGAGATGGTGGTGCAGGTCAACGGCCGCAAGCGCGCGGTGGTGCGCGTGCCGGTCAATGCCGACAAGGCCGCCTGCGAAGCGCTCGCCCTCGCCGAGGAGAACGTGCAGCGCTTCGTCAGCGGCAAGACGCCGCGCAAGGTCATCGTGGTGCCGGGCAAGCTGGTCAACGTGGTGGTGGCGGAGTAGCGCGATGCGCCACGCCTGCCTGTCGCTGCTGCTGCTCTCCTGCGCGCTGCTCGCGGGCTGCGGTGGCTGGCAGCTGCGCGGCGCGGAGGGCAGCAGCACGCACCAGTTCAAGTGGGTGTATCTCAGGGGCGACGACGCCGGGCAGGTGCTGCTCGCGGTACGCCGCGAACTGTTCAACCGCGGGCTGCGCGTGACCCGCAGCCGGAGCAAGGCGGATCTCGTCATCGAGCTGGAAGACGAACGTTTCGAGCGACGCATCCTGTCGGTCGATCCGGGCACCGGCAAGGTGCGCGAGATCGAGCTCGGCCTGCTCGCGCACTTCACCGTGCGCGCCGGCGACGGGCGACTCCTGGTGCCGCGCGAGCCGTTGCAGTTCCAGCTCGACTACGTGTTCGACGAAGGCTCGCTGCTCGGCACCGTCGAGCAGGACAACACCGTGCAGCAGGATCTCGCCGAGTCGGCCGCCACCTCGCTGGTGTTCCGCCTGGAATCCATCGAAGTGCCGCCGCCGGCCGCCAAGGGCGCGCCGGGCACCGAGGACCTCTCGCCCGAGGACGCGCCCGCGGGCAGCGACGCCGGCGCGGGCTGATGCAGCTCACCGTCGAGCGCCTGATGGAGCGGTTGCGGGCGCAGTCGCTCGCGCCGGTGTATTTCTTCCACGGCGACGAACCCCTGCAGCTGCTCGAATGCGCCGACGCGGTCCGTGCCCGCGCGCTCGAGGACGGCATCAACGAGCGCTGCGTGTACGACGCCGACACCGGCATCGACTGGCAGGCGCTGGCCGAGGAAGGCAACGCGCTGTCGCTGTTCGCCACGCGGCGCCTGTTCGAAATCCGGCTCGGCGAACGCAAGCCCGACAAGGGCGGCCCGGAGTTTCTCGAGCGTCTCGCCAGCCAGGGCCTCGCCGAGGACGTGGTGGTGGTGACCGCCGGCAAGCCGGACAAGTCCGCGCGCAACGCGCGCTGGTTCAAGGCGCTGGAAGCCGACGCGGTGTGCGTCGCGACCCGCGATCTGCGCGGCGCCGCGCTGCCCGAGTGGCTGGCGCGCCGCGCCGCGCGCTTCGGGCGCCGCCTCGAACGCGGCGCTGCGGCGCTGGTCGCCGAGCGCGTCGAGGGCAACATGCTGGCTGCCGCGCAGGAAGTGGAGAAGCTCGCGCTCTTGGTCGACACCGAGACCATCACCGAGGACGACGTGCTGGCCGCGGTGCGGGACAGCGCGCGCTACGACGTGTTCCAGTTCGCCGACGCGGTGCTGGCCGGCGATCTCGCGCGCGCGCTGCGCATGGTGCGCGGCCTGCGCGAGGAAGGCACCGAGGCGCTGCTGCTGAACTGGGCCCTGGGACGCGAACTGCGCTCGCTGGTGGCGATGGCCGCGGCCATCGAGCGCGGCAAGCCGCTGAACGCGGTGCTGGACGAGTACCGCGTGTGGCAGGGGCGCAAGGCCGCGATTCGCCGCGTGCTCGAGCGCTGCTCCAAGGATGACCTGATGGAGCTGTTGGCGTACGCTAATTTCATCGACACGGTGGTCAAGGGCGGTCGCAGCGGCGATCCCTGGGACGAGATCGAGATATTGAGCATGAAACTTTCGGGCGCGGCGGCGGCGGATGGTCTGCTGCGGCGCTTGTAGGATGAAGTGATGGCCGAGGCAGTGAGACAACTGGATGCGCAGGGCGACGTGGTCACCTACGTCGAGGGCGTGGCGCGCGCCGCGCGTGAGGCGAGCCGCCTGCTCGCGCGTGCGACCAGCGCGCAGAAGAACGCCGCGCTCGCCGCCATCGCCGCGCGTCTGCGTGCCGAGGCGGACGCCATCCTCGCGGCCAATCGCGCCGACGTAGAGGCGGCCACCACCGCGGGTCTCGACGCCGCGCTGATCGAGCGTCTGAGCCTGAACCCGGCGCGCGTCGAAGCGATGGCCGCCGGGGTCGCCGAAGTCGCGACGCTGGCCGATCCGATAGGCGGCATCACCGATCTCGACTTTCGTCCGAGCGGCATCCAGGTCGGGCGCATGCGCGTGCCGCTCGGCGTGGTCGGCATCATCTACGAGGCGCGGCCCAACGTCACCGCCGACGCCGCGGCGCTGTGCTTGAAGTCCGGCAACGCCGCCATCCTGCGCGGCGGCTCCGAGGCGCTGCGCTCGAACCAGATCATCGCCGCCTGCGTGCATGCCGGTCTCGAGGCGGCCGGGCTGCCGGCGGCCGGGGTGCAGGTGCTCGCCACGCGCGATCGTGCCGCGGTCGGCGCGCTGCTCGCCCAGGCCGGCCTGGTGGATGTCATCGTGCCGCGCGGCGGCAAGAGCCTCATCGAACGCGTGAGCCGCGAGGCGCGCATGCCGGTGATCAAGCACCTGGACGGGGTGTGCCACGTGTTCCTGGACGACAGCGCCGATGCCGATAAGGCGCTCGCCATCGTCATGAACGCCAAGACCCAGCGCTACGGCACCTGCAACACCATGGAGACGCTGCTCGCGACACCGTCCGCCGCGACGCGCCTGTATCCCGCGATCCTGGCCGCGCTACACGCGGCCGGCGTGGAACTGCGCGGCTGCGAGCGTACGCGCGCGCTCTACGCCGAGGTGCGGCCGGCGAGCGAGGACGACTGGTACGCCGAGTACCTCGCGCCGATCCTCGCGGTGCGCGTGGTGGACGATTTCGACGCCGCGCTCGCGCACATCGCGCGCTACGGCTCGCAGCACACCGACGCCATCGTCACCGAGAACCTGGTCAAAGCGCGCCGCTTTCTCGCCGAAGTCGATTCCAGCTCGGTGATGGTCAACGCCTCCACCCGTTTCGCCGACGGCTTCGAGTATGGGCTCGGCGCCGAGATCGGCATCAGCACCGACAAGTTCCACGCGCGCGGGCCGGTGGGCCTGGAAGGGCTTACTTCGCAGAAGTGGATCGTGCTGGGAGACGGCCATATCCGCGCCTGACCAAGGACTGGCCGATGCCGGCGCCGAGGGCCGCCCCATCGGCCTGCTCGGCGGCACCTTCGACCCGGTGCACAACGGCCACCTGCGCGTGGCGCTGGAAGCGGTCGAGGCGCTCGGCCTGGACGAAGTTCGGCTGATCCCGCTGAACGCCCCCGGCCACCGCGCCGCGCCGCTCGCGAGTACCACCGCGCGCCTCGCCATGCTGCGCGCCGCGGTCCGCGCGCCGCTCATGGTGGACGACGTCGAGATCGCGCGCGGCGGCGTCAGCTACACCGTCGACACCCTCGAGACGCTGCGCGCGCGCTGGCCGCATCGACCGCTGTGTCTGATCATCGGGCGTGACGCCTACCTGGGTCTGCCGAGTTGGAAGCGCCCCGCGGATCTGCTGCGCCTCGCCCACCTCGTGGTCGCGGCGCGGCCCGACAGCGGCGCCGCGCCGTCCGCCGCGCTTGACGAACTGACCGCGAATGCGCAGGCTGACCACGTGACAGCACTGCACCAAGCGCGCGCCGGGCGCGTGTACTTTCTCGACATTCCCCTGCTGCCCATCGCCTCCAGTGACCTCCGCGCGCGTCTCGCCGCGGGCCGCTCGATTCGCCACCTGGTGCCCGACGCGGTCGACGACTACATAGCCGAACAGCGACTCTACCGCCCATGAGCAAGAAAGAAGACCAGGCCCTGGCCGACCTCGCGCACAAAGTGGCCACGGCGCTCGACGATGGCAAGGCGGTGGACATCCGCGTGCTCGACGTGCGCAAGCTGACCGTCATCACCGATTACATGATCATCGCCTCGGGCCGCTCCAACCGGCAGGTGCGCGCGCTCGCGCAGCGCGTGATGGACACGGCGCGCGAACTCGGCGTGAAGACGCTCGGCATCGAGGGCGAGCGCGAGAGCGAATGGATCCTCATCGACCTCGGTGGCGTGGTGGTGCATGTCATGCAACCCGCCACGCGCGACTTCTACCAGCTCGAGAAACTCTGGGAGCAGCGCGCCGCGGCGCAACTCGAGGCCTGACACCGTGCGGGTGGAGGTGCTCGGCGTCTGCCGCCGCCCGCCCGTCTGGGTGACCGAGACCTGCGCCGACTACGCGAAGCGTCTCGGTCGCCAGCTCGAACTGCGTTTCCGCTTCGTCACGCCCGGCCAGGACGGCGTCGACAGCGCGACCCGCCGGCGCGACGAAGCGCAGCGCCTGCGCAAGGCGCTCGCCGCGGACACGCACGTGGTGGCGCTCGACGAGCGCGGCGAGGAATGGACCAGTGTCGAATTCGCGCGCCGCGTCGGTGAGTGGCGCGAGCGCCATGCCTCCTTGAGCTTCGTCATCGGCGGCGCCGACGGCTTCGATGCCGAGTTCCTGGCGACGGCACACACGCGCTGGTCGCTGTCGCGCCTCACCCTGCCCCATCTCTTCGTGCAGGTGCTGGTGGCCGAACAGCTCTACCGCGCGGTGAGCATCGCCGCCGGCCATCCCTACCATCGTTCGTGAGTCCGCCCATGCTGCATCTCGCTTCCCGCTCGCCCCGTCGCGCCGAACTGCTGCGTCTACTGGGCGTGGACTTCGTGCTGGTCGACGTCGAGGTGGATGAAGATCAGCACGTCGGCGAGGCGCCCGCCGACTACGTGCGCCGCGTGGCCGAGGACAAGGCGCGCGCCGGCGCGGCCGCCTTGCCTTCCGACGCCGTGGTGCTGGCCGCGGACACCACCGTCTGCCTGGACGGCGAGGTCCTCGGCAAACCGCTCGATATCGACGACGCGCGGCGCATGCTGGCGCGCCTGTCCGGCAGGACGCACGAGGTGCTGACCGCGGTGGTGGTCGGCACGCGCGCATCGCTCGCGGTGGCGGTGGTGACCACGCGGGTCGAGTTCATGCCGCTGGACGACGCCGTGATCGCGGCCTACGTCGCGAGCGGCGAGCCGGCCGACAAGGCCGGCGCCTACGGCATCCAGGGGCTCGGCGGCGCGCTCGTGAAACGCATCGAGGGCAGCTACGGCGCGGTGGTGGGGCTGCCGTTGGCGGAGACGGCCGAGATGCTGGCCAAGGCGGGGATAGGGACGGCGCTGCGGGGGCGTTGATCTGTGTGGCGGCCTGGGACCCGCCTTGCACTGAGACGCCCTGTAGGGCGGGTTTCAACCCGCCATGCACGGCGTTCAGATCGAGATTTTCGGGTTGGGGAAACGGACTTAGACGCCCTGTAGGGCGGGTTTCAACCCGCCATGCACGGCGTTCAGATCGAGATTTTCGGGGCGGGGAAACGGACGGCGCAAGGAAGCAGGCGCCCGCCCCGTTGCGGGGCGGGCGCCGAAGCATCACACAATCAGCGGCACGATCAGAAGCGCGACGATGTTGATGATCTTGATCAGCGGGTTCACGGCCGGGCCGGCGGTGTCTTTGTAGGGATCGCCGACGGTGTCACCGGTGACGGCCGCCTTGTGGGCTTCCGAGCCCTTGCCGCCGTGGTGACCATCCTCGATGTACTTCTTCGCGTTGTCCCACGCGCCACCGCCGGTGGTCATGGAAATCGCGACGAAGAGACCCGTGATGATGGTGCCGAGCAGAAGGCCGCCGAGCGCCAGCGGGCCGAGCACGAAACCGACGACAATAGGTACCAGCACCGGCAGGAGCGAGGGCACGATCATTTCCTTGATCGCCGCGCGGGTCAGCATGTCGACCGCGCGCGAGTAATCCGGCTTGGCCGTGCCCTGCATGATGCCCGGGATTTCCTTGAACTGGCGGCGCACTTCCACCACCACCGAGCCGGCGGCGCGGCCCACGGCTTCCATACCCATGGCGGCGAACAGGTAGGGCACCATGCCGCCGATGAACAGGCCGATGATGACCTTGGGATCGGACAGCAAGAACTCCACCGTCTGGCCCATCGCCTTCTCGAGCTCGTGGGTGTAGTCGGCGAACAGCACCAGGGCCGCCAGCGCGGCGGAGCCGATCGCATAGCCCTTGGTCACCGCCTTGGTGGTGTTGCCAACCGCGTCCAGCGGATCGGTGATGCCGCGAATCTTCTCGTCCAGCTCCGCCATCTCGGCGATGCCGCCGGCGTTGTCGGTGATCGGACCGAAGGCGTCCAGCGCGACGATGATGCCGGTCATGGACAGCATGGAGGTCGCGGCGATGGCGATGCCGTAGAGGTTGGCCCACTCGTAGGCGAAGTAAATCGCCGCGCAGATCACCAGCACCGGCAGCGCGCAGGCCTTCATCGATATGCCGATGCCGGCAATGATGTTGGTCGCGTGACCCGTCTCGGAGGCCGCGGCGATGTGCTGCACCGGCGCGTACTGCGTGCCCGTGTAGTACTCGGTGATCCACACCAGCGCTGCGGTCAGCACCAGGCCGACCATCGCGCAGCCGAACAGCGCGTTGACGCCGTAGCTGGAGTCGGCCATCAGTTCCTTGGTGACCGGGTAGTAGGCCGCCGCTGCCAGCAGGCCGGCGACGATCAGGCCCTTGTACAGCGCGCCCATGATCGAGCCGCCTTCGCTGGCCTTGACGAAGAAGGTGCCGACGATGGAGGCGATGATCGCCACGCCGCCCAGCACCAGCGGGAAGATGACGCCGTTCACGCCGACCTGCTCCGCGGCCAGGTGGCCAAGCAGCATGGTCGCGATCACGGTGACCGCGTAGGTCTCGAAGAGATCCGCCGCCATGCCGGCGCAGTCGCCGACGTTGTCACCTACGTTGTCGGCGATCACCGCCGGGTTGCGCGGATCGTCCTCGGGAATGCCGGCTTCGACCTTGCCGACGAGATCCGCGCCGACGTCCGCGCCCTTGGTGAAGATGCCGCCGCCGAGACGAGCAAAAATCGAGATCAGAGAACCACCGAAGCCCAGGCCGACCAGCGGCGCGAGGCTCGCGTCCGGGTTGCCGCTGGTGAGGAAGGCGTAGTAGCCGGCCACGCCCAGCAGGCCGAGGCCCACCACCAGGAGGCCGGTGATGGCGCCGCCACGGAAGGCCACCTGCAGCGCGGCATTCATGCCCTTGTTGGCGGCTTCGGCGGTGCGCAGGTTGGAGCGCACCGACACGTTCATGCCGATGTAGCCGGTGGCGCCGGACAGCACCGCGCCGATGGCGAAGCCGATGGCGGTCAGGCTGTCGAGCGCGACCCACAGCGCCACGAACAGCACCGCGCCGACGATGCCGATGGTGGTGTATTGCCGATTGAGATAGGCCGACGCGCCTTGTTGAACCGCGGTCGCGATTTCAATCATGCGCGCGTTGCCCTGTGGTTGGGCCAGGATCCAGCGTACGGACCAGCCGCCGTACAGCACGGCGCCGACCCCGCAGAGTATGGAGAACCAGAGAGCAGACATGAGCTAACCCCTCAGCTAAGCATTGCTGTGAATTGAATTTTAAAGTTTGCGAGAAAGCGGCCGATTTCAGCCGTTTATGCCCGCCAATCCCCTGCGGCGGGCGGGCCGATTGTACTGGCTTATCCCTTCACGGCAAAGGACGCGGCGAGGCGTCGCGGCACGGCTGCGTTGCGCAGCCTGACGTAGTCCGGGAGGCCGTCGACATAGGGCGGCGGGTCCTCGCCGACGATGAGCGGCGCGAGGTAGCGACGGCAGTTCTCCGTGATGCCATAGCCGTCCGGCGTGATGAAATCCCGGGGCAGCTTGCGTTCCAGGTTGGCCACCGCGGCGAGCGGCGCGCGGCCGATCTCCCAGCGGTAGGGTTCGTCCGCCAGGCGCACGATGGTGACCATCACGCCGGACTCGCCGGCCAGCGCCATCTCCACCGCGGCGCGGCCGAGCGCATAGGCCTGTTCGACGTCGGTGCGCGAGGCGATGTGGCGGGCGGCGCGCTGCAGGTAGTCGGCCACCGCCCAGTGGACCTTGTAGCCGAGCTTGTCCTTGACCAGCCCGGCGATGACCGGCGCCACGCCGCCGAGCTGCGCATGGCCGAAGGCGTCGCGCGTGCCCGCCTCGGCCACGTATTCGCCGGCCGCGTTGTGCAGGCCTTCGGACACCACCACCGCGCACCAGCCCTGCGCGTCCACCGTGGCGCGCACGCGGGCGAGGAAGCCTGCCTCGTCGAGCGGTATCTCCGGGAACAGGATCAGCTGCGGCGCCTCCCCCGGGCCGCGCGCCGCCAGTCCGCCGGCGGCGGCTATCCAGCCGGCGTGGCGACCCATGACCTCGAGCACGAAGACCTTGGTCGAGGTCTTGGCCATGGACGCGACGTCGTAGCCCGCTTCGCGGATGGAGACCGCCACGTACTTGGCCACCGAGCCGAAGCCCGGACAGCTGTCGGTCATGGCCAGATCGTTGTCGACGGTCTTGGGGATCCCGATGCAGGTCAGCGGGTAGCCGGCGGCCTGCGCGAACTCGGCGACCTTGTGGGTCGTGTCCTGCGAGTCGCCGCCGCCGTTGTAGAAGAAGTAGCCGATGTCGTGGGCGCGGAACACCTCCAGCAGGCGCTCGTACTCGGCGTGCTGGCGGGTCAGGTCCTTCAGCTTGTAGCGGCAGGAACCGAAGGCGCCCGCCGGGGTGTGGCGCAGCGCCGCGATGGCGGCGTCGGACTCCTGGCTGGTGTCGATGAGGTCCTCGGTGAGCGCGCCCAGGATGCCGTTGCGGCCGGCGTAGACTCGGCCCAGGCGATCGGAGTGACGCCGCGCGGTCTCCAGGAGCCCGCAGGCGGTGGCATTGATCACGGCGGTCACGCCGCCCGATTGCGCGTAGAACGCGTTCTTCTTCTCCACAGTCATTGCATGGTTCCCCCGTTACATGGGTCGGGACCGTGCCGCTTCCCCCGGCGCGGGGTTGTCTGAACTCGTTGCGCCCTCGCACTGTCCGAGCGCCACCCTTGGAATGATAGGGCAGCCACGAGCCTTGTGTTACCGTAAGACGCGGCGTCCGGCCGCCGGATGCATTGCATGACCCGACGCTTCTTTCCTCTCGCCTGCCTGTCCGCCGCCCTGTGGAGCCTGCCCGCGGCGCTCGTCGCCGATCAGATCGACCTGCCGGACATCGGCGATTCCGCCGGCGCAATCATTTCGCCCGAGCAGGAACGTCGGCTGGGCGAGGAATACGCGCGCCAGATCCGCCGCCAGGCGCCGCTGGTCAACGACGAGGAGGTGGAGGACTACATCACCGCGCTCGGCAACAGCATGGCCAAGCACACCAACTACGAGCTCGGCTTTCGCTTCGCGGTGATGGAGAGCCCGGTGATCAACGCCTTCGCCGTGCCGGGCGGCTACGTGTACATGCACACCGGCCTGATTCTCGAGACCAGCAACGAGTCCGAGCTGGCTTCGGTGATGGGCCACGAGATCTCCCATGTCACGCAGCGCCACGGCGCGCGCATGATCGAGGAAGCTTCGCACATGACCGCGCCGATGATCGCCTCCATGGTGGCGGGCATCGTGCTGATGGCGGTCAACCCGCAGATGGGCGCGGGCGCGCTGATGGCCGGCCAGGCCGCCGCCCAGCAGATGCAGATCAATTTCACCCGCGCGAACGAGAAGGAAGCCGACGCCATCGGCATCGAACTCATGAAGGAGGCGCACTACGACACCGAAATGATGGCGTCGTTCTTCGAGCGCATGCAGCGCGCGTCGCGTTACACCGATCCGTCCTTCATTCCCGAATACCTGCGCACCCACCCGGTGACCGTCAACCGCATCGCCGAGGCGCGCAACCGCGCGGCCCAGATCAAGGCCGACGGTGTGCGCGAGGACAGCCCGCAGTACCACCTGGTCAAGGCCAAGCTGCGGGTCATGGGCGAGGCCGATCCGACCCAGGCGGTGCGCTACTTCCAGGAGGCCATCGCCGCGGGCAACGACGAGGGCCATCCCGAGGCGCTGCGCTATGGCCTGGCGCTGGCTTACATGGAAACGGGCGACTTCGACAAGGCGCGCAACGAGATCACCAAGCTCACCGCCAGGTTCCCGCGCATCGGCTCTTTCCACATCGCCGCCGGCAAGATCGAACAGCGCGCCAACCAGTACGCCGCGGCCGTGCCGCATTTCGCGCGCGCCTACGAGCTCGACCCGGAAGGTCGCGCCGCGGTCTACAACTATGTGAACGGTCTGCTGCTGGTCGATCGCGCCAAGGAGGCCAAGGAACTCTTGAGCAGCTGGGGCCTGTCCGAACGGCGCGATCCGCGCTACTACAAGCTGATGGCCGACGCCCAGACCCGGCTCGGTGACGATTCCTCTGCCCATGGCTCGCTCGCCGAGTATTACTACAGCGTCGGCGAGGTGCCCTACGCCGCCGAGCAGCTGCGCATCGCCCGCGATTCCCCGGGGCTGTCCAACTACCAGCGGCAGAAAATCGTCGCGCGCCTCGAGGAAGTCGAAGGCACACTGCAGCGCATGATGGACGAGCGTCGCCGCTGAGCGCGCGTGGTCCGACACGCGCCGGCGTCCATGCCGGCGAAATCTTCAATCGCGACTTAGAAACAATTTCACACAATTCACTCGAATTTGTGTGACGCATGCCAGTGCCCGCATGCGCGGCCGTGGCGTCTAATGCTCTCCCCGCAGAACGAGACCCGCAGAGGCTCGTCGGCATGGCACGCCGGGCGGGAACGGCGAAATTTTTCAAAGTGTTAATTCGCCGGTCACTGTCGACCAATTAACAGTATCGCCACGTACGCGAACTATATTGACCATCGACCTACGAGAAATGCCGGCCGTGACCCGCGGACCGGCGCCAAACGGAACGAGAAGAAGAGTTATGAAAGACCGCAACTGGTTTTGCTATTCGCTGGACATGCTGGGTATGGCATTGGTACTCGCCGCCCTGTTCTCCCTGCTGGGCGCCCGCTGGATGAGCGGCGCCACCCTCGAGCTGACCCTGCTCACCACCTTCCGCATCGCGCTGATGGGCGCGGTGGGCGCCTTCCTCTCCGCTCGCAGCCTCGAGATCCTGCGTCTGCTGCGCGAGGAAAAGTCCACCACCGCCACCCCGGTGGTCGAGAGCTACGCGACGGACAACGTCGAGCAGCTCCCCAAGCGTCACAACCTGCCGCGCGCCGCCTGAGTCTCGCCCCGCCGGCCGGGCGCCTCGCCCGGTCCGGCGGCTCCGCCTTCCTTCAACGCTTGATGATCCGGTAACCCGCCCGCGGGAAGTGCACCGCCACGCGGCCGAGCGCCGCGTCCTGCCTTTCCACCGTGAGCTGCTCGTCGCCGATGAAGGTCACGCGGCCAGCGGTCTGCTCCTGGCCGTAGTCGTCCGCCACCACCGCCACCTCGTCGCCCAGTCCGTAGTCCAGCCCCGCGGGTACGCTGGACGGCGGCGGGCTCACGGGCTCGGCATCCCGCGCGATCGCAAGCGCAGCGGCCGGGGCGAGCGCCGTGATGCCGGCATCCGGCACGCGTTCGATGCGCTGGAACCAGGCCGCGAGCCGCGGACGCGCCAGCACGGCGGCGAACAGCTGCGGGTCGTTCTTCAGGAACCACACCGGGTTGTAGCAGGCGGCGTCAGCCAGCGTGAAGCGATCGCCCAGGAGGTAATCCTTGTCGCCGAGCTGGCGCGCCAGCCGGTCCAGGCTGAGCTGGGCCTGGCCCCAGGCCTGCGGTGCGGCCTTGAACATGCCCGCCTTGGTCATGGTGGGCGACATCTGCGCCCGATCATCGAGAAAGCCGGGGGGCAGCTGGTCGAACAGCGTGACGATCACGGGGGGCACGCACTGGAAGAAGAAGCGGTGGTCCGCCCAGTCCTCGAGCATGGCGATGAGACCGGCCGCGCTCGCCGGCAGCGTCTCGGTCTGTGGATACAGCGCCTCGATGCGCCGCGCGATCAGCGCGGTGTCGCAATACACGTCGGCGCCCACCTGCATGACCGGGATGCGGCGATAGCCGCCGGTCAGCGCCACAAGATCGGTCTTCGGCATCATGATCGGCTGCTCGACCGCCCGCCAGGGCAGTCCCTTCACCGCCAGCAGCCGGCGAATCTTCTCCGAGAACGGGGACAGCGCGTAATGGTGCAGGATGACATCGGACATGGCGGCGCTCCGTTGAACGGTGCGGCCGATGATAGGGGCGGCGCGATGGAGCGGCCAGTGCCGCCGCGCCTTCTAGGCGCGGGGCCCGGGCGGTTATAGTCCGGGTCGCGGGCCACGCGGTCGGAACGAGGCAGGATTGGGATGAACATCGGCGGCGAGCCGCGGTTCCGCGGCGACCGGGCGCGTGGCACGCCGGGCAGGGATGCTTACCTCTTCGCGCCGCCCGGCCCGTGGTGGCGCGTCCGTCCACGCTGCCGGTGACCGTCGAGCCCCATGCAACACCCGAACTACAAGCATCTCTATTACTTCTGGGTCATCGCCCACGAGAAGAGCCTGACCGGCGCCGCCGAACGCCTGCACTTGACGCCCCAGACCTTGTCCGGGCAGCTCGCCAAGCTCGAGGACTATGTCGGTTCTCCGCTCTTCGAGCGGCGCGGCCGCAGCCTAGCGCTGTCCGAGACCGGCCAGCTGGTGCTCGACTACGCCGATTCGATGTTCAACGCCGGCCAGGAGCTGGTGGAGATCCTCGAGGGTCGTCGGCTGGGGCGCCTGGGCCGGCTGCGCATCGGCGTCAGCGACGTGGTGCCGAAGCTCCTGACCTATCGTTTCCTGCGCAAGGCGGTGGAAGCCTTCGACGACTACTTCCTGTCGGTCTACGAGGGCAAGCACGAGGAGCTGGTGGCGGATCTCGCGGCCCATCGGCTGGACGTGGTGATCTCCGACCGCGCATCCCACGAGTCGCAGGCGGCCAAGACCTATTCCCACCTGCTCGGCACCACCGACGTCTGCGTGTTCGCACTCACCGAGCGCGCGCGCAAGCTGAAGCGCGGCTTTCCGCGCAGCCTGGACGGCGCGCCCATGCTGCTGCCGACCGCCAATACCCTGGTCAGGCGCGATCTCGAGCGCTGGTTCGAGAGCCAGGGCATCGCGCCCTTGATCGTCGCCGAGTTCGAGGACTCGGCGCTGCTGAAGGTGTTCGGCGCCGAGGGCCTGGGCTGCTTCCCGGCCGCGCGCTCGATCGGCGCGGACATCGGCCCGCAGTACGGCGTGAGCGAAGTCGGCGTGACCGCGGTCAAGGAGACCTACTACGCGATTACCGCCGAGCGGCGCATCAAGAACGCCGCGGCGCTCGCCGTGCTGGCCACCGCCAAGAGCGCGCTGGAGGCTTGAGCGCGCCGCGCGGCGCCGGCCTGTGCGATCATCGCGTCGGTCGGTCGCGCCTGGTTCCGACCTCGATATTTACTGATTGGTCCCGCGAGCGGCGCCCGCCTAGCATGGCAGGCCCGCGCGTCGCGGGGCAGGAGCGCTCTGCATGACGAC